>NZ_CAXTHT010000010.1:48173-86370 GCF_964244285.1 uncultured Friedmanniella sp.
CGGAGCGCGGAGCGCGACCCTCGGACACGGTCATGGGTGGAGCCTCTCGGGAGTGGGCGCGGCGGTGCCGGCCACCGCGGTCAGCCCGCGGAGCACCAGCTCGCGTAGCTCGACGGGCTCGAGCACGACGACGTCGGCGGCGTGCCGGGTGATCTCCTCGGCCGCGGAGTAGAGGTCGCTGAAGCCCACGGTGACCACGTCGAAGCCGGCGGGCAGCGGCAGCTCGGAGCCGGCCGGAGCGCCGCGGCGGCGCAAGGTCGGGGCCCGACCGGTCCGGATGGCCAGCACGGTGCGCTCGGTGGGGTCCCGCGGGGACAACGAGCGGGCCAGCGCGCGCAGGTCCAGCTTCTCGGGTACGGCGTAGGCCCCGGGCCGGGAGTCCCGGCGCGGCACGTCCGCGATCCGGGAGAGCTTGAACATTCGGGTGGCGTCGCGGTCGACGTCGCGTCCGATCACGTACCAGCGACCCTTGGACGCCGTCATCCCCCACGGCTCGAGGGTCCGGCGGCTGCCGTCGCGGTAGGTGAAGCTGACCCGGACCCGTTCCAGCACGGCGTTCCAGAGCGGCTCGAAGCCCGGCTCGCTGGCCTGGACGGAGGGCTCCAACGCGGCGAGCTGGGACGCGTCCGGCTCGATGCCCGCCGCCCGCAGCTTGGCCAGTGCGCTGCCGGTGGACTCGGCCATGCTGGCGTGCTGCCAGACGCGGGCGGCGACACCGACCACCGACGCCTCCTCGGCGTCCAGGTCGATCGGCGGCAGCTCGAACTCACCGGGCAGGATGCGGTAGCCGGCCTCGTCCTCGAACAGCGGGTCGAAGCTGCCCACCTCGATCGGCACCCCGAGGGCCCGCAGCTCGTCCTTGTCCCGCTCGAAGGTGCGCTCGAAGGCGGCGTCGCTCAGCCCGTGGTAGCCCTCGACGGCCTCGCGGATGCGGCTCTTGGAGAGGTAGCGGCTAGAGACCAGCAGGCAGATCGTCAGGTTGAGGATGCGCTCGGTCTTGCGCGGTGCCATCGGTGCCTACTCCTCACCCGTGCAGGGGTCTCGGGCGGCGCCAGGTTACCAGCCGGGTCGACGCGGACTCCGCTGACGGATGGCCCCTAGGCTCGGTCCGTGACCGACGACGAGATCGAGGGCCCGGAGCAGTTCTCCGCCGAGAGCCGGGAGCGGCTGCGGACCAGCGCCGCAGCCCTGACCGCGGCCCTCGAACGGCACACGGCGGCCCTGCTCGAGATGGACGGCGGGACCAGCAGCCTGCCCGCTCTGTTTGCGCTCAACGACGACATCCGCGAGGTCGCCGCGGACTGGGACGACGCGGTCTTCGAGCACACGGGAAGCTTTCCGGTGGCCATCGAGCACCTCGAGGACGAGGAGGTGGACGCCGATGACGAGGTCGAGCCCGACGGAGCAGACGCGTCGCTCCCGGTGAGCGTGTTGAGCCGCTGGGACCTCGACATCACCGACGCCGCAGCCCTCGTGCGGGCGGCCCGCGCGGCGCACCGACGGATGGACCCGTCGGAGTCCGAGGCCGACGCGCTGGCCGCCATCGGCGAGGGGCACGTCGGGCAGGCGCTCTACGCCCTCGTCCACGAGCACGGTGAGCCCTGGTTCGAGCTGCCGGGCGTCGGGATGGTCAGCGGTCACCGGACGTACCTGCGACGCGCTCCTGGCGAGCCGCCGTTGGAGGCCCTCATGCTGGACCACGACCAGCCGCCCACCGCTCCGGACGGGCAGATCCTGTTCAGCGAGTCCTGGTAGTGATCATCTGGGCGGACGGCGAGGTCACCGCGATCCGTCGGGAGTGGCCAGGTGCGGTGGAGCTGACCGTGGACCGCGATGACGACGGCGGTACCGTTCGGGCGCTCGCCTACACCTCGCTGATGGCACGGCCGGAGGTCGGGGACCGGGTGCTGCTCAACGTCGCCGCTCTCGAGCGCGACCTGGGGACCGGCGGCTACGCCCTGGTCATCGCGGCCCTCGACCCCCGAGGTGCGGTCCGCGGCCAACCGCCCCAACCGGCGGGACATCTGGTCAAGGCGCGCTACCTGCCGCTGCAGGCCATGGTCGCGGGCGCGGACGAGCAGGGCTCACCCCACCACGAGCTGCTGGCCGACGCCGACGACCTGACCGGGATGCCGGTCCTGGTCGCCGACCTGCACTCCGCGCTGACCCCCACACTCCTGGCTGTGGCGCACGACCGGCCGGGTACCCGCGTGGTCTACGTGATGAGCGACCAGGGTGCGCTGCCGCTGGCCTTCTCGCGCTCGGTCGCGGCGCTGCGTGACGCCGGGCTGCTCGCCGGCACGGTCACGGTGGGCCAGGCGTTCGGTGGTGACCTCGAGGCGGTCACGGTGCACTCCGGCCTGCTTGCCGCGCGGCTCGCGCTGGACGCCGAGCTCGTGGTGCTGAGCCAGGGACCCGGCAACCTCGGCACGGGCACCCGCTGGGGCTTCTCGGGCGTCGGCGTGGGTGAGGCGGTCAACGCCACGGCCACCCTCGGCGGCCGTCCGGTCGGGTCGCTCCGGATCTCCGCCGCCGACCCGCGGCCCCGCCACCGCGGGCTCTCCCACCACAGCCTCACCGCGTACGGGCGGGTGGCCCTGCGGCCGGCCGACCTAGCCGTCCCCGACCTCGCCGGCGCGATGGCGCTCGCCGGCATCGCCGGGCTGGACACCGTGGCCGCGCTCGCGGCCCCCGTCGAAGCGGCACTGGCCGGGCTGGGCGAGCGGCACCGCCTGATCCGGGTGCCACTCACCGGCCTCGACGAGGCGCTGCGGGGCTCCCCGCTGCCGATGTCGACGATGGGCCGCGACCTGGACGGCGACCCGGCCTACTTCCTCGCCGCCGCCGCAGCCGGCCGGCACGCGGCCACGCTCCTCGACGAGGCCGGACCGAGGCCTACTGGCCGGCCTGGGTGAAGAGCAGGTCGACGACCATCACCAGGGTCTCGCCCTTGGCGATCTTGGGGGTGGCGTTGCCGTCGGGGTAGCCGAGAGCCGGCGGGATGACCAGCAGCACGCGGCTGCCGACGGTTTGCCCGACCAGGCCCTGCTGCATGCCGGGCAGCAGGCCGGAGACCTGGTACGAGGCGGGCTTGTCGCCATAGGACTGCTCGAGCAGCTTGCCGTCGCTCCACTGCTGCCAGCGGTAGTCGAACGTGATCGTGTCGGACGCCCCGACCTTGCTGCCCTTGCCCTTGATCAGCGGCTGCACGACCAGCTTGGTCGGCGGGTCGGTCTTCGGGACCGCGATGCTCACCTTGTCGCCGGCCGCCGTCACCGTGGGCAGACCGGCCTTCGGCTTGACCGTGTCGCCGGCGGGGGCGTTCAGCTGCACGTCGACGAGGTCGACGACGAAGATGAGGGTGTCACCGACGTTGATGCCCGCCTCGGCGTTGCCGCCCGAGGAGTCGTAGCCGTCGGCACCGGGCATCGCGATCAGCACGCGGCTGCCCTTGCGCTGGCCCGTGAGGCCCTTGCTGAAGCCGGGCACGACCTGGTCGAGGGAGAACGCGACCGCCTTGCCGGTGCTGAACGACTCGTCGAACTTCTTGCCCGTCCGCCCGTCGACCCCGTAGTAGTTGACCTCGACGGTCTGGCCGGCCTTGACCACCTGGCCGTCGGAGGGGCTCAGCACCTTGGTCCGCGTCTTGTCGATGGCCCAGGGCGACTTCACCTTGACCTTCGGGCTCTTCGCGAACGCGCCGGTGGCGGTGACCGCGTCGAAGTTGTCGGACGCCTTGATCTTGGCGGCGGTCGGGGTCGCGCTCGCCGAGGGAGTGGTCGAGGCGCTCGGGGCGGCCGTGCTCGGGTCGGAGGCGGAGTCCTTGCTGTCGCCGCAGGCTCCCAGCAGCAGGACCGAGGCGCTCAGGCCGACGACGACCAGGGACTTGAGGGGGTTCAGACGCACCGGAGCACCCTACCTGGCCCAGTCAGCAAAACCTTGTGCCCGAGCAGCCGGGCCTCAGACGGGCGGTCGGCGCATCGAGGCGATCAACCGGTCGACGCGCTCGTCGTTGGACACAAACGGGTCCTTGCAGAGCACCGTCCGCTGCGCCTGGTCGTTCAGCTTCAGGTGGACCCAGTCGACGGTGTAGTCGTTGCGGCCCTCCTGGGCGGCGCGAATGAAGTCGCCGCGGAGCTTGGCCCGGGTGGTCTGCGGCGGCACCGACTTGGCCCGGAAGATCGCCGGCTCCGAGGTGACCCGGGCGGCCAGCCCCCGGCTCTCCAGGATCGAGAAGAGACCGCGGCCGCGCCGGATGTCGTGGTAGGCGAGGTCCAGCTGGGCGATCCGCGGGTCGGCGAAGCTGAGCGAGTGCTTGGCGGCGTACTGGTCGAGCAGCTTGAGCTTGATGGCCCAGTCCACCTCGGTGTCGATCAGCTCGAGCTTGTCCTCGGCGACCGCACGCAGCGTCCGCTCCCACAGGTCCAGCACCCGGTCGATCACCGGCGTGTTCAGGTTGCCGCGCTCGACGAACTCAGCCACCCGGCCGTAGTACTCCGTCTGCAGCTCCAGCGCCGAGATCCGCCGGCCGTTGGCGAGCGACACCTGCACCTGGCCGGTGCGGTCCCGGCTCATGTCGCGGATGGCCCGGATGGGGTTCTCCAGGGCGAAGTCCCGCATCGGCACGCCGGCCTCGATCAGCCGCAGCACCAGCTCGGCCGAACCGACCTTGAGCAGGGTGGTGGTCTCGCTCATGTTCGAGTCGCCGACGATCACGTGCAGCCGGCGGTAGCGCTCGGGGTCGGCGTGCGGCTCGTCGCGGGTGTTGATGATCGGCCGGCTGCGGGTGGTGGCCGAGGAGACGCTCTCCCAGATGTGCTCGGCCCGCTGGCTGACGCTGTACTCGGCGCCGCGAGCGGTGTGCAGGACCTTGCCCGCGCCACAGATCAGCTGCCGGGAGACCAGGAACGGCACCAGGACGTCGGTGATCTTCGAGAAGTCCCCGACCCGGGAGATCAGGTAGTTCTCGTGGCAGCCGTAGGAGTTGCCGTGGCTGTCGGTGTTGTTCTTGAAGAGGTAGATGTCGCCGGTGATGCCCTCCGACGCCAGCCGCTGCTCGGCGTCCACGATCAGGTCCTCGAGGATCCGCTCGCCGGCCCGGTCGTGGTTGACCAGCTGCACCAGGTCGTCGCACTCGGCGGTGGCGTACTCGGGGTGCGACCCGACGTCGAGGTAGATCCGGGAGCCGTTGCGGAGAAAGACGTTGCTGCTGCGGCCCCACGTGACGACGCGGCGGAACAGGTAGCGCGCGACCTCGTCGGGGGTCAGCCGGCGGGCACCGCCGGAGGTGCAGGCGACGCCGTACTCGGTCTCGAGCCCGTAGATCCGCCGGTCCACCGCACCTCCCTCGTTGGTCGCCCCGCCCGTACGCGTCCCGCCAGTATTACTTCTCGAGCTCGTTGACCAGGTCCAACAAGCCGCCGAGCTCGTCGCGGGTCAGGTCCCGCAGGTCTCCGCTCTTGAGGTTACCCAGCCGTACCGGGCCGATCCCGGTCCGGGAGAGCTTGCGCACGGGGTGTCCGACGGCCTCCATCGTACGGCGGACGATGTGGTTGCGGCCCTCGTGCAGCGTGATCCGGACCAGCGAGCGGTCCTCCGCCGTGGAGATCAGCTTGACCGCGCTCGGCTTGACCAGCCCGTCCTCCAACGTGATCCCCTCGCGGAGCCGCTTCACCGTCGCCGGGTGCATCACCCCGTCCACCTCGGCCAGGTAGGTCTTGGGCACCTCGTAGGACGGGTGGGCCAGCTTGTGAGCGAAGTCGCCGTCGTTGGTCAAGATCAACAGGCCGTCGGTCTCGGTGTCCAGCCGGCCGACGTGGAACAGCCGGTTCTGCTTGCCTGGCCGGCGCCCCTCGATCAGGTCGTTGAGGTTCCGCCGACCCTCGGGGTCGTCCATGGTGGAGACGACCCCGCGGGGCTTGTTGATCACCAGGTAGAGGTGCCGCCGGGGCGGCGGGATGCGCGAGCCGTCGACGCGGATGACGTCTCGTTCGGGGTCGACCCGCACCCCCTGCTCGACGACCAGCCGGCCGTTCACCTCGACGCGTCCCTCGCCGATCATGATCTCGCAGGCGCGGCGAGAGGCGATCCCCGCACCGGCGAGCACCTTCTGCAGCCGGACGCCGCCCTGCTCGCGCTCGTCGGGCTCGTAGTCCTCACTCATGGGTGTCCTCGTGGTCGTGGTCGGTCGGAACGGGTGCGGCGGCCACGGCGGACAGCTGGCTCAGCTCCGCCTCCAGCGCCTCGGCTTCGGGCAGGTGCGGGGCCAGGGCGGGCAGGTCGTCCAGCGAGGGCAGCCCCATCCGCTCCAGGAAGTAGCTGGTGGTGACGAACACGGCCGCGCCGGACTCCGGGTCCTGACCCGCCTCCTCGACGAGCCCCCGGGCCAGCAGCGTCCGGATCACCCCGTCGACGTTGACCCCGCGCACCGCCGACACGCGGCCGCGCGAGATGGGCTGGGTGTAGGCGATCACCGAGAGGGTCTCCAGCGCCGCCTGGCTGAGCCGGGCCTGCTGGCCCTCGAGCACGTACGCCGTGATGAGCTCGGCGTGCTCCTCGCGGGTGTAGTAGCGCCAGCCGCCACCCACCTGGCGCAGCTCGAAGCCCCGGCCCGTCTCGTCGTAGAAGGCGACCAGCTCGGCCAGCGCGTCCCCGACGGCGGCCTCCGGCTCGCCCACCGCGACAGCGAGCTCGGCCGTCCGCAGCGGCTCCTCGGCCAGCAGCAACAGCGCCTCGAGCGCCCCGGTGATCTCGGCCGGGCTGCGCGCCGTGGCGGCCCCACCGGAACCGGCCTCCCCGCGATTGGCCCGCGCACCATCGACGTCGTCGAGGTCGGCGTCGGTCTGGGGTCCTGCCGTCACGGTCTCGCTCATCCCTCGTCCTCGCTGCCGGTCCGGGCCGTGTCGCCCGCCGCGGGGACGTCGAACTCGTCGGAGATGTCCAACTCGCCCTCGCTCGATCCCGTCCAGCGTACGGTCAGCTCGGCCAGGGCGGCGACCTGCTCGAACGCGACGGCACCCTCCCGGTACAGCTCCAGCAGCGCCAGGAAGCGGGCGACCGTGGTCACGCGGTCCGGTGAGTCCCCGCTCAGGGAGCGGAAGGTGAGGGCACCCGTCCGCCGCAGCCGGTCCACGATCAGCCGTGCCTGGTCCCGGACGCTGACCTCCGGCGCGTGCAGGTGCGCCAGCGAGACGACCTCGGCCTGCTTGGGGGCCAACGCCCGGGCCGCCAGCGCCGCGAGGTCCTCCGGGCTCAGGTTCAGCTCGACCTCGGGCAGCAGCCGGGCGAACCGCGGCTCCAGACCGACCTGACGAGGGTGCCGGCGTGCCTGCTCGTCCAGGGTCGCGGCCAGGTAGGCCGCCACCTGCTTGAAGGCGCGGTACTGCAACAGCCGGGCGAACAGCAGGTCCCTCGCCTCCAGCAGGGCGAGGTCCTCCGGGTCGTCCACCTCACCCGAAGGCAGCAGCCGGGCGGCCTTGAGATCCAGCAGGGTGGCCGCGACGACCACGAACTGGCTGGTCTGGTCGAGGTCCCAGTCGGCGCCTGCGGCCTTGATGTGGGCGAGGAAGTCGTCGGTCACCCGGGAGAGCGAGATCTCGGTGATGTCCAGCTTGTGCCGCGCGATCAGCTGCAGCAGCAGGTCGAAGGGGCCGTCGAAGTTCCTCAGGTGGACCGAGAAGGGCGCGGGTCGGTCGCCCCGTTCCTCCGGAGGCAGCAGCTGGGGGGGACGCCGGGGAGCCGGCCTCACGAGGCGGAGAGCCGCCGGACCAGCTCCGACTCCGGCCCGTGCCGCTCGAGGTCCTCGAGGAGGGCGGCAATCGCCTCACGGACGATCCGGCCACGGTCCACAGCCATCAGGTGCTGGCTCCGGAGCGTCAGCCGGGCCTGCTCGAGCGCCAGCAGCTCGTCGCGGCTGACGTAGACGGTGATCTTCTCGTCGTGCCGGACCCGGCCCGAGCCGCGCGCGACGTCGGACGCCGGCGCGTCCGGGGGCGGCTCCGGCGGTGACGGCGCGATCGGCGCATCGTCGACCGGGTCCGGCTGGGTCGGCCGGAACAGCTCGGACGCGCCCGGCAGGCTCACCCGACGCGGCATCGGGCCAGGACCTCCCGCGCCAGCAGCCGGTACGCCTCGGCGCCCGGCGAGCTGGTGGCGTACGTGGTGATGGGTTCGCCGGCCACGGTGGTCTCGGGGAACTTGACCGTACGCCGGATGACGGTGTGGAAGACCTGGTCGCCGAAGGCCTGCACGACCCGTTCCAGCACCTCGCGGCTGTGCAGCGTCCGGGGGTCGTACATGGTGCCGAGGATCCCGAGGGCCTCCAGCCGCGGGTTCAGCCGGTCCTGGACCTTGGCGATGGTGTCGGTCAGCAGCGCGATCCCGCGCAGGGCGAAGAACTCGCACTCCAGCGGCATGATGACCTTGTCCGCGGCGGTCAGCGCGTTGACGGTGAGCAGGCCCAGGCTGGGCGCGCAGTCGATCAGGATGAAGTCGTACCGCGGCTTGGCCGGCTCCAGCACCCGCAGCAGCGTCTGCTCCCGCGCCACCTCCGAGACCAGCTGGATCTCCGCGGCGGAGAGGTCGATGTTGCTGGGCAGGATGTCGAGGCCGGGGACGTTGGTGGCGTCGATCACCTCCTCCAGGGTGGTGTCGCGGCCCAGCAACAGGTTGTAGACGCTGCGCTCGAGCGTGTGCGGGTTGACCCCGAGACCCACCGACAACGAGCCCTGCGGGTCGAAGTCCACCAGCAGCACCTTGCGGCCCAGCTCGGCCAGCGCGGCACCCAGGTTGATCGTGGTGGTCGTCTTCCCGACGCCACCCTTCTGGTTGCACAGCGCGATCACGACCGCCGGGCCACCCGTGGCCGGCGACGGCTCGGGCAGGTCCGGCCAGGGCCGGCCGGTGGGGCCGACGGCGGCAGGTTCGGGTGGGGCCGGGAGCAACGGCTCGGGGATCAGCGCCTCCTCGAGCACGGGCGCGCCGGGCACGACGAACTCCCCCTCGCGCGCGGACCCCTCGGCCGGGTCGAACAGGCCACTGAGGTCCGTCGTCGCGCCGGGCGCCCCGCCGCGGCCGTCGGGCTGTTCCACTCGGGCTCTCCTCGCTCCGGCGCCGCCAGGGCTCGGGCACCATCCGGCCGGCACGGTGAGGCCCGGCTGCGCCGCCGGGGGGCAGACGCTCCGGGGCAGCCTAGTACGCGCGGGGATGCGAGGTCAGGTAGACCTCGCGGAGGTGGTCGACGGTCACCAGGGTGTAGATCTGCGTCGTGGTCACCGAGGCGTGGCCCAGCAGCTCCTGGACCACCCGGACGTCGGCCCCCCCGTCGAGCAGGTGGGTGGCGAAGGAGTGCCGCAGCGAGTGCGGTGAGACCTCGGCGTCGATGCCGGCCCTCGCGGCCACGGCGCGCAGCACCGCCCAGGCGCTCTGCCGGGAGAGCCGGGTGCCGCGGCTGTTCAGGAACAGCGCCGGACCGCCCGGTCCGGCGTCGGCCAGCGCGGGCCGGGCGCGAACCAGGTAGGAGGCCAGGGCCGCGCGGGCGTAGGAGCCGACGGGGACCACGCGCTGCTTGTTCCCCTTGCCGAGCACCCGGAGGCCCGGCGCCTCCTCGGGCTCGGCCTCGAGCAGCCGGGTCACGTCGTCGACGTCCAGCCCGACCGCCTCGGAGATCCGGGCGCCTGTGCCGTAGAGCACCTCGAGCAGGGCGGCGTCGCGCAGCCCGGCTGCGGTGTCGGTCGCCGCGGCGTCGAGCATCGCCTGCACCTGGTCGAGCCGCAGCGCCTTCGGCAGCCGCCGTCGGGGGGTCGGGGGGTGGACGTCGGTGGCCGGGTCGTGGTCGGTCACGCCCTCCTCGACCGCGAACCGGTGCAGGCCGCGTACCGCGACGACCGCCCGGGCGACGCTGGCCGGGGCGAGCGGCGGCTCCAGCCACGGCGGGCCGTCGTCGCTCTCGGTGACCGGCGCGGGCACCCCTTCGCGGAGCCGGACGGCGAAGGCGCCGACCTGCTCGGCGGTCACCTCGTCGACCGTCCGGACTCCCAGGCCGACCAAGTGGTCGACGTAGCGGCCCAGGTCGCGCCGGTAGGCCGCCACGGTGTGCCGGGAGACCCCACGTTCCACCACCAGGTGGTCGAGGTAGGTCTGCACCAGTCGCGCCAGCCCCTGCTCGGCCGGCCCGCTCCGCGGCAGGTCAGGCGAGGACGTCGGCGAGCTCGGTGTGCGGGACGCCGTGGGCGGCGGCCACCGGAGCGCTGACCAGCGCACCGTCGTGGGTGTTCAGGCCCAGAGCCAGGGCCGGGTCGGCGCGGAGCGCGTCCCGCCAGCCCCGGTCGGCCAGGCTCACCGCGTAGGGCAGGGTCACGTTGGTCAGGGCGTAGGTCGAGGTGTTCGGCACCGCGCCGGGCATGTTGGCCACGCAGTAGAAGACCGACCCGTGCACCCGGTAGGTCGGCTCGGCGTGGGTCGTGGGCCGGCTGTCCTCGAAGCAGCCGCCCTGGTCGATCGCGATGTCGACCAGCACGCTTCCGGGCTTCATCCGGGCCACCAGCTCGTTGCTGACCACGGTCGGCGCCTTGGCCCCCGGGACCAGCACGGCTCCGATCACCAGGTCGGCGTCCAGCACCGCCCGCTCCACCTCGTAAGCGTTGGAGGCCACGGTCTGCAGGTGGCCCTGGTAGATCTTGTCGGCGTCGCGCAGCTTGTCGATGTTGCGGTCCAGCAGCAGCACCTCGGCCTGCATCCCGAGCGCGATCGCGGCGGCGTTCATCCCGGAGACCCCGGCCCCGATCACCACGACCTTGGCGGCGTAGACACCGGAGACGCCGCCCATCAGGGTGCCGCGGCCGCCGCCCTGGGCCATCAGGTGGTAGGCGCCGACCTGCGGGGCCAGCCGGCCGGCCACCTCGCTCATCGGCGCCAGCAGGGGCAGCGCGCCGCCGACCCCGTTGGGCCCGGGCAGCTGCACCGTCTCGTAGGCGATGCCGGTGACCCTGCGCTCCAGCAACGCCTGCGTGCAGGCGGAGTTGGCGGCCAGGTGCAGGTAGGTGAAGAGCAGCTGGCCCGGCTGCATCCGGCCGTACTCCTCGGCGACCGGCTCCTTGACCTTCATGATCATCTCGGCCTCGCCCCAGACCTGATCATGGTCGGAGATGATCTTGGCCCCCGCGGCGGCGTACTCGTCGTCGAGGATCGAGGAGCCGACCCCGGCGCCGGACTGCACCAGCACGTCGTGCCCGTGCCGGACGAGCTCGTGGACCCCGGACGGGGTGATCGCCACCCGGTACTCGTGGTTCTTGATCTCGGTGGGAACTCCGACCAGCATGGGTGCTCGCCCTCCTCGGATCGCCTGCCCGCCTCGCGCTCCCGAGCATAGACTCACCGGTCCGCCCGAGACCGCCGGAGCGCGGTCCCCGGGCGGGTGGCGCAGGGCCGAGGGCGGGAGCCACCGAGCTCAGTCCCGCAGCGGGATGCCCTTCGCGTCGGTGGCGAAGCTGGGCGAGCGGGTCAAGATCAAGATGCCCTCGATCAACGCCCAGACGGAGGTGACGATGCTGCCGAGACCCAGCGTGAGCACAGTGATCAACAGCTGCGTGACGGCGATGCCCGTGCGGCCCAGGTAGAAGTTGTGGATGCCCAGCGTGCCCAGGAAGATCGCCAGCAGCCCGGCGGCGACCCGGGACTTCTGCGCGTTGTAGAGGCTCTGCTGGTACGCGAGCTGGCGCGGGTCGACCGGCTGCAGGTAGACCGCCGGCTGGTACGGGGCCGACGGGTAGGGGGCCGGCTGGTAAGGGGCCTGCGGGTACTGCTCGTACGGGTTGGGTTCGCCGTAGCCGGCGGGATCGGGCACCGACTGGCCGTAGCCCTGGGGTGGCGTGTACGGCGCCGGGTAGCGACTCTGCGGGTGCGGCTCGGCGAAGCCGGGCTGGGCCGGTCGGGGGTCGAGCGGGACCGTGGGCTCGGGCTCGTACGGCGAGCGCATCGGATCCGACATGGCCCCAGTGTTCCACGCCGTGGGGCCGCCCGCAGGAGGGTGCGCGAGTCAGCCCGCGATGGCCGCGAGCAGGGACTCCCGAGCGGGCCAGCCGGCGTCCGCGGGTCGGAGTGGCGCCCAGCCGCGGGTCCGGGCCGCCTCGGCGGCGAGCACGCCGGAGACCAGGCTCGGGCTGTGCAGCCGGCCGGCGAGGACCGCTTCCACCAGGTCGGACAGCGAGGCCCAGACGACGTCCATGTCGGCCTCCTCACCCTCGCGGACGAAGCCGTCGGGCGCCCTGGTCGAGGCCAGGTCGCGGGCCAGGTAGATGCGGATGGACTCCCCGAGGATGCCGGGGGTGGAGAACAGGTCGACCAGCACGTGCCAGGTCGCGGCGGCGAGGTCGACCTCCTCGGCCAGCTCCCGCTGCGCTCCCACGAGGTAGTCCTCGCCGCTGATGTCGAGCAGCCCGGCCGGCGGCTCCACCAGCCGGTGCCGGACGGGATGGCGGTACTGCCGCACCAGCGCGACCCGCTCCTCGGCGTCCAGCGCGATCACCGCGACCGCGCCGGGGTGCCGCAGGTACTCGCGCTTGATCGTGAGACCGTCCGGGGTCGTGATCTCGTCCTGCACGAAGTCGGCGATCTGGCCGTGGCCGAGCACGTTCGTGCCGGTGACCGGCCAGCTGAGGGCGACGTCGAGCAGCTCGGCCGAGGACAGCACCCTCACGGGCGCTCCCCCACCGGCAGCCGGGTCGACAGCTTGCGGTCCAGCGCCGCCTCGACGAGGCCGACGAACAGCGGGTGCGGCCGGGTGGGCCGCGACTTGAGCTCCGGGTGTGCCTGGGTGGCGACGAAGTAGGGGTGGACGTCGTCCGGCAGCTCGATGAACTCCACCAGCCGCGAGTCCGGTGAGGTCCCGCTGATGACCAGTCCGGCCTCCTCGAGCCGGTCCCGGTAGGAGTTGTTGACCTCGTAGCGGTGCCGGTGCCGCTCGGTGACCTCGGAGCGGCCGTAGCGCTTGGCCACCACCGACCCGGCCACCAGCTCGGCCGGGTAGGAGCCGAGCCGCATCGAGCCGCCGAGGTCGCCGCCGCCGTTCACGATGGCCACCTGCTCGGCCATGGTGGCGATCACCGGGTGCGGCGTCTCCGGGGTGAACTCGCTCGAGTCCGCACCCTCGAGGCCGGCGAGGTTCCGCGCGACCTCGATCACCATGCACTGCAAGCCGAGGCAGAGGCCGAGGATCGGCACCTGGTGCTCGCGGGCGTAGCGGACCGCGCCCACCTTGCCCTCGACGCCGCGGATGCCGAACCCGCCGGGGATGACGATGCCGTCCACGTCGCCCAGCAGCCGGGCCGCGCCCTCGGAGCTCTGGCACTCATCGGACTGGACCCAGCGGATCTGCACCCGGGCCCGGTTGGCGAACCCACCGGCCCGCAGCGCCTCGCTGACGGAGAGGTAGGCGTCCGGCAGGTCGATGTACTTGCCGACCAGAGCGACCACCACCTCCTCCTTGGGGTGGTGGACGCGGTCGAGCAGGTCGTTCCAGCGCGTCCAGTCGACGTCGCGGAAGCGCAGGTCGAGGCGGCGGACCACGTACGCGTCCAGACCCTCCCGGTGCAGCACCTTGGGGATGTCGTAGATGCTCGGCGCGTCCACACAGGCCACGACGGCCTGCTCGTCGACGTCGCACATCAGCGAGATCTTGCGCTTGACCGACTCCGGGATCTCGCGATCGGAGCGGCAGACGACCGCGTCCGGCTGGATGCCGACCTGGCGCAGCGCGGCCACGGAGTGCTGGGTGGGCTTGGTCTTCAGCTCACCGCTGGGTCCGATGTAGGGCACCAGCGAGACGTGCAAGAAGAAGACGTTCTCGCGGCCGACGTCGTGGCGGACCTGGCGCGCGGCCTCGAGGAAGGGCAGCGACTCGATGTCGCCGACGGTGCCGCCGATCTCGTGGATGACCACGTCGATGTCGGCACCCCCCATGGCGAGCATGGAGTCCTTGATCTCGTTGGTGATGTGCGGGATGACCTGGACGGTGTCGCCGAGGTAGTCCCCGCGACGCTCCTTGGCGATCACCGAGGAGTAGACCTTGCCGGTGGTCACGTTGGCCTCGGCGGAGAGGTCGACGTTCAGGAAGCGCTCGTAGTGGCCGACGTCCAGGTCGGTCTCGGCGCCGTCCTCGGTGACGAAGACCTCACCGTGCTGGAACGGGTTCATGGTGCCCGGGTCGACGTTCAGGTACGGGTCCAGCTTCTGCATGGACACCTGCAGGCCGCGCGCCACCAGCAGCGAGCCGAGGCTGGACGCCGTCAGACCCTTGCCCAGCGACGAGGCGACTCCGCCGGTGACGAACAGATGCTTGGTGTACTTCTCGCGGGCTCCCACGGGCCTCCAGCCTACGTCGGGCGGCGCCCCCGGGTCGAATGACCCGCCGCGTGCTCGGTGACCAGGGCAGCGTACGTCGCCCCGAGATCCTCGGCGACCCGGTCCTCGTCGGGCCAGCGCGCCGCCCGCTGCAGTCCGGCCTCGCGCAGCGCGCCCAGCCGGTCGGGGTCCTCCAGCACCGCGCGGATCAGGGCGGCGGCACCCGACACGTCGTCGAGGGGGAACAGCACAGCGGCGTCACCCACCAGCTCGGGGATGCCCCCGACGCGGGTGCTGAAGAGCGGCACCCCGGCGAGCAACGCCTCCTGCGCCACCAACGCGCGCGCCTCCCAGGTGGACGTGAGCAGCACGCCGTCGGCGGCCCCGAGCAGGGACGCCACGTCGTCGCAGCGACCGAGCAGGCGGACGGGCAGGCCCTCGGCGCGGACCCTTCGGTCCAGCTCGTCGTGGAGGGGTCCATCGCCGGCGATCGCGAACCGCAGCCGCGGATCAGCCCCCAGGAAGGCCGCGAGGTCGAGGACCATGCCCAGATTCTTCTGCGGGGCGAGCCGGCCGACGGTGACGAGCAGCCGGTCGGCGTCCTCGAGCCCGAGTGAGGCGCGGTAGGTCGACCGAGGGATCGTCGGCGCCGGCAGCGTGGGAGCGGCCACTGGCCCGAGCTCAGCCCGGCGAGCGCCACAGGCCCGGGCCGTCTCGACCAGATCGCTGCTGGCGCCCAGCGTCAGGTCGGCGCCGCGCGCGACGAGCTCCTGCAGCAGTCGACCGGCGACGGCGTGCCGCCCGGAGCCCAGGAGGGCCCCTGAACTCAAGATCGCGTTGTGCCAGGTGACCACCAGTGGGGTGCGGCCCAGCCGCGCCCAGGGCAGGGCTCGGACGCCGGCCTGGTAGCCGTGCGCGTGCACCACGTCGACCCTCGCGACGTCGGGGAGATGACGGAGCGCCTCGACCCGGGCCGCGCCGAAGTCGTGCGCCAGGACCGTGACCGGCGGGCAGTACACGGTCACCTCGTGACCCTGCGCGACCAGCCGGGGGACCAGGCTGGCCACGTGCCGGCCGATCCCGCCCGTGCTGGCCCCCAGCACCTCAGCGATGCGCACTGGTGGCCTCCGAACCGGGAGCGGCCGCCCCACGCAGCGCCAGGACCGCCCGCAGCAACGGCCGGTCGAGCACGGCCAGCACGGCCACGAACACCGCCGTGCAGCCAGCCGCGACGGCCACGCCCCCAGCCAGGGCGGCCCCCAGTCCGACCTCAGCCAGCCGGTCCGCCGGCCACCAGAGGGCGGCCACGGCGACCACGGCCGCCACCCCGCCGGTCAGCAGCGGCCGGCCCAGCCCGAGGGGACCCGTGACCCCGCGACGCAGCCGCGACCAGCCGACGACGGCGCCCGCCACCATCCCGGCGGAGACGCCGGCCGCGACCCCGGTGACCAGGGCGCCGGCGGGCAGCACCAGCCGCAGGGCGGCGACGACGACGATCACGGCCGCCCAGCCGGTCCCCGTGGCCAGCCCGGAGTCGCGGGCCCGGTGCTGGGCCAGCAGCGTCCGGGAGGCGAGTCCCAGCAGCGCGAAGCCGACGACCGCCGGAGCGAACGCCGCGATCGGCCCGGCCAGGGCGTCGGTCCGGCCTGAACCGGGACCGAGGACGAACACCCGGGCCACCGGGACGGCGGTCGCCGCGAGCACGGCGGCCCCGAGCCACGCCAACGCCACCACCGGCGGCACCACCGCCGTCAGCGCCCGTCCGAGGCCGCCCGGCCCACCGGCCGCCGCCGCCGTCAGCCGGGGAAAGGCCAGCTGCAGCAGCGGGGCCACCAGCACGGCGTAGGGCAGCAGGTAGAGGGCGTTCGCCCAGGTGAACCGGGTGAGGGCGCCGGCGTCGCCGCTGTGCTGGGTGGCCCAGCTGATCAGCAGCACGCTGAGCTGCTGCAGCACCAGGCCGACGAGGCCGGCCGCCGCGATCCGGACGATCACCGAGCGGTCGCCCGCGGCGAACCGCAGGCGGGGCCTCAGCCGGACCCCCAGCCGGGCCAGCGGCAGCAGCGTGCAGCCGGCCAGCACCAGCACGCCCAACGTGGTCCCCCACCCCAGCGCGGCGGTCGCACGGCTGGTCAGGGCGGCGAGGTCGTCGCGGGAGGCGGCGGGCGCGACCGCGGCGTAGGCCAGATAGGCCGCGATGACCACCACGCTGGAGAGCAGCGGCGCGAGGGCGGCCGCGAGGAACCGTGAGTGGGCCTGCAGCACACCCGCGCTGACCACCGCCAGCCCGTACAGCCAGACCTGCGGAGCGAAGGCCACGAGCAGCGCCGCGACGGTGCCGGCACTGCCCGCGCACGCAGTGGTTGCGAACAGCCGCCCGTACAGCGGAGCCCCGACCAGGGCCAGCAGGGCCGCGGGGGTGAGCACCAGCAGCGTCCAGGTGAGCAACGCCGAGACGGTCTGCGCGGTCTCGTCGCGACGGTCGGCCGCGACATGCCGCGCCACCACGGGCACCACCACGCCAGCGAGCACCCCACCGGCGACGATCTCGAACAAGATGTTGGGCAGGGAGTTGGCGACGTTGTACGCATCTCCCAGGCAGGTGTCCCCGACCGTCTTGGAGAAGACGAGTGAACGGCCGAAACCCACCACCCGGGCCGCCAGCGTCAGGGTCGCGAGACTCAGGACGAGCGAGCCGGCGCCGCGCATCCTCAGCCGACCCCGCTCGAATCGACGGAGGGTCGGCCGAGGGCATCCAGCCGGCGCAGCCAGGGCGTCCGCTCGATCACCGCGGTGAAGCTGACCCGCTCGCTGGCTGCGTTCAGGGCCAGCACGCCGACGAGGGCCAGCACCCGGGCCGGCCGCGGCAAGGCGGTGCTCGCCGCGGTGGCCAGGCCGGCACCCAGGGCGTTCGCTCCGCAGTCGCCCAGCATCGCCCGGCCCCGCAGGTCGGCGGGCAGCGAACCGGCGACGGCGCCAAGCAGCGGAGGGATTCCCAGCGCCCCGGGCCGCGCGACCGCCAGGGCCAGGCCCAGCATCCCGACGACCTTGGCGGCCCGTCCCGGCCGCAGGTCGAGCAGGTTCACGAGGTTGGCGGTGGCCGCGATCAGCGTGCTGTCCAGGGCGAGGTCGAGCAGCCGACCGCCGGGCTCCCGGCCCGGCCTGGTGATCAGCAGCGCGGCAGCCGCCACACCGCTCAGCCCGACGCCGATGATCTTGACCATCCCGGTGGTCAGCCGGCCCTCGCGCAGCGCTCGCAGGTGACCGCGGAAGCCACGGGCCTGGCTCGACCCGTACAGGTCGTCGTAGGCGCCGACCAGCCCGGAGCCGACCACGGCCACGGCCAGCGCCGCCGTCTCGCGGCTGCGACGGTGGGCCGGTACCGCCAGCCCCACCAGGACGGCGGTGACCGCGACCGGTCCCTCCAGCAGGGTCACCGGCGCGCCGGCGTGGTTCGTCCGCCGCCACCGGGAACCCGGGTCGGCCGGACGGCGGAGGGCCAGCGCCAGACCGCCGGACGCCGTCCCGGCCGCAGCCACCGCACCGAGCAGGTCCGGCATCCTCAGCGCACCGGCAGGGTCGGCAGCGGCGCGTCGGCCTTGGTCAGGGCGCCGTAGTGACCCGGCCGGCCAAGGAGCTGCTCCTGGCCCGCCAGCACGGTGGTGGTGACGCCGCTGGGCAGGTCGGCCACGTCCACCGTGCTCAGCCGGGCCGCGGCGGCCCCGTCGGACCGGACGGCGAGCACGTCGGTGCCCTCGATGGCGTCGCTGTCCGGACCGGCGACGACCACGCCGCCGGAGTGCTCGAGCAGGGCCACGTCGGCTTGCACGTGCGCCTGCAGCACATCGGGCGACAGCTGCGGGCTGGCGGCGGGGGCGCTCACCACGATGACCAGCTCGGCCCGTCGGGTGGAGTCGGAGCTGATCGTGGCCAGGCCGGCCTTCTCCAGCGCGTTCCCCACCGCCATCGCCGACTCGTCCCGCTCCTGCGGTGTCTTGGCCGCGACCGAGAAGCTCAGGGCGCGGCCGAATCGGGTGGCCGACGTCATCGTGTCCGTCAGCCCGACCTCGCTCTGGAAGGGCTGGACGGCGGCCTCGACGGCGTCGGCCTTGGTGGCGTCGAAGGCCTTCTCGTCGACCTTGACCGAGCGGACGACGGTTCCTCCGGAGTCGGCCACCGCCTTGCTGATGTCGGACACCACCCCGCCCGGAGCGCCCGGCATCGACACCACAGCCACGCCCACGCCACTGAGCGCCGTCAGGCTGACCTGGGCGCCCACGCGGGTGGCCCAGGCGTCCCGGTACTTGTCGAGGGCGTTGACCTGGTCGAGCTGGGCCCGCAGCTCCACGACCTGCTTGCGGTCCTGGTCGGCCTGCTCGTTGAGCCCCTCGCTCACCGACGGGCCCAGCGACACCCCGGCGGCGATGCCCACGGCCAGAGCCAGGAACACCGCCATCAGCGAGACGATGTGGTACCGGAAGTTGATCACCGTGCTCGCCGCACGGAGAAGGTGGAGCTGGACGGGTGAGCGGTCATGTGAACAGTTCCTTGATCCAGTACAGGAGGTCGCGGACACGGGCGGCGATCACGCTGCCCATGGCCGAGCCGACGTCGGTGAAGAGCAGCGCGGTGACCAGGGCGAGCAGCCCGGCGAGCACGAGGAGCGCCAGGTGCCAGCCCCGGATCTGGCTGCGGTAGATCCGCGACACGCCCTTGGCGTCGACGAGCTTGGGTCCCACCCGCAGCCGGGTCAGGAAGGTCGAGGCCATCCCCGAGCGTCCCTTGTCCAGGAACTCCACCAGCGAAGCGTGGGTTCCCACGGCCACCAGCAGCCGCGCGCCCTTGGTGTCGGCCAGCAGCATGGCCGCGTCCTCGCTGGTGCCCAGCGCCGGGAAGACGACCGCCTCCAGGCCCAGGCTCTCGACCCGTTCGACGCCCGGTGCCCGGCCGTCGCGGTAGGCGTGGACGATGATCTCGGCGCCGCTGCGCAGCGTGGAGTCCGAGCAGGAGTCCATGTCGCCGATGATCATGTCCGGCTTGTAGCCGGCCTCGATCAGGGCGTCGGCACCCCCGTCGACGCCCATCAGGAGCGGCTTGTACTCCGAGATGTAGGGCCGCAGTGCATCGAGGTCGCTGCGGTAGTCGTAGCCGCGGACGACGATCAGCACGTGCCGGCCCTCGATCGAGGTCCGGATCTCGGGGACGCCGATGCCCTCGAGCAGCAGCTCCTTCTCCTCGCGGAGGTAGCGCATGGTGTTCTCGGTGAAGTCCTCGATCTGCGCGGACAGCCCCTCGCGGGCCACCCGCAGCTGCTCCTCGAGGAGGTCGGTGGTGACCAGCGTCCCCTCGGCGACCACGGCGCCCTCCGGGTCGAGCAGCAGACCGTCGTCCAGGCTGAGCCGGTCGCCCTCCTTGACCTCGGCGAACACCCGCTCACCGACAGCGTCGATCAGCGGGATGCCGGCCTCGAGCAGGATGCTGGGTCCCAGGTTCGGGTAGCGGCCCGACACCGACGGCACGGCGTTGACCACCGCGCTGACCCCGGTGGCCACCAGCGCCTCGGCGCTGACCCGGTCCAGGTCGGAGTGGTGGATGATCGCGATCTCGCCCGGACGCAGCCGCTTGGTCAGGTTCTTGGTTCGCCGGTCCAGCCGGGCGACGCCCCCGACCCCGACCGGCGCGCCTCGGCGACGCAGCAGCGGAGGGAGCTTCATAACCGGCTCAGTCTCCCATGCAGGGCTGGGGAGTTCGGCAGGCTCGACCGGCGGTACCCCGCGAGCATCGGGTAGGTCAGGCCCGGGCCGTGTCTGGACGACCGAGCGAGGAAGACAGGGTCACGAGGGCATGACCGAGCGAGAGCGGGACAGTTCCGCGAGCTCGACCAGCTCGCCGGCATGGGCGAGGGCGGACTCGGTGGTCTCCAGGCCGGCCATCATCCGGGCCAGCTCGGCGGCGCGCTGCTCCTCAGCCATCCGCAGCACCCCGCTGGTGGTGACCTGGCCGTCGTCGGACTTGACCACGACGTAGTGCCGGTCGGCGAAGGCGGCGACCTGAGCGAGGTGGGTGACGACCACCACCTGGCTGTGCCGCGCCAGGGCGGCCAGCCGACGACCGATCTCGACCGCCACCCGACCACCGACCCCGGCGTCCACCTCGTCGAAGACCAGGGTCTGGCCGTGGGCATCGGCGGCCAGCACGACCTCCAGGGCCAGCCGGACGCGGGACAGCTCGCCCCCGGAGGCGACCTTGGCCAGGCTCCGGGGCTCGCTGCCCGGGTTCGCGCTGAACAGCAGCTCGACGTGGTCGGCTCCGGAGGGCCCGAGCTCGACCGGGGTGAGGGCGAAGACCAGGCGGGCGTGCGGCATGGCCAGGGCGGCCAGCTCACCGAGCACGTCGGCCGACAGCCGTTCCGCTGCCGCGCTGCGGGCGGCCGTCAAGGTCGAAGCCAGGCCCATCAGCTCGGCGTCGAGTACCCGGACGCGGGCGTCGAGCGCGGCGATCCGGTCGTCGGAGGACTCCAGCGTGCCCAGCCGGGACGCCGCGTCCGCCGACCAGGCCAGCACCTCGTCCACGGTCGAGCCGTACTTGCGGGTGAGACCGGCCAGCGCGGCCCGCCGGCCGGCGATCCACTCCAGCCGGCCCGGCTCGGCGTCCAACCGGTCGAGGTAGCGCGCCAGGTCGGCTGCGACATCCCCGAGGGCGTAGCTGACCTCGGCCAGCCGCCGCCCGAGGTCGGCGGCGTCCGCGTCCGCCGCCGCCGCCGCCGCCGCCGCCAGAGCCTTGCGCGCCAGCACCACGCCCGTCAGCGCTCCACCGGCCTCGTCCTCGGAGCCGGCCAGCGCCGCGATGGCCGTCGTCGCCGCGAGCCGCAGGTCGTCGGCCGACTGCAGCCGCTCGGCCTCGGCGGCGAGCGACGCGTCCTCCCCCGGCTCCGGGGCCACCCGCTCGATCTCGGTCAGGCCGAACATCAGCAGGTCGATCTCCCGCGCACGGCTGAGAGCCTCCTCGCGCAGCCGGGTCAGCTCAATCTGAGCCGTCCGGCGCTCCGCGAAGCGCGCCCGGTACTCCTGCAGCAGCGCCGCGAGGCCGGAGCCGGCGGACCGGTCGAGGACCTCCCGCTGGCGGTCCGGGGCGCCCAGCCGGACCTGCTCGGACTGGCCGTGGATCGTGATCAGCTCCGAGGTGACCTCGGCACAAACCGCGGCCGGCACCTGGGCCCCACCGAGAAAGGCCCGGGAGCGCCCCACGGCAGTCAGGTGGCGGGCCACCAGCAGCTCACCGTCCTCGACGGCCCCACCGGCTCCGGCCACCCGTTCAACCAGCGCACCCGCTGCTGGAACGTCCTCCGCCAGGAGGAACGTCCCCTCGACCTTGGCGCGCTCCGCACCGGTGCGGACCGAGCGCGGGTCGGCCCGCTCACCCAGCAGCAGCCCGATCCCGGTGACGATCATGGTCTTGCCGGCCCCGGTCTCCCCGGTCACGACCGTGAAGCCGGGATCCAGCGCCAGAGTGGCCTCGCTGATCACGCCCAGGTCAGTGATCCGCAGCTCGTCGATCACCGGCGGCTCGCGAGCGCGCACCCGATGGTGATCATGGCCGAGATGATCATGATCATGAGGACGTCCAGGCCCGTCGCGGCTCCAGCACCGAGCCCCGCTCGCTCTCGGCAGCGCCGCGCCAGCCCTCGACCCGCAGGCCGAACTTGTTCACCAGCCGGTCGGTGAAGGGCGCCTCCGACAGCCGGGCCAGTCGCAGCCGGTGAGCGCTCTGGCGCACCTCGATCTCCATCCCGCTTCGCAGCTCCGCCGAGCGCCGGCCGTCGCACCAGACCACGCCGTGCGTCGGTGAGGCCTCGATCAGCTCGATGATCACCGTCGAGTCCGGCCCCAGCACCAGCGGCCGCGCGAACAGGGCGTGAGCGCTGAGCGGCACCATCAACAGCGCGTCCACGCTCGGCCAGATGACCGGACCGCCGGCCGAGAACGCGTACGCGGTGGAGCCGGTCGGCGTGGCCAGCAGCACGCCGTCGCAGGCCCAGCGTGACAATGGTCGGCCGTCCACCTCGACGACCACCTCGAGCATCCGCTCACGCGCGGCCTTCTCGATCGAGACCTCGTTGATCGCGTAGGAGGACCACACGACCTCACCGCTCGAGCACTCGCGCAGGGTGACCTGGACGGTGAAACGCTCCTCGACGGTGTAGGAGCTGTCCACGATGGCCGTCACGATCCCGTCGATCTCGGTCGACTCCGCCTCGGCCAGGAAGCCGACGTGCCCGAGGTTGACCCCGAGCAGCGGCAGGTCGGTGCCGAAGACCCACTCGGCGCCACGCAGGATCGTGCCGTCGCCCCCCAGGACCACCATCAGCTCGACCCCGTCCGTCCGCGACACCGGCTTGCCGAGAGTGGTCACCGCCGGCGCCAGCCGGGGGTCGAGCAGCTCGAGGTCGTCGGCCGGCAGGGCCGAACCGATGCCCGCGCGGTGCAGACCCTCGATCAGCCGCGACGCCGCCTCGACCGCGGCCGGCCGACCCATGTGGGTGAGCACCGCGACCCGTCGCGGCGAGGATCCCGGCGCCTGCTCGGACGGTTCCGGAGCCTGGGTCACGTGCGACAGCATAGGTGCCGGCCTCAGCCGGGCGTCGGCACCGCGGCCACCGCGGCCACCGCGGCCCGGACGTCCAGCGGCTGGTCTGGTTCCCGGCCGCGCAGCAGCAGGAAGAACTCTTGGTTCCCGGCCGGGCCGGGGAGCCGGCTGCGGCTGAGCGCAGCAGGGTGCCAACCCTGCGCCGCCGCCGCCTCCGCCACCGAGGTCACGGCGTCGGCGTGCTGGTCCGCGGACCGCACCACCCCGCCACGACCCAGCCGTTCCCGGCCCACCTCGAACTGCGGCTTGACCATCACCAGCATCGTGCCGGCCGGGTCGGTGACGGCCGCCAGCGGGGCCAGCAGCAGGGTGAGCGAGATGAACGAGACGTCAGCCACGGTGAGGTCGACCGGCCGGCCGTCCAGCTGCGCGAGCCCCAGATCGCGCAGGTTCGTCTGCTCGTGCACCACGACGCGCGGGTCCGCCCGGATCGCCGGCGCCAGCTGGTCGGTGCCGACGTCGACGGCGTGCACCCGCCGGCAGCCCCGTTCCAGCAGCACCTGGGTGAAGCCGCCGGTCGAGGCGCCGGCGTCCAATGCCCGTCCCGCGACCGTCAGCCCGAGGTCGTCCAGGGCCCCGATCAGCTTGTGCGCCGCGCGCGACACGTAGGGGTCGCTCCGGGCCACGACGTCGGCCTCGGCCGCCACCGGCTCTCCCGGACGACGCACCACCACCCCGTCCACCCGGACCGAGCCCTCGCGGACCAGGGACTGGGCGTGGGACCGACTACGGGCAAGACCGCGCTCGACCAGGACCCGGTCCAGCCGAGACCGGTCGGCCGCTGAGCGGGTCACCGCCGTCGCGTCAAGGGCGTCAGCCGGCCGCCGCGTCGGGATGCAGGACGTCGTGTAGCACCTCGTGGACCCCGGCCAGGCGGTCGTGGTGCTCCGACAGCGGCCGGCCGTCCAGGTCACCGAGACGCTCGAGCGCCTCGGCCAGGCGCGGGTCCTCGACCGTCGGGACCGGGCCGGGGCCGGGATCGGGTGCGACCTCGCTCATGCGCCGGCGTCCGCAGCCGGGTCGAGCCCGGCGTCCTCGGCGGCGGCCGCCTCGGCCTTCTTCGCCGCGGTCCGCCTGGCTGCCGCCTTCTTTGCCGGGGCCACCGTGGCGGCCGGGTCCTGGGCCGGCGTCGACGGGGTGGCCCTGCGTGCGCGCGTTCCGGCCTTGGCCGCCGCCGCGGCCCCACGCGCCGCCGAGCCGGGCGACGCCGCCTGCGCCTTCGTCAGCTGGACGCGCAGCTCAGCGATCTCCTCGCGCAGCTCGTCCAGGTCGTCGGACCGGACGAAGCCGTACCGGCTTGCCGCCTTGGCCAGCTCCGCCGTCACCAGGGTCTCCACCAGCTCGCGGTTCGCGCGCCGGGCGTCCCGGGCTTCGTCCGCCAGCCGGGTGGCCCGCTCGTTGGCCTCCGCGGCCGCCTCCTCGAGGTTGGCCTGGGCGAGCACCCCCCGGGCCACCGCCACCGCCTGCGCGCGCGCCGCCCTGGACATCGCGTTCGCCATGTTCAGATAGCTCTGGACCGCATCGACCACCATCGTGTTCCTCCACCGCCGCCGGCCGGGAGCCGTCGCCCGGTCCCGCGCCCACGCTAACCCCTGGGTCGAAGCGCCGGCGGATCATCCTCGGGCGCCGCGACACCGGCGCGCTGAGCGTCCTCTGCCGCCACGATGGCCCGGGCCACCGCCACCAGGTCCTCCTGCTCGGTCCGGCCCAGCAGCTGCAGCACGCCGTACGCCTCCTCCGACCCCACACCGTTCTCCTGCATCAGCACGAGGATGGCGCGGTCGACCGTCGCCTGGTCGCGTCGGCGCAGGTGGCGATGGGTCGTGAGCCGACGGGCCCGCTCCAGCACCAGCGCGTGGCGGACGGTCCGGGCCGCCGACGCGGCCAGCCGGACGCCCAACTGAGCGCTGCGGTCGTCGAAGGCCGAGGCCGCGGAGGCGTACAGGGTCAGGGTGCCCAGCACCCCGGACGGCCCCAGCAGGGGCAGGACGAGGACGCTGCGGACCAGGGTGTCGCCAAGGGAGGCGGTCAGCCTCGGCCAGCGCGGGTCGGCCTCGAGGTCACCGCTGAGCACGGGACGCCGCCGCGCCGCAGCCTCGATGCCGGGGCCTTCACCCAGGTCCTCCTGGAGATCCTGCAGCTCGGCGGCGACGTCGGCCGTGGCCGCGCGGACCCGACGACCGACCGACGTCCCGAAAGCGACGCAGGCCCCGTCGGCCACCGGCAACGCCGCGACGGCCTGCTCGGCCAGGTGGGCCAGGGCATCGGCCACGGTCACCTCGACCGCGTCGACCATGGCGAGCAGCGAGCGGAACTGCGGGCCCGGTTGGAGGGCGTCGGGCTCGGGCCACTCGGGTGCCGACCCGGACTCCCCGGAGGACGGGCCACCGGGCGCGGACGGATGATCGTGCGACGGATCCAACACCATGCATCCACTCCCCCGAGTGTCCACAAGCGGATCGGCCCCGCGGCGGGCCGGCGACCCTGATCCTAGTGGGCGCCGCCACCCGCGGTGTCCGTCGAGGACCGTCGTCACGGAACATGTGCCGCCGTCGTGCTGTTGCCACGGTGACGAGCAGCGCCGGGTGGTCGAGGACCGACCAGTCCGGTCCAGAGCGAGGAGACGCCATGACCAGCACGACCACCGAAGCCAGCACGACCCCTGCGGGCGAGCGCAACCGGGCCGATCTGTGGTTCGACCCGCTCTGCCCCTTCTGCTGGCTCACCTCGCGGTGGATCCTCGAGGTCGAGCTCGTCCGCGACATCGACGTGCACTTCCACGTCATGAGCCTGGCGGTGCTGAACGAGGGCCAGGACATCTCCGAGGAGTACCGCAAGGGTCTCGAGCAGGCCTGGGGACCGGTCCGGGTGGCGATCGCCGCCGCCCAGCTCCGCGGGGACGAGATCCTCGCACCCCTGTACACCGCGATGGGCACCCGCATCCACAATG
Source organism: uncultured Friedmanniella sp. (assembly GCF_964244285.1). NCBI lineage: Bacteria > Bacillati > Actinomycetota > Actinomycetes > Propionibacteriales > Nocardioidaceae > Friedmanniella > uncultured Friedmanniella sp. The sequence goes on from NZ_CAXTHT010000010.1 coordinate 74,104, forward strand.
AGGGCAACAAGGACTTCGCCGCGGTCATCGCCGAGTCGCTCGCCGAGGTGGGCCTGCCCGCCGAGCTGGCCGAGGCCGCCGGCAGCACCGACTACGACGACGCGCTGCGCGCCAGCCACCACGCCGGGATGGACAAGGTGGGCAAGGGCGTCGGGACGCCCACGATCCACGTCAACGGGATGGCCTTCTTCGGGCCCGTGATCACCCGCATCCCCCGGGGCGAGCAGGCGGGCCAGCTCTGGGACGCCAGCGTGACCCTGGCGAGCTTCCCGTACTTCTTCGAGCTGAAGCGGGAGCGCACCGGCTCGCTGGACTTCAGCTGACCTGAGCCGCAGCCACCGGTGAGGTGACCGGCCGGCTGGCTCAGGTGGGGCTGGCGACCCGGTCGCGGAGGAAGGCGGCCAGGTCGTCGATCTCCGCGGCCGAGACGTTGTGGCCCAGTCCGGGGTAGACCCGCTGCGTCACCTCAGCGTGCTGGGCCAGCCAGCTGTCGGTCATGGTCACCAGCGGCAGCGGGATCAGCGGGTCGGAGTCACCGCGGCCACTGAACACCGGAGGCCGTCGGGCGGCGAGCGCCTCGTCCCCGGCCACCGCCATGGGTACGGCGAAACCGGAGAGCACGACGCCGTAGTCGAACTGGTCCGGAGCCAGGCGCATGCACTGAAGGGCGATCGAGGAGCCCTGGGAGAAGCCGAGGATGCCGACGGACATGTGCCGCGGCTGCTCCCGGACCCACGCGAGGACCGAGCGCGCGGCCTCGTCGATCTGGTTCAGCCCGAGGCTCGCGTTCAGCGGGTACCAGCCGTAGCCGCTGAGGACGCGCAGCGGGCCGCGGATCGAGGCCAGCACCAGCTCGGCCGGTAGGTGGTCGTACAGCTCGACGCCCATCCGCTCGTCCATCCCGTGCCCGTGCAGCAGCACCAGCAGGGGGCGGCCGGCGCGTTCGGTCTCCGGAACCGACCAGAGCACCTGCTCGGCGGCTACGGCTCGTCTCGTGTCGTCCATCCCCTCACCATGACAGGCCGGATGCCCGGTCGAGGCAGTGGATACGGTGAGCACGGTCGTGGCGGTACCCCCGACGCCGCGGACCCGCCGACGTTTCCGGCCGCCTGCCGGTGAGAAGAGGTTCGCAGATGAGCACGCCGATCAAGACCTTCCTGTTGCTGGGAGCCAGCGGCGACCTCGCCGGCCGGCTGCTGCTGCCGGCGCTGGGCCAGCTCCTCGACGCGGAGCCCGAGCGGCGGTCGGTCGTCCTGGTGGGTGCCGGCAGCGAGGCCTGGGACGCCGGCACCTGGGAGGACCGGGTGCGGACCTCCTTCGGCTCCGCGTCGGTGTCTGAGGACACGGTGTCCTCGGTGCTGGCCGGCACGCGCTACCAGCAGGTGGACGTCACCGACCCCGGCCAGCTGCGGTCCCTGCTGGAGTCGGCCCCCGCCCCGGCAGCGCTCTACTTCGCGCTGCCTCCGGCCGTGACGGTCAAGGCATGCACCGCCCTGAAGGAGGTCGAGCTGCCCGAGGGCACGGCGCTCGTGCTGGAGAAGCCGTTCGGGACCGACCAGCAGAGCGCGACCGCGCTGAACCTGCTGCTGACCCAGCTCGTGCCGGAGTCCCAGGTGCACCGGGTCGACCACTTCCTGGGACGCTCCACGGTGCTCAACCTGCTCGGGGTCCGCTTCGCCAACAGACTCTTCGAGCCCATCTGGAACTCCGAGCACATCGAGCGGGTCGACATCGTCTTCGACGAGCAGCTGACCCTGGAGAACCGCGCCCGCTACTACGACTCGGCCGGCGCGCTGATGGACATGATCCAGAGCCACCTGCTGCAGGTCCTCGCGCTCGCGGCCATGGACCCGCCCGCCGCGGTCAACGAGGTGGACCTGCGCGACTCGATGGCCCAGGCGCTGCGGGCCTGCCGGCTCTGGGAGGACGACCCGGTCCACGCCGGTCGGCGAGCCCGCTACACCGCGGGCACGGTCGAGGACCGAACGGTCCCTGACTACACCGCCGAGCCCGGCGTCGACCCGGGGCGCGGTACCGAGACGCTGGCCGAGCTGACGGTGGAGGTCCGCAACTCGCGCTGGGCCGGGGTGCCGTTCCGGCTGCGCTCGGGCAAGGCCCTCGGCGCCCGGCGCAAGGAGGTCACGATCACCTTCAAGAACCCGGTGCACGTCCCGACCGGACTGCGCGGCCGGCCCGCCTCGGACCGGCTGCGGCTGCTGATGGGGCCGGACCAGATCTCGTTCGAGATGAACGTGAACGGGCCGGCCGACCCGCTGGAGCTGGACCGGGTGACCCTCGACGCCGACCTGGGCGCGGGGCGGCTGCCCGCGTACGGGGAGGTCCTGGCCGGGGTGCTGGACGGTGACCCGCTGCTCTCGGTCCGCGGTGACACCGCCGAGCAGTGCTGGCGGATCGTCGACCCGGTGCTCCAGGCCTGGCGCGAGGGCAAGACCGCGCTCGAAGAGTACGCCGCAGGCTCGGACGGTCCGGCCGGCTGGGCCCTCTGAGCCTGCTCGTCAGGGCGGCCAGGCCCTCAGGACCTGGTGCGCGAGGCCCGCTCCACCGCGCCCGCGATGCCGTCGGTCCACATCTCGCCGTGACCGGTGAGGACGCGGTCCACATCGAGTGAGGCCAGCCGGGTCAGCGATCCGCGCGCCCGACCCGTGTCGTGGGTCGCCGCGGGAGCGATGATCCTGGGCCCGCGCCGGCCGTTGTAGGGGTCGAGGGTGACCAGGGCGTCCCCGGTCAGCAGCACGCGCCGGTCCGGCAGGTGGAGGACGCACTCGCCGTCGGTGTGGCCCGGGGTGTGCAGGACGACCGGACGGCCGGGCAGGGGCAGCGCCTCGCCTTCGGCCATCGCGTGGTCAGCGCTGACGCCCGGCACCTTCAGGGCACCGGCGGCGACCATGGCCCCCAGCACCGGCAGGGAGCCGGGATGGGTGAGTGGGTGCAGCAGCCTGGGTTCCTGGGGCACGTACCGGTACGGGTGCCGGGTGATCCAGAAGTCGCCCGGGTGCGCCCAGACCGGCACCGCGTACGTCGAGCGGACGTGCCGGGCGAAGCCGACGTGGTCGAAGTGCCCGTGCGTGAGGACCAGGCCGCGCACGTCGTCGACGCTCCGACCGATCATCTGGAGCGCACGCGTCACCAGCCGCCAGGTCGAGGGGTAGGCCGCGTCCACGAGCGTGACGCCGTCGTCGTCCTCGACCAGGTAGCAGTTGGTGTACGCGTGCTCGACGGCATGCACGCCCGGGGCCACCTCGAGCGCGATCACGGCAGGGACCTCATGCGACCTCGTCCGGGTGCCGGTCGGACTCGCTCAGAGGTCGAGCTTCTTGTTCTCCGAGCCGTCGTAGGTCTCGCCGGTGGCCTTGGCCTTGACGAAGCTCAGGATCGACGCGACGCGACCGCCAGGGGTGTCCCAGTACTCCGCGCTGTGGGCGTTGACCTTGAGCAGCACGACGCTCGGGTCCTCGGGTCCCTGGGGAAGCCAGGCCTCGACCCAGCTGTTCCACAGCTCCTTCGCCTTGGCCACGTCCTCGACCACCTCGGCCTCGCCGTCGATGGAGATCCAGGTGCTGCTCGAGCTCAGGGTGATGCCGACGTGCGGCCGTTGGGCGACGTGGCCGACGACGTGGGAGTCGCGCTCGGCGAAGAACCACAGGTCGCTGTCGTCCTCGACCAGCTGGTGGGCCATCGGACGGCTCACGTAGTGGCCCTCGTCGTCGGTGGTGGTCAGCATCGCGACCTTGATGTCCTGCACGAGCTCGGCCAGCTTGGCCGCGCCCTCGGTGTCGTTGCTCATGATCTCTCCTCTGCTCAGGCCGCCGACGCTGGTGCGCGCGACGGGGTCCGTGGTCGAGCCTTGCATGGGCGCCGCGGCGGAGCGGCGGTGGGTCTGACGGTCAGCCCGCGACTCCGAGCGCGGCCCGGATGGCGGCGGCGCGCTGCTGCTCACGCGCCAGCAGCAGCCCGTAGGTGAAGCCGTTGCGGCCGGATCGCCCGCCGGCGGCGGCCCCGGCGCGGCGCAGGAACACGACCGAGACGGCGCTGTCCTGGTGCTCGCCGAGCTGGGTCTGGAGATCCTTGGCGGCCGAGACCTGGGCTGCGGCCCGCGACCAGACCGGCTCGGCCAGCTCGGCGGCGTAGCGCGCCCGCTTGGCCGCCTTCCGCGCCCGGTGCAGCCGCTCCTCCTGCTCATCCCCCGCCCGCAGCGCCTGCTTGAGCCGCCGCCGCATCGTCGTCGCGGCCCCCTGCGCCAGCACCCGTACCTCCTTCGCGGGCGCCCCGACCCCTTCGGCGAAGGCGGGCTCGGTCTGCCAGCGGACCAGCGCTTCCAACAGCTCCAGGTGCCGGGCGGTGGTGAGCGACTCCCGGGCCGCCCGCAGGTGCTGGGCGGCCTCCCCGGTCAGCAGCACGTCCAGGTCGGCGGCCACCGGTCCGAGGACCAGCTCCGGCTCCAGGTCTGCCAGCTGTCCCTGGAGCCGCTCCAGCAGGACCTCGCGGTCGCGGACCTCGCCGAGCAGGCCGGCGAACCATCTCAGCTCGGTGTCCAACCGCAGGCTCGGCTCCGGGTCGAGCAGCGGCGCGAAGACCCGCAGCGTGCTGCGCAGTCGCCGGATCGCCACCCGCGTCCGGTGCACCTGCGGTTCGCCCAGCCGCAGTGCGAGGTCGCCGGCGACGATCTCGGCGCACTGGGTGGAGACGTACCGGCTGAGGACGTCGGCCACGGTGGTCAGCTCGGCCGGCTCGGGAAGGCGCGGAGCGGGTGCGCCCAGGGCGCGACCGAGCTTGGAGCCGTAGGTGGACGGGCTCGCCCCCGCCTCGACCAGCCGGTGGCCGATCCTCCCGAGCAGCGCCTCGTCGCCCGCCGGGCCGAGCTCCACCTCCACCTCGCGCCAGTGGTCGAGCCGGGCCTCACCGCCGAGGGTGGCACTGCTCACGCGGTCGTCGGCGACCTCGGCCAGCAGCACCCCGCCCTCGTCGAGGAGCCGGACGACGGCACGCTCGGTGGTGAGCTCGGCGATCGGGACCAGCGGCCGGCCCCGCGTCAGGCCGAGTACCACCGCGGCCAGAGCCGAGGGCACGGTCCGCGCCCGGGAGCGGCTGCTCACCTCGGTCCGCGCGGGCCCGGCCGGCAGCTTGAGCTGCCAGCCGGCGTCCGGACCGCCGGTCCGCCGGCGCAGGGTGAGCCGGGCCTGGCGCAGGTCGCGCTCGTCGGTGTCGTGGTAGAGGTTGACCAGTCGGAAGGAGTCCGTCACCGCCTGGCCACCCGGGCTGACGAGGTCGTCGAGGCCGGGCAGCGCGACGTCGTCAGCGACGGTGAACTTGTCCTCACGTTCGGTGTGGCGGCTCAGCATCGGCGTCCTCTTCCGCGGCGACGGTCGGTCATGTCAGGGGTGAGAGCGCGTCGATCGCGGCGACCTCCGCTGCGGACAGGGGCACGCGGACGGCCTGGGCGTTCTGCACGATGCGTTCGGGCTGCGCCGACTTCGGGATCACCACGCAGCCGTGTGCGGCGTGCCAGGCGATGACGACCTGGGCCGGCGTGATGTCGTGCACGGCGGCCACTTCCCGCAGCGTCGGAGCGGAGAGGTTGCTGGCCTTCAGCGGGCTGTAACCCTCCAGGACCACCCCGCGGTCGGCGTGCTCGGCCACCAGCGCCGAGTCGTAGAGCAGGGGACCCCACTTGATCTGGTTGACCTCCGGCGTGACGCCGGTGGCCCGGGTCAGCTCGTCGATCTGCTCCAGCGAGTAGTTGCTGACGCCGATCGCGCGGGTGAGCCCGTCGTCGCGGGCCCGCACCAGCTCATCCCAGACGGCGGGCGCCGCCTGCCCGTCGGGCGGCCAGTGGATCAGCCAGAGGCTCACGTGGTCCCGACCCAGCTTCTCCAGGCTGGCCTCGAGCGTGGAGCGCTCCTGACCGGCGAGCTCGGGTGGGAGCTTGGTGGTGACGAAGACGTCATCGGCCACGGACCCCGCGACGGCGAGAGCCCGACCGATCCCCGCCTCGTTGCCGTAGGCCGTCGCGGTGTCGAGGTGGCGATAGCCGGTCTCGAGGGCGACCTCGATGGCCGCGGCCACGTCGTCATCGCGCATCGGCCAAGTCCCCAGGCCGAGCAGGGGCATCGAGCCGCTCGCGAGGGCCACGGCGGGCAGGGCGTAGTCGGCTCCGGTCATGTCGACAACGTATCCGGCACCGCCGACAGCGAAACGCCGCGGCCGGGGCGGGCACACTGGCCGGATGCCGCCGCCGCCCAAGTTCTGCCGCTCGTGCGGTCGCCGGATCACCTGGCGGAAGAAGTGGGAGCGCGACTGGGACGAGGTCCGCTACTGCAGTGCCGGGTGCCGCGCTCGCGGGGTCTCCACCACTGACCGCCGGATCGAGGCGGAGATCCGCCGGCTGGTCCGCGTCGTCGGTTCGGTGACCGACCAGCAGGTGACCGAGGCCCTCGCCGCGCTTGGGCTGCCTGACGATCTCGAACCGGTGAGGCGGGCGGCGAGACGCCTGGAGGTGGCGGGCGAGGTCGAGCTGGTGCAGCGCGGTCGGGTGGTCGACCCGTCGACCGCGCGCGGCCCGGTCACCATCCGGCGGCAGCGGGCGGGCTGAGTCAGAGGGCGCGGCCGGCGGGCCGCACCGTCGTCTCAGCCGGCGCCGCCCTCGTCGGACAGGGTGGCCAGGGCGGCCTCGAGGTCCACCGGCTCGCCCCGGTCGGCCGCGTCCCAGCAGGCCTGGGCGCTCGCCCAGAGCGCGGCCAGTGAATCGGCCGAGGTGCCGCCCAGTGTGAGCCGACCCTGGTCGACCCGGGCGGTGACGCCGTCGACGAGCCAGCCGGCACCCTCGGCCCGGGCGCGGCGGGCAGGATGCAGCAACGCGGTCAGGTCGTGGCCGAGGTGATCGGGACGGGACCCGGTCGGAGCCCCGAGCAGGTCGGCCGGGCCGTGGGAACCGCTGAGCACCAGCAGGCTGTCCAGACCGGCGTTGCGTGCACCGGCGATGTCGGTGTCGAGCCGGTCGCCGACGAAGATCGGCCGCGTGGCCTCCAGCCGCGCGACCGTGTCGTCGAGCAGGGGACGGTACGGCTTGCCCGCGACCTCCGGCGTCACCGAGACGGCGAAACCCACCGCCGCCACCGCGGCACCGTTCCCGGGCACCAGGCCACGGTCGGTGGGCCGGGTCGGGTCGTCGTTGGTCGCCACCCAGACCGCCCCCCGGTTGATGGCGATCGCCGCCTCGTTCAGCTCCTGCCAGGCCAGCTCGAGCCCGAACCCCTGGATCACCGCGACCGGCTCGTCGTCGGCCGAGCGGACCGCGACCAGCCCGGCTTCGGCCAGGGCGTCCAGCACCCCCTCGCCCCCGACCACCAGGATCTTGGCGCCGGCGCCGAACCGGCTCGACAACACATGGGCGGCCGCCTGAGCGGACGTCACGACGTCGGCCGGGGCGGCCTCGATGCCCAGCTCCACCAGGTGCTCGGCGACGACCCGCGGCGAGCGGGCGGCGTTGTTGGTGACGAACCCGACGGTGCAGCCGCGCCGGCGCAGCTCAGCGATGCCCTCAGCCGCGCCCGGTACCGCCACCGGCCCGAGGTACACCACGCCGTCGAGGTCGAAGAGGGCCGCGTCGTAGGCGTCGACGAGCGCGGACGCGTCGGTCACCGAGGGGTCCGCGGGGCGTCCGGGGCGGAGGCGTCCCCGCCCACCCCGTCAGGACGGGGCACCTGGTCGGGTACCCCGTCGTCGGGCTCGTTCTCGTCGAACTCGATGAGCATCCCGTCGAGCTCGTCGACGCGCTGGTCGGCGTCGAGCTCGCCGTCGTTGTCCAGCTTGGCCGCCGCGACGAACAGGCGGCGGGCCTCGGCCTCGTCCCCGTGGTGCAGCAGCGCCTCGGCGTAGGCGTAGCGCAGCCGGGCCAGCGGCAGCCGGATGGACGGCGACAACGGGATGTCCTCGACCGCACGCTGCAGGATCCGACGCGCCTCGGGGTGCTGGTCGAGATCGGCGCGGGCCCCGGCCTCGACGATCGTCATCTCGATCGCCAAAGCGGGGTCCAGAGGCAGCCGTTCGGCTTCCCGGGCCAGCTTGAGCGCGTTGTGAGGACGACCCAGCGCTCGTTCGCAGTCCGCCATCACCGGCAGGTAGTCGTGGGTGCCGGTCATCCGGCGCAGCGCCCGGAACTCACTCAGCGCCACGTCCCAGCGGCCTGCCGCGTAAGCGGTCTCGGCAGCGGCCTCCCGGACGATCGGCAGCCGGGCGGCGCGCCGCCGTGCGGCCTCGGCGTGGGCGTAGGCCAGCTCCGGGTCCTCCTCGATCAGCTGGCCGGCCACGACCAGGTGCGAGGCGACGATCTCGGCGAGCTCCGTCGGCAGGCCGCGCAGCTCGGCCCGTGCGGCCCGGTGCAGCACGCGGACGTCGATGCCCTCGGGGATGGGCGGCTCGTTCGCCTTGCGCGCCAGGCCGGGACGCGGCGGCTCGCTGCGCTCGCGGCCCTCGCCGCCGCGAGGTCGTCGGGTCTCACCCGGCCGGTCACTTCGCCGGTCGGCGCCGGGAGGCGACGAGCGCTTGTCGACCGGCCGCCGGGCAGCCGACGGTGAGCGGTCACCCCGCGCCGGACCCGGACGGTCCGCACGGTCGTCGAACGGCCGCTCCGAGCGGGCACCGCGGCGGTCATTGCCGGCGGGACGCGACGTCCGCCCAGACCCGGCGTCCCGGCCCGACCCGGAGTCCCGGCCCGACCTCTGCTCCGGGCCCGACCTCTGGTCACGGCCCACGGATCCGTCCCGGCCGCCGGTCCCGCCCCGGCCCGACGGTGCACCACGGTCCGGTCGTCCGGAGCCGCCGCCGCGCGGCGGTCCCGAGCGCCGGCCACCGTCGGCTCCGCCCGAACGCGGAGAGCGGTCAGGATCGCGTCGGTCTGGTCGGTTCGGCGGGTTCACCGCTCAATCTTGCCGATGTCGTCGGCCGCACGCAAAGCGCCCTCCCCCCGGACCCGTCGCAGGTCCGAGTCCTCAGGCCAGCACGACCTCCGGGCCGGCGGCCGCAAGACCACGCAGCAGCTCGGGATCGGCGGCCGCGTCGGTGATGACCTGGTCGACCTCGCTGACCGTGGCGAAGGAGCAGAACGAGTTGCGCCCGATCTTGCCCGAGATCACCGGCGTCACCCGCCGCCGGGCCGACAGCAGCATGGCGCGCTTCGTCGCCGCCTCCTCGGGGTTGGTCGTGGTCAGTCCGTGCGCCACCGTGAGGCCGTTGACCCCGATGATGGCGAGGTCTGCGGTCAGGGTCGAGAGCCGACGACTCGTCCAGACGTCCACGGCCGCCGAGGTGATCCCGCGGATCATGCCGGGGAGGGTGAAGATCCGCAGGTTGTCGTACTCCGCCAGGTACTGCGCCGCCGGCAGGTTGTTGGTCACCACCACCAGGCTGCGGTCGCGCGGGAAGGCCTGAGCGCAGAAGAGGGTGAGCGAGCCGGAGTCGAGCACGACGACCCCGTCCTCGGGCAGCTCGGCGGCCACGCGTCGGGCGATCACCCGCTTGTCGTCGTACTGCTCGGAGTGACGTGCAGCCAGGGCCTGCTCGAACGGAGTCGCGTCCATCAGCTCGGCACCACCGCGGATCCGCCGCAGCACCCCTCGGCGCTCGAGCACGTCCAGGTCCCGCCGGACCGTCTCGGTGGTCACCCCGAGCCGCTCGCTGATCTGGCTCACGCTGGCCCGCCGGCCCTCCAGCTGCAGCAGCAGGTCGGTGATGGCCCGCTGACGCTCCGGGGGATACATGGTCACGGCACCCTCCACAGGTCGGGGCCCGAACGCCAGCCGGGCGACGTGCCGTCGCCGACAGTCTGTCAGAAGCGGCCTGGCCCTCCTCCGAGCCGTGCGCTAGCCTCCGCAGCGAGGACCCCTCGTCCTTGGACCGATGGAGGACGGTGACGCCAGCGATGGGCTTGGCCCGCTCCGAGTCGCGCCACCAGGCCATCGCCCGCTGGTTGGCGTTGGAGGGTCGGGTCGACGTGGTCGACCTCTCGACCCGGCTGCGCGTCGCCCAGGAGACGGTCCGACGCGACCTGCGCGCGATGGAGGAGGCTGGCGCGCTGGAACGCGTCCACGGCGGCGCGGTCTCACTCGACGCCGGTGTGCTCGCCGCTCGGGCACCCGTGTCCACCTCCGACGACGACGACCTCGAGCTGTCCGGTCGCGTCTGGGCGGACCTCCCGCGACAGGGCACGCTGCTGGTGGGCACCGGTCGGTTGACGCTGGCCCTCGCCCAGACCATCGTCGGCGACCCGCCGGAGAGGGCCGGGCTGACCGTGGTCACCAACTCCCTGGACGCCGCCGTCGTGCTCGCGCGGGCGAGCCGGCTCGAGGTCTACAACATCGGCGGTACGGTCTCGGCGAGCACGAGGGCGCAGGAAGGCGACTGGGCGATGGAGGAGCTGGAACGGCTGCACGTCGACGTGAGCGTGGTCTGCCCTGCAGGGGTCAGCGTGGATCGCGGGCTGACCCAGGCCACGCCGGCTGCCGCCGCGGTCTCGCAGGTCGAGGTGGCCTCCGCCGAGCGGGTCATCGCGTTGCTCGACGCCAACCTGCTGGGTACGGCAGCCTTCGTCCAGTTCGCCGACCTCGACGACGTGGACCTGCTCGCCGTCGCCGGCCGACCGTCCCAGGCGGCTCTGCAGCCCTTCCTCGACCGGGGGATTGCCGTCTCGACGGCCGGCGAGGTCGGGCCGCGAGACCAGGTGACCGGCACTCCGGACGGCTCCTCGGACAGGAACGGGGCGAGGAAGGCTCGATGAGCTACGTCGCTGGGGTGGACTCCTCCACGCAGTCGGTGAAGGTCGTGGTCTGCGACATCGAGACCGGCGAGGTGGTGCGGTCCGCCCGCGCCGCCCACCCGGACGGCACCGAGGTCTCGGCGCAGGCCTGGTGGGAGGCGTACACCTCGGCCACCGCAGAGCCCGAGCTGCTCGACGGGGTGTCGGCCCTGGCCGTCGGCGGGCAGCAGCACGGGATGGTCAGCCTCGACGACGGTGGCGCCCTGGTCCGGGACGCGCTGCTCTGGAACGACAACCGCTCGGCCTCGGATGCGCGCGACCTGATCGACGAGCTGGGCGGGCCCTCGGGATGGGCGGACGCCGTCGGGTCGGTGCCGGTGGCGTCCATGACGGTGAGCAAGCTCCGCTGGCTGGCGCGGCGGGAGCCGGACAACGCCGCCAGGACGAGCCGGGTCGTGCTTCCGCACGACTGGCTGACCTGGCAGATCGGCGGCCGTCGGTCTGACCCGGTGACCGACCGGGGCGACGCGTCCGGCACCTGCTACTTCGACGCCACCACGAACCGCTACCGCACCGACCTGGTTCAGCGGGCGTTCGGCCACGACCTGGAGCTGCCGCGCATCGCGGCGCCGGACGAAGTCGTCGGTGAGACCGATGCCGGGATCGCGATCGCCGCCGGGACCGGGGACAACATGGCCGCCGGCCTGGGCCTGGCGCTCGACCAGGCGGCCGCCGTCGTCTCCCTCGGCACGAGCGGGACGGCCTTCACGCGAAGTGAGGCTCAGACCCACGACCCGACGGGCACCGTCGCCGGCTTCGCCGACGCGACCGGGTCCTTCCTGCCCTTGGTCTGCACCCTCAACGGCGCTCGCAACCTCGTCGCCACCGCGGAGCTCCTCGGCGTCAGCCTGGCCGAGCTGAGCGCGCTCGCCCTCTCGGCCGAGCCCGGGAGTGGTGGACTCGTCTACCTCCCGTACCTGGAGGGTGAGCGCACGCCGCCCCTGCCGGACGCCCGCGGTGAGCTGCTCGGGCTCACGCTGCGCAACCTGACCCCGGCCAATCTGGCTCGCGCCAGCATCGAAGGTGTGCTGTGGAGTCTCGCGTACGGGGTCCAGGTCCTGCAGCAGCAGACCGGACCGATCACCGCTATCACCCTCACCGGCGGAGCCGCCCAGTCCGAGGCCGTACGCAAGATCGCGCCGGCCGTTTTCGGGCTACCCATCGTCGTCACCGACACCTTCGAGAGCGTCGCGGTCGGCGCCGCGCGCCAAGCCGCCTGGGCCTTTACCGGAGCGCTGCCCGCATGGTCGGTACCCGTACTGACTCAGCACGATCCGACCGAACGGGAGCAGCGGGCCGCTGTCGTCCTTGATGAGCGCTACCAGAAGGCGCTGCACGAACACTTTCCCAGTACGCGCTCGTGAGCGTTCGAGCGTGGATATACTTCAAGGCCGGCCCCTGGTGGGGTCGGCCTTGAAGTGTGTGTGTCCGGCGAC
>NZ_CAXTHT010000011.1:0-83591 GCF_964244285.1 uncultured Friedmanniella sp.
TGGTCGCCTGGCTCGTCGCCCTGCTGCTGGTGGCGGAGCTGCTGCGCAACTCCGGCCGCTACACCATGGCCGACCAGCTGGCGTACCGGATGCGGCAGACGCCGGTGCGCTCGGCGGCTGCGTCCTCGACGATCGTCGTCTCGATCTTCTACCTGCTGGCGCAGATGGTCGGCGCAGGCAGCCTCGTCGGTCTGCTGCTCGGCGTCAGCGACCCCGGGGTGAAGAACCTCGTGATCATCGGCGTCGGCATCCTGATGGTCATCTACGTGACCCTCGGCGGCATGAAGGGCACCACCTGGGTGCAGATCGTCAAGGCCGTGCTGCTGATCATCGGGACCCTGCTGATCACCGTGCTCGTGCTGGCCAAGTTCCACTTCAACCTCTCCGAGCTGCTGGGGGCGGCCGCCGAGAAGTCGGGCAAGGGCGCTGCCTTCCTCCAGCCCGGCCAGCTCTACGGTCGTGACCTCGTCGGCAAGTTCGACTTCCTGTCCCTGGGGCTGGCCCTGGTGCTGGGCACCGCCGGCTTGCCGCACATCCTGATCCGCTTCTACACCACGCCGACGGCCCACGCCGCCCGGAAGTCGGTGCTGTGGGCCATCGGCCTGATCGGCGGCTTCTACCTGATGACCCTGGTGCTCGGCTTCGGTGCCGCTGCGCTGGTCGACACCGGCAAGGGCAGCCAGATCGCCACCAGCTCGGGCAACGCGGCCTCCCCGCTGCTGGCCCAGGCGGTCGGCGGCGGCGAGGGGACGTTGGGCGGGGCGGTGCTGCTGGCCCTCATCTCCGCGGTCGCCTTCGCCACCATCCTGGCCGTGGTGGCCGGCCTGACGCTGACCTCGGCGTCCTCGGTGGCCCACGACCTCTACGCGAGCGTGCTCAAGAAGGGTCGCGCGAGCGAGCGGAGCGAGATGGTCGTCGTTCGGATCGCCGCCCTGGTCATCGGCGCGGTCGCGATCGCGCTGGCCATCCCGGCCCAGCGGCTCAACATCGCCTTCCTCGTCGCGCTGGCCTTCGCCGTCGCCGCGTCGGCCAACCTGCCGGCGCTGCTCTTCAACCTGTTCTGGCGACGCTTCAACACCCTGGGCGCGACCTGCAGCATCTACGGGGGTCTGGCCGCCGCGGTGATCTTGGTGATCTTCTCCCCGGTCGGCTCCGGTACGCCGACCTCGCTGGCACCGGCGATGGATTTCGCCTGGTTCCCACTGCGGAACCCCGGACTGGTCTCCATCCCCTTCGGCTTCCTCTGCGGCGTCGTCGGCACCTTGCTCAGCCGCGACCCCGAGTCCGAGCGCCGCTACGACGAGCTGTCGGTGCGTTCGTTGACCGGAGCGGGTGCGGAGAAGGCGGGCAGCCACTGAACCGCGCACCGACCGCCGACAGCACGTCGGTAGCCTGAGCAACGACGGGTGCTGCCCCTACCGCCCGGAGCGTCTGAACACCCTCAAGGAGGACCAGCGTGAGCGAAGAGGCCCTGTCCAACCTGGCGCACGAGGAGCGACGCTTTCCGCCGCCACCGGAGCTGGTGGCCTCCGCCAACGTCACCGCCGAGACCTACGCCGATGCCGCGGCCGATCCCGAGGCGTTCTGGCTGCGCCAGGCGAGCCGGCTCAGCTGGGCGACCGAGCCCACCCGGGGCCTCGACTGGAGCAACCCGCCGTTCGCGACCTGGTTCGCCGACGGCACCCTGAACGCCGCGTACAACTGCCTGGACCGCCACGTCGAGGCCGGACGCGGCGACCGGGTGGCCTACTACTTCGAGGGCGAGCCGGGCGACACCCGCACCATCACCTACGCCGAGCTGGCCGCGGAGGTGCGCCAGGCCGCGAACGGGCTGGTCGAGCTGGGCGTCCACGCCGGCGACCGGGTGGCGATCTACCTGCCGATGATCCCCGAGGCCGTCGTCGCGATGCTGGCGTGCGCGCGGATCGGCGCCCCGCACACCGTCGTCTTCGGGGGCTTCTCGGCCGACGCGCTGGCTTCGCGGATCCAGGACTGCGGGGTCGAGGTGGTGATCACCGCTGACGGTGGCTACCGCAAAGGTGCCGCGTCGGCGCTCAAGCCCGCGGTGGACGCCGCGCTCGAGTCCTGCCCGACCGTTCGCAACGTCCTGGTCGTGCAGCGCACCCAGCAGGAGACGGCGATGCAGGAGGGCCGCGACCTGTGGTGGCACGAGCACGTCGGCGGCCAGTCCACCGAGCACGAGCTCGAGCACTTCCCGGCCGAGCACCCGCTCTACATCATGTACACCTCCGGCAGCACCGGTAAGCCCAAGGGCATCCTGCACACGACCGGCGGCTACCTGGTGGGCACCTCGTGGACCCACTGGGCCACGTTCGACCTGAAGCCCGAGACCGACATCTTCTGGACCGCGGCCGACATCGGGTGGGTCACCGGGCACTCGTACCTGGTCTACGGTCCGCTGGTCAACGGCACCACCAGCGTGATGTACGAGGGCACGCCCGACACTCCGCACCAGGGCCGGTGGTGGGAGATCATCCAGAAGTACGGGGTGTCGATCCTCTACTGCGCGCCGACCGCGATCCGGACCTTCATGAAGTGGGGCAGTGACATCCCGTCCGGCTTCAACCTGTCGTCGCTGCGGCTGCTGGGCTCGGTCGGGGAACCGATCAACCCCGAGGCCTACGTCTGGTACCGCAGGGAGATCGGTGGCGACCGGACCCCTGTCGTCGACACCTGGTGGCAGACCGAGACCGGGATGCACATGATCTCGCCGATGCCCGGGGTCACCGCGGGCAAGCCAGGTGCGGCCATGACGGCGGTGCCCGGCATCTCGGTGGAGGTCGTCAACGACGAGGCGCAGCCGGTGGCCAACGGCTCCGGCGGCTACCTCACCATCACCAGGCCGTGGCCCGCCATGCTGCGCACCCTGTGGGGCGACGACCAGCGCTACGTCGACACGTACTGGTCCCGGTTCCCCGGCATGTACTTCGCCGGCGACGGCGCCAAGAAGGACGAGGACGGCGATATCTGGTTCCTCGGCCGGGTCGACGACGTGATGAACGTGTCCGGGCACCGGATGTCGACCACGGAGATCGAGTCGGCCCTGGTCTCGCACCCCAAGGTGGCCGAGGCGGCCGTCGTGGGGGCCACCGACCCGACCACCGGCCAGGCCATCGTCGCCTTCGTAATCCTGCGCTCCGAAGCCGGCGACGGCGGGCCGGACGTGGTTCAGGAGCTGCGGCAGCACGTCGCCAAGCAGATCGGCGCCATCGCACGTCCCCGCCAGATCATGGTGGTGCAGGAGCTGCCGAAGACCCGGTCGGGCAAGATCATGCGCCGGCTGCTGCGCGACATCGCCGAGAACCGCGAGCTGGGCGACGTGACGACACTGACCGACTCGTCGGTGATGGACCTGATCAAGGACAACCTCAGCAGCAGCCCGGACAGCTCGGAGGGCTGACCATCCCCGGAGGTACCCGGCGTTGACCTCAGGCGGACGGCCGGAGCGACGCCCGCTCGTCCTGTTCGGCCGAGGGACGGACACGGACGCGGTCACCCTGACCGACCTGCTGCGCCGGGAGACCGTCGGCGGGGTGCTGATGCTGCTCGCCGCGGCCGCCGCGGTGGTCTGGGCCAACCTCGACCACGCCGGCTACGAGCACGTCCGTGAGCTGCACCTCGGCCCACTCACGCTCGAAGCCTGGGCTTCCGACGGCTTGTTGACCATCTTCTTCTTCGTCGCGGGGCTGGAGCTCAAACGAGAACTGACGGTCGGCTCGCTGTCCCGGCCCGCCGAGGCCGTGGTGCCGATGATCGCCGCCGTCTGCGGGATGGCGGTGCCAGCGCTCATCTACCTGGTCGTCAACCTCTCCGGCAGCTCCGGGCACCCCGGCGGCTGGGCGATCCCGATGGCGACCGACATCGCGTTCGCCTTGGCGGTCCTGGCGGTGGCCGCGCCTTCGCTGCCCACCAGCCTGCGCGCCTTCCTGCTGACCCTGGCCATCGTGGACGACCTCGGCGCGATCGTGGTCATCGCGGTGGTGTTCACCGAGGAGATCCGGCTCGGCTGGCTGGCCGTCGCTGTGGCCGTGGCCGCGCTCTGGTGGCTGCTCCAGCGTCGCCGGGTCCGCGGCTGGTACCTCTATCTTCCGCTCGGGGTTCTCTGCTGGTTCGCGATGCTGAGCAGTGGCGTGCACCCCACCATCGCCGGGGTACTGCTGGGCCTGCTCTCCCGCTCCTCGGCGACCGACCCCGAAGCGCCGGTCCGGGCCTGGGAGCACCGCTGGCAGCCCGTGTCCGCCGGCTTCGCCGTGCCGGTGTTCGCGGTCCTGGCAGCCGGGGTGACCGTGTCCCCGTCCGTGCTGGCGCAGCTGGTGACGGCGCCGGTCGGGCTCGGGGTGGTCGTGGGACTGCTGGTGGGGAAACCGGTCGGGGTGCTGGGCGGCGCCTACCTCAGCGCCCGGTTCACCCGCGCCGAACTGGCTCCCGACCTGCGCTGGAGCGAGGTGTTCTCGGTCTCGGTGCTCGCCGGCGTGGGGTTCACCGTGGCGCTGCTCATCTCCGATCTCGCCTTTCCCGGCGATCCCGCGCTCCGCGAGCGAGCCAAGGCCGCCGTCCTGCTGGCGTCCCTGCTGGCCGGGCTGCTGGCGGCGGTCTCCCTGCGTCGCCGGGCCAGCACGAGGGCCACCGACGCCTGAGCCGGACCAGGGCGGCCAAGACCGCGGGAGGCACCCGCTAGGCTTCCCGCGAGGGAAGGAGCCACCGTGGCCGATCAAGGTGTGGGCGACATCGTGAAGAGCATCACCGACGACGTCAAGCTGCTGGTCCGGGACGAGATCCAGCTGGCCAAGGCCGAGCTGGTGCCCGCCGCCAAGAACGCCGGCATCGGCGCCGGGATGTTCGGTGCGGCCGGCTACTTCGGGATCTGCGCCCTGTCGGTGCTCTACTTCGCGGCGGCCTTCGGGCTCGTGGCCCTCGGGCTGAGCTACTGGCTCTCGTTCTTGATCGTGGGCGTCGTCCTGCTGGTCGTCGCCGCCGTCCTCGGCCTGATCGGGCTGACCCTGGTCAAGAAGGTCAAGGGCCCTCAGCGGACGATCGCCAGCGTCAACACCACCGTCGCCGAGCTCAAGGGCGCCGTGCAGCGCGGCAACGACGCGGCGAAGTCCCCCGAGATCGAAGGCGAGGTCGTCGCCAGCCGCGCGATCCGCTGACCGGACGAACCCGGGCCTGCTCACCGGCTCGAGCCTCACCCAGGTCCCCCACTTCACAGCCCTACGAGCCGTTTCGCCCTGCGCTAACGGGGGTGAAGTGGCTCGTGGGGCTGTGAAGTGACCGTCAGGGTTCGACGGAAGGTGCGCGTCGCCGCGGGCGGGAGCGGGGGCGGCGGGTCGGGCGGGAGGAGGCGTCAGTTGGGGCCGGGGGTGGCAGGCTCGTCGGCGGCCAGGCCCTCGCTGGTGCTGGGTGCGTCCAGGTCGTCGTCGGACTGCGTGTCCGGCAGCGCGTCGTGGGCCGCGGTGCGGGCCTCGTCGATCAGCTCCTCGGCATGGTCGAGCTGTTCGGTGTCCTCGGGCTCAGCCTTCTCGGGCTCGGTCTCGGGCTCGGAGATGTCGGGCTCAGGGGCCTCGGGCTGGTTCGTCATCGTGTCCCCTTCGGTGCTCGGCGGGCCGGGTCGGCCTCAGCCTCTCACGGGGTCGTCGGGCCCAACCAGGCCGCCATCACCCGGTAGGCGTTCGCGAAGATCGTGAGCACCGGGTTGACCCCGCCGTTGGTGACGTGCAGCGAGCCGTCGACGACCCGCAGGTTGTCGTGGCCCCAGACCCGCCCGTAGGGGTCGGTCACCGAGCGCGCCGGGTCCGTCCCCATCCGGCAGCTGCCCGCCTGGTGCTGACCGCTGCTGGGACCGAGCTCGTCGGGGCGTCGGCCGGCGACGACGACCGTCGAGGCGCCGGCCGCGCGCAGCCACTCCGCGGCCCGTTCGCCGAGGAAGGCGGCCGTCCGGTGGTCCTCGGGGTGCAGCCGGCCACTCAGCCGGGCCACCGGGATCCCGAGGCTGTCGCGGACCTGCGGGTCGAGCCGGACCCGGGCGTCAGCCGACGTCATCTCCTGCACGGGACCGACCACCCGCTGCATCCGCGGCATCAGGTCACGCATCCCCGACTTCGCCGCCAAGCCGTGCCGCGGCAGCAGGCCGGCCCCGCTGAGGTAGAGGAAGGTGCTGGTCGGGGTGGGCACGAACTCGTTGGCGATCATCCCCCCACCGGTCAGCTCACCGCCCGCGTCGCGGTTGTGGTGCCGGAAGTCGTTGGTTGCGATGCTCGGCCCGGGTCCGACGTAGTCGTTGACGGGCTCGTCGAAGATCCCCAGCGCGCCGGCGTACAGGTGGCCCTGCAAGTGCCGGCCGACCTGGTCGGCGTTGTTGCCGGCCCCGTTCGGCTCCTGCTCGCTGGTGCTGGTCAGCAGCAGCCGGGCCGACTCGACGGCACCGGCGGAGACCACGACGTCCTCCGCCGCCACCTCGGTCCGCACCCGGGAACCGTCCGCCTCAGCCATCAGCACGACGCCGGTGACCCGACCGCGAGCGTCGAAGGCCAGCCGTTCGACGCGGGTCCCGAGCAGCAGGTGCAGCCGGCCGGTAGCCGCCGCCCGGGCCAGCGTGGTGTTGTGCGAGCCGTTCTTGGCCTCCACCGGACAGGCGAAGCCGACACACTGCCGACAGCGGGCGCAGGCGGGCCGTCCGCCGTAGGGGACCGAGTTGACGGCCAGCGGTACCGGCAGGGTCGACAGTCCCAGCCGTCCTGCCGCGTCGGCCAGCAGCCGGGCGGGCTGAGTGCTCGGCATCGGCGGCATCGGGAACGGCTGCGAACGCGGCGCCAGGGCCGAATCGCCCTCCGTGGTACCGCAGACGCCGATCTCGACCTCGGCCCGGCTGTAGAACGGCTCGAGGTCGGCGTGGCTGATCGGCCAGTCCGCGAGCGCGCTGCCCTCGGGGACGCCGTAGGTGCTCGCCATCGCGAAGTCCTCGGGGACGAAACGCCAGGCCTGGGCGCCGTAGACCCGGGTGCCGCCGCCGAGGGTGTAGGCGTTGCTGCCCCACCGCGGATCCCAGGCGGACAACGTCTCGACGCGGTCCCCGACCTCGAAGGTGCGCGGGTTCCCGCGGGAGGGAACCAGCGTCCGGTGGTCCAGCCCGATGTCGGTGCGGGCGTTGCGCAGGTGGTCCTCGGCCAGGCGGGCGGTGTCGGGGTAGTCACCGCGCTCGACGACCAGCACCGTGCGGCCGGCCGCGGTCAGCTCCGCGGCCGCCACCCCGCCGCCGGCACCCGAGCCGATCACCACCGCGTCGTAGCGCGGTCGCAGCTGGCCCCGGCCGACCACGGCGCTGCGGTCGAGCGGCGGGACGTCGACGTCCGGCCAGCCACCGCGGGGTTCTGACGCCCAACCCAGCGCCGCCCAGACGGCCGGGTCGTCGTTACCGCCGGAGGCCGGGTCGGCGTAGTAGGCGGCGTTCACGCTGGTCAGGAACCAGTCGACCTCCGGCTCAGCCGCCAGCTCGTCCAGCACCTGCTGCTGCTCGTCCAACCCCAGCGCGGCGAAGGTGCGCCCACCGAGGCCACCGGCCGCCTCGTCCAGCCGGTCCAGCACGGCGGCGATCCGCGACGTCCAGCCGGCGGCGTCCACCGCCTCGGAGGCCAGGAAGCGCGCCACCCCGACCTCCGACGCCGACGGCACGTCGTCGGCCGGGACCACGGCGTCCACGGCCGCCCGGAGCCGCGGGTCGCCCGCCAGAGCGGGCTCCACCGGGAGGGTCACCGCCTCAGCCGATCAGGTGGATCCGGGACTCCCACGGCGCCAGCTGCGCCGACACGGGGGTGGCGTGGGTGCTCAGCAGCTCCGTCGCGCCCGCGATGTCGGGGACCGAGCCTGGCGGCACGGTCGCGGGCCGGGACGAGCAGTTGGCCACCACGACCAGCACCTGGTCGCCCAGCGTCCGGGTGAACGCCCAGATCTGCTCGTGCTCGGGCAGCAGCAGCGCGAACCGGCCCTCGACGATCACCGGCAGCTCGTGGCGCAGCGCGATCAGCCGGCGGAAGTGGTGGAAGGTCGAGTCGGGGTCCGCCACGGCCGCGGCGGCGTTTACGTAGACGTAGTTGGGGTTGACCGGCAGCCACGGGATGCCCTGGGTGAAGCCGGCGTGCGAGCTGTCGTCCCACTGCACCGGGGTCCGCGCGTTGTCGCGGCTGCGTAGGGCCAGCGCGCTGAGCACGCTCTCGGCCTGCAGCCCGACGCTCATCGCCTCGGTGTAGTAGTTGACCGACTCGATGTCGAGGAACGAGCTGATGTCGAGGAACTGGGTGTTGGTCATTCCCAGCTCCTCACCCTGGTAGACGTACGGCGTCCCCTGGTGCATGTGCTGGACAACGGCCAGCGTCTTGGCCGAGTTGACCCGGTGCTCCGGGGAGTCGTCCCCGAAGCGCGACACCGCCCGCGGCTGGTCGTGGTTGTCCCAGTAGAGGGAGTTCCAGCCGACACCGGCCAGACCTTCCTGCCACTCGGCCAGGTTCTGCTTCAGCCGCGGCAGCTCCAGCGGAGCCAGGTCCCACTTGCCGCCACCCTCCTGCACGTCGAGGTTCACGTGCTCGAAGGTGAAGACCATGTTCAGCTCGCCGTTGGCCGGGTCGGTGATCGACCGGGCCAGCTCGATGGTCGAGCCCGGCATCTCGCCCACCGTCAGCAGGTGGCGCTCGTCCAGCCCCACCTCGCGGTTCATCTCGGCGAGGAACTCCTCCAGCCGGTGCCCGTTCGCGGTGATCCAGAGGGTGTCCGCGTAGCGCTGTCCCGGCGCGACCTCACCGTCGGCGAGCTCGGCCGGCTTGGAGATCAGGTTGATGACGTCCATCCGGAAGCCGTCGACGCCCCGGTCGACCCACCAGCGCATCATCGCGTAGACGGCTTGGCGGACCTCGGGGTTCTCCCAGTTCAGGTCCGGCTGCTTGGGGCTGAACAGGTGCAGGTAGTACTCCCCGCTCGCCTCGTCGTGGGTCCAGGTCGGGCCGGAGAAGGCCGAAGCCCAGTTCGTCGGCTCCGCACCCGGCGTCCCCGGCTCGACGCCGGGCCGGGGCTTGCGCCACCAGTACCAGTCGCGCTTGGCCGAGGCGGGGTCCCGGGACTCGACGAACCAGGGGTGCTCGTCGGAGGTGTGGTTGACGACCAGGTCCATCACGAGCTTGATGCCGCGCTCGTGCAGGGCGGCGATCAGCTCGTCGAGGTCGGCGAGGGTGCCGAAGGTCGGGTCCACGTCCTGGTAGTCGCTGATGTCGTATCCGTTGTCGTCCTGCGGCGAGGCGTAGACCGGGGACAGCCAGACCACGTCCACACCCAGCTCGGCCAGGTAGTCCACCCGCCCGGTGATCCCCGGGATGTCGCCCATCCCGTCACCGTTGCTGTCGGCGAACGACCGCGGGTAGACCTGGTAGACCACCGCCTTCTTCCACCAGTCGGCGGGGCGCTCGATCACGTTCTGGGCGGTCGGCTGGGTCGTCGGGGAGGAGCTCGTCACGACCGCGAGTCTCCCACAACCGCGTCGTCGGGCTGCTCGAGACCGAGGCGGTCGCGCAGGCTCCAGAGCTCGCGCCCGAGGTTGGCCCGGGCGGCCGGCTTGAGGCCCTGGGCCCTGCCGCTACGGAAGATCTCGGAGTCGGCCAGCGGCTCCAGCACGGCCAGCCGGCCGGCCAGGAACTGCTCCTCGGGGACGGCCGCGTACTCCTCCCGGACCGCCGCCACGTACGCGTCGTAGCGCTCCGGCGGCGCGGCCAGGATGGCCAGGTCGGCGTCGCAGAGCAGCTCGCCCTCCGGGTCGCGGGCGCCCACGGCGTGGGTGGTGGTCAGCCGCACCAGCCGGGACACCTGGGTGAGGTCCTCCTGCTCGAAACCGGCCCGGCCCAGCTCGCGGACCGAGAGCCGGGCGGAGGCTTCCTCATTGGTCAGCTCGCGCTCGGGCAGGTCGTAGACCGCGTCGTGGAACCAGGCGGCCAGCCGGACGAGGTAGAGGTCCTCATCGCCGGCGAGGGCGTCGACGCTCAGCAGCACCTGCAGCAGGTGGGCCCGGTCGTGGTAGCGGCGGTGGGGTTCGGCGTAACGACGGACCAGGCTGCGCCCCAGCTCGGGCAGCGCCGGCAGCAGGGCGTCCCAGCGGCGGGCCAGCTCGGCGTCGAGCTCGTCCGGACTCAGGGCGGTGGTGCCGTACGGGTCGTCAGTGGGCATCGGGTCCTCCGGCATCGGGTCCTCCGGCATCGCGGCGATCGGTGAGGTAGCGGACAGGGATGGGGACTTCGCGAGCAGTGTCCCAGGAGCGTTGCCACCCGCCGAGGTCGAGCACCCCGTCCAGCAGGTGCGCGGTCAGGCCCCAGATCAGGTGGCCCTGGACCTCGAAGCCCGGCCCGGTGTAGCCGGAGGGGTGGCGGACGCTGGCGCGGTTCGCCGGGTCGGTCAGATCGGCGACCGGGACGACCGGTACCGAGGCCACCTCGCGGGCGTCGACCGCACTGACCAGCGCCCGCTCGCGCCACCAGCCGAGGACGGCCGTGACGTCGAAGCCGCTGACCGCGACGTGTGCGGCAGGCAGCAGGCCCAGCACCTCGACGCCGGCGCGCTGCACCCCGACCTCCTCCTCGGCCTCGCGCAGGGCGGTGTCGACCAGGTCGGCGTCGCCGGGGTCGGCCGCCCCGCCGGGGAAGGCGATCTGGCCGGCGTGCGTGCGCAGCGTGGCCGCCCGTTCCACGAAGAGGACCTCGGGCCCCCGGTCGCCCTCGCCGAGCAGGACCAGGACCGCAGCCGCTCGACCGCCGACGCCGGGACGCACCGCGACCACCTGCTGCAGCCGTTCCGGTGCGGCGAGAGCCGCGGTCAGCGGCCGGAGCCAGCCCGGCCGGGCAGGAGTCACGGCCGGACCCCGAGGTAGCGCTCGCTGAGGTCGCGGATCTGGTCGGCGGAGCTGAACGGCACCAGGTTGCGGTACGCGATGCTGCCGTCCGCGCGGACGAAGAAGGTCATCGGCAGCGCCATCACCTGCAGGTCGCGCCGCAGCACGAGGTCGCGGTCCTGCAGCTGGGCGTAGGTCCAGCCGGCCTGTCCGGCGAAGGCGATGGCGCCGGCCGGGTCCTGGTCCGCGTGGTCCACGCCCAGCACCCGCACCCCGGTGGCCCCGCGGGCCACCTCGGCCAGGAACGGCGCCTCCGTCCGGCACGAGGGGCACCACGAAGCCCAGACGTTGATGATCATGGGCTCGCCGCGCAACCCGGACAGGCGGACCGGGCGGCCGCCGCCGAGGCACGGCAGCACCGCGTCGGGCAGTCCGTCGGTGACCGTGGGCGCCTTCTCCTGCGAGGTGGGGCAGTCGGCGATCCCGGCCGCCTTCTTGGCCGCACCCAGGCGGGAGGAGTCGGGAGCGCGCCCGGTGCTGGTCGGCGTCATCCCCGCGGCGGGCATGGTCCCCGGGGAGCGGGTGACCGCCGGGCTCTCGGTGCAGCCGGCCAGCACGACCAGGACGGCGAGCGCCGCCGCGACCACGCTGCGGCGGCGGGCGGTCATCCGCGCGGCTCCCGGATGAGCTTCGCCGCCTTCTTCGGGTCGGTCTCACCCTCGCCGTAGGCGGGGCACCAACGGGCGACGGGACAGGCGCCGCAGGCCGGGTTGCGGGCGTGGCAGCAGCGGCGTCCGTGCCAGATGACGTGGTGGCACAGCTGCGTCCAGTCCCGCGGCGGGAAGAGCGCGCCGAGCTCGGGCTCGACCTTCTCGGGGTCGACCTGGGTCGTCCAGCCGAAGCGACGCGAGAGCCGCCCGACGTGGGTGTCCACGGTGATGCCGGGGACGCCGAACGCGTTGCCCAGCACCACGTTCGCCGTCTTGCGGCCCACGCCCGGCAGGGTGACGAGCTCGGCCAGGGTCCGGGGGACCTCGCCGCCGAACCGCGTCGTCAGCGCCGCCCCGAGCTTGAGCAGGCTGTCGGTCTTGGCGCGGAAGAAGCCGGTGGGCGTGATCAGCAGCTCCAGCTCGGCCCGGTCGGCCGCGGCGTAGGCGGCGGCGTCCGGGTAGCGCGCGAACAGCACGGGCGTGATCGAGTTGACCCGCTTGTCGGTGCTCTGCGCCGACAGGATCGTCGCCACCAGCAGCTCCAGCGGGTTAGTGAAGTCGAGCTCGATCACCGCGTCGGGGTAGGTCACCGCCAGGGTCCGGTTGATGTTCCGCGCCCGCCGCACCAGGGCGGTCCGGGACCGGTCGTACGGGGTGGGGACGCCCGGCTGCTCCACCGAGCCCGAGGCGGCCCCGGCCCGGCTCGTCGTCATGGGGACACCCTACGTGCTGGGGGACCCGGCTCCCGAGGGTCGTCGGGGCGGTACGTCACGGGCTCCGAGACTGTGTGGCCCCTGCCACATCCGAGCCCCGCAACGGTAGCCTTGTGCCCGCCGGTTAGGTGATTCGTGACCAGGAGGTCGTTCGTGGATCCGGAAGTCTTGAAGAAAGCGCCGCTCTTCGCGGGCCTCGACGACGAGGCAGCGAGCGCGCTTTCCGACGCCATGGGGACCATCCGGCTGAGCAAGGGCGATGTGCTGTTCCACGAGGGTGACGGCGAGGACCGGCTCTACGTGGTCATCACCGGCAAGATCAAGCTGGGCCGCAGCGGCTCGGCCGGTCGGGAGAACCTGCTGGCCATCCTCGGGCCGGGGCAGATGTTCGGCGAGCTGTCCCTCTTCGATCCCGGCCCCCGCTCGAGCACGGCCACGGCCGTCACCGCCTGCGAGATCCGCACCCTCGAGCACGACGAGCTGATGGGCTGGCTGACCGGCCGCCCCGAGGTGGCCCAGGGCCTGTTGGCCCAGCTGGCCGCGAGGCTCCGTCGGGCCAACGATGTGGTGGCCGACCTCGTCTTCTCCGACGTGCCGGGTCGGGTGGCCAAGCAGCTGCTGGAGCTCGCCAACCGCTTCGGCGACAAGCGGGACGACGGCGTCCACGTGCACCACGACCTGACCCAGGAGGAGCTGGCCCAGCTCGTCGGTGCCTCCCGCGAGACGGTGAACAAGGCCCTCGCCGACTTCGCCGCCCGTGGCTGGATCCGGCTCGAGCCCCGCTCGGTGACCATCCTGGACGTCGAGCGGGTCGAGCGCCGCGCCCGCTAGCTGTACTGACCACAGAGGTTGGTGACGGCGTGGCTGGGTGACAAGGCGATGACCTCCGAGTGAAGTGCGAGCTGTCTAGGTCCAGCACTTCTCCCCGGAGGTCTTCATGTCCCACCCTAAAGCTGCGCTGTCCCCGGTCGGTCGGCTTCGCGTCGCCCGCTGTGTCGTGGACGACGGTTGGCCGCTGCGGCGGGCCGCGGAACGGTTCCAGATCTCTACGACGACCGCCGCCCGCTGGGCGGGCCGATACCGCCAGGACGGGCCGGCCGGGATGCTCGACCGGTCCTCCCGCCCCCACCGATCACCCACGCGGACTCCGACCCGCACCGAGCGGCGGATCATCAAGGTGCGGGTGCTGCGCCGGTGGGGGCCGGCGCGGATCGGCTACCTCCTCGGGCTGCATCCCTCGACGGTGCACCGGGTCCTCAGCCGTTACCGGTTGGCGCGGCTGTCGTGGCTGGACCGGGCCACCGGCCAGGTCGTGCGCCGATACGAGCATCCTCATCCCGGTGATCTGGTGCACGTCGACATCAAAAAGCTGGGCCGGATCCCCGACGGCGGCGGCTGGCGGGTCCACGGCCGGGCGGTCGGCGGGCGTAACGCCCGAGCCACCACCACCGCCCGCACAAACAGCCACCCGGTGATCGGCTACGCCTACCTCCACAACGCCGTCGACGACCATTCCCGACTCGCCTACTCCGAGATCCTTGCCGATGAACGGAAGGAGACCGCTGCCGGTTTCTGGCTGCGAGCTCAGGCCTGGTTCACCAGCTGCGGCATCACCGTTCGGCGGGTACTGACCGACAACGGCTCCTGCTACCGATCCCACGACTTCGCCACCGCTCTCGGCGAGATCACCCACAAGCGGACCCGCCCCTACCGACCCCAGACCAACGGCAAAGCGGAGCGGTTCAACCGCACCCTCCTCGACGAATGGGCCTACACCCGGCCCTACCAGTCAGAAGCAGAACGAGTCGCCGCGTTCCCCGGCTGGCTGCACACCTACAATCACCACCGCGGCCACACCGCACTCCAAGGACAACCACCCGCCAGCCGCGTCCCTAACCTGTCAGGACAGAACAGCTAGCCGTCGGGCACACGGTGACCGGAGTTGTCCACAGATTGCTCCGCAGCCCTCGAAATCGGGGGTGAGCAGACCCGACCCTTGCCGGGTGCGCGAACGTCATGTCCCCGGCCGACAGCTCCTTGCTCTGGCCGAGCAACAACACGGAGTCGTCGTCACCGAGCAGCTGGCCGGTCATGGACTGTCGCGACGCGCCGCCGAACGACTCGCCGACCAGGGCCAGTGGCAGCGCCTCGAGCGTTCGGTCATCTGACCCGGCCCGGAGATGTCGGTGCTGGTCCCGCTCCACCAGGTAAACCGTTCCCGGGGCTGCTGGCAGTTCCGGCGCGAACGTGAGGGGGTCCGGGACCTCCGCTCGCCCGGCTCACCACCGCGGACCACGGTCGAGGACACCGTCCTCGACCTCTGCGACGAGGGCTCGGCGGAGCAGGTGGTCGGCTGGGTCACGACCGCCGTCCAGACCCGTCGAACCACCCCGGCCGCCCTGCGGCGCGCACTGCGCCGGCGGCTGCGGATCCGGCACCGGAAGCTCGTGTCCGATCTGCTCGCTGATGTCGCCGTCGGCGCGGAGTCCCCGCTGGAGGTGCGCTACCTGCGCGACGCCGAGCGGGCTCACGGGCTACCGCGAGGCCAGCGCCAGGACTCCTCGACGCCGGAGTACAGCCGGGACGTCGTCTACCACCCGTACGGCCTGGTGGTGGAGCTCGACGGCCGGCTCGGGCACACCGGGATGGGCCGGTTCCGCGACATGTGGCGTGACAACCGCACCCTGCTCGAGGGACGACCGACGCTGCGTTACGGCACCGTGGACGTCGTCGGCAGCTCCTGCGAGGTCGCGGTCCAGGTCGCGACGGCGCTGACCCGGCTCGGCTGGACCGACCCGCCCACGCGCTGCCGCCGCTGCTTCCGGGTCCCGGACCAGAGTGTGTGTAGAACCTGGGTCCTGGACTCAGGACCCAGGTCTACACACTGTTTGGTCTACTGCTGGCCGAGGGTGACCTTGGCGGTCTTGGCTGCTCCGCCGCCACGGGTGTAGGTGACCGTGATCTCGGTGCCCGGGGCGTAGAAGCGGGTGGCGGCGATCAGGCCGTCGGACGTGGTCGTGGAGAAGTCGTCGACCCTGGTCACCACGTCACCCTGCTGCAGACCGGCCTTGGCCGCGGCGCCCCCGCTGGTCACGGACTGCAGAGCCACGCCGGTCGCGGTGGAGAGGTCGGAGTCCGAGCCGCCGACCGTGACGCCGAGGGCTGCGTTGACCGACTTCCCGCTGCTGATCAGCTCGCCGGAGACGCGGACGGCCACGTCGGCGGGGATGGCGAAGCCGATGCCGATGTTGCCCGACTGGGTGGTGGTGCTCGAGCTGGAGCCCGTGCTGGCGATCGAGGAGTTGATGCCGAGCACCGAACCGTTCAGGTCGACCAGCGGACCGCCGGAGTTGCCCGGGTTGATCGCGGCATCGGTCTGGACGGCGAGGTAGACCGCGTCGTCGTTGTTGCCCGAACGCACCGGACGCGCGGCGTTGGACACGATGCCGCTGGTGATCGACTCGGAGAGGCCGAGCGGGGCGCCGGCCGCGACGACAGCCTCACCCACCGTCACCGCACTCGACTTCGCGAAGACCGCCGGCGTCAGGTTCTTCACCCCGTCCACCTTGATCACCGCGAGGTCGTTGGTCTCCGAGGTGCCCACCACGGTCGCCTTCGCGGTGGTGCCGTCATGGAAGGTGACGGTGATGGTGCTCGCGCTGCTGCTCTGTCCGCTGCCGGTCTGGCCGTCCTGGCCGCCCTGGGTCTGGTCGCTGGAGGCGGCCACCGCATCGGCGACGACGTGGTCGTTGGTGAGGATGTGGCCGTCGGTGTCGAGAACGACGCCGCTGCCGATGTCGCCGGACGAGCCGCTCTGGACGGTGATCGTGACCACCGAGGGCTGGATCTTGGCGGCCGCCGCCGAGATGGTGCCGTTGAGCGTCGGCGCCTGGCTCGCGGAGGCGGTCGTCACCGAGATGGTGGACCTGCCGGCCGTCGAGTCATCCGTCAGGTACGCGTAGGAGCCGACCCCGGCGCCCGCCCCGATGAGCGCCGCGAGCGAGGCGGCCGCGATCAACGACCCGGCCCGACGCCGTGGCCTGGTAGCCAGCCCGACTGCTGAGCCGCCCGCACCGGCGCCGTAGCGGGTGTCGACCGGCCGCGGGACCAGCGGCGGCACCCCGGCCGGAGCCGGAAAGTCGGCGGCGCTGTAGCCGCCCAGCGGCTGGGTGTGCTGGTAGTCCGGCTGCGTGTTCTGGTACTCCGGCTGCGTGTTCTGGTAATCCCCCGCGACGTACTGCGGACCCGAGTAGCCAGCCGAGGGGTAGCTCCCGAAGGGGGAGGTGGGCGTTCCCGGCTGGTCGTCTGACGTCATGATTCAACCGTCGTCCCGCTCGCTGTGCGTCGCCTGTGCGTCAGGTCAGCGCCTGCTACGAGTGCCCGCGCCGCGCGGGGAACGGCTAGTTCCGGTGGGCCACGCAGAGCGCGAAGTCGGCGCAGCCGTTGCAGAGCAGGGCGTGGGCCGTGCACAGCGGGGCGACGCAGGCGCGGTAGGAGTAGGTCCGGGCACCGCAGGTCTCGCAGCCGCCGATGGCGGAGGTGTGGTCACCGAAGACGATCTGGACCCGCTCGCCGAGGACGTAGAGCGCGCCTTCCCACAGGCCGCGATCGGCGAAGGCGGTTCCGTAGGAGACGATGCCGCCGTCGAGGGCGTAGACCTGGGAAAATCCTCGCTGCACCATCAGCGAGCCGAGGATCTCCGACCGCAGGCCGCCCGCGCTGTAGATGACCACCGGTCGGTCCTCGAGCCCGTCGAACCTGCCGTTGTCCAGGTCCCGGAGGACGTCACGCGACTCGTCGGCGTCGGGCACCAGAGCCCCGCGGAAACGACCGACCTCCGAGGCGCGCCGGCTACGGCCGTCGACGAAGACGACCTCCTCACCGCTGGCCGCCACCAGGTCGTGCACCTGGTGGGGCGTGAGCTGTCGGTCCCGCCCGAGCTCGACGCCGCTGACCTGACGCTCAGCGGTTGCCCCGAAACCCGACACGTCCGCCCGAACGGAGACCGTGAGCTCGTGGGCCTCAGAGCCCCGGCCCTCGCTCCAGCTGAAGCGGACGTCGGCGAGGGTCTGGTGCTGCTTCGTCGCGGCGGCGTACTCGCCCAGCTGCTGGGGCGACCCGCCGACGATGCCGTGCAGGCCCTGGGGTGCGAGGACCACCCGGCCGCACAGGCCCAACCGGCGCCCTAGCTCGGCCTGCCACAACCCGAGCGCCTCGGGATCGGGCATCGTGCGCAGCGCGTGAAAGACGAGGAACGTCGTCGCCACCATCAGAACCCCTCACCCCGAGCGCGCCTGTCGCCTTTCCCGTCCGGGCGAAATGGCTCCACTGACCACTGACAGAAGTGTCTCAGGATCCTGGCGAAAGGGAAGAGAGGTAGTGCAGCTGAGCCCGGACCGACTGCTCGGCGGCCGGCCGGACGGAGGGGTCGAGACCGACGTAGACACGGTCGACCACCTCGGCCGGCGTCCGGGCCCCGTCGGCCAGAGCCGCCCGCACCTCGGCCAGCCGTTGCCGGCGGTGTCGGACGTAGTGCTCGAGCCGCTCCACGGGGTCGTCCACCGGCGGACCGTGCCCGGGAAGCAGCGCGACCACGCGCTCCTCGCTCACCAGTCGCTGCAGCCGGTCGAGCGAGCCCAGGTAGGCACCGAGATCGCCGTCCGGGTGGGTGATGACCGTGGTGCCGCGGCCCAGCACGGTGTCGCCGGTCAGCAGCCAGGCGGTCCCGTCCCGGCCTCGCAGCAGCAGCGAGCACGAGTCGCTGGTGTGACCGGGCGTGTGATGAACGGTCAGGCTCACCGATCCCACCACGATGACGGCCCCGTCAGGGAGCCCGTCAGGTCCGCGTTGGAAGGTGGGATCGAGCGCCCGGACGCCGCAGCCGGCCCGTCCGGCCAGCTCGGCCGCACCCTCGGAGTGGTCGGCGTGCCGGTGGGTGAGGATGACGCCGGCCAGCCGCCCGCCCGCGGCGGCCAGCACCGCGTCCAGGTGGGCCGCGATCGCCGGGCCAGGGTCGACCACCACCGGCGGTCCCTCGTCCGGGTCGCCCACCAGCCAGGTGTTGGTGCCCTCCAGCGTCATCGGTCCCGGGTTCGGCGCCCGAACCAGCCGGACGTAGCCCGGCCGGCCGGGATCGGCCGGACTCACAGGGGGCGGATGGTCGGCTTGGCGGCCACCTCGACGATCAGCTCGACCTCCACCGGCGAGTCGAGCGGCAGCACCGCCACCCCCACGGCGCTCCGCGCGTGCTTGCCGGCTCCGCCGAAGACGTCACCGAGCAGCTGGCTGGCCCCGTTCGCGACCTGGGCGTGACCGGTGAAGCCGGGGTCGCTGGCCACGAAGACCGTCACCTTCACCACCCGGAGGATCCCGTCCAGGCCCCCGACCTCGGCGGCGATGGCGGCCAGGGCGTTGAGGGCGGCCAGGCCGGCGCACTCGGCGGCACTCTCGGAGGTGACCTCGGCCCCGACCTTGCCGGTGGACGCGAGACGTCCCTCGACGCTCGGCAGCTGGCCGGAGGTGTAGACGAGGTTGCCCACCTGCACCGCCGGCACGTACGCCGCCAGCGGAGCCGCCACCTCCGGCAGCCGCAGCCCGAGCTCCTCGAGCCGCGTCGAGGGCGAGCTCATGCCGTGGCGGAGGTGATCGGCCGCTTGAGGTAGGCGACCAGGTTCTCCGGGTTCAGACCGGGTACCACCTGGACCAGCTCCCAGCCGTCCTGCCCCCAGTTGTCGAGGATCTGCTTGGTCGCGTGCACCAGCAGCGGAACGGTCACGTACTCCCACTTGGTCATGGCGCCAACCCTAGTGCGGACCGCTGACCCGTCGTCGGAGCCGCAGCACGCCTCGGCCCACGGCGGCGTGAAGCTTCTGCCTACGATGGCTCCCATGACCTCCCCGACCGGCCACGGCACCTTCCGGTGAGGGTCGGCATCCTCGGCGGCACCGGTCCCCAGGGCCGCGGCCTCACCCGACGCTTCGCCGCCGCCGGCCACACCGTGGTCATCGGCAGCCGGTCCGCGGAACGGGCAGCCGAGGTGGCGGCCGGGTACGCCGACGTGGGTGCGGTCAGTGGCGGCACGAACGCTGACGCCGCGGCGGCCGACCTGGTGGTCGTGACCGTCCCGTACGAAGGACACGCCGAGCTGCTCACTGGACTCCGCGACGCCCTCGCCGACAAGATCGTCGTCGACAGCGTGAACCCCCTGGGTTTCGACGGCCAGGGACCGTACGCGTTACCGGTCCGGGCCGGCTCGGCCGCGCAGGAGGCGCAGCAGATCCTGACAGCGTCCACGGTCGTGGCGGCGTTCCACCACGTGAGCGCGGTGCTCCTGGACGACCCGGCGGTGACGCGGATCGAGGGGGACGTCCTGGTCCTGGGCGAGGACCGGGAGGCCGTCCGGATCGTCTGCGAGCTGGCGACCGCCATCCCCGGAGCGCGCGGTCTGTACGCCGGCCGGCTGCGGAACGCCGGCCAGGTCGAGGCCTTCACGGCCAACCTGATCGCGATCAACCGGCGGTACAAGGCGCACGCGGGGCTGAGCATCACCGACCTGCCCGCCTCCTCGTGAGCCAGGCATCCCGAGCCGGCACCCGGACGGCTCCCGGCCCCCGGCACGGTCTGCACATCGTCAGCGGCAAGGGCGGAACGGGCAAGACCACGATCGCCGCCGCCCTCGCCTGCGCCCTGGCCACCGACGGTCGCCGGGTGCTGCTCTGCGAGGTCGAGGGCCGGGGCGGCATCGCCGAGCTGTTCGGCGCACCTGCGCTGGTCGGCGACGAGGAGCGCCGGCTGGTCCGCACCCCCGCCGGCGGCCACGTGCACGGCCTGTCGATCGACGCCGAGGACGCCCTGCTGGAGTACCTCGAGACCTTCTACCACCTGGGGCTGGCCGGCCGCGCCCTCGACCGGTTCGGGGCCATCGACTTCGCGACGTCGATCGCTCCCGGGCTGCGGGACGTGCTGCTCACCGGCAAGGTCTACGAGGCGGTGCGGCGTGGTCCGACCGGCCGCCCGGGGGCCTACGACGCGGTCGTGCTGGACGCACCGCCCACCGGTCGGATCTCGCAGTTCCTGAACGTGCACGAGGCCGTGTCGGGACTGGCCCGGGTGGGTCCGATCCGCAACCAGGCGGACTCGATCATGACCGTGCTGCGCTCCCCCACCACCGTGGTGCACCTGGTCACCCTGCTCGAGGACATGCCGGTCACCGAGACCGAGGAGGCCGTCGTGGCGCTGCGACCCACCCGGATCGCCGTCGGCGCCGTGATCGAGAACATGGTCAGCCCGACCCCACTCGACCCCGATGAGCTGCATCAGGCCGCGGCCGGCACCCTGCCGCTCGCGGTGCCGGGCTGGTCGGAGGCCCAGAACCGCGCGCTCGCGGCCGAGTTCGCGACCGACGCCGCCCGGATCCTGCAGCAGCAGGGCCGGCACGACCGGCTGACCGGCCTGTCGCTGCCCCTGGTCGCCGTCCCCTTCGACCCGGCCGGGATCGACGAGGCCGCCCTCTTCTCCATCGCGGACCAGCTGCAGGCCCAGCTCCAGCTCGAGGCCGCCTGATGGCCCGGCAGGCGAGGCGGCCCAAGGTCGTGGCGGCCCCCGTCGCCTTCTTGGACCTGGACGCGGTGATCGCCGACCGGGAGACCGAGATCGTCATCTGCTGCGGCTCGGGCGGGGTGGGCAAGACCACCACCTCGGCCGCGCTGGCGCTGCGGGCCGCCGAGGCCGGCCGCAAGGTCGTCGTGCTGACCATCGACCCGGCGCGCCGGCTGGCCCAGTCCCTCGGGCTCGGCGAGCTGGACAACACCCCGCGCCCGGTGCTGGGCGTCGACACCGCCGCCGGCGGCAGCCTCGACGCGATGATGCTGGACATGAAGCGGACGTTCGACGACGTCGTGGCGGCTCACTCGACTCCCGAACGCGCTCAGGAGATCTTGTCCAACCCGTTCTACGAGGCGCTCTCCTCCTCCTTCTCCGGGACGCAGGAGTACATGGCGATGGAGAAGCTCGGCCAGCTGCACGAGCAGTCGGTGACCGAGGGCCGCTCGGCGACGGACGCCCGGTGGGACCTGATCGTGGTGGACACGCCCCCGTCCCGTTCGGCGCTGGACTTCCTCGACGCACCGGAGCACCTGAGCACGCTGCTGGACGGACGCTTCCTGCGGCTGCTGCTCGCCCCCGCCCGCGGTCCGCTGCGGCTGATGAGCGTCGGCTTCACCCTGGTGTCCTCGGCGATGAACAAGATCCTGGGCACCCAGATCATCCGTGACCTGCAGACTTTCGTCGCGGCCTTCGAGGCGCTGTTCGGCGGCTTCCGGGCGCGGGCCGACGTCACCTACCGGCTGCTGTCCTCGCGGCACACCACGTTCGTCGTGGTGGCGACCCCACAGCGCGACGCCCTCCGCGAGGCGGCCTACTTCGTGGACCGGCTGACCGAGGAGCAGATGCCGCTCTCGGGGCTGGTGGTCAACCGCATCCACACGAGCGCGCTGAGCATCTCGGCCGACCGGGCGCGCTCGCTTGCCGAGGACCTGCCCGAGGAGGCCCGGATCGAGGTCGAGGCCCTCCGCCGGCACGCCGACCTGATGCGGGTGGTCGAGTCCGAGCAGCAGCTTCTCAGTCGCTTCTCCGGGTCACGGTCGCAGGTGGCCCGCACCCTGGTGGAGACTCTGCCCACCGACGTGACCGACCTGGACAGCCTTCGCCAGGTCGGTGCGCTGCTGGCGAAGCAGGACTGAGGCCTGCTCCGCCCGCCGTCGTCGTCGATCAGGTCCGGTTGACCAACAACGCACTCCAGGACGTGACGTCGGACCGCTGACGCAGCAGCAACCGGCGCTCACGCTCGGTCATGCCGCCCCACACCCCCCACTCGATCCGGTTGTCGAGCGCCTCCGCGAGGCACTCGTAGCGGACCGGGCAGCCGGCGCAGATCTGCCGGGCCCGCTTCTGGTCGGCCGCCTCCGGAAAGAGGCCGTCCTCCAGACCCCGACACTTGGCGCGCGTGGTCCAGTCCTGCTCGTGCATGGTGGTCATGTCTCTACTTCCCCTTGGGCGAAGTCGCACCAGGCTTCCCCGGCCTGATCGGTACGACGCTCGTATGCTAAGGATGGTTCTCAGGCTCTGGCTAGGGGTAGGAGTTGAACCTTTTCCTATTCGTGACCTTTTCCCACGCCTCCGGGAGGTCCACGCCGGAGGCTGAAGTCACAGCCCAGACACAGGTCACGCAGACACCCCTGAGATTTCGGTGTGGCAGGAATCCTCCCGTACCCTGGCTCGCATGCCATTCAGCCCGAAGCGCGCGGGGAGCGTCGTGTACTCGCTGGTGATGTTCGTCATCGTCAGCGTGCTCGCGGGGGTTCTGATCGCAGGACTCTTCGTCCCCGTCGCCGGCATGGCCGGCGTCAGCAGCAAGGCGGCCGCGGCCGAGCTCGAGAGCCTGCCAGCCGAGCTCTCCACTCCGGCGCCGCCGACCCGCTCCCGGGTCCTGATGGGCGACGGCAAGACGCTGGCCTACTTCTACGACGAGGACCGTGTCCCGGTCACGTTGAGCCAGGTGGCGCCCGTGATGCGGCAGGCCCAGCTGGCCATCGAGGACCACCGCTACTACGAGCACGGAGCCCTCGACGTCAAGGGCACGCTGCGGGCGCTGGTCCGCAACTCCACTACCGACTCCGGCACCCAGGGTGGCTCCTCCATCACCCAGCAGTACGTGAAGATGGTGCAGATCGAGGCGTGCAAGGGCGAGGTCAAGTGCGTCAAGCAGGCGCAGGTGCGGACGCTGAAGCGCAAGATCCGCGAGCTCCGCTACGCCATCGCCCTCGAGCGCAAGTTCAGCAAGGACGAGATCCTCGAGCGCTACCTGAACATCGCCTACTACGGCGACGGCGCCTACGGCATCCAGTCCGCCGCCAAGCACTACTTCGGGGTGACCGCGAAGAAGCTGACCCTGCCCGAGGCGGCCATGCTGGCCGGACTGGTGCAGAACCCGGACTCCTACAACCCGGTCACCCATCCGGCGGCCGCCCTGGACCGACGCGACGTCGTGCTCAACCGGATGACCGAGCTCAAGCTGATCACCTCAGCCCAGGCCAAGAAGGCGAAGAAGGTCGAGTTCGACCCGAAGGACGGCAAGGTCGTCCACGCCGGCTGCCTGGACACCCGTTACCCCTTCCTGTGCGACTACGTCCGGCTCACGCTGCTGCAGAGCCCGGCCCTGGGCAAGACCGAGGCCGAACGGCGGGACGCGCTCTACCGCGGCGGGCTCACCATCCAGACCGCGATCGACCCCAAGACCCAGGACCTCGCGCAGAAGAAGGTCTCCTCGGTCGTCTCTCCGACCGACCCGCTGATCTCGACCATGAACATGATCCAGCCCGGGACCGGCCTGATCGTGGCCTCGGCCCAGAGCCGCCCGGTGATGGGCCGCAGCAAGAAGAAGGGCCAGACCTACTGGAACCTGTCGGCCGACGTCGAGCACGGCGGCATCCAGGGCTACCAGGCCGGGTCGACCTTCAAGGCCTTCACCATGGCGGCGGCCCTGGAGAAGGGCATCCCGATCAGCAAGAAGTTCAACGCCCGCTCGCCCATCGACTTCTCGGGCCGCAGCTACGAGTCCTGCGCCGGGCAGACCCACGTCTACGGCGACTTCAAGGTCGGCAACTCCGTCACCGGTCACAGCAAGACCATCAACATGACCGAGGCCGCGGAGTACTCGGTGAACACCTACTTCGTCCAGCTCGAGCTGGCGGCCGGCATGTGCAACGTGACCAAGATGGCGCAGAACCTCGGCGTCAAGGTGGGTCACCCCATCGGTCAGCCCGCCGTCGACATCGTCAAGGAGTTCAACGACAAGCCGTCGTTCACCCTGGGCACGGCCGAGGTGAGCCCGATGTCGATGGCCGAGGCCTACGCCACCTTCGCGGCGCGCGGGGTGCACTGCGACCCGATCATCGTCTCCAAGATCACCAACCGGGCCGGCAAATCCATTCCGGTGCCGAGCGCCAACTGCAAGCAGGTCCTGGACCCCGACGTCGCCGACGGGGTCAGCAAGATCCTGAAGTCCGTGATGGACCACGGCACGGGTACCCGCGCCAAGGTGCTCAACGGGTACGACCAGGCCGGCAAGACGGGCACGATCGACAGCAACCGCGCCGTGTGGTTCGCCGGCTACACCCCCGAGACGGCCGGCGTCGCCATGATCAGCGTCGACGGCACCCGCAAGCCCTTCGACAAGGACAAGGCCGGCTACCGCAGCACCGGGGTGAAGAACTACTACGTGAGCGACACCCAGCAGCTGCTCGAGGGCTCGGGTAGCGGCGACGCCGGCATGAAGATCTGGAAGCCGGTGATGGAGAAGTACCTGAAGTCGCTGCCGGACACCAAGTTCAAGCAGCCCTCGCACCGGCTCGAGGTCGGCAAGAAGGTCAAGCTGCCCTACCTCGGCTACGACATCAGCGCCGCCACCAAGAAGCTGGAGAAGGCGGGCTTCACCGTCGAGAAGCGCTACGTCTACAGCTCGCGCGACAAGTACTCGTTCCTGGGCTGGTCGCCGAACTCCTTCGCCACGGTGCCGCAGTACAGCACCGTCTACGCCAACTTCTCCAAGGGCAAGGACCCCGCCATCGCGAAGGCCAAGAAGGCGCGCGACAAGGCCGAGGCCGCCGCAAAGAAGAAGGCCGCCGCCGAGGCGAAGAAGAAGGCCGCCGAAGCCAAGAAGAAGAAGAAGGCTGGCGGCTAGCTCGCTCGGCCGGGGTCAGCCCGCCAGCTGCCGCCGCACCTCGGTCGCCACGGCACCACCGTCGGCCTTGCCCCGGGTCTGGGGCGTGAGCACGCCCATCACCTTGCCCATCCCCCTGGGTCCGAGGGGGGCAGCCCCGGTCTGCTCGATCGCGGCGCTGACGAGGGTGCTGATCTCCTCCGCGCTCAGCTGCGCGGGCAGGTAGTCCGCCAGCACGCCCGCCTCGGCCCGCTCCTTGTCGGCCAGCTCGGCGCGGCCGGCGGACAGGAAGGCCTCCTCGGCCTCCCGCCGCTTCTTCGCCTCCCGGACGACCACGTCGAGCACCTGCTGGTCGGAGAGCACCACCGCCTGCTTGCCGGCCACCTCGGCCTCGCTGATCGCCGCCAGCACCATCCGGATCGTGCCGGCCCGGAGCTTGTCCCGCCCGCGGATGGCCGCGGTCAGGTCGGTCCGGAGACGGTCCTTGAGTGGGGTGTCGGGCGCCATGCCCTCCAGTCTGTCAGGGCGTCGCCCTTGTAGCCTTCCGGTTATGTCGACCACCTCCGCCGCGACGGTCCTCGGACGGAGCGCGCTCGGCGCCGTCGGGGTCGGAGCCGCCTGCCTGGCGTACGCGAGCCTGTACGAGGTGAGGGCTTTCGTCCTGCGCCGGGTCGTGGTGCCGATCCTGCCCGCCGGAGCCGGGCCGGTCCGGGTGCTGCAGATCTCCGACCTGCACCTGACTCCCGGCGCGCGCGCCCGGCAGGAGTGGGTCGCCGGGCTGGCGGCCCTCGAGCCCGACCTGGTGATCGACACCGGTGACAACCTCGCCCACCCCGAGGCTGTGCCCTACGTGCTCCGCAGCCTGGGTCGGCTGCTGGAGGTGCCCGGGGTCTTCGTGTGGGGCTCGAACGACTACTACGCACCCACCTTCAAGAACCCGCTGAGCTACCTCACCCGCCCGAGCGAGCCGCGTCGGATGACCAAGCAGGAGTTGCCCTGGCGCGACCTCGGGGCCGGCTTCGAGCGCGCCGGCTGGACCGACCTGACGCACCGGCGGACGACGCTGCAGATCCAGGGCGTCCGGATCGGGTTGTGCGGCACCGACGACGGGCACCTGCGCCTGGCCCGCTACGCGGAGGTAGCCGGTCCGGTCGACCGGGACGCGGTCGACGTCAGCCTGGCCGTCACCCACGCGCCCTACCTGGCGCTCCTCGACCCGATGGCCGCGGACGGTCACGACCTGATCGTCGCCGGCCACACCCACGGCGGCCAGGTCTGCGTCCCGGGCTACGGCGCCCTGGTGACCAACTGCGACCTCGACCCGAAGCGGGTCAAGGGCCTCTCCCAGCACACCTCCGGCGGCCACACGTCGTGGCTGCACGTCTCCGCAGGCCTGGGCACCTCGCCTTACACGCCGGTGCGGTTCGCCTGCCGACCAGAGGCCACCCTGCTCACCCTGGTCGCCGTCGACGATGCGGATCCCGCGCCGCTCATGGGCTAGACTCTCCGAGGCTCTTGGGCCACGGGGTGTGGCGCAGCTTGGTAGCGCGCGTCGTTCGGGACGACGAGGTCGCAGGTTCAAATCCTGTCACCCCGACTGTGTGAACCAGGACTGATCGCGGTCTTCGGATGAGCCCCTCGGCGGGCTCGCAACGTCCAGGGCTAGGGCACCGTGATCCGATGATGACCCGGCTGGCGCACGGCGCCGCTCGGCGAGCCGAACCAGAGCCGCTCCAGGTGCAGCAGCCGAAGGTCCGCCAGACCCAGCGATCTCGCCACCGAGGACACCGGCTTGACCAGGTGGGCGTCCGGGCAGTGATTGGGCTGGTGGTAGTAGACCGCCTGGGTCAGACCGTCCTCGTGCAACCCGACCATGCCGCCGATGGCCTGGGCACCCGGAGCCAGGCCCTCCTCGGCTAGTTGCGCGGCAAGACCGGTCAGGTCCCGGCGGCGTGGTACCCGGCCCAGGAGCACCTCGACCCGGACCGCGTCGTCGGAGCCTCCATCCCCGAAGACCGTGACCCCGTCGTAGTTGTCGAAGCTGACGTCACCGGCGAAGACGCGGGCGCTCTCGACCCACCACTGGCCCTGCTCCATGCGGTCGCTGTTGTGCCGGGCGTCGGCCGCCGAGGCAAAACGCACGAACGAGACCAGCTCGCCGTCCCGGGTGACGCCGGCCGTCGTGCCGAGCCAGCCGCGGGCGGCAGGAGCGAGGTCGTGCAGCCAGAGGTCGAGACGCGCGAACGTCTCCTCCGGGTCGCGCACCACACCGCGCACCACCTGGACGAACACGTCGACTCACCGCCCGCCTGCCCTGACCACGCTGCCAAGGACTTGCCCTGCCCCCATCATGCCCCTGCCGGGACCGCTGCGGGAGTGGACCGCCGAGCAATCGAGTGAGCTCCCCGGCGCAACGGTGAGATGCGCCGGGGAACCCCTCGCCCCTGTGCGGTGATGCATCGCCTGTTGGTTCCAGACGTCCAGGCCCACTGCGGTACTACCCGGGGACCTGCATCTGCCGGTTATTCGACACCCCGCCGGGAGAGGTTTGGTGCTCAGGCGAGGTTTCTTCTCGCCCGCCGGACCGCGCCGGCCGTTCTCACGTTGTCCTCAGCGTCCGGTTCCGGCGTAGACCACGGCCTCAGCATCCTCGCTGTCGAGGCCGAAGGCGGTGTGCGCGGCCACGACGGCGCGATCGACGTCGTCCTGGTCGACGACCACCGAGATCCGGATCTCCGAGGTCGAGATCATCTCGATGTTGACCTCCGCGCTGGCCAGCGCGGTGAAGAACTTGGCCGTCACGCCCGGGTGGGAGCGCATCCCGACCCCGACCACCGACACCTTGCCGATCAGGTCGTCGTACAGCACGTCGGTGAAGCCGACACTGGCTTTGAGCGCGTCCAGCGTCGCCATCGCGGCGGGCCCGTCGGTCTTCGGCAGGGTGAACGAGATGTCGGTGCGACCGGTCTCCACCGCCGAGACGTTCTGCACGATCATGTCGATGTTGATCTCCGTGGCGGCCACCGCCTCGAAGATCCGAGCCGCCTCGCCCACCCTGTCGGGGACCCCGACGATGGTGATCTTGGCCTCGCTCCGGTCGTGGGCCACGCCTGAGATGATCGCCTGCTCCATCGCGCTTCCTTCTGTCCGTTCTTGCACCCAGGTGCCCTCGAGGCTGGAGAACGAGGACCGGACGTGCACCCGGACGTTCTCCCGACGCGCGTACTCCACGCAGCGCAGATGCAGGATCTTGGCGCCGCAGGCGGCCATCTCCAACATCTCCTCGTAGCTGATGTCAGGGATCCGACGCGCGCTGGGCACGATCCGCGGGTCGGCGGTGTAGACCCCGTCCACGTCGGTGTAAATCTCGCAGAAGTCCGCACCCAGGGCGGCGGCCAGCGCCACGGCCGTGGTGTCGGAGGCGCCGCGGCCGAGGGTCGTGACGTCCTTGGTGTCCTGGGCGACGCCCTGGAAGCCGGCGACGATCACGATGTCGTCGAGGTCGAGCGCGCTGGTGATCCGACCGGGGGTGATGTCGATGATCCGGGCGTTGCCGTGGGTCCCGGTGGTGATGATGCCCGCCTGGGAGCCGGTGAGCGACCGGGCGTGCAGGCCCTGGTCGTGGATGGCCATGGCGAGCAGTGCCGCGCTCATCCGCTCACCCGCGGTCAGCAGCATGTCGAGCTCGCGCGGCGGGGGCAGCGGCGAGACCTGCAGGGCCAGATCCATCAGCTCGTCGGTGGTGTCTCCCATCGCGGAGATGACGACCACGACGTCGTTACCGGCCTGCTTGGTGGCGACCACCCGCTTGGCCACGCGCTTGATGCTGTCGGCGTCGGCGACGGAGGACCCTCCGTACTTCTGCACTACCCGACCCACACCGACTCCTCCAGCTCAGCCTCGGCCCGGCGGCAACGCCCACTGCGGCCGCCTCGACCGCGGCCCACTGTAGTGCTCGAGGGGCGGGACGCCGGCTGGCGCCGAACCCCGGACACTCCTGGGTGGAATACTCCAGGGGTGACCGTGCCTGGGAACCCATCGGCGGACCTGCCCGGCGACCGGCCGGCCGAGCTGCAGCGTCGGATCGGCGACGCCGAGCGTGACCGCGCGGCCAGCTACCTCCAGGAGCACATGGCCCAGGGCCGGCTGGACGCCGAGGAGTTCGACGAGCGGCTGACCAGGGCGCTCGGGGCCAAGACCGCCGCCGACCTGGAGCCCCTGTTCACCGACCTGCCCGAGCCCCGGCCGGCCGAGCTCGTCGCGCCGGCCCCCTTCACTCCGCCGCCCTGGTCGGGAGCGGGCGCCGCCGTCCCGGCTCCGGTACCCGCGCCCGCCCCGGTCGCCTCGACGTCCGTTCAGCGCGAGGGCATGCCGCGCGCAGCTGCGATCGCCCTGGCTGCGGTCTGGCCGGCCGCCATCATCCTCTCCTTCGCCACCGACTTCCGGTTCTGGTGGATCTGGGTAGTCGCGGCCATGCTGACGGTGTTCGTCCGGAAGGCGTTCGGGCCAGGCTCCGACCACCCTGACCTGCACGGGCGCAACGACGGGCCCCCCTCGCTCGGCCGCTGAGCCGGGCCGCGGTTCGCCGCGCCTAGAGTGGCGAGGTGACCAGCGCACGCACCGTCCGGTGGGGCATCATCGGACCGGGTCGGATCGCCCGCAACGTGGTGCGGGACTTCGTCCACGTCGACGGGGCCGAGGCGGTGGCGGTGGCCAGTCGCTCGCCGGAACGGGCGCAGTCCTTCGCCGACGAGTTCGGGCTCGCCGCCGCGTACGGGTCCTACCGCGAGATCATCGCGGCGGACGACCTGGACGTCCTCTACATCGCCACGCCCCACCCGCAGCACCTGGTCGTTGCGGTCGCCGCGCTCGAGGCAGGCAAGGCCGTCCTGGTCGAGAAGACCTTCGCGGCCACGCTGGCCGGGGCCGAACGCATGGTGGCGACGGCCCGTGAGCACGGCGTCTTCGCCATGGAGGCGATGTGGACGCGCTTCCTGCCGGCCATCGTGGCCGCGCGGACGCTGATCGAGGACGGCGTGATCGGTGAAGTGCGCCAGGTCCAGGCCGACCTCGGCGTCGACCGGCCGTTCGACCCGACGGACCGGCTCTACGACCCGGCCCAGGGCGGGGGCGCGCTGCTCGACCTCGGCGTCTACGTGGTCTCCTTCGCGCAGTACTTCCTCGGCTCGCCTGACCGGGTCGTGGCCAGCGGCTCCCTCGCCCCGACCGGCGTGGACGCCGAGGCGGGCCTGCTCCTCGGGTACGCGGACGGGCGAGCGGCGACCCTGCTCGCCACCGTCAAGCACCAGACGCCGGGGGCGGCCAGGATCCACGGCACCGACGGCTGGATCGACGTCCACCCGCGCTTCCACCACCCCACCACGATCGTGCTGACGCGCCGAGGGCACGACCCCGAGACGATCACCCGACCACCCCGGGGCGGCGGCTACGCCCACGAGCTCGCCGAGGTGACGCAGGCGGTCGCCGCCGGCCGTCTCGAGAGCGCCGTGATGCCGCTGGACGACACGCTCGCGGTCCAGCGGATCCTCGAGGACGCCGCCGCCCAGCTCGGCGTCACCCAGCACGACGACACGGAGATGACCCTGTGACCACCATCGACGGCGAGAGCGTCTTCGCCGACTCCCCCGCCCGGATCAGCTTCGACGCACAGCCACCCGAGTCGCGGCCGGAGCCGTCGCTGCTGGTGATCGGCGCGGTGACCGGCGCCTCCGCGTCTCTCGCGGTGATGTTCATCTACCAGCTGCTGCGGGTGAGCTGGGCCCTGGTGCACGAGGTGACCCGCTCGGGCGCTGTGGCGGCCAGCGGCCTCGAAAGCCCAGACCGGATCTTCGGGGTGGAGGTCGTCGGCGGCCTGCTCAGCCTGGCGCCGTCGATCCTGGCCGGCGCGGTCCTGGGCGCCGTCACGGGCGGCATCGTGATGTGGAGCCAGCGCCGTCAGGGGCTGATCCGCTCCTGGCTCACCGGCAGCCTGGTGGCCTACGTCGCCGCGCTGCTCGTCAACATCACGGTGCTCGCCCGGCACCGCGGCGCGCCCCTGCAGTTCCTGGAGTGGCGTCGGCTGATCGGACTGCCGTCCCTGCTGTTCGTGCTCATCTTCGGCGGCATCGGGGTCTACCTGTACCTGCGGCAGACGCGCGGCCCCGGGCGGACTGGCTAGACCTCGACGAACCGCCGCCCCTCGAAGGCCCGGCCCAGGGTGACCTCGTCGGCGTACTCGAGGTCGCCACCCACCGGCAGACCGCTGGCCAGCCGGCTCACCCGGACACCCAGCGGCAGCAGCAGCCGGCTCAGGTAGGTGGCGGTGGCCTCACCCTCGAGATTGGGGTCGGTGGCCAGGATGACCTCGGTGACGGTGCCGTCGGCCAGCCGCAGGCACAGCTCGCGGATCTTCAGGTCAGCCGGACCGATGCCGTCGATGGGGCTGATGGAGCCACCGAGCACGTGGTAGCGGCCGCGGAACTCCCGGGTGCGCTCGACCGCGACGACATCCTTGGACTCCTCGACCACGCAGATCGTCGCCGGGTCCCGGCGCGGGTCGCGGCAGATCCGGCACTGCGCCTCCTCGGAGACGTTGAAGCAGATCTCGCAGAAGCGGACGGTGTCCTTGACCAGCTTCAGCACGTCCGCGAGCCGCTGGACGTCCTCGGGGTCGGCGGCCAGGATGTGGAAGGCCAGCCGCTGGGCGCTCTTCGGACCGATCCCGGGCAGCCGCCCGAGCTCGTCGATCAGATCCTGGACCGGACCTTCGTACACTCCTGCTCCTC
Source organism: uncultured Friedmanniella sp. (assembly GCF_964244285.1). Classification (NCBI taxonomy): domain Bacteria; kingdom Bacillati; phylum Actinomycetota; class Actinomycetes; order Propionibacteriales; family Nocardioidaceae; genus Friedmanniella; species uncultured Friedmanniella sp. The sequence goes on from NZ_CAXTHT010000011.1 coordinate 31,806, forward strand.
CACCTGCTGTCGTGCCCGCTCAGACCTTCGCCTCCGGAGGAGTCAGAACGGCAGCCCGCCGCCGCCCATGCCGCCCGCCAGCGGACCGAGCTTGGCCGCTGCGAGGGCCTGGGACTTGCCCGTCGCGTCCCGGACGGCCGCGAGGACCAGGTCGGCGAGGGTCTCGGTGTCCTCCGGGTCGACGGCCTCGGGCTTGATCACCAGACCGACCAGCTCACCGGCACCGGTGATCGTGGCCGTGACCAGGTCGCCACCCGCGGTGCCGTCCACCCGCGCCTCGGCCAGCTCGGCCTGGGCAGCGAACAGCTGCTGCTGCATGGCCTGGGCCTGAGCCAGGAAGCCGGACATGTCACCTTCGGGAATCATGGACGCTCCTCGGCTGTGCTGATCTGCTGAGTTCGGACGTGCGGGGGTCGGGCTGCGCAGCCCACCCTATGCGCGTTCCTCTTCCTCACTGATGATCTCCGCCCCGAGGTGGCGCGCCAGCAGCTCGGTATGGGACTCCGTGGAGTCCTCGAGGTCGCTGTCGAGCCGGCTGACCCCGGCGTCGCGGTCGTCGGCCGAGCCCCCGGCCGCACCGCCTTGTCGGGTCGGACGGATCTCCTGCCGGATCCGCTCCCGGCCGGCCGGGTCGCGTTCGGGACGGAACGGCGGTGCGCTCTCCGCGGGAGGCGCGGGAGCGGGCGCCGGCGCGTCCCACGAGGCGGCAGCCTGCTCGCTGACCGGGACGGGACGGGCGGCCGGTGTGGGCGAGGTGGGGCCACCCTCGACCATCGTCTCGATCCGGAAGTCGGCCCCGAGGACGACGACCAGCGCCTCCCGCAGCACGTCCTCGTTGCCGCCGCGGGAGAAGCTGTCCCGCGCGCCGACGTTGGCCATGGCCAGCACCATCGTGCCGTTCCGCAGCTCGGAGACCTGGGCGTTCTGGCTGAGCAGGATCCAGGTGAAGCGGCGCTTGCCCTTGACCTCCTCCAGGACCTCGGGCCAGAGCCGTCGGACGTCGGTGACCGAGAGCTGGTCGTCGGGCGCGCTGTTCGCCGGCGCGGTGGCCCCGAGCGCGGTGTCGTCCGACCCGCCCCCCGCCGGTCCACGGAGGTCTGTCTGGTCCTCGCGGGGCTGGGCGGCCTGGGCAGACTCCGCGGCGGGAGCCGGTGGTGATGCTGGTTCAGTCGGCGAGAGGGCAGGCTCGGGCTCGACGGGCGCCGCCGGCGCTGGTGCGGGCGTTGCCGCCAGTGCCGGTCCTGGTGCCGGCTCCGGCAAGGGGGCCCGGTCGACGGGGGCAACGGGGGTGGCGGCCGGGGTGGCCACCTCGGCCGCCGTGCCGGGCATACCGAGCCGACGTTCCAGCCGGTCGAGCCGGGCGTGCACCCCCCGCTGGTCGACGTCGGCCCCCGGGAGCAGCACCCGCGCGCACATCAGCTCCAGGTGCAGCCGGGGTGCGGTCGTCCCCCGCATGTCGGTCAGCCCGGCGGCGATCACCTCGGCCGCGCGGGTCAGCTCGCCCGGCCCCAGCGCAGCGGCCTGGGACGAGAGCCGCTCGGCCTGATCGGCCGCGACGTCCACCAGCCCCGAGCGCAGGGCGTCCGGGACGGCCGCCACGATGACCAGGTCACGGAGCCGCCGCAGCAGGTCCTCGGCGAAGCGACGCGGGTCCTGGCCCACCTCGATCACCTTGTCGACGCAGGAGAACACCCCTCCGGCGTCACCGGCAGCGAAGGCGTCCACGAACTCGTCCAGCAACGAGTCGGGGGTGTAGCCGAGCAGGGCCGTCGCCTGCCGGTACGCAACACCGGACGCCTCGGCGCCGCCCAGCAGCTGGTCGAGCACCGAGAGCGAGTCGCGGACCGAGCCCGCGCCGGCGCGGACGACCAACGGCAGCACGGCCGGCTCGACCGTGATGCCCTCGGCCGCACACAGCTTGCCGAGGTAGTCGGTAAGCACCCGCGGCGGCACGAGCCGGAAGGGGTAGTGGTGGGTGCGGGACCGGATCGTGCCGATCACCTTGTCGGGTTCGGTGGTGGCGAAGATGAACTTGACGTGCGGCGGCGGCTCCTCGACCAGCTTGAGCAGGGCGTTGAAGCCCGCCGTGGTCACCATGTGCGCCTCGTCGACGATGTAGATCTTGTAGCGGCTCTGCACGGGGGCGAAGAAGGCGCGTTCCCGGAGGTCGCGGGCGTCGTCGACGCCACCGTGGCTGGCCGCGTCGATCTCGATCACGTCGATGCTGCCGGCGGCGCCCCGGGCCAGGTCCAGGCAGGAGCGACAACGCCCGCACGGCTCGGCCCGCGGACCCTGCTCGCAGTTCAGGCAGCGCGCCAGGATGCGGGCCGAGGTGGTCTTGCCACAGCCGCGGGGACCGGAGAACAGGTACGCGTGGTTGACCCGGTTGTTGGTGAGCGCGCGCTGCAGCGGCTCGGTCACGTGCTCCTGGCCGATCACGTCGGCGAAGGTGTCCGGGCGGTAGCGTCGGTAGAGGGCGAGCGGCGCGGCCGGTCGCGGCGACGGATCCTCCGGCGCACCGCCGAAGAAAGCCTCGTCCTGAGTGTGCTCGATCTCCTCAGGCCCGGCCTCGGCATCCCCCGCGAGCAGCTCTTCCTCCACGGGCACGACCCTATGCCCCTGGACTGACAGTCCCGTCCGCGGAAATCCGGGCTCGGTGAGAATGAGCCGGTGGCCATTCGCATCGGCATCTCCGGCTGGACGTACCCGCCGTGGCGCGGCACCTTCTACCCGCCCGGGCTGCCGCAGCGACGCGAGCTGGGCTACGTCGCCGAGCGGCTGACCAGCGTCGAGATCAACGGCAGCTTCTACTCCCTGCAGCGCCGGACGAGCTTCGAGGCCTGGGCCGCGGCGGTACCGGCCGACTTCGAGTTCTCGGTGAAGGGCGGCCGATTCATCACCCACCTCAAGAAGCTCACCGACGTCGCGGTGCCGCTGGCCAACTTCTACGCCTCGGGCGTCCTGGCCCTAGGTGGGCGGCTGGGGCCGTTCCTGTGGCAGCTACCGCCCAACCTGGGCTTCGACGCGGAGCGGATGAGCAGCTTTTTCACCTCTCTGCCGCGCACCGCCGCAGCGGCCGCGTCGCTGGCTGCGGGGCACGACGACCGGGTGCCGGAGGACCGCGCGCTGGTCGTGGCCCCCGACCCGGGACTGCCACTGCGGCACACCGTCGAGGTCCGGCACGAGTCGTTCCGCAGCCCGGCCTTCTACGAGCTCCTGCGCAGGCACGGCATCGGGCTGGTGGTCGCGGACAACCCCGGAAAGTGGCCGATCATCGAGGAGATCACCACAGACTTCATGTACGTCCGGCTGCACGGGCACGAGGAGCTGTACGCCAGCGGGTACTCCGAGGACGCCCTCGACGTCTGGGCGGCCCGGGTGCTGGGCTGGGCCGAAGCCGGCCAGGACGTGTACGTCTACTGCGACAACGACGCCAAGGTCCGGGCCCCCTACGACGCGATGGAGCTGCTGGAACGTGTTCGGACGGCATCCGTCGGCGGCGGCTGAGAGAATGGTGCATATGGCCTCCTCGCTCCGCGCTGTCCTCATCGACGCCGACGGGGTGCTGCAGCACATGACGGTGGAGTGGCGGGACGAGATCGGCGAGCGCGCGGGCAGTGGCGGTCCGCACACCGAGCGCCTCCTCGACGCCATCGCCCGAGCCGAGAAGCCGACGATGACCGGGCAGGTCGACCTTGCCCACTCGCTGACGCAGGTGCTCGACGCCCACGACGCCGACGTGGAGGTCGAGGAGGTCCTCGGCGCCTGGCAGAACATCGAGGTGGATCCGGCGATGCTCGACGGGGTGCGTGCACTGGCCGGACGAGGAATCATCCTCGCCCTGACCACCAACCAGTCCGTCCCGCGAGCCCGGTGGATGCAGGCGAACCTGCCCTACGGCGAACTGTTCGAGGCGCAGTTCTACTCGTGCGAGATGGGGCTGGCCAAGCCCGATCCGGCCTACTTCCACCACGTCCTGGACGCCCTCGGGCTGCAGCCGGAGGAGGCCCTGTTCATGGACGACACGGAGGCCAACGTCCAGTCCGCGGCCCAGCTGGGGATCCGGGCCGAGCTCTTCGCCCGGGACGGCGGTCGGCCCGAGCTGGACCGGATCCTGGCCCGGCACGGCCTGCTCTGACGCCGACGCCGGCCGTCTCGCCTGAGAGGCCGATGTTGTGGGAGCCCCCCGCGCACCCGAAAGAGCTCACTTACCCTTGCTGCCGTCAAGCCCTGGGGGAGTTGGGCGAGTTATCGCCACGCGGGGGACCGGAGTTGAGCATACGGGATCGCCGAGACCCCCTGCCAGCGCGCTGCACCCGTCTGCCGGGATGCCCGGGTCCGGCCGCCGGTTTCGCTGTGGCTCCGGGCAGCCGGTAAGGTTCCGGGCGGAGGATTCGCCTAGAGGCCTATGGCGCTCGCTTGGAAAGCGGGTTGGGTTCACGCCCTCACGAGTTCGAATCTCGTATCCTCCGCCGGTCTTGTGGGTCCCTGCTTCCGCGGCGTCTGGGGTTCTGGAGTCTCGTGTCCTGAGATCCAGGAGTACAGATGGGACGACGGGGCTACTCGCAGAGTTCTTAAGCGAAGTGTTGGACAGGCTCGCTGGCGGACACAGCGTGGCCGACGTCGCGTACGACCTCGACCTCAGCGACCAGACGATCTGCAGCTGGCGCCGCCAACACCGCATCGACCGCGGTCTGCAACCTGGTCTGAGCACGTGGGAGAACGCAGACCTGCAGTGGCGGAGAAGCGCATCGCCGAGCTCGAGCCGAACTCGCTCTCAGTCGCGCGCCCTGGAAGAAGCAGACAAGCCCAAGAGCAGGTACGCGGCATCGAGTTGATGGCCGCGGAGAACGTGCCCGTCCAGGGCGCTTGACCGACCTGAGCCGCCAGATCCACGTCGAGTCTCACGAGATCTACGGCGGCCGGCGGGTCGACGCCGAGCTCACCCTCGGCCGCGGTGTGCTGGTCGGGCATCAGGTCGAGCTTCGGATGCGCCGCGGTGGCCTGCTGGGCCTCTCCGGGCGGCGGAAGTGGAAAGGGTCCGGACCGACGTCATCGCCAGCGACCCGCCGAACGCCAGTTCGCACGCCCTCGCCCCGATCAGGGTTCGACCTCAACCACATCATCACCGAGGCATGAGAATCCACAAATCGCGACTCCTCCGAACCCGGAGCGCACCAGAGACTCCACCAGACCCAGAGCGATCCAGTTCGCAGGGTGGTGGGCTCACAGATCGCGTCCCCGGCTCTCGATCGCGGCCACGCGCTGACGCCTACCGGTCAGAATTCCAGCAGGCCGTCGACAGGGCCCAGAATTCTAGAGCGGCCTACCGGCACGCCAACGACTGATAGCTGCGTCCAGGTAGGTGTCGAACAGCCCGACCAGGTCGACCCGGGCATCCAGCAGCCACTGGAGCTCCAGCCCGTCGAGGATCGCGAAGGACATCGAGGCTTCGGCCTCGATCTGCTCATCGGTCATCGGCCCCACCTCGCCGAGGTCGCGCGCCTCGCGTAGGTACAGCTGCTGGCGTGCGATCCCATCTGCGTAACGCCGCTGGATGAACACCCGCGCCGGATGAGTGGCACTGCTGGCCTCCGCGGCCATCGTCAAGAACAGCTCGAGCAGACCGCGGTGCTCGAGGTGGAATCGCGTGACCGAACGAAACGACTCCAGGGCTGCCAGGCCGTGCAGGTCGGACGGCAGCCGCTGGGCCTCGGTCTGCCGGGTCCAGTCCTCCAGGACGGCCTCGAGCAAACCTTCCTTGCTGCCGAAGTGCTGAAGCAGGGACGCCGGCGCGATCCCGACCCGGGCCGCGATCACCCGGATGGACCCCCCGGCGTAGCCGAACTCCGCAAAGACCTCGGCCGCCCTCGCCACGATCTGCTCGCGACGCCGGATGCCGGTCCGGTACGGACCCCGCGCCACAGGTGCGGGAGTGGGCGACCCCTCAGTCACGGTGTCAGATCCTCCTCCTGGTTGACGAAACCCTAACATCCGGTTATGGTTCCCGAAACATGTACGAACGGTCGGTTTTGACCACGAACGGGAAGGTGTCCGGCGATGAGCAGCACACTGGGCGTGGGCTTTCTCGGAGCCGGCCCGGTCACGCAGGCGATTCACCTGCCGACGTTGGCTCGGCTGACGGACACGTTCCATGTCGTCCACATCAGCGACGTCGACGCCGACACCGCCGACCGGGTGGCCGGCCGGGTCGGGGCCAGCTCCTCCACCTCGGCCGACGCCGTGCTCGACGATCCGCGCGTGGACGTCGTGGCCATCTGTACCCCGCACCGGTTCCATGCCGCCCAGGTGATCGCGGCCTGCCGGGCAGGCAAGCGAGCTGTGCTCTGTGAGAAGCCCTTCGCGACCTCGGCTGACGAGGCCGCGGAGATCGCGGCCGTGTCGGCTGAGACCGGCGTGCCGATCGTGGTGGGCGCCATGCACACGTTTGACCCGGGATGGCAGGCAGCGACCGCCCACTGGGGCTCACTCCCCCAGAACAGCCACACGATCCGCTCGTCGATCGTGCTGCCACCCAACCCGAGGTTCGAGGACTTCGCGACCGAGGTCATCAGCCCACGGACGAGCCCGCCTGCCGAGGCCCGCAGTGTCGAGGCGCAGGCCGCGCTGGCACACGCCGGAATCATGGGCCTGGCCATCCACGACCTCCCCCTGGTGCGAACGCTGCTGCCGCACTTCGACGACCTGGCCGTGCTCAGCGCCTGCGCTCTGGCTCCGTTCGGCTACCAGATCGTGCTGACGGTGGCGGGCACAAGGGTCGAGCTGCACGCCCTCATCTCCAAGACCTGGCAGCCGGACTGGACGCTCGAGGTCTACAGCGACACCCAGGCCTTGCGGGTGGAGTTCTCACCGTCCTACGTCCACGCCGGCTCCGCCGTCGCCACCCTGCTCACAGCGGGCTCGGCGCAGACCTGGGGACCGGCGACGCACAACGGCTATGAGGGCGAGTGGGGCGACCTCGCGGCGATCGTCCGCGGCGAGAAGCAGGCACCAGACACCGCCGGCCTGGTCGAGGACCTGCGCTTCGCCACTGCGGTGGCTGATGCCGCTGCCGACCTGGTCCGGTCCCCGTACCGCGAAGGGGCGCTGGCGTGACCACGCCGGTGACCGTCCACGGTGACGCCGAGGTCTGGTCCGAGGTGGCGACGGTGCTAGCCTCGCTACCCCTCTCCTACGCGCACGGTCAGGGCGCGCCCGGCGGCGCGGCTGTGGTCAGCGGCTCGACGGGCTGGCCCACAGCCGTCGCCCGTGCCCTCGACCTCGGGGCGGTCGCCGCCATCGTGGTCCACCCGGAGCCGGCCGATGTGGACCGCCTCCGCAGCCGCGGGGCGTTGACCGCCCTCGACACCCGCTGGGCGGCGAACCCAGTCATCGAGTCGGCGGCCGCGGCGTTCGTCGAGGCGTTGCCGCGGGCCTCGCGGGTCGAGAGCCAGGTGCACCGGCCTGTTGGCTCGAGCCCGGAGGCCGCGCTGCTCGAACAGCTGACCCTGGTCCGGGCGCTGCTCGGACCGGTGAGCGACGCGCGCCTCCTCACCTGCTCGAGCCACGGGTACGCGGCCGTCGGTCTGGTCGCCGACCACCCCGTCGACCTCAGCCTGGTCTGCACCGACGCCGTCCCGGAGAGTGCGTGGGTACGGCTGCTGACCGACGACGGCAGCGTCGAGCTGATGATCCCGAGCGGCGTCACCGCACAGCCCGCGACGCTCGCGGTGACCAATCCGGAGGGCACCCGCCTGTCACCCACCCGGTACGAGTCCGGCCACCGCGCCACCTGGCGAAGGCTCCGGGCCCTGCTTTCCTCCCAGCCCACCGCCGCCACCCCCAACCTCGCCACCGACCTCGACGACTTCGCGTCCGACGGGGAGGCGGCCCGAACCGCGTTCCTGCTCGTCGAGGGCTAGGCCTCCAGCCTCCTAGCAACCTTCCACCCCTCAATGAAGAGCCGCCGCCACCGCGCGGTCGCAGAAGGAGCAAGACATGACAGGATCCACTCCCAACCCGATGAGCCGTCGCGGCTTCCTGGGCCTGGCCGCCACGGCCGCCGCCGTTCCCACGTTGGCTGCCTGCAACGTTTCGGGGTCGAGCAACTCCGGCGGGACCGGCGGTAGTGCGGACCCGATCAAGTTCTGGGACCAGCCCTGGGGCACCACCGCCTACAACGACCTGGGCAAGAAGATCACCGACGCGTACGCCCCGGCCGCCGGCATGGGCAAGGCGAACTACCAGGTCATTCCGTGGAACAACTTCTACCAGACCTACGCCTCCGCGATCGCGTCCGGCACCGGCCCAGCGGTCTCGAGCGGCGGCGGCTTCCAGCCGTTCCAGTTCGCGGAGCAGGGCGCGATCGCCTACGCCGACAACCTGGTCGAGGCCTGGAAGAAGGACGGCACCTACGACGACTTCCTGCCGGGTCTGGCCGAGGCCAACAAGACCGACAACGGCATCGCCGCCATGCCCTGGCAGCTCGACTCCCGCATCATGTGGGCCAACACGAAGCTCCTCGAGCAGGCCGGCGCTGAGGTGCCGACCGACTTCGACTCGCTGCTGAAGGCCGGGCTGGCACTGAAGAAGATCGGCGTCTTCGGCTTCGGTACCGGCACCGGGGCGGGGAACAACTTCGGTTCGCACACCATGGTCGCGCTGATGATCATGAACGGCGGCGGGCTGTTCACCCCCGACGGCAAGCCCGACTGCCTGATCGACCGCAACGTCGAGGCGATGGAGTTCGTCAAGACCCTGGCCAACGAGGGCATCATCGACCCGGCCAGCATCAGCTACACCTCCGACAACCTCTATGCGTCGTGGTCCAAGAAGAAGATCGGCCTCGGTATCGCCAACGCCGGTCTCCAGGCCTCGGCCGCGGCCGTCGCCGACGACCTCGAGGTGATCTCGCCACTGGCTGGGCCGCACGGCGACAAGGCCGCACTGCACTTCGTCAACAGCATCATGATGTACCAGAAGACCCCGTCGCAGGCGGCGTCTGAGGCCTTCATGTCGTACTACTTCAAGAACATCCACCAGTACTGGGACGCCAACCAGGTGGGCGGAGTGCCAGTGCTGAAGTCGATCGCCGCATCCGACGCGATCAAGAAGAACAAGGCGCAGACCAAGATCATCTCGGAGTACGTCCCGATCTCCACCACGTACGCCGCCAAGGGCACGAAGATGTTCGCGGGGCTGGCCTCGGTCGACGGCGGGCAGGCACTGACCCAGTTCGCCCAGACCATGCTGCAGGGCAAGACCGACGCCAAGACCGCACTCACCAAGCTGCAGGCTGGCATCGAAGAGGCCGTCAAGTGACCAGCGTCGCGATCGGCTGGAGAAACTGATGGCCACCTCAACGACGACCGGCCTCCAGCGGGCCAGGGCCGCGGTAGGGGTGGCCGGGGGCGGCGGGTCGCGACGGCCGGCCAGAAGCACGCAGGCCTCCCGCGGCGCGCTCACCATGGTGCTGCTGGTCGCACCGTCGGTGATCCTGCTGCTGTTGATCAACGCCTATCCGCTCGTCTACGCGGCGAACCAGTCGCTGCACAAAGGTTCGTTGATCATCACCGGGAAGTTCATCGGCCTGGCCAACTACACCGACGTCCTGACCCGGCCGGCTTTCTGGGAGGCTGCCCGGTTCACCGTGATCTTCACCATCATCGGAGTCTTCGGCTCCTGGCTGATCGGCATGGCCTTGGCTCTGCTGATGCGGACCACCATCCCGGGCAACGCCGTCTTCAAGGTCCTGCTGATGCTGCCGTGGGTAGTGCCGATCGTCGTGTCGTCGACGGCCTGGAACTGGTTGGTCGCCACCCCCGACTCGCCGGTCCCGGCCCTAGCCCGCAGCCTGGGCATGGGAGAGCTGCTGTTCCTGGCCAACCCCACCCTGGCGGCGATCACGGTCTGCATCTTCAAGGTCTGGGTCAGCTTCCCTTTCATGATGCTGATGACCTCAGCCGCCCTGGCCTCGGTCGATGGCACGGTCTACGAGGCCGCGAACATGGACGGGGCGACCAAGTGGCAGCAGCTCACCCAGATCACCCTGCCGATGATCAGCCGCTCCACCTACATCAGCTGGATCCTGATGACGATCTTCTGCGTCAACGACTTCCCGACCATCTTCCTGCTCACCGGAGGCGGTCCGATCACCGCGACCTCCTCGCTGGTCGTGCTGGCCTACCGGACCGTCTTCCAGGATTTCCAGACCGGACCCGGTGTCGCGATCGCCTTCATCATGACCATCGTGCTGGTCATCATCTCGACCATCCTCTACCGCCAGATCCGAAAGGGTGAGACCGCATGACCGCACTCGAGATCGGCGGTCGTCCCGCCGCCATCCCGGCCAGGACGCTGACCGTCAAGGCCAGCCAGGAGCCTGGGATGAAAGGGCGGTGGGGGCGGTTCAGCCTGCTCCTGGTGGTCACCGCCGTGGTGCTGATTCCGATCTACGTGACCCTGTTCCTCTCCATCCGACCGGGCGGCTTTAGCAACAGCACCGCCTTCTTCACCCTGGACAACTTCAGCGCCGTCTTCGCCAACACCGGGGTCCTCACCTGGCTCGCCAACAGCCTCGGCGTCACCCTGGTCACGGTCATCGTCTCGGTCGTGGTCGCCGCACCGGCCGGCTACGTGCTGTCGCGAGGTCGGAGCAAGGCCGTCGCCGGCTACTCGCTTCTACTGTTCGTCATCCAGTCCCTGCCGATTATCACCGCGATCATCCCGCTGTTCATCCTGTTCGCCAAGATCGGACTCGCCGACAACCTGATCGGCCTGGTCATCGTCTACGTCGGGAGCTCGATGTCGGTGGCGACGTGGATGATGGCGGCCTACTTCGACTCCATCCCGCAGACCCTGGAAGAGGCGGCCTGGGTCGACGGCGCGTCCGTCTTCGGCGGATTCTTGAGGATCATCCTGCGCAACTCCCTGCCCGGCATCCTGTCCACGGCGATCTTCGCGTTCCTGGTCGCCTGGAACGACTATCTGGTCGCGCTGGTCTTCCTCAAGTCCAGCAACGTGTTCACCCTTCCCGTCGGGCTGCAGAGCTTCTTCCAGCAGAACGCCACCGACTGGGGATCGGTGATGGCGGTGTCGGTCGTGATGCTCCTACCGCCCACCGTCTTGTTCGCCGTTCTGAACAAGTACTTCAGCGTCGGCGGCATCGGCGGATCGCTCGCCGGACGCTGACCGATGCCCCGACCGGGTCCGGCCCATCCGTCCGGACCCGGTTGGTCCGCTCGTCCTCCGACTGCTGGTCAAAGCGCCACCGACTCCCCATCGACAACTGAGGACGACCCTGTTCCATGACCATTTCCCGCGATCCCCTCTCCCGGCCTTCGGTCCCGCTTCAGTCCGTCCACCGCGCATGAGTGCCACCTCGGGTCCCGTGACCGTCGGTGTCATCGGCGCCGGAGTCATCAGTGAGACCTACCTGCAGAACCTGACGAGCTTTCCCGACCTCCGAGTTGCCGCCGTCGGAGACATGTTCCCGGCCGCAGCCCAGACCCGGGCTGCCCAGTTCGGCATCCGCAGCGCCGGGGACGTGGAGACGGTCCTCGCTCACCCCGACATCGAGCTCGTGGTCAACCTCACCATCCCCGCCGCTCACGCTCAGGTCGCCAGCGCCGCGCTCGCCGCCGGAAAGCACGTCTGGAACGAGAAGCCCCTGGCCCTCGACCTGGGGGACGCCCGGGATCTTCTCGACACCGCCGACTCAGCCGGTCTCCGCGTCGGCTGCGCCCCTGACACGTTTCTCGGGTCAGGTCTGCAGACCGCCCGGCGCCTGATCGACGAGGGTCGGATCGGCCGCCCCTTGACTGCACTGGTCCTGCTGCAATAGCCCGGGCCGGAGCTGTGGCACCCCAACCCGGCCTTCCTCTTCCAGCTCGGCGCCGGCCCGGTCTTCGACCTGGGACCGTACTACCTGACCGCGCTGATCCAGACCTTCGGACCAGCATCGAGGGTGGCCGCGACCGGCTCGACCGCCCGCACGCGCCGGACCATTGCCACGGGGCCGAGGGCCGGTGAGGAGTTCGACGTGACCGTCCCGACCCACGTGAGCGCTTCCGTGCAGTTCGCCTCGGGCCAGTCGGCCACGCTCGTGCTGACTTTCGAGTCGCCCATTCAGCGCACCGTCCTTGAGATCACTGGAACCGAGGCCACGATGGTCTTTCCCGACCCGAACACGTTCGACGGCGCCGTCGCGATCCAGCACCCGACCGACGACGTGCCGCGGGTAGCGGCCGAGCCGCCCGCCCTGTCCTCACGCGGTACCGGAGTACTGGAGATGGCCCGGGCGATCCGGGCAGACCGGCCACACCGCGCCCGAGGCGATCTGGCCTTCCACGTGCTCGAGATCATGACCCGCATCGGCCAGGCGGTCACCACCACCGCATACGCACCCATCACCAGCACCGTGCGCCGCGCGGCCCTGTTACCGCCGGACTGGGACCCCGGCGCACGGACCCTGTAGGGAAGGCCGCACCGGAGACCAGCAGAGCGTAGGGCCGTCCCGTCCGCCGGTCGTAGGCTCCGAGTATGGTCGCCTTTCTCGATCTCGCCGATCCCACCTTCGACGTGAACTCGGCGGCGGTCCACCAGGCGCGGGAGGAGGACTGGTACGCCGTAACCCCGTACGGATGGGCCGTTCTGCGCTACGCCGAGGGAACGGCTGTGCTCAAGGACAAGCGTTTCCAGCAGGGGAACGCCAAGTGGCCCGCCCAGAACGGCGTCCACGACGGCCCGTTCGCCCAGTGGTGGGGAGAGACGCTGCTGAGTCTCGAGGGCCCCGACCACCTCCGCCTGCGCAAGCTTCTCGGCCCGGCGTTCCGCAGCAGGGCCATCGAGGCCATGCGGCAGGAGTTCCAGGCTCTCGCGCACGATCTGATCGACGGCTTCGTCGAGCGGGGTCGGGTGGAGTTCGTTCGCGAGTTCGCCGAGCCGTACGCCGCCCGCATCATCTGCCTGCTGCTCGGTCTACCCGAGGATGAGTCCCCGCAGGTCGCCCACTGGGCCGACGACCTCGGGAAGTCGTTCGGGGTCAACCTCAAACAGGACCTGGGGCGGATCGAGGCGGCTCTGGCCGGGCTCACGGGCTACGTCGACGCCGTGGTCGCCGACCGGCGTCGGCACCCGCGGGCCGATCTGGTCACCACGTTGTTGACCGCCCAGGAGCACGACGACGCGCTGACCCGCCGTGAGCTGAGCGTCGGCCTGGTCTTCCTGGCCTTCGCCGGGATGGAGACCACCCGCAACCAGCTCGGGCTGGCTCTCCAGACCTTCCTACGTCATCCCGAGCAGTGGGCTCTGCTCGCGCAGCGGCCCGAGCTCGGCGGCAACGCGGTCGAGGAGGTGATGCGGGTCAATCCCACGGTCACCTGGGTCACCCGGGAGGCGACCGAGGACGTGGACCTCTTCGGTCTGGCCGTTCCGCGGGGCGGGATGGTCCAGGTGCTCTCGCACGCTGCCGGCACCGATCCGCGGGCGATGGGCGACGAACCTGGCTTCGACATCACCGTGACGGACCGACCACAGCAGAGCGGCTTCGGCGGTGGGTTGCACTTCTGCCTCGGCCACTTCGTCGCCCGGACCGACATGAGCGTCGCCCTCCCTCTGCTCGCCTCACGGCTGCCCGGCATCGAGGCCGACGGTCCTGGCGAATGGCTGCCGGTCTCCGGTAACACGGGCCCGGTCCGCTTCCCGCTACGGTTTGGCCGCCAGGCAGCGGTGGATCGGCCAGCACGCGTGGGAGATGAGGCGGAACCGGCCGCCGATCTGGCGTGGTCAGTTGCGCCCGTCGATTCCCCCGCCAGGGACGATCTGGTCGATCGCGTCGAGGTCGGCGTCGCTGAGCTGCAGATCGGCGGCGGCAATGTTCTGGGCAACGCGGTCGGGGTTACGTGAGCCGGGGATGGGGACGATGTAGTCCTTGCGGGCGAGCAGCCAGGCCAGCGCGAGCTGGGACAGGCTGACGCGCAGGCTGTCGGCGAGCTCGGTGAGCTGGTCGACCAGGGCGACGTTCGCGTCGTAGTTCTCTGGCGCCCACCAGCCGATGTGCTGGCGGAAGTCGCTGCCGTCGTAGGCGGTTCGAGGCCTGACCACACCGCTGAGGAACCCGCGGGCCAGGGGGGAGTAGGCAACCATGCCGATGCCGAGCTCCTCGAGGGTGCCGAGCAGTGCCTCGGACTCGCGGGCGAAGATCGAGTACTCGGTCTGCAGCACCGAGATGGGGTGCACCGCATGCGCCCTGCGGATGTTGTCGGCATCGGTGTTGGACAGCCCGAGGTATCGGACCTTGCCGGCGGTGACGTACTCAGCCATCACGCCGACGACCTCCTCGACGGGCACGCTCGGGTCGTTGACGTGCTGGTAGAGCACGTCGATGACGTCGATGTTCAGGTTCTCGAGGCTGGTGTCGACGACCTGGCGAACGTGGTCGAGCTGGGAGTTCGGGGCGTAGCTGGGGGTGAAGCCGAACTTGGTCGCAATGGTGACCTGGTCGCGGATCGGGGCCAGCGCGGTGCCGAGGAGCCTCTCGCCCTCGCCCCAGCCGTACATCTCGGCGGTGTCGAAGTGGGTGACGCCGAGTTCGTGGGCGCGGCGGATCGCGGCGATCGACTCGGTGTCGTCGGTGGCGCCGTAGCCGACGGCGGTGCCCATCGCGCCGTAGCCGATCGCGGCGAGGCTGAGGCCCTGTCGGCCGAGGTGCGAATGTCCATGGTGGTGCTCCTTGGGTGTGTCGTGGATCAGGGGGTGGTCGCGGATCGGTGGTGGCGGTGGATCAGGCAGCAGGAACGGGTTGCGCGCGCTCGTGGCTCAGCCCGACAAGCGCCAGACCGTGAGGCGCAGCCGTCTCTCGCTCGGACGGAGCTCGAGCCGCCAGGGTGGCGGCGTGGTGGGGTAGAACCTGGTGGTCATGACACGGCCGCCGGGCAGGAAGAGCTCGAGCACCGAGCCGTCGACGAAGCCTCGGACTTGTTGCCCCGCCGCCGACAGCCCGGCGACCTCGGACACGGTGAAGCAGCCCCCGTCGGCTCGGGGATCGCCGCTCGCCCACCTCCGGTCGACCGACATCTGGTTCCGCGCCGGGTCGACGACGATGTCGAGGAACTCGGTCGATCCGAAGCGGAGCCGCAAGCCGTAGCCCAAGGCCGAGTCGAGGTCGGAGGCCGAGGCCGAGTCGGAGTCGGAGTCGTCCACGCTCTCGAGCAGGAACTCGAGCTGGGCTCCCAGCCCGTCGAGCGTGTCGAGGACCGCTCGACCGGCCGGCTCCGTGCGCAGGGCGGCTAAAGCCGGAAGCGGCGCGCTGGCGAGCGAGCCGTCTGCTCGGACGGTGATCACCCGAGGCAGCGTCAGCACCCCGGACCAGCCGTCGTCCACGCACCAGCTGCTCGATCTGGCCTCGGTGGCCCAGCCGCAGACCAGAGATCCCCACGGGCTCTGGGCCAGAACGGAGGCCGCGTAGAAGTCAGGCCCGTGGTCGACCAGCCGAAGGTCTTCCGGCGTCGGGGCGACCACGCCGTCTCCGCCCGCCGTGGACACGACGAAGGAGAAGACGTCCATGGTCCCGGCCTCCGGTGTCCACGAACCGACCAGGGCCACCTGCTGTCCATCGAGGGTGAGGATCTGCGGGCACTCCCAGCCCGACGTCGCCGACCAGCTCCGACCCGGGCTGACCACCATCCGGCTCCCCCACTACGACATGGGATGGCAGGCCGGTCGACTGCTCGTGGACGGCAGCACCGACCGGCCCGCGCGGCTCACGGTCCCCTGCCCCCTCGTCACCCGCGACTCACTCGCCCGACCGCCTCGCGTCTCGTGACCGCGCAGGACGCAGCGGGCGCTGGCGGGCCTCCAGATCCAGGACGGCCTGCGCGGTCTGCTCGTCGACCACGAGGTCGGTGACCACACCCGCGCGCAGGGCCCCGATCGTGCCGGTCGCCCGCGCCGGGCTGGCGGAGACGCACAGCCGCCGCGGCACGTCCTTCAACTGGTCGAAGCCGGGACCGCTGCTGCGCTGGTTGATCGCCAGGTCGGCGTAGCTCCCGTCGGCCCGGTAGAACGTCGTGCACACGTCTCCCACCGCGCGGGCCGCCTCGAGGTCAGCCATGTCGGCCTGGTCGAGGTAGGTGCCGTCGTAGACCTGCGAGGTCAGCGACCCCGTCCACGACCCGACCCCGAACACGACGACGTGGCAGGACCGCTGCAGGTCGACCACCGTCTGGATCGAGCGCTCCCGCCACAGGGCGGCCTTCGTCGCAGGGTCGTCGAAGAACGCGGGCACGGGAAAGAACACCGGGCGGGCCTCGAAAGCCGCGCACGCCCGACCCAGCAGGTCGCTCACGGAGAGCACCTCGGTGCTGGAGGCGTGGACCGCTCCGTTGAGCTGGACGACGACCGTCCCCCGAGTGGCCTTCGGCACCAGGTGCTCCATCGTGGTGGAAACGGTTGTTCCCCAGGCCAGACCCAGCACCATGTCGCTCGTCACCGTCTCGCTCAGCAGCCGGCCGGCCGTGCGAGCGACCTGGGCGAGACGTTGCGCGTCCGTCGCGGTCTCGCGCACCGGCACGACGTGAGCCCGGATCCCGAAGCGGTCGGCGAGCTGGCGGCCGATGCTTCCTGTGCCGCCGTCGGTTGCCACCGTGATCCGGACGATGCCCTTGTCCCGGGCAGCCTTGAGCTGACGGGAGACCGTCGAGCGCGACACCCCCGTCCGGGCGGCGATCGCCTCGGTGGTCTCGTCGTGCCCGTAGTAGAGCGTCGCCACCCGCTGCAGCTCCCCATCGGACCAGATCCCTTCGGCCATCTGGATCCTCTTCCTCTCAGCCCACCGCCAGAGTTCTGCACATTCGTGCACGCGCTTGAGACAACGTGCACTCAGCCACGACACTAGTACCGCAGACACCCCGACCACGAGGAGCTCACCCGTGTCCATCCTGACCGCTCACAGCCGCACCCTTGCCCTGGACTCGATGGCCGACGACCGCGGTCTCGACGTCCTGGTCGTCGGCGGCGGCGTCACGGGAGCCGGCATCGCCCTCGACGCGGCCACCAGAGGACTGCGCGTCGGCATCGTCGAGGCGCAGGACTGGGGCTCGGGCACCTCGAGCCGTTCCAGCAAGCTGGTGCACGGCGGGCTGCGCTACCTCCAGATGCTCGACTTCAAGCTGGTCAGCGAAGCACTGACCGAGCGCGGTCTGCTGATCGACCGGCTGGCTCCGCACCTGGTTCGCGCGGTGCCGTTCCTCTACCCGCTCAGCCACTGGTACGAGCGCCCCTACGTCGGAGCCGGGATCGCCCTCTACGACGCGCTCGCCACGGTCGGGACGCGCAACCGGGCGGTCCCGGTGCACCGCCACGTGAGTGCCCGCGGGGTGCAGCGGATCTTCCCTGACATCAAGCCGGGGGTGTGCCACGGCGCCGTCCGCTACTACGACGGCCAGGTCGACGACGCGCGCCTGGTGGTCGCCCTGCTCCGGACCGCGGTCAACTTCGGGGCACTGGCGGCCAGCCGGACCGAGGTGGTCGACTTCGTCCGCGACGACGCCGGCGTGGTGAACGGCGCGGTCGTGCGCGACCTGGAGACGGGCGACCGGCGGACGATCAAGGCCCAGAAGGTGATCAGCGCGACCGGGGTGTGGACCGAGGAGACCCAGCACCGGGCCGGAGAGGAGAGCGGACTGCAGGTGCTCGCCTCGAAAGGCATCCACATCGTCGTGCCCCGGGACCGTATCGAGGGCCAGTCCGGGATGATCCTGCAGACGGAGAAGTCCGTTCTGTTCCTGATCCCCTGGTCGCGCTACTGGGTCATCGGCACCACCGACACCGCCTACCACGGCGACCTGACCCACCCGGTCGCGACGGCGGCCGACATCGACTACGTGCTCGACCACGCCAACGCCGTCCTGGCCCGGCCGCTGACCCGCGCCGACGTCATCGGCACCTGGGCCGGACTGCGGCCCCTGCTGCAGCCGGCGCTCAAGGGCGACAGCACCGCCTCCACCAAGGTGTCGCGCGAGCACACGGTCACCGAGGTCGCTCCCGGGCTCATCTCGATCGCCGGCGGCAAGCTGACGACCTACCGGGTGATGGCCGAGGACGCCGTCGACTTCGCTCTCGGCGCCGCTCGCGCGAAGGAGCTGCCCTCCGGCACCAGCGAGACCCCGCTGGTCGGCGCCGCCGGCTTCCACATGTTCGCGCGCCGCGCCCCCCTGATCGCCGCCACCTACGGTTGGTCGGAGGAGATGGTCGCGCACCTGCTGCACCGCTACGGCTCGGACCTGCCTGAGCTGCTCGCCCTCGTCGACGCCCGGCCCGACCTCGGACGTCCGGTCACGGGCGCCGAGGCCTACCTGCGAGTCGAGATCCTCTACTCCGTGACCCACGAGGGCGCGCTGCACCTGGAGGACGTGATGACGCTGCGCACCCGCCTCACCTACGAGGTGCGCGGCCACGGCCTCGCGGCCGCGGAGGAGATTGCCGACCTGATGGCCGAGGAGCTGGGCTGGGACGACGCACGTCGCCGGTCCGAGCTGACGGCCTACCGGGACCGGTGCGGCGCCGAGGACGCCGCGGCCGGCGCCCCCGACGACGAGGCGGCCCAGGGAGCCCGACAGCGGCTGGGTGACGTCCTCGCCGAGCTGCCGTCCGCCCAGCCCGCCTCGCTCGCCTGACCGGCACCCACCAGCCCCGACAGCAGCCCGATACCAGGGAGAACTCGATGATGAGCACTGCGCGCTACGTGATGGCGATCGACCAGGGCACCACCAGCACCCGGGCGATCGTCTTCGACCACGCCGGACAGATCGTCTCCACCGGTCAGGTGGAGCACGAGCAGCTGTTCCCGCGTGCCGGTTGGGTCGAGCACGACCCGATCCGGATCTGGACCAACGTCCGCGAGGTGGTTGCTCAAGCTCTGGCGTCGGGCGACATCCCGGCCCGGGCAGTCGCGGCCGTCGGGATCACGAACCAGCGCGAGACCGCCGTGGTCTGGGACCGTCACACCGGCCAACCGGTGCACCACGCCATCGTCTGGCAGGACACGCGGACCAAGTCCATGGTCGAGAGGCTCGGCCGCGACGGCGGAGCCGACCGCTTCAAGCAGCAGACCGGCCTGCCGCTGGCCACCTACTTCACCGGCCCGAAGGTCGCCTGGATCCTGGACCACGTCGACGGGGCCCGGGAGCGGGCAGCTTCCGGCGACCTCCTGATGGGCACCATCGACACCTGGCTGCTCTGGAACATGACCGGCGGGCCGGACGGCGGGATCCACGTCACCGACGTCACCAACGCCTCCCGCACCCTGCTGATGAACATCGACACGCTGGAGTGGAACGCCGACATCTGCGCCGAGCTCGGCATCCCGCTGGCCATGCTGCCCGAGATCAGGTCGTCGGCGGAGGTGTACGGCCACGGGCGGGCCGACGGTCTGCTGGCCGGCGTGCCGATCGCGGGAATCCTCGGTGACCAGCAGGCCGCCACCTTCGGCCAGGCGTGCTTCGAGCCGGGCAGCGCCAAGAGCACGTTCGGTACCGGCAGCTTCCTGCTGCTCAACACCGGGACGACGCCGGTCCGCAGCCAGCACGGTCTGCTGACCACGGTCTGCTACCGGATCGGCGAGGCCGATCCCGTCTATGCGCTGGAGGGCTCGATCGCGGTCACCGGCTCACTGGTCCAGTGGATCCGCGACAGCCTCGGGCTGATCGAGCGCACCGCCGACGTCGAGACCTACGCGCGCCAGGTCGAGGACAACGGCGGCGCCTATATCGTGCCGGCCTTCTCCGGCCTCTTCGCGCCGCACTGGCGCGCCGACGCCCGAGGTGCCCTGGTGGGCCTGACCCGCTTCGTCACCCGGGCCCACCTGTGCCGGGCGGTCCTGGAGTCGGTGGCCTACCAGACCCGGGACGTCGTCGAAGCGATGAACGCCGACGTCGGTCGTCCCCTCAGCGAGCTCAAGGTCGACGGCGGCATGGTCGCCAACGAGCTCCTGATGCAGTTCCAGGCCGACCAGCTAGGGGTCGACGTCATTCGTCCGCAGGTGACCGAGACCACGGCCCTCGGCGCCGCCTACGCCGCCGGGCTGGCCGTCGGCTTCTGGGACAGCCAGGCCGAGATCAAGGAGAACTGGGCCGAGGGCCGCCGCTGGACCCCGCACATGGCCGTAGCCGAGCGCGACCGGCTGCACCGCAACTGGGCGAAGGCTGTCAGTCGGACGCTCGAGTGGGTCGACGAGGACACCGAGACCGACGACCTCCGGTGACCGACCCAGCCGAGGGTCATGTTGTCGCCATGAGCTGACAGTCTCGTCGCCAGGCGACGCCCGGAAACAACGCGCTCCAGAACGGTCTCAGTTCTGGTCTCCGTTGTCGGCGTTCGGCACCGTCCCTGAAGCTCGTGTCCTCCGCCAGTCCAACGGACCCTCGTCAGCCGGTGGTCCCCAGCGCCAGCCGTGCGGTCAGCGGCTGAGCCCTCCCCCAGCTCACACCCAGAGGCTCGGCAGGCGCACCGGCGACCGCGCCGACCACCGCGCCCGGATCGGTCAGCACCTCCGCGTTCCCCGCACGATCAGCCGTGGTGGGCCCTGGCAGACCCAGCGCCGCCAGCACCGGCGCGCCCCCGACCAGCAGGTCGGTGACGCTGAGAGCTGTGACCGTGACCGCGTTCGGCAGGGCCCCCCACCAGCCGAGTGGCAGCCCGACCACGGTCAGCCCGGACCGCGGCGGCACCAGCACGGCATACCAGCCATGATCGGCCGTGGCGCGCAGCAGGGGGATCGTCCGGTACTCGCCCAGCAGCCACCCGGCGAGCGTCACCACCTGGTCAGCCGGCTCGCGTGGAGGCGTCGCCAGCGTGTCCGGGAGCAGCAGCCAGCGCGGTCCCGGACCGTCGTTGGCCAGCTCCAGGGTGACCGCCAGCTCGACCCGTGGCGGGCGCCGACGGTGGACCGCGACGAGCGCCGCGGCCATCGACAGCTCACTCATGGCTTCACCTTGGCAGGGTCGAGCCGGTTAGCGGTGCCGGTGAAGCCGCCCGTGCGCGTGGTGCCGTTCAGCTCATACGGCGGTGCGTCCAGGATGTCCTGGCTGGTGCAGGTGTCGGGGAACTCGCCGCCGTCCTCGCGGTACTTCGCCGGAATGCTCGAGAGGTACTTCTGGTAGAGCCCCTGGGTGTAGGCGTCGTCGTGGTCGAGGTACTGCCGGGTCGGAGCGACCACCTCGGGCTTGTCGGCGGCGTAGGTGTCGAGCAGGGCGACGTAGTCGGCGCCGTCGCGGGCACCGCCGTAGGCGCCCACCATCTCCGTCAGCATCCCGGCTTCGGTCTTGCCGGCCGCACCCAGTCCGGTGAAGAGCTGCTGGCCCGCGGCATCGTCGCCGGTGTAGACCGCGTTCTCGCCCTGCCACGCGCCGCCGGGGTGCTTCAGCAGGTAGCGGGGGTGGTTGTAGAAGTAGACCCAGTCGCCCAGCTTGAGGTCGCGCTTGCCGAACGCCCCGGAGACGGCGTTGGAGGTCAGCGAGCCGGCCACGGGCGTGCCCTCGGTTCCGGCGTGGACGCGCAACGCTCCCTCCGCCGCGCCACCACCGGCCTGGCCGTACCGACGGTCGAACTCGGTGTCGCCGACCGCGGCGCGCACCGTGTCGATCTCGATGGCCACGATGGCCGTCAGGCACTCCGCGATGGTGAGCCCGTGCAGCCACGCCTGGATGGCGGCGGACGCGCTCTGCCCCGGCTTGAGCTTCCAGTCCATCCAACCGGTCCGGTCGAAGTGCGCCGGGCTGGCGAGCCCGCTGCGCCAGTCGTCGTTCCACGGGTAGGTCGCCGGGTCCTTCTGGTGCTCGGCGAAGTAGTTGTAGTCGTACCAGACCCCCTTGTCGGGCCCGAAGGACGCGTCCTGGTTCACCCGGGTCATCTCGTCGGCGACGTGCTTGCCGAGGGACGCCTCGTCGTTGACGATCTCCGGCTGCCCAGCCGCCTTCCCTCCGGCCAGCTCGTCGAGCCGACCCATCGTCTTGCGGCCCACCAGCCCGTCGGGCACCAGGCCGTTGCGACTCTGGAAGGCCCGGACGGTGGCGGCGGTCTCGGAGCCGAAGACGCCGTCGGGCTTGCCGGACGACGTCGAGACGGGCATCGGGAACCCGGCGTCGACGAGTCCCTGCTGCACCGCGGCGACGCCGGTTCCGCGGGCGCCCTGGGACAGCATCGGGGAGTCGTCGTAGGCCGCCTCGAGAGCAGGCTGACCGGCGTAACGGGCCGAGCTGAGATCCTGCGCCTTCTCCGCTGCCGTCAGCGGGGCCCGCGACACGGTGATGGCCTCCGGCGCGGCGAAGGCCTGCGAGGTGGCCCGGTTCCCGGCGCTCTGCTGGAGGTCGAGCACGGCCGACTGCGCCCGGGTCAACGAGGAGCGGGGCGGCCGCGGAGGCGGACGGTCGACGAGCACCTCGGCCCGACCCGCCGACAGGTGATGCACCCGGGCCACGTTAGCGAGGGGAAGGCTGCCCCGGGTGCCCACCGAGCCGCCATCGAGGGCACCCCCTGCTGCCCGGACGGCCCCCGGCCTGCGAGGACTACCAGCCGGGTCGGACCTATCTCAGCAGAGCCTCAGCGATCACCCGGTGGGACGAGACCAGCTGGGAGGACCGGACCGAGGCGAGCTCCCACCGCGCGTTCTGCAACACCCGGGCGAGGGTCCAGGTACGGGCGCGGCCCGGGTCCAGCTCGAGCACCTCCACCATCAGGTCGAAGCGTCGCCCCACGGCTCCGGCCACATCCCCGGTGGCCACCACGTCGTCCCAGCGGTTCCACAGCGCCGGCAGCAGGTCGAAGCCCGGGTCGCCGGAGAGCGGCTTCGGGTCGATCGCCCGCCAGGCCCGGGGTTCAGTTGCCCGCGCGCCGGCGTCCGCGTCGAGCACGGCCAGCACGTTGTCGTAGTGCAGGTCCCAGTGCAGCAGGCGGTCCGCGACGGGCTCGGCCAGCAGCTCCCGCACCCGGTCGGCGCTCCGGGTGAGCAGTGCACGCTCGTCCGGGTCGGTCAGCCGCGGCAGCAGAGCCGGCAGGTCGCCCAGCATCGTCGCCGTGAGGTCCGCCAGCCGCCGCAGGCCGGCGGGCGCCTGCACGGTGTGGAACGACCGCAGCAGACCGGCGATCACCGACAGCGCGGCCA
Organism: uncultured Friedmanniella sp.; assembly: GCF_964244285.1. NCBI lineage: Bacteria > Bacillati > Actinomycetota > Actinomycetes > Propionibacteriales > Nocardioidaceae > Friedmanniella > uncultured Friedmanniella sp. The sequence goes on from NZ_CAXTHT010000011.1 coordinate 54,964, forward strand.
GGTCGTCGGTGACGGCGGCCAACGAGCGCTCCGCGTTCAGCCGCTCCAGCAGTATCGAGCCGGACACCGGATCGTGCTCCAGCAGGGCGACGGCACCCAGCCCGGCCCAACGGCGGAGCGCGTCCGGCTCGCCGACGGTCTCCTCGTCCACGGGCTGCAGCTTGAGGGCAGCCTTCGTGCCGTCTGCCCGCAGCACCGGCAGCACCAGCGCCACCGCCCCGACACGGGGGTCGCCGTCCGGCCGCAGGGACCACGCCGCGAGGCGCTCCGCGGCCAACGCGGGCAGAGCGTCGACCCAGCACCGACCGGACTCGCCGAAGTAGCGCCGCTGTGACTCCAGGAGCGGCGCAGGCACCGCCAGCCGCCACGTCACTTCGGTGAGCGAGGAGGTGGCGGGAGCGCATCCTGACCCAGCAGCGCCTCACCGACCTCGGCGAGCATCTGCACCTGCTCGTCGCTCAGCCGGTCGAACACCAGCCGACGCACTTCCCGCAGATGACCGGGTGCGGCCGCCGCGATCCTCCGGACCCCGGTCTCGGTCAGCTCGGCCATGACCACCCGCCGGTCGTCGGGCGACATCGTGCGTTGGACGAGGTCGGCGCGCTCCAGCCGGCCGACGATGCGGGACAGCCGCGACTGCGAGCAGCCGGCCCGCACCGCCAGCTCGCTCATCCGCAGGGCCGGACCGGGCTCGTTGGAGAGGATCGCCAGCACCATGTAGTCGCCCATGTTCAGGTCGGCGTCGCGGGTCAGCTGACCGTCCAGCGCCGACGGCATCAGGAACAGCAGCTTCGCCAGCATGATCCAGGCCCGCAGCTCCTCGGGCTCGAGCCAGCGGACGTCATCCATGCTGCCATCCTATTTGATCCTTGACGGTGCAAGTATTACGGCCTATTTTGGTTGCAGCATCAAGTAAACCGAACCTACCGTCGAAGGAATCTCATGGCCGCCAGCTCCGACAGTCTGTCCGCCGCAACTCACCACGCCTCGACGAGCACCAGTCGGTCCGGGGTCGGATCCGTCGCGGTGGCTGTCGTGGTCAACGTGGTGGTCTCGACCCTGGTCGCCTTCCTGATCGGGCGACTGGCCATCGCCCTCGGCGTCCCGGCCGGCACCATGCAGTACCAGCTGCCCGCCCTGCTCGTGATCATCCTGCTGGCCTCCGTCATCGGCGCGGCCGGATGGTCCATCGTCCGGCGGCGGGCGCGTCACCCCCGCGGGCTGATCCGGGTGCTCGCCCCGGTCGTGCTGGTCGTCTCGCTCGTACCGGACGTGCTGCTCGGGGTCGGCGGCGTGGCGACCTGGGGTGCCGTCGCCGGCCTGATGGTCATGCACGTGGCGGTCGCGGCGCTGACGGTCACCGTCTTCTCCCGGCTGCTGCCCTTGCCCCACCACCACGGCTGACCACCCGAGGGCCCGCACCGCCCTCAGCCACGACGGCGGCGGGCCACAATGGTGTCGTGAGCGGCCTTCCTCGACGACTCCGGTTCGGGTATGCGCTGGGCGGTGTCGCCACAGGCTCGTTCGGCACCGTCCCGGGGCTGCTGCTCCTGCCCTACCTGACCGACACCCTGGGCGTCGCGGCCGTCGCCGCGGGGCTCGTGGTCTTCCTGCCCAAGGTCCTCGACATCGTCCTCAACCCGCTCACCGGCCGGGTCAGCGACACCTACGCGACCCGGCGGGGCCGGCGGCCGTTCCTGCTGGTGGGCGGACTGGCGCTGGCCGTCGCCTTCGTGCTGCTGTTCTCCGGCCCGCAGCGGCCCTCCGGGCTCGCGGTCGGCTGGGTCGTGGTCGCCTTCGCGCTCTGCGCCGTGGCGTACTCGGTCTTCCAGGTGCCCTACGTCGCGCTGCCCGCCGAGCTCACCGACGACCCGGGTGAGCGGACCACCCTGCTCACCTGGCGGGTGGCCGTCCTGGCCGTCGCGATCCTGGCCAGCGGCGCCACGGCACCGTTGATCCGGAACGCGGTCGGCGGCGTCGCCGGCTATCGCGCCATGGCGGTCGCGGTGGCGGTGCTGATCGTGGTCGGCGCGTTGGGTGCCTGGCACGGGACGGCCGGGGCGGCCGTCCGGGTCGTTCCCGCACCGGCCGGCGGCCTCGCCACGCAGCTGCGACTGGCACTCGGCGTCGGGGACTTCCGCGCCCTGGCGACCACCTTCGTCCTCCAGGCCCTGGCCATCGGCTGCATGCTGGCCGCCGTCGACTACCTGGCCCGGGAGGTGCTCGACCGGCCCGGCGCCTCCGCGGTCCTGTTCGCCTGCTTCGTCGGACCGGCGCTGCTGGTCACCCCACTGTGGCAGCGGATCGCCGGGCGCGCGGGCAAGAAGGTCGGCTACTACGCGTCCTCGCTGCTCCTGGCCGGCGCGGCGCTCGGTCTGTTGAGCGCCGGCCGGGTCGATGTCGGGGTGGTCTTCGTGCTGACCGCGCTGGCGGGCGCGGGCTACGCCGGCTGCCAGCTCTTCCCACTCGCCATGCTGCCCGACACCGCCGCCGACGACGCAGCCCGGACGGGTGAGAACCGGGTGGGCGTGCTCACCGGCGTCTGGACCGCCGGCGAGACGCTCGGCCTGGCGCTGGGTCCGGCGGTGCTGGCGGCGCTGCTGGCCGCCGGCGGGTACGTCTCGACCCGGAGCGGTGCCCCGGCCGTGGACCAGCCCGCGAGCGCGGACCTCGCGATCACCGTGGGCTTCTCCGTGGTGCCGGCGGCGTTGATCCTGCTCAGCCTGCTGGCGCTGCGCCGGTACGGCGCGGGCCAGCCCGCGCCTCGACCGACTGCCGCCCTGGAGATGCTGTGACCGCCGAGGAGATCCGGGCCGCGCTCGAGGAACTACGCCGCTCCGACCTGCCGACCGCCGGCGGCCGGACGCTGGCCTACGTCTACGACTCCGGCCTGGCCGAGGCGGACGCGCTGGGCCGGGAAGCGCTTGCCGCGTACGGCGGCACCAACGGGCTCGACCCGACCGCGTTCCCGTCGCTGCTGGCGATGGAGTCCGACCTGGTCGGGATGGCCGCTGACCTGCTCTCCGGCCCGCCCGGCACGGTCGGCACCGTGACCAGCGGGGGCACGGAGTCGTTGCTGCTCGCGGTGCAGACGGCGCGGGACGCCCGGCCCGACGTCGCGCGACCCGCCATGGTGCTGCCCACCTCGGCGCACGCCTCCTTCCACAAGGCGGCCCACTACTTCGGAGTCCGGCCGGTCTTCGTCGACGTCGACCCGACGACCGGACGCGCCGCCGCCCCGGCGATGGCGGACGCGATCACCGCCGACACCGTGGTCGTCGTCGCCTCCGCTCCTTCCTACGCCCACGGTGTCGTCGACCCGGTGCCGGAGATCGCGGCAGCCGCGGCGGCCCGTGGCGTCCGCTGCCACGTCGACGCCTGCATCGGCGGCTGGCTGCTGCCCTACCTGCGCCGAGACGAGCCCGGTCGGCGCCCCTTCGCGTTCGACGTCCCCGGCGTGACCAGCGTGTCGGTCGACCTGCACAAGTACGCCTACACACCGAAGGGCGTCTCGGTGCTGCTGCACCGCACCGCCGAGCTGCGACGGCCCCAGTTCTTCGCCAGCGCCGCCTGGCCGGGCTACACGATGCTCAACTCGACGCTGCAGTCGACGAAGTCCGGGGGTCCGCTGGCCGCGGCCTGGGCGGTGACCCGCTTCATCGGCGACGACGGCTACGCCACGCTGGCCCGCCAGGTCCGGGACGGGGTGGCGGCACTGGTGGCCGGGATCGAGGGGGTCGAGCACCTGCGGCTGCTGTTCCCGCCCGAGTCCAGCCTGGTCGCCCTGACCGCCGACGCTGCGGTCGACGTCTTCACGGTGGCCGACGAGCTGCTGTCCCGCGGCTGGTACGCCCAGCCCCAGCTGCGCTTCGGCCCGTTCCCGGCCAGCCTGCACCTGTCGGTCAGCGCAGCCACCGTGCCGCGGCTGCCGGAGTTCCTCGACGCCCTGCGCTCCTCCGTCATCGCCGCGGCGGCTGCCGGGCCGGTCACCGTCGACCCGCAGCTGACCGCCGCCCTGACCTCGCTCGACCCGGGCACGCTCGATGACGCCGGCTTCGACACCCTGCTGCAGCTGGCCGGGCTGGCTGGCCCCGACGGGCCGGCCCTACCCCGGCGGATGGCCCTGGTGAACGCCCTGCTGGACGTCGCTCCGCTGGCCGTCCGCGAGGCCCTGCTGCGGGGCTTCCTCGACCGGGTCAGCCGACCCAAGCGCGCCTGAACTCCCAGCCCATGCAGGAAAACCAGTTGCGGCGGCGCGGCGGTCGAACCTAGCGTTGACCGTGCCGGACCGCCACAGGTCCAAGCCTGCCGACCAGCCCGAGAGGGGGTGCCCGCCCGTGTCGAAGATGATCTTCGCCGACCCGATCATGATCATCATCATGATCATCGCCGACCTCCGCGGAGCGGCCCCCCGCTCCGGTGGCGCTGCCTGAGCCTTCGCGCTCATCGGGGACCCGTGCGTCCCCTCCCGATCCACCCCCTCCCGATCCACCCCCTCCCGATCCACCCCTTCCCGATCCGCCCCTGACCGGCCGCCGGTCGGTCGCGCCCGCCGTCACGCCTGACGGCAGTCCTCACCACCCTTCGCCCAGGCCCTTTCGCTCAGACCCAGGCCCTTTCGCTCAGACCCAGGCCCTTTCGCTCAGACAAGGAACCGCCATGTACGCCTACTCCCAGGTGTTGCTCACCGAGCTGCACCTCCCACCGGGCTCCGTTTCGCTCGCTACCAGCCGCGAAGCCGCCGAGCGCTCGGCCCACCTGCAAGCCGTCAGGGCCACCAGCCGGCGACCGAGGACCGGCCGGACCCTGGCCGCACGGCGGCTGCTCGCCCTCGTCCGGCCGCAGCGGACCCCCGCCTGACCGGCACCGAGGAGCCGGTCAGGCAGGCCTGCGCGTTTCCGTGGACAGCGGTTGAGCGCGGGCTTACATTGCGAACAGAAGTAACATCGACCAGACGAAGGAGTCGCCGTGACGGCAGCCCAGGAGAACGACCTCTACAAGCTCAACGGGATCGGGCCGAAGCACACCGAGATGCTGGAGGCCATCGGGGTCGACTCGATCAAGGAGCTCAGCCACCGCAACCCGGCCTCGCTCACCAAGATGATCGCCGAGCGGCACGGCAGCGTCGTCGGCCTCTCGGAGAAGCAGGTCGCCGGCTGGATCGACGAAGCCAAGTCGCTCCAGGTCTGACGCAGCACGGCCCGGCGAACAGCCGGGGCAGCACGGGCACGCGCGCCGGCGGGGTCACCGTCGGCGCGCGGCTCCGAACAGTCCGCGCACGATCTCGCGGCCGGCGCTGCGGGCGAACTGCTTGAACACCGTGGAGCCGACGACCTCCTGCACGACACTCTTCTCCGCCCGGCGCGACGGTGCCCGCGAGCTACGCGGCTCGTCCCGGGCGCGGTCCTCCTGAGCCTGACGCTGGGCCTCGGCGGCGTCCCGCTCGCTCGCCTCCTTGGCCTGCTGCTCGGCTGCGGCGGTCGCGGCACCGGCCTCCAGCTTGCGGGCCAGCATCTCCTGCGCGGAGTCCCGGTCCACCGCCTGGCCGTAGCGGCTCATCAGAGCCGACGCTGCGATCCCCGAGCGCATGGCGTCCTCCGGGGTCGGCGCCATCAGCGACTGAGGCGCCCGCATCCGCGTCCAGGCCACCGGCGTCGGGGCGCCGTCGGGGTCCATCACCGTGACGATCGCCTCACCGATGCCGAGCTGCTGCAGCACCTCGGCCAGGTCGTAGTCCGACTTCGGGAAGGTCGCGACCGTCTGCTTCAGGGCCTTCGCGTCGTTCGGCGTGTGCGCGCGCAGCTGGTGCTGCACCCGCGAGCCCAGCTGGGCGAGGACGTCGTCCGGGACGTCCTTGGGGGTCTGGGTGACGAAGAAGATGCCGACCCCCTTGGAGCGGATCAGCCGGACGGTCTGGGCGATCGCGTCGAGGAACGCCTTGGACGCGTCGTGGAACAGCAGGTGGGCCTCGTCGAAGAAGAACACCAGCTTGGGGAGGTCCACGTCGCCGACCTCGGGCAGCTCGTGGAAGAGGTCGGCCAGCAGCCACATCAAGAAGGTCGAGAAGACCGCCGGCCGGTCCGCCAAGTTCGGCAGCTCGAGCATGGACACCACGCCGCGCCCGTCGGCGGCGGTGCGCAGCAGGTCCTTGGTGTCGAACTCCGGCTCGCCGAAGAAGCTCTCGGCGCCCTGGCTGGCGAAGGTGACCAGGGCCCGCAGGATCACCCCGACGGTGGCCGCACTCAGGCCGCCGATGTCCTTGAGCTCGGCCTTGCCCTCGTCGCTGGTCAGGTGGGTCAGCACGGCCCGCAGGTCGGCGAGGTCCAGCAGCGGCAGGCCCGCGGTGTCGGCGTAGTGGAACACGAGGCCGAGCGAGGACTCCTGGACGGCGTTCAGACCGAGCACCTTCGACAGCAGCACCGGCCCGAACGAGCTCATGGTCGCCCGTAGCGGCACCCCGAGCCCCTCGCCGCCGAGGGCGTAGAACTCGACCGGGCACGCCGTCGGCTGCCACTGCTGCCCGATCTTCTGCGTCCGGGCGGTCAGCTTGTCGCTGGGTTGACCCGGCGAGGCCAGCCCGGAGAGGTCACCCTTGATGTCGGCGGCGAACACCGGCACCCCGGCCGCGGAGATCTGCTCGGCCATCAGCTGCAGGGTCTTGGTCTTGCCCGTGCCGGTGGCCCCGGCGACCAGGCCGTGCCGGTTGAGCATCGACAGCGGGATCCGGACCACGGCCGAGGGGACGGGCGCGTCGTCGGCCATCACCACGCCCAGCTCGATCGCCGGCTCGTCGAAGGTGTAGCCCTTCGCGATCAGCTGGACCTCCGGCGACGGCACAGCGTCGGCGGGCGTCGCAGCGGGCGGGGTGGCGGTGGGCGAGGTCATGCTCGAATCGTAACGACGTCGGACTGCGGCGACGAGGCGCTGCTGACTACAGTGGCACCGTGATTTTCAAGCGTGTGGGTGACGTCCGCCCGTACCCCGACCACGGATACGTGCAGAAGCAGTGGGCAGCGATCGCACCGCACCAGGTCCGCCTGGACTCCCTCGTCACCACGAAGCGCACCCTCGACCTCGAGGCCCTGCTGGAGGAGGACTCGACCTTCTACGGCGACCTCTTCGCCCACGTCGTGTCCTGGCGTGGCGACCTCTACCTCGAGGACGGCCTGCACCGCGCGCTCCGCGCGGCCCTGCAGCAGCGCCAGACCATGCACGCGCGGGTGCTTGACCTGAAGTAGGTCGCTCGCCCGGTAGTCTCGCGCCGGTAGTCTCACGCCGGGCCGGGACGTCGAGCCCGGCTACGGGCCTCCGCCCACGAGCCAGGACACCGCACAAGGAGGAGCGTTGGTCGGTCGCATCTTGCGCGCTGTCCGCACGCCCTTCACGCTGCTGGTCCTGCTCGCGATCCTCGGCTACGGGGCCTGGTGGGGGTGGACGAACGTCATCCGCACGGTCCCGCCGGCACCGCCCACACCATGCGTCAACCAGCCGGTCGCCAAGGGCCTGCTGAAGACGAGCCAGGTGACGGTGAACGTCTACAACGGCGGCGACAAGCGCGGGCTGGCCGGCGACGTCGGCCGCTCGCTGCGGGACCGCGGCTTCAAGGTGGCGCAGACCGGCAACACCGGCGAGAAGATCCAGAAGACCGTGATCGTCGGTGCCGGGGTCAAGAACCCCGAGGTGCTGCTGGTCAAGGGCTTCTTCAAGGACGCCGTGGTCCGGGCCGACAAGCGGCCGGACCGTTCCGTGGAGGTGCTGGTCGGCAACGACTACGGCGGCTTCCGCAAGAGCGCGAAGACGACCTACACGGTGAAGACGAGCACCGTCTGCCTGCCGGCGCAGGCCAGCGCGACGCCGTCGGCCGCCGGCGGCTGAGGCCGGACGAACGTGCGCGCAGGGTCAGCGACGACCGCGGCCCTCGCGCCACCCGGCCAGCCGACCGCCGCGTCCGACGGCCCGCAACCGCTCCTCGGTGAGCTCGCGGGAGGCCGCCGGCGTGACCACCAGCAGCTCGTCGCCCACCCGGATCCGTTCCCGGGGTGCCGGGTTGAAGGGTGTCTCGGCCCGGATGACCAGCGTGACCACGGTGTTCACCGGCAGCCGCAGCTCCCCGATCTCCACCCCGGCCAGCAGGGACCCCTGCGGGATGCGCACCTGCAGCAGGTCGGCCGAGATCCGGTCCAGCGGGGCCACTTCCATCTCGACGTCGGACGGCGCCTGCTCGTCCAGCAGCCCGAGCCGGCGTGCCACGAAGGGAAGCGTCGGTCCCTGGAGACAGGTGAAGACGACCACGAACACCAGCACGACGTCGAAGAGGAAGGTCGCGCCCGGTACGGCCTCGGACAGCGGGATGGTGGCCAGCACGATCGGGACCGCACCGCGCAGGCCCGCCCAGGAGAGGAACGCCTGCTGTCGCAGCGGCACGCGGAACCAGACCGCCGAGGCGAAGACCGAGAGCGGTCGGGCCACGAAGGTGAGGAAGAGCCCGGCCAGCACGCCGACCACCGCCGCCCGTAGCGAGACGCGTTCGGGAAACGCCAGCAGGCCGAGCATCACGAAGAGCCCGATCTGGGCGATCCAGCCGATCCCCTCCACGAACGAGCGGGTCGCCGCCCGGTGCGGCAGCTGGGCGTTGCCCAGCATCAGCGCGCAGGCGTAGACCGCCGCGAACCCGCTGGTGTGCGCCTCGGCGCCCACCCCGTAGGCGAAGATCGCCCAGACCAGAGCGGCCAACGGGTACAGGCCGGAGGAGGGCAGGGCCACGCGGCGCAGCAGCTGGACGCCCACCCAGCCCAGACCCACCCCGATGGCCAGACCGGCGACCAGCTCCAGCAGGATCAGCCCGACGATCCCGGGGACGCCGCCCGAGGTCGTCTCCCCGAGAGCGACCCCGCTGGCCAGTCCGACCAGCAGCACCGTGGGGGCGTCGTTGAGGCCGGACTCGGCCTCCAGCACCCCGCGTAGCCGCTGCGGGATCGGGACGTGCCGCAGTACCGAGAACACCGCCGCCGCGTCCGTCGGCGAGGTCACCGCCCCGAGCAGGACGGCGATCCACAGGTCGAGGCCCAGCACGTAGTGGCCGAACAGGGTCATCAGAGCGACGCTGATGCCGATCCCCACGGTGGCCAGCACGGTGGCCAGCACCGTCGAGGAGCGGATGTCGGCCCACTTGGTGGTCAGGCCTCCCTCGGCCAGGATCACCACCAGCGCGCCGAAGCCGAGGGCCCGGGCCAGGTCGGCGTCGCCGAAGTGGATGCCGAACCCCGACTCGCCGAGCACCATGCCCAACGCCAGGAACAGCAGCAGGGACGGCAGGCCGAGCCGCGAGCCGAATCGCGCCGCGACGATCGCCACGATCACCACCACCGCGCTCACCAGGAGGATGCGGTCGAGGTCGATCATGCGGTTGATTGTCCCCGAGGGATGTTGCCAGGAGGAAACGCGAGCCGAGGGCCGGCCTCCCAGGGACGCGGAACGGGCCCCGACCGCAGTCAGGGCCCGCTCTCAGCAGCTGGCGGTGGCGGAGAGATTTGAACTCTCGGAGGTTTTACCCTCACGCGCTTTCGAGGCGCGCTCTTTAGGCCGCTCAGACACGCCACCGCGGAAGAGATTACCGGGCTGAGGGGGTATCCGACGAATCGGTTGGGTGCCCTTCGACCGGCTCAGGAGACAGGCGAGACCGGCTCGGGGAGCGGCGAGCCAGGCTCAGCGTGCGGCGAAGAAGTCGCGCAGCAGAGCGCCGCACTCAGCCGCCATGATCCCGCCCCGGACGTCGACGGCGTGGTTGAGGCGGCGGTCGCGGACCACGTCGAAGAGGGAGGCGACCGCCCCGGCCTTGGGGTCGTAGGCCCCGAAGACCAGACGCGAGACCCGGGCCAGCACCAGGGCCCCGGCGCACATCGTGCAGGGCTCGAGCGTCACGACCAGGGTGCAGCCGGTGAGCCGCCACTCCCCCAGCACCTCCGCGGCCCGCCGCAACGCCAGCACCTCGGCGTGGGCGGTCGGGTCCCCGGTCAGCTCCCGCTCGTTGCCGGCCTCGGCGACGACGATGCCGTCGGAGTCCAGCAGCACCGCACCGACGGGTACGTCGCCGTGCCGCTCAGCCTGCCGACCCAGCTCGAGGGCCCGTCGCATCGGCTCGGACCAGACGCTCACGACCACCTCACCCCGGGGCCCGGGGCCGCTCAGGAGCGGAAGGCGAGCTCGGCCACCCGCTGGAACTGGGGGTTGAGGTTGATCTTGTCGGCGATCTCGATCAGCACCTGGTCACTGCCGAGGTCCAGGTCGTCCACCAGGGAGCTCAGGTCGAGCTCACTCATCCCCAGGTCGGCCAGGATGGCGAGGTCGCCCATCGGCTCGGACTCGTCCTCATCGGGGATGTCCTCCCCGAGCAGGTCGGCCACGTCACGCGCGATCGGCCAGTCGCCGGCCGCCGCCCCGTCGTTCAGCAGCACCTGCACGTGCTGCCCGCGCACCCGCACGATGACGAAGACCTCTTCCACCAGGCTGACGAAGCCGAGGGCGCCCGCGTCGCCGGGCAGCCGGCGGAGCTGGACGATCAGCTCCTCGAGGTCGTTGGCCAGGTCTGCGGCCAGGGCCTGGACGAGCGGCTGGCCGTCCTCGCGGTGGGCCGAGATCACGAAGTCGATCTCGTCCTCGGCCGCGTCCTCGAGGTCGTCCTCGTCGTCCTCGTCGGTGTCGTCGTCCGCGTCGTCGGGATGCACGTCCAGCAGGGGGGTGGTCGCCGGCCCGGTCTGCTGACCGGCGCCGTCCGCGTCGAAGGACTCGTACTCGTCGTCGTCGAAGTCCGACATGCCGCCTCCTCCACGCTGACCAACCACTGACGCCGGCTGACCGCCGCGGCCCCATCGTGTCAGAGTCTCGCCGTGCGCACGACACCGATAGGCACCGGGGGTAGGGCTCGCTAACGTTCCTCCCGTGGACCTCCGCATCGTCGAACACCCGCTCGTCGCGCACAAGCTGACCGTGCTGCGTGACCAGGCCACCGACTCACCCACGTTCCGCCGGCTGACCGAAGAGCTGGTCACGCTGTTGGCCTACGAGGCGACGCGCGAGGTCCGGGTGACCGAGTACGCCGTCCAGACCCCGCTGGCGCCGGCCGTCGGGGTCCGGTTGTCCCAGCCGCGACCGCTGGTGGTGCCGATCCTGCGGGCCGGGCTCGGGATGCTCGAGGGCATGACCCGGCTCATCCCCACCGCCGAGGTCGGTTTCCTGGGGATGGTGCGCAACGAGGAGACCCTCGAGGCGACCACCTACGCCGAGCGGCTGCCCGAGGACCTCTCCGGTCGCCAGTGCTACGTCCTCGACCCGATGCTCGCGACGGGCGGCACCCTCGCGGCCGCGGTGCAGTTCCTGGTGGGTCGCGGAGCCGACCACATCACCTGCATCTGCCTGATCGCCGCACCCGAGGGCATCGCTCGGCTGACCGAGCTGCTCGACGGCCTCGCGGCCCCCTGCACCCTCGTGCTAGCCGGGCTGGACGAGCGGCTGAACGACGTCGGCTACATCGTCCCCGGGCTCGGCGACGCCGGGGACCGGCTCTACGGCGTCGCCCAGTAACCACCGCAGTCTGGCCCGGAGGGCGACCAACCCAGGTCCGACCGGCAGAGCCCTGTGACATCATGGGCGGGCAGGCCTTGGGGGAGCATCAGAGCACCGTTGATGAGAACCCGTGAGCGAGGCGCAGTGGACGACAGCTCCAGCCCGACGATCCCGACGCCGGTCGGCGTGTTCGTCCTCGACGACCACGCCTTCGTCCACCTCGGTCTGGCCGGGCTGCTCAATGCCACCTCCGACATCACCATCGTGGGCGAGGCCAGCACCGCCGCCGAGGCGATGCACCGGCTCCCGGACGCCAAGCCCGACCTGGCGCTGCTGGACATCGGCCTGCCCGACGGCAACGGCATCGACGTGGGGCGGGAGATCCGGTCCCGCTACCCCGCGACCACCTGCCTGATGCTGACCTCTCACGACGACGAGGAAGCGCACCTGGCCGCGGTGCTGGCCGGCGCGGCCGGCTACCTGATCAAGCAGATCCAGGGTCCGACCATCGTGGAGAGCATCCGGCGGGCGGCTCGTGGGGAGTCCCTGCTCGATCCGGTCGCCACCGGAGCGCTGCTGGACCGGCTGCGCGGCATCGTTCGCCCCACGCCGGCGCGCGCCACCTGGACGCCGCCGCCGCGGACCGAGCGCCCGGGAAGCAGGCTGTCCGACCGCGAGCAGCTGATCCTCGACCTGGCGGTGGCCGGTCGGACCAACCGCGAGATCGCCGCAGAGCTCGACATCGCCGACGACACGATCTCCCGCCAGGTGTCGGTGATCTTCACCAAGCTCTCCCTGGAACGGCGCGTCCAGGCCGCCGTCCGCGCCCACCGGTCCCACGTCGCCGCCTACCGGCCGGAGGAAGGCCGCTTCGACGCGGCATCTTCGTGATCCGGCTTCCGGCGGCTCGGTAGCTGGGGAAAGGCCTGCCGGCCGGTCAGTAGTAGTAGGGGAACGCCGACCAGTCCGGCGTCCTCTTCTCCAGGAAGGCGTCCCGCCCCTCGGCGGCCTCGTCGGTCATGTAGGCGAGCCGGGTCGTCTCGCCGGCGAAGACCTGCTGGCCGACCAGGCCGTCGTCGACGGCGTTCAGGGCGAACTTCAGCATCCGGATGGCCGTGGGGCTCTTGGCGCAGATGGTGCGGGCCCAGGCCAGGCCGGCGTCCTCGAGCTCGGCGTGCGGGACGACCCGGTTGACCATCCCCATCCGGAAGGCGTCGGCTGCGTCGTGCTCGCCGCCCAGGAAGAAGATCTCGCGCGCCACCTTCTGGCCGACCTGGCGCGCCAGGTACGCCGAGCCGAAGCCGGCGTCGAAGGAGCCGACGTCGGCGTCGGTCTGCTTGAACCGGCCGTGCTCGGCGCTGGCCAGCGTCAGGTCGCAGACCACGTGCAGGCTGTGGCCGCCGCCCGCCGCCCAGCCGTTGACCAGGGCGATCACCACCTTCGGCATGAACCGGATCAGCCGCTGCACCTCCAGGATGTGCAGGCGGCCCAGGCGGCCGGGGTCCACCTCCTCCGGAGCCTCGTCCTCGGCGTAGGTGTAGCCGGAGCGGCCACGGATCCGCTGGTCCCCGCCACTGCAGAAGGCCCAGCCGCCGTCCTTCGGTGAGGGGCCGTTGCCGGTCAGCAGCACCGCACCCACATCAGAGGACATCCGGGCGTGGTCGAGCACCCGGTAGAGCTCGTCGACGGTGTGCGGGCGGAAGGCGTTGCGCACCTCCGGACGGTCGAAGGCGACCCGGACGACGGGCGCGTCCACCGCGCGGTGGTAGGTGACGTCGGTCAGCTCGAAGCCCGGGACGGGAGACCAGAGGTCGGGTCGGAACGGAGAGGCGTCGGGCGGGTTCACCCGGACACCGTAGGCGGCCGGAGGTGTGAGAGCCACTTGGCGGGGGTCCGGCGAAGCTCAGGTCCGAGGCGGCCCCCGGGCCCGCCGCCGTCACTGGACGTCGAACTCGTTGCCCTCCGGGTCGGTCATCGCGATCCAGTGGCCGCCCGGTTCCCGCCACTCCCGGCCCTCGGTCGCACCCAGAGCGACCAACCGGTCGACCTCGCTGCGCAGCTGCTCCGAGCCCACGTTGAGGTCCAGGTGCAGCCGGTTCTTGACCGCCTTGTCCTCGGGAACCCGCTGCAGCAGGATCCGCGGCCCGGCCCCCCGGACGGCGGTCAGGTCCCGCCAGCTCAGCCGGCCGCGGTGTCGCACCGTGTCCGCCGGCTGGGCGTGCCCGGCCGCGAGGACGCTCTCGACCAGCTCGTGGTTGTCCTCCACCTCGGCTCGGAGCGCCGCCGCCCAGAAGTCCGCCAGCGAGTGCGGGTCGCGCGCGTCGATCACCAGCTGCCAGCCCACGGCCGTCATGTGCTTCCTCCGATCGTCGTGGTCCCCACCATGGCAGTGAGCACGGACAGAATCACTGGGGGCGGCGCGGGGCGACCGGCAGCTCGGGGGTGGTCGTCAGCAGGTCGGTGATCTCGCGCAGGCCGGACTCGAGCTCGCGCAGCTGCACCCGGCTGTCGTCGAGGTGCCGGGCGGCGAGGTCCTGGCGGGCCGACTCCGAGACCACGTCCAGCACCCGGTCGGCGAACGCCTCGGCCTGCGGCAGGGCCCGTGAGACCTCGAGCAGCCGGGCCAGTCGGGCGACCTCACCGCGGTAGGCGCTGAGGGCCCGGGCCCGACGCAGCCCGTCGTCGAGCGCGCCCAGCAGCGCCCGCTCGTAGTCGGTGTAGGTCCGGCGGGCGGCCGAGCGCGGCGGAACGGTGGCTGCCGCAGCCCGCACCTCGGCCAGCAGGGCGGTGACCCGATGGACGTGGTCGATGACCTCCGCAGCCTCGGCGACGGGGTCGATGGTGAGCTGGTGGTCCGCCAGCCACGGGTCACGCCAGGCGGGTGAGGTGAAGACGGCGAACGCGTCGGCCAGCGGGTTGATCACCGTCCGCCGGTCGCGGTAGCCGACCGGCGGGGTCAGGGCTCGGATCCGGTGCGCCTCGTCGAGGATCTCCAGCTGGGCCGGGGTCGCCCCGGCCGACCGCCACGCGGCCAGCGCCCGTCCCAGGTGCGGGTAGCGGCGGCGCGGCGGCCGGCCCCGGTGTGCGAGCCCGACCGCGAGGGCCACCAGAGCCGCGCCGCCGACGCCCCAGACGTCTCCTGAGCCTGCGACGTCGGCCGAGAAGAGGCCCACGGCTCCGACGGCCGAGGACACCGCACCGCGACGCCACCACGGCGAGGGCGTCACCACGGCCGACGCGCCGTTCAGCAGCGCCGGCAGCCGGCTCTCCGCGGAGTCAGGCCCGGGCACCGTCCTCAGACCGTCTCACTCATGAGCCGACCGTACCCCCGAGCCGGCCCACCCGTCCGGGATCAGGCAGGGTCAGCGCAGCTCCGGCTGCGGCTCGGCCGGCGCCTCGACGGGCTTGGTCGAGGTGAGGAACAGGGCGCAGGCCACCGCCCCGACGGCCACCACGGCCGCGACGGCGAAGGCCCGCTGCAGCCCCTCCCCCGAGGCCAGCAGCATCGGCGCGCCACCCTCCGCCAGCGACGCCGCACGACCGGCGTAGATGCCGACCAGCAGTGCCGTACCGGCCGCGCCGGACACCTGCTGCAGGGTGGCCAGGATCGCGCTGCCGTGGGAGTAGAGGGAGGGCGGCAGCGGGTTGAGTGCGGTCGTGAAGGCCGGCGTGAACAGGCAGGCCAACCCGAGCGACAGCACCAGGTGGTAGCCCACGAGCAGCCACACCGACGTCCCCGGGTCGACCGTGCTGAAGCGCCAGAGGGTGAGCACGAGGAGCACCGCGCCGAAGGTCGACAGACCCTTCGGCCCCCACCGGTCGAACAGCCGCCCGACCACCGGGCCGAGCAGGCCCATCAGCAGACCGCCCGGCAGCAGCAGCAGACCGGTCTGCAGCGAGTCCAGCCCGCGCACGGTCTGCAGGTAGATCGGCAGCAGGATCACCACGCCGAACAGCGCGACCATGGCGATGCACAGCATGGTCAGGCTGACGCTGAACATGGGGAAGCGGAACGCGCGCAGGTCCAGCAGCGGGTCGCTCCCGCGGGCCAGCCGCAGCTGGCGCCAGCCGAAGGCCAGCAGGCCGACCGCCCCGACGGCCAGGAAGGCCAGGGCGGTCCCGAGGCCGCCCGAGGAGCTCTCGCCCAGCCGGCTGAGGCCGTAGACCAGACCACCGAAGGCGGGCACCGACAGCAGTACGGAGACGAGGTCGAGCCTTTGGTGGCCCGGGTCGCTGACGTTGCCGAGCTGGCGGGCGCCCAGGACCAGCGTGACCAGCGCGATCGGCAGCACGATCACGAACATGAAGCGCCATGACAGGTACTGCAGGATGATGCCGGACACGGTCGGGCCGATCGCCGGGGCCACCGAGATGGCGATGCTGACGTTGCCCATCACGAGGCCGCGGCGCTCGATCGGCACCAGGGTCAGGATCGTGGTCATCAGCAGCGGCAGCATGATCGCGGTGCCGCACGCCTGGACCACGCGGGCGACGAGGAGCATCAGGAAGCCGTTCGCCAGGGCCGCCACCAGGGTGCCGGTCGAGAACAGGCTCATGGCCAGGAGGAAGACCGTCCGGGTGGGCAGCCGCTGCAGCAGGAACCCGGTGGTGGGGATGACGACGCCCATGGTCAGCAGAAAGGCCGTCGAGAGCCACTGGACCGTGGACGCTGCGACGCCGAGGTCGCTCATCAGATGCGGCAGGGCGACGCCCATGATCGTCTCGTTGAGGATGACCACGAAGGTCGCGACCAGGAGGGTGATGATCACCGTCCGGTCGTTGCCTCCGGTACGCGCGGCGGGCTCGCTCACCGGCGCGATGGTCCTGTCCGTGGCGGTCATCGGCCACCGTCCTGTCTGCTCTGGTGTTGCTGGGTCGATCGGTCGTGCGGCGCCGCTGCCGTCCGAGCTCCTCGGGAGGTGAGACCCCTCGCACCGGGCGAACTCATCGGCACTGACGCTAGGAGGCACCACTGACAGCGGCAACGGGTTTCCCCCGTCGATGCTCGGGCCAACATGAGCACCAGCCGTTCTGTTCCCCGCGGCTCGGCTAGCGTGCCTGGCGTGCAGCTGGTGGTCGGGGCCGTGATCGTGGACCGTCTCGACGCGCCGAGCCGGGTGCTCGCGGCCCGGCGCACCCGGCCGCCGGCGCTCGCGGGCCGGTGGGAGCTGCCGGGTGGCAAGGTGGAACCCGGCGAGCAGCCGCTGGACGCCCTGCACCGCGAGCTGTCCGAGGAGCTCGGGGTGCGCGTCCGCAGTGGCGACGAGCTGGTGCCCGGCACCGGCACGACCTGGCCGCTGACGCCGGGGCTGGAGCTACGAGCCTGGTGGTGCGAGGTGACCGCGGGCGAGCTGCGGCTGAGCGACGCCCACGACGAGTTCCGCTGGCTCGCCGCGGAGGACCTCCTGGACGTCCCCTGGCTCGCTCCGGACCGTCCACTGCTGGACCGCGTCCGACCGCTGCTGCTGCCGCGGTGATGCCTCAGAGCTCCAGCACCGCCCAGGAGTGGGGCGCAACGGACTGGCCGTCCAGCGGCGCGCCGGACTCCAGCACCGGACCGGACTCCGAGAGGCCGAAAGGGTCGTCAGCCAGGTTGAGGGCGAGGGTCAGGTGCTGGCCGTCGGGCCCGGCAGCGCGGACGAGCAGGTGCTCGTTGGCCACCTCGGCCGTCGTCACCACCGCCCGGTTGAGCCAGGCGTGACGGCGGCGCAGACCGATCATCCGCTGGTAGACCGACCAGATCTGGTCGTCGGTGCCGGCCAGCTGGCTGGGCGCTTCGGGCATCTCGGGCCGGATCGCGTCGTCACCGCCGACCCGCTCCTCCTTGACTGCCCGCAGCCCGTACTCGTCGCCGTAGTAGATGCTGGGCACCCCCGGCAGGAACAGCAGCAGCGCCACGGCGTGCGGGACATGCCGGGCGTCCGCGATCTGGCTGGCGACCCGGGTGACGTCGTGGTTGCCGAGGAAGGTCAGCGGGTCGAGCTCGGCCACCAGGTCCCGGTGCCGGCCCAGCGTCCAGTCGAGCTCCCAGAAGTTGCGCTCGGTGAGGGAGGACCAGATCGCCTTCCACAGCTCGTACTGGGTGACCGAGTCGAGCCCGGACCGGGCGACGTAGTCGCGGTAGTCGCCGTGGATCATCTCGCCCACGAACCAGGCGTCCGGGAACCGCTCGCGCACCCGGGGCAGCACCGCGGCCCAGAACTCCGGGGGCACGGCGTACGCCGCGTCGAGCCGCCAGCCGTCCACGCCGCGCTCGAGCCAGTGGGTCATCACCTCCACCACCAGGTCCTGCACCTCTCGCGAGGAGTGGTTCAGCGCCACCAGCTGGTCGTGGCCCTCGAAGAAGACCGGCCAGCCATCGCTCCAGTGGATCCAGGCTGCGGCCGCGGAGTCCGCGCCGCCGTCCAGCGCCTCCCGGACGGGAGGGAAGTCCCGACCCGCGTGGTTGAACACGCCGTCGAGCAGCACCCGGATGCCGCGCTCTCGGCAGGCGGCCACCAGCGCGTCGAAGTCGCCGTCGTCCCCGAGCCGCGGGTCGATCCGCAGGTAGTCGGTGGTGTCGTAGCCGTGCGTCCGGGACGCGAAGACGGGACCCAGCGCGAGGCCGTTGCCGCCGAGCGCGACCAGGTGGTCGAGCCAGCCGTGCAGCCGGCCCAGCTGGTGCGGCTCCGGCGAGGCGTCTGCGAGCTCGGGGCGGGCGCCCACGAAACCGAGCGGGTAGACGTGCCACCAGATCACGTGCTCGACCCAGCTGCTCACGTCGTGGGCTCCTCCAGGGCGGTCGTCAGCGGTCATCGGACCAGCATCGCAGGCGCCCCACACCGCGGCCGGGCGGTCCGGGACCGCAGCACTAGGCTGAAGGTCCTGCTCGACCGTCCGCACAGGAGCTCACGATGTCGATCTCATCCCCACCCGCCGACGACGACCTGCCCGAGGGCGAGACCCCGGCCTCGGCGACTCTGCCGGACTCCACGGAGTACGGCAGCCTCTCGATCGAGGACGACCCCGAGGGCACCGTGGATCCCGGCGAGCTCGCCGGCGGGGCCAGCGAGGACGACGAGGACGTCAGCTAGCCGAGGCCTTCGACGGGCTGCGGTCCAGGGGCGGTCTCCGCAGGTCCGCCTCAGGCGGCGTTCTTGGCCAGGACCAGCAGCCGGGCGCGCTTGGAGCTGAAGCGGTTCTGGTCGAACGGGGTCGAGGTGTACTGCCAGAAGGTCGCCCACGGCCAGCTACCGGGCAGTTTGCCCGCGTCCTTGGTGCCGTAGCGAGCCGCCCACAGCGGGTTGGTCAGGCTGAACTTCTTCGTGTTCCCCGTGCACCGGGTCCACCAGTCCGTCGTGGTGTAGATGACGGCGTCCCGGGTGGTCAGCCGCTTGTACTCGACCACGAAGCTGTTCACCCACGAGATCATCTTCTTCTTGCTCACCCCGTAGCAGGTCTTGCCGTAGGGGTTGTACTCGATGTCGAGCACCCCCGGCAGCGTGTGACCATCGGCGGTCCAGGCGCCGCCGTGCTTGACGAAGTAGTCGGCCTGCTTCTTGCCGCTGCTGCCCGACGGGCTGGCGAAGTGGTAGGCCCCGCGGATCAGCCCGGCCTTGTAGGCGCCCTTGTACTGGGAGGCGAAGTACGGGTTCTTGTAGCCCGTGCCCTCGGTCGC
The DNA here is from genome assembly GCF_964244285.1 of uncultured Friedmanniella sp. Taxonomy (NCBI): domain Bacteria; kingdom Bacillati; phylum Actinomycetota; class Actinomycetes; order Propionibacteriales; family Nocardioidaceae; genus Friedmanniella; species uncultured Friedmanniella sp. The sequence continues at coordinate 74,183 of NZ_CAXTHT010000011.1, forward strand.
CTTGATGTAGGCGAACTGCTTGTGCGCCTTCGCGTGGCTGGGCCACTTGACCGTGCCCTGGTAGCTGGACACGTCCATGCCCAGGACCCCGGACGGGACGAACGCCTTGGCGGCGAGCGCGGGCCCGGTGACCTTCGCGGTCAAGGCGGGCCGGGTCAGCGCCGAGCGCCAGCCCATCGGCGCGTTGCCCGGCTCGACCCCGGCGGCGCGGGCGGCGCTCGTCGGGGTCGGCAGTCGAGAGGCGCCCGTCGTAAGGGTGGGCGAGGCGGACACGACGGGGGCAGCCACCGCCGGCAGGTGCTGGAGACCGGCCAGGCCGGCGACCGCCGCCACGGTGACGGCGATGATCCGCCGCGGGGCGAGGGAGGGGAGCGACATCAGGAAGTCCTTCGGGGAAGCGGGCTTGCGGGCTCGCCTTCGCGCGGCACAAGCCTGCTGCACCGGCCCCGGGGAAGACGTCGAGACGGCAGCCTAAGTAAGCCCGACGCGGATGGGAAGAGGTCCGAAGTCGGGCTTGAGGGTTGGGCCGGCCCTCAGGCTGCCGTGGGCTCGGACCAGGGGCGACGCAGGGTGGCGCCCGGCGACTCCCCGTACGCGGTGCGGTACTCGGTCGAGAAACGGCTGCGGTTGCTGAACCCCCAGCGGTGCGCGACGGCGGACACCGTCTCCGAGGTGGGGTCGCCCCGCAGCAGGTCCCGGCGGGCCCGGTCCAGCCGCACCGACCGTACGTAGGCCCACGGCGTGGTGTCGGCGCCCCGACGGAAGGCCAGCTGGAGAGCACGTGGGCCACGCTGGCAGGCGGTCGCGATGTCGGAGATGCCGATGGCGCGGTGCGCGTTCTCCTCGATGTACTTCACGGCCTGGCGGAGGACGCTCGCCTGGGCGCCGTCGGAGAGATGGGGACGTACGGACAACCGCACGCGCTGGGTGGGGGTGAGGGCAAGAGCTTCGGGCATGGTCGCTCCACAACTGAAAGGAGGTCGGCCCTCTGCTTGACCGCAGTCGACGCACGCGCCGCTGGTAGGGCGCAATCTACGGGGTCGCTGAGGAAAGCACCAGGAGGACCCCCGGCGAGGTCACCAGATCCTTTCCCTGTCTCGCGGATTGAGAGGCGTGTCCAGATTGCGAGACTAAGTGGACCCTGTCGTCTCGACGGTTGAGGATTCGATGAGTTTCCCGAGTGGTCGGGTAGGAATAAGGGGAGTTGGACATGACTGGTCGATTCGGACGTGGCTGGGCACGCCCCGCAGCGGCGGCAGCCGTAGCGCTGAGCCTGTTGCTCACGGCCTGCGGTGGGAGCGGGAGCGGTGGCTCGACCTCGACCGCACTCTCCCTGGTGGCGTTCTCCGTGCCCAAGCCGGCCTACGACGACCTGCAGAAGGACTTCGCCGACACCCCCGACGGCAAGGGCGTGACCTGGAAGTCTTCCTACGGCGCCAGCGGCGACCAGGCGCGGGCCGTGATCTCCGGCCTCGCCGCGGACTACGTCGGGTTCTCGCTGAACACGGACATGACCAAGCTGGTCGACCAGAACCTGGTCGCCAAGGACTGGGACTCCGGTCCCACCAAGGGCATCGTCAGCACCTCGGTCGTCGTGATCGTGGTGCGCAAGGGCAACCCGCTCGGGATCCGGGGCTGGGCCGACCTCACCAAGCCGGGCGTCAAGATCGTCACCCCGAACCCGGGCTCCTCGGGCTCGGCGCGCTGGAACGTCCTCGCCGCCTGGTCGCAGATCACCGCGAACGGCGGCTCCGAGGCCGAGGCGAAGCAGTACCTGACCCAGTACTACGCGAACGTGGTCAGCCTGCCGGCCAGCGGCCGTGAGGCCACCAGCGCCTTCACCAGCGGTACCGGCGACGTGCTGATCTCCTACGAGAACGAGGCCATCGCCGCCCGCCAGAGCGGCGCCGACGTCGACTACATCGTGCCCGACACCACGCTCAAGATCGAGAACCCGGGTGCCGTCACGACCAAGGCGCCCGCCACGGCCGGCAAGTTCCTCAGCTACGTGGAGTCCGACGCCGGACAGAAGGTCTTCGCCAGCCACGGCTTCCGGCCGCTGGGCACCGGCGTGGACCCCGGCCAGGTCGAGGGTGCGAACGACCCGGCCGCACCCTTCCCCACGGTGAAGAAGCTGGTGACGATCTCCGACCTCGGTGGCTGGTCGGCGGTGGCGAAGAAGTTCTTCGACGAGAAGACCGGCATCGTGACCCAGATCCAGGACGCGAGCGGCGTCTCGTGATCCTCCGTCCGGCAGGTCCGAGGGCGTGAGCGCCCCCACCCTGACGCCCGCCGCGGCCCCCGCGGCGGGTCGTCCGCGGGCCAGCGCACCCCAGGGCGTGCTGCGGCTGGGCGCCGGCTCGGGACTGGCGCTGGGCCTGGCGGTGCTCTGGATGAGCGTGCTGGTGCTGCTGCCGCTGGTCGCGGTGCTGGTGAACTCCACCACCGACGGGGTCAGCGGGTTCGTCGACACCGTGACCAGTCCGGCCGTTGCCGCGGCGATCCGGCTGACCGTGGCCACCGCGGCGGCCGCCACGGTGGTGAACACGCTGATGGGCACGCTGGTCGCCTGGGTGCTCGTCCGGGACCGCTTCTGGGGTCGACGGCTGCTCAGCCTGGTCATCGACGTGCCGTTCGCCCTGCCCACCATCGTCGCCGGGCTGGTGCTGATCGCCCTCTACGGCAACAAGAGCCCGTTCGGCATCGTGCTGGCCCAGACGCGCTGGTCGATCTTCGTCGCCCTGCTCTTCGTGACGCTGCCCTTCGTCGTCCGCGCCGTTCAGCCCGTGCTCGAGGAGCTGGAGCGCGACGTCGAGGAGGCCGGCGCCTCGCTCGGGGCCAGTCGGCTCACGATCTTCCGCCGGCTGATCCTGCCCAACATCGCCCCTGCCATGGCGGCCGGAGCCGCGCTGTCGTTCGCACGTGGGCTCGGCGAGTACGGCTCGGTCGTGCTGATCTCCGGCAGCCTGCCCAGGCGTACGGAGGTGGCCAGCGCCCGGATGCTGGGCCAGATCGAGAACGACAACCTGGCGGGCGCCTCGGCGGTCGCGACGGTGCTGCTGGTCGTGGCCCTCGTGGTGATCGTCGGCCTCGGCGTGGTCCAGCGACGGACGGCTCGTCGTGGCTGAGAGCGGGACGGCCACCGCCACCGCCACGGGCACGAAGTGGGCACTGCGGCTGCTCGCCGTGGGCTACGTCGGCGTCCTGGTCGTGCTGCCGCTGGTGGTGATGGTGGGCCGCACGTTCGAGGACGGCGTCGCCGACTTCGTGGAGTCGGTCACCTCACCGGAGGCGGTCTCGGCGGTCTCGCTGTCGTTGCGGGTCGCGGTGATCGCCGTGGCGGTCAACACCGTCTTCGGCCTGACCGTCGCCCTGTTGATCACGCGGTACCGCTTCGCCGGCCGCACGGTGCTGAACGCCCTGATCGACCTGCCCGTCTCGGTCTCGCCGGTGATCGCGGGCCTGGCGCTGATCCTGGTCTACGGCAAGAGTGGCTGGTTCGGCGGCATCCTGCAGACCCTCGGGGTTCAGGTCATCTACTCCGAGCCGGGGATCGTGCTGGCCACCTGCTTCGTGTCGCTCCCGCTGGTGGTGCGCGAGCTGATTCCTGTCTTGGAGGAGATCGGGCTCGAGCAGGAGCAGGCCGGCCGGGCGCTCGGGGCAAGTGCCTGGCAGCGGCTCTGGCGGCTGACCCTGCCGAGTGTGCGCTGGGCCCTGGCGTACGGGGTGGTCCTCAGCCTGGCGCGGGCACTCGGTGAGTTCGGAGCCGTCCGGGTCGTCGCCGGCAACGTGCTCGGCTCCACCCAGACCATGCCGCTGCTGGCCGCCCAGCGCTACGCCGACCTGGACGAGAACGGCGCGTACGCGATCAGTTTCGTCATGGTCGCCATCGCCATCCTCTGCATCGTCGTCGTCGCGCTGCTGCGGCCCCGCGACGACCCCGACCACCGTTGACCAACCTCTGAGGAGCGACGCCATGGGCATCCAGGCCTTGAACATCTCCAAGCGCTTCGGCGATTTCGTGGCGCTCGACGACGTCACCGTCGACGTCCGCAGCGGCCAGCTCACGGCCCTGCTGGGGCCGAGCGGCGGTGGCAAGTCCACCCTGCTGCGGGTGATCGCGGGCCTCGACTCCGCGGATTCCGGCACCGTCCGGATCGAGGGCGAGGACGCCACCAGGCTGCCACCGCAACAGCGGGGTGTGGGGTTCGTCTTCCAGCATTACGCGGCGTTCAAGCACCTCAGCGTCTTCCGCAACGTGGCCTTCGGCCTGGAGGTCCGGCACCGCCCCAAGGCCGAGGTCCGCCGTCGCGTGTACGAGATGCTCGAGCTCGTCCACCTCGACCAGTTCGCCGACCGGCTGCCCGCCCAGCTCTCCGGCGGCCAGCGCCAGCGGATGGCCCTGGCCCGCGCGCTGGCCGCCGAACCGAAGGTGCTGCTGCTCGATGAGCCCTTCGGGGCGCTCGACGCGAAGGTCCGCAAGGAGCTGCGCGACTGGCTGCGCCGGCTGCACGACGAGGTGCACGTGACCACGATCTTCGTGACCCACGACCAGGAGGAGGCGCTCGAGGTCGCCGACGAGCTGGTGGTGATCAGCGCCGGCCGGGTCGAGCAGGTCGGCAGCCCGAACGACCTCTACGACCGGCCCGCGAACGAGTTCGTGATGGAGTTCCTGGGTCCGGTCACCCGGTTGGACGGGCTGCTGGTGCGTCCCCACGACCTCGACGTCTTCGACAGCGAGCGACCGGGGACGGTCGCGGCCGAGGTGCTCCGGCTGCAGCGGATCGGCTTCGAGGTCCGCGCCGACCTACGCAGCGCCAGTTCGTCGTTCTGGGTCCAGCTGACCCCCGGGCAGGTCGACGCGCTCGACCTGGGCCCCGGGTCGCGGGTCTGGGTCCGGCCCAGCCGTCGGGCCGCCGGCATCGGGGCACCCGTCCCCGTGTCCTGATCCGTCGACGATCCTCCCCCGCGTGCGAGGGAGGATCGTCCGCCTTCGGGTGCGGCAGCCGGTCTCAGTCGGCGCGGCCGGCCTCGGTGGCCTCGGGCACCTCGACCAGCCGGCCGGTCTTGACGTCGTAGAGGTAGCCGTAGACCGGGATCGACTTCGGCACCAACGGGTGCGCGCGGATCCGGCTGACGTCGTCGACGACGGCGCCGCTCTGGTCGGCGATGGTGAGCCAGTCGATGTCGTGACCCGCGTCGCTGCCGGGCCCGGCACCCACGTCGGTGAAGCCGTCCGGGCCGAGCGCGGCAGTCTCCAGACTCGAGTCCAGCAGCCCCGCGATGACGTCGTTGGTGAAGAACTCCATGCCGCAGTCGGTGTGGTGGACGACGAACCACTCCTTGGTGCCGAGCAGCTTGTAGGAGATGACGAGGCTGCGGATGGCGTCGTCGCTGGCGCGGCCGCCGGCGTTGCGGATGACGTGGGCGTCGCCCTCGCTCAGCCCGGCGTAGCCGGCCGGGTCGAGCCGCGCGTCCATGCAGGTCAGGATGGCGAACCCCCGCGCCGGCGGCAGCGCGAGCCCGCCGCGGTCACCGAAGCCGGCGGCGTACGCCTCGTTGGCCGCCAGAACTTCCTCGAGCACCGACATGTGTTCTCCTCGTTGATCAAGTCGATTAAACCTAGGTGCAGTGTAGGGAAGACCTGCTCGTCCTGCCGGGTTCACCAACACACGGCTGGGACGGCGACGCTCAGCTGGTCGAGCGGCCGTAGCGCGCCCAGACCGAGCTGCACTCCTCGCAGGTCTCCTGGCTGATCAGTCCGAAGCGCATCAGCTGGCCGAAGAGCCAGCAGCCGGCGCAGAAGCCGAGGACGGACTCGAGCAGCGCGAAGAGCAGCAGCACCACCAGCAGCGCACTCGCGAGAACCGTCTGGCCCATCCCCAGTCCGAGCACTGCAGCCGCGGAGGTCAGGACGAGGCCGATCACCTGGGCGAAGCGCTTCGGCGGGCCCGGCACGAACCGGGGCATCCCGAGCCGCGGGGCCACCACCGTGGTGGCGAACCGGCCGAGCAGGCTGAACCGGGGTCCAGACAGCGCGCGGGCCGCGAACCCCAGCACCAGCAGCAGGATCAGGCCCTGGGCCCCCGTGAGGATGGTGATCACCGTCAACAGCGCGACACCGCCCGCGACGACCCGGGCCGCCAGGTCGTTGACCGGGTTGGGGAAGGTCGCCCACGTCGGCAGAGTCATGCCCTCGAACGTAGCCGAGCAGTCGATACCTGCGCACTGCCGTCCATTTCCGTCACGGGCGGAGCGGGGCCGGCCACCCCGAGGGAGGTCGGCAGGTCCGGCCGGCCCGCCTACACTCGAGTCACCTGTTCCAGAGCTTCCAACCCGGCTTCTCGTCGAGGACCGGTGGAAAGCACGGACGAATGTCTTCTCTGACCGCGCCCGCAGGGCGCCCCGTTCCCGGTCGGGGCACCGGCCACCGCATCACCCACACCTACACCGCGCTGGCGCAGGCCTCGCGCGAGCTGGGCCTGCAGGGCCGGACCCGTTGGTTCTACGTGCTGCTCTTCGGCGGCCTGGTCGCCGCGCTCGGCGGCGCAGCCACGGGGCTGATCCTGCTCGGGGACTCGTGGCTGCAGCTGCTCATCGCCGGCGCGCTCGGGCTGATCTTCACCCAGTTCGCTTTCCTCGGCCACGAGGCTTCCCACCGCCAGGTGCTGGCGTCGGGTCCGGCGAACGACCGCGCCGGACGGGTACTGGCCACCCTGTTCGTCGGCATCAGCTACGCGTGGTGGATGAGCAAGCACAGCCGGCACCACGCCAACCCGAACAAGCTGGGCAAGGACCCCGACATCGAGATCGACACCGTCTCCTTCGTCGAGGAGGACGCAGCCAGCCGGACGGGTGTGATGGCCTGGTTCACGCGTCGCCAGGGCTGGTTCTTCTTCCCGCTGCTGCTGCTCGAGGGCGTCAACCTGCACATCAACTCCCTCCGCGGTCTCTTCCGACGCGGCAAGGTCGAGGGGCGGTGGCTCGAGCTCGGACTGCTCGCCGGTCGCTTCGCGATCTACCTCACGCTGTTGTTCTGGCTGCTGCCGCTGGGCCTGGCCTTCGCCTTCCTCAGCGTCCAGCTCGCCGTGTTCGGCCTCTACATGGGCGCCTCGTTCGCGCCCAACCACATCGGGATGCCGATCGTCCCGCGCGAGGCGAAGCTGGACTTCCTGGACAAGCAGGTCCGCACCTCGCGCAACGTCGCCGGCGGCTGGTGGGCGACGGTGCTGATGGGCGGTCTGAACTACCAGATCGAGCACCACCTCTTCCCGAGCATGCCGCGGCCGCACCTGGCCAAGGCCCGGCTGCTGGTCCGCGAGCACTGCCGTGCGGCTGACGTCCCCTACACCGAGACCTCCCTGCTCGCCGCCTGGGCGATCGTGGTCCGGCACATGAACCGGGTCGGGCTGTTCGCGCGCGACTCCTTCCAGTGCGCCATGGTCGGTGAGCTCCGCGGGCGCTGACCCGCTCCGGGCGGTATCAGGGCACCTGCTGGGCGCTCCTGCCTGATGGAGCCGGCGACGCCGGTTCTCTTCGAGGAGGCGCCAGGGATGGAACGAGTTCTGATCGTGTACGCGGCCTCCGCCGGGGAGATCGCGCTGGTGGTCGGGAGCAGCTCTGCCGCGCGAGCCTCGGGGTGGACGTCCGCGCCTGCGCTCGGGCCGGGACGCCTGAGGACTACACAGCCGTGGTGGTCGGCAGCAGCAGCCGTGGTGGCCGCTGGGCCGTCGAGGCCACCGACTACCTCAGCCGGTACGCCGCCGCGCTCGCCGAGCGTCCTCTGTGGCTGTTCGAGTGCAACGACCTGGACGCTGTCGGCGGACCGGGCGGCCCCGGGCCCTCCCCAGACGGGTCAGCAGAACTGGCGCGGTTCGGTCCCGGCGACTTCGGCCGGGCCCGGGAGTGGGGCTTCGAGCTGGGCTGTCGAATCCGGCCGCTGGTGGTCTCCCTCCAGCGCTGACCCAGACCCTCACGTCAGCCCGCCGCCCAGGGCGTCAGCTCGGCCGCGGCCTCCGCGTCGCCGGGACTCGGCGGGACGGAGACGTCCCAGAGCGGGCTCGTCGCGATCCGGGTGACGTCGGCGGTGTCGAACATGTCCGACCGGCCCGCGACGGTCACGACCACCCCGTCCTGGCGTTGGAAGGTCGCCATGGAGACCTGCTCGCCACGGATCGCGCAGCACCCGTTCGCGGTCAGGGCGACGCCGGTGACCAGCGCCTGCCCGGGCCCGGGGACGCTGGCGCGGCACGAGGTCAGCCACTTGCCCGTGCAGCCGAGGACGCCGTCAGGGTCGGGTGGCGCCGTGGTTCCCCGCGTGGCCGTGTCCAAGGTGACCGAGACGTCCGCGGCCGCGATGGACACGGGCTCCGTCGTGACGTGTCCGTCGTCGCCCAGCCGGATGCGGGAGGTGTGGCCGTCGAAGCTGAGATGGGCCTCCACCTGAGTGCTGTCGTCGTCCTGGCCGTACTGGTCGGTCACGTTGCCGCCCGTCAGCCTGATCAGGTAGAGCGCCGCGGTGTGAGCGTCGATCAGGGAGCCGGACGGTCCGGGCGCCGGGCTGGACAGACCGGACGGCGGCCCCGCGGGCCCGGCCAGGCGGTCGCTCGAGGTGCGCGCCGTCGACAGCCCGACAGCCCCCAGCCCGACCAGGACGACGACGACCGCCGCGGCGACCAGGGTGACCACCAGGCGACGTCGACGCCGGCCGTCCACCCAGACGACGCCAGCCAGCAGCGCCTCCACGTCGGGCTCGACCCCGGCCATCGAACGGCGCAGCGTGCTGACCGCCCACCTCTCGTCGGCGGTGCGCTCGAGGCTCGGGTGGTTCATCGGAGGTTCCTCTCGGCGATGGGGGTGTGGGTGGCCGACCCGGCAGGCGCCGCGGTCGATGCCGGTTCGAGCAGATGGCGCAGCCGGACCAGCGCCCGGGCACTCCGGGTGCGGACGGCGCCCGGAGTGGTCTCCAGCAGCGCCGACACCTCGGCCACGCTCAGGTCCTCCCAGTAGCGCAGCACGACGACGGCACGGTCGGCCCGGGAGAGCTGGCCGAGTGCGCGGAACAGGTCCACCCGATCGGCCAGGTCGACGTCCGCGGCCGCGTCGTGCGGCTGATCGGCGACGTCGGCGACCACGAGCTCGGTCGAGGCCCGCCGCCTCCGGCTGCTCAGGAACTCATGGGTGACCGCCCGCCGCAGGTAGGCCTGTACGTGGTCGACCTGGTGCCAGCGGCCGGCCGCGAAGAAGTGGGCCAGCACGCTCTGGACGAGGTCCTCGGCCTGCTGCCAGTCCCCGCACAGCAGCAGGGCGGCCCGGAAGGCGCCGTGCACCTCCGGCCGCACCAGGTCCTCGAACTCACCTGTCCCCGCACGCCGTTCAGCCGTCATCGCTTTCCTCGTCACTGGATAGA
>NZ_CAXTHT010000012.1:0-25511 GCF_964244285.1 uncultured Friedmanniella sp.
TTCATCGAGGGCACGCTCGGCCAGGACGGCGACCCGCTGGACGCTCTGGTCATGGTCTCGGAACCGACCTTCCCCGGTTGCCTGATCAAGTGCCGCGCCATCGCGATGTTCCGGATGACCGATGAGGCCGGCGGCGACGACAAGGTGCTCTGCGTGCCCGCCTCGGACCACCGTCGTGACCACCTGCGCACCATCAAGGACGTGCGGGAGTACCTGCTGCTGGAGATCCAGCACTTCTTCACCGTCTACAAGGACCTGGAGCCCGGCAAGTCCGTCGAGGGCGCCACCTGGGCCGACGTCGACGAGGCGGAGCTCGAGATCGTCGCGAGCTTCGAGCGGGCCAAGACCGAAGGTCACTGACCTGACCTGACCTGACCTGACCTGAGCTCGGCCGGGGTCGGCCATCATGACCCGGGACGACGCCCTGCTCACGTGAGGACCGAGGGGCCGGAGGGCGGGACTCGACTCTCCTCGGCGGTGCCGGTCTCCTAGTATCCGGGCATGGTTACCAGGCAATCCCGCCCCGACGCGATCATCATCGGAGCGCCCAAGGCGGGGACCAGTGCGCTGCACGCGGCGCTGGCCCGGCATCCCGGGGTGTTCGCCTCACCGGTGAAGGAGCCCAAGTACTACCTGTGCGCGGACGCGCCGCCGCCGGCCTACCGCGGACCGGGCGACGCGCACAGCCAACAGGAGTGGGTGTGGCGCCGCCGCGACTACGAGGCGCTCTTCGCCCCGGCCCCCGCCGACTCCCTCCGGCTGGAGAGCACCCCGTTCTACCTCTACTCACCGGGTGCCCGGCGAAGGCTGGCCGAGGAGCTGCCCGACGCGAGGTTCGTGGTAGTGGTCCGCGACCCCATCGACCGGGCCTACTCGAACTGGATGCACCTCTGGGTCGACGGCCTCGAGCCCGAGCCCGATTTCGTGTCGGCCTGGCGCGCGGAGGAGCGCCGGATCGACGCCGGCTGGGCACCGTTCTGGCACTACCGTCGGATGGGCCGCTACGGCGAGCAGCTGGCCGACCTGTTGGGGCGCGTCGACCGGGAGCGGGTGCTGGTGCTGCGCTACTGGCAGCTGGTCGCCAAGCCCGCCGAGACCCTGGACCGGGTGTCGACCTTTCTCGGCATCGCCCCAGGCCAGGTCGGGGTGGTCCCACCCGACAACTCCCGCCCGTTCGTGCCGCCGGGTCCACGCAGCCGATTGCTGGCCCCGATCGTCCGGGCGGGCGCCCGGGCCGGGGCCTACGCTCCCCCGCAGGTCTGGCGCCGGGCGAGCCGGCCCCTGGTGGCGGCGCTCCAGCGCGGCGGCACCGAGCAGCGTCCGCGGCTGAGCACCGAGCAGCGAACGGCTCTGCTGCAGGACTGCCTGGACGACATCGCCCGGCTGGAGGAGGTCCTCGGGGAGTCCTTCCAGGACTGGCGCTCACCCGAAGGACGCGGCTCCTTCAAGGACCGGGCGGTCCGGCCCGGCTGAGTGGATCAGATCTGCGCCCGACCAAGGCCGGATCGGCGATCCGGGTCTCACGACTCGGGTGCGCCCGGGTACGGGTCGGGCCCGATCAGGCTCGGCTGAGCGAGGTCATCAAGTCGTGCGACCCGTCGGCGCGGGCGGCCTCGAAGTAGAAGCGTCGACGGCCCTCAGGCAGGTCGACCACGCTCACGTAGCGCAGCGCCTGGTCGCTGTCGGGCGACCAGGCCACCGGGCCCTCGCCGACGGGCACCAGCCGGCCCTCGCGCTCGACGGCGAGCCCGGTCCGCTCGAACCAGTTGGCGGCGGCGCTGTCGCGGCCGTCGTAGAGCACGGTCAACGGCTCGACCGACAGCACGGCGGTCACCCTGGTCCCGCGGGCGTCCCACTGCCCCGGCGAACCGGCCAGCACGACGCCGTGGTCATCCCAGCGCAGGCCGTCGGGGCTGGTCAGGTAGCGGGTGACCATCCGGTCCTCGGCGCCGACCTCGGTCAACGGATGGCAGCAGAGCCACATCCGCCAGCCGTCGGGACCGGCGAGGACGACCGGGTCCTTGACCGCCCACCGGTCGTCCCCGGGCAGCACCAGGTGCCGTCCTCCGGTGGCCAGGTCCTCGGGCCGGTCGGCGTCCAGCGCCTCGATCCACCAGTGCTTCGAGCCCGGGGTCGCGCAGCTGAGGTAGAGCCGCCAGCCGCCCTCGGGCCGGCGCACCACCACCGGACGTTCGAGCGAGGCCGCCCCGAAGGCGTCCCGGTGGATCTCGGCGACGGTCCGGAAACGGATCCCGTCCTCGGACCGGGCCACCACGACGCTGACGCCGCGGCCCTCGTCCAGCGGACGCCGGACCCGGTAGGTCAGCCAGACCGCCCCGTCCACGACCGTGGCGCTGGCCGCGCCGGCCCAGTTGCCCGGACCGCTCCCGGGCGCGGGGACCACCACCTCGGCGTCGTCGTACCGCGGGAGATCCAGGTCGACCAGCGTGCTCATCCCGAGACTGTAGGCGAGCCCGGGGCGGCTCACCGGGCCATCTCACCGGGTTGGTAGGGATTGCCTGGTCGAGGAGTCCCCTCAGCCGGCGTGGGCCAGCAGGTGGTCGACCACCAGCTCGCCCAGCTCGACCGGGCGCTCCTCCGGCACCCAGTGGGAGACACCCTCCAGAGCGACGAACCGGTACGGCGCCCGGACGAAGCGCTCGGTGCCCTCGGCCCCGCGGCGTCCGAGGGCGGTGTCGCCGTCGCTCCAGACGTAGAGCGTGGGCACGCGCGTCAGGCCGGCCTTGACCGACGAGGGCTGCCGCAGGGCCCGGTACCAGTTGAGGGCTCCGGTTGCCGCCCGCGGGTCGGCGAAAAGCCGCACCGCGGTTTCGGGGTCCGGCGCACCGCTGCTGAGGAGGAAGGACCGCAACCGACGCCCGCCGTGGGCTCGCAGCACGCGCTCGGGCAGACCGGGCACCTGGAAGGCGGCCATGTACCAGGAGCGCAGCAGCTGCGTCCCCGCGAACGACCGGACGAACGCCGCCGGGTGCGGGACCGAGACCGCCGTCAGCGTCGTGACCCGGTCGGGCCGTGAGCCGGCGAGCGTCCAGGCCACGATCGCGCCCCAGTCGTGGCCGAGCACGGAGAACCGGTCGGCGCCGGCGGCGTCGGCCAGGGCCAGCACATCGGCGCAGAGATGGTCGAGGCTGTAGGCGGAGACCGCCTGCGGCCGGGCGCCGGGTGAGTAGCCGCGCTGGTCGGGAGCCAGGACCCGGAAGCCGGCGTCGGTCAGCACCGGCGTGACCTCGGCCCAGGCGGCCGAGGTCTGCGGGAAGCCGTGCAGAGCGATCACCACCGGCCCGTCCAGGGGTCCGGCGTCGACGACGTCGAAGACCAGGCCTTCCGAGGTGAACTGGGTCAGCCGCTCGCTCATGGGCGTCAGTCTGGCCGCTTCACCCGGCCAGGGCCAGACCGGCCCCGAACCCGAGGGCGGCCAGCCCGACCCCGGCCACCAGCATCCCCAACCCGTTGGCCCACGCCGCCAGCCGTCGGTGCTCGGCCGCCAGCCGTACCGTCTCCACCGCCGCCGTGCTGAAGGTGGTGTAGCCGCCGAGAAAGCCGGTGCCCAGCACCAGCCGCGCCGGCTCGGGCAGCACCGTCCCGGCCAGCCCGACGACCAGGCCCAGCAGCAGCGAGCCGCTGAGGTTGATCACCGTCGTGCCCACCGGGTAGCGGCCGCCCGTCCAGGCCTTGAGCGCGCCGTCCAGGACCAGCCGGACCACGGCTCCGAGGCCACCCGCCAGCGCCACCCCCACGCCGATCACGGGAGCGTGCCCTGCCGATGGCCCGCGCTCCAGATCCCGAGGGCGGCCGCCAGCAGGCCCAGGACCAGGGTGCCGGTCGCGTAGCCGACGCCGTACGCGGGATGACCTCCGGCGAGCAGGGTTGCGGTGTCCGTCGCCAGGGCGCTGTAGGTGGTGAACCCGCCCAGCACCCCGGTGCCCACGCCCAGGCGCAGGTCCCGGCGCCACCCGTCGTCGGATCCGGCGCGTGGCAGCGACTCGAGCAGCAACCCGAGGACGAAGGCGCCCAGCACGTTGATGCCCAGAACGGCCACCGGCACCCCGGCCCACGGCGGCACCAGCCGGCTCAGCCCGTAGCGCAGACCGGTTCCGATGGTGCCGCCGGCGAACACCAGCACGATGCTGCGGCCGCGCAGGTGCACGGGTCGCTCGGCCGCGGTCACGGCTCACCGTAACGCGCCGGCTCACTACGATGAGGCCGTGCCGACCCCTCCTCGACCGCGCCCTCACCGTGGCTGACCACCTGGTGCTGCTCGCCCCCTCGAGCAACCGCGTGTACGCGGGCGCAGCGGACAAGTTGGTGGCGGCGGAGCTGGCCATCCTGCTGGGCGGCAGCGCCCCGGTCGAGGCCCTCCAGCTGGCCGGCGTCGGCTACCTCGCCCTCGACCTGTCCGAGCTCGACCAGCCCACGACCGCCGCACTGGGCCGGCTCTCGGCCGCGTACGCGCTCTTCCGCCGCGGGCAGGGCCAGCTGCTGCCCGTGCCGCTCGAGGTACCCGACCGCTTCGACGACGACCTGGTCACCATCCCCAAGTACCCGGGCAAGACCAACGAGCAGTTCACCCGGCTGCTGGTCAACGTCACGCTGGCCTCGCTCCGACGCGCCCCGTCCGGCCCGGTGACGGTGCTCGACCCGATGTGCGGACGCGGCACCACCCTCAGCACCGCCCTCGTCCTCGGCCACGACGCCGCCGGCGTGGAGTCCGACCTCAAGGCTGTCGAGGCGTACGCCGCGTTCCTGCGGACCTACCTGCGGCGCAAGCGGCTGAAGCACTCCGCCGACATGAGCCCGGTACGCCGCGAGGGTATGAGCCTGGGCCGGCGGCTCGACGTCACGGTGACGCCCGCGGGCGGCGGGCGGCCGCAGAGCCTGACCGTCTTCTCCGGCGACACCCGCCAGTCCGCCGCCCTGCACGGGCGCCGCCGCTTCGACGCCGTGGTGGTCGACGCTCCCTACGGGATCGTGCACCGCAGCCAGGCCACGGAGGGCAGGCGCGACCGCTCGGCGGCCGGCCTGCTGTGGGAATCGGTAGGGGTTTGGGCCGGCCAGCTCAAGGGCGGAGGAGCCCTCGGGATCTCGTGGAACACTCTCGGGCTGACCCGCGAACGGCTGGTCGACCTGGTCGGGCAGGCCGGGCTCGAGCCCCTCGACTCCGAGCCGTACCGACGGTTCGGGCACCGGGTCGACTCCTCGATCCACCGCGACGTGCTCGTCGCTGTGAAGCCTTCCGCCCCCTGAAAGGCCGCAACCTCGTCGAGGCCTTCGACAAGCTCAGGGCGCGGAGTCAGCCCTTGCTGGCGCCGAGGGTCAAGCCGGCGACGAACTGCTTCTGCAGGGCGAGGTAGATGACCAGCGTCGGGATGATGGTGAAGGTCGCCCCGGCCGCGATCAGGTTGTAGTCGGAGAAGAACTCACCCTGCAGGTTCTTGATGCCGGTGGTGATGGGCAGCCGGTCGCCGCTCTGGATGAACAGCAACGGCCAGAAGAAGTCGTTGTAGACGAAGATGACCTCCAGCGTCCCCAACGCGGCGAGCGCCGGCCGGCACAACGGCAGGATGATGCTCGTGTACTGCTTGAACACTCCGGCCCCGTCCACCAGGGCGGCCTCGGTCAGCTCGGTCGGCAGCGCCTTCATGTAGTTGGAGAGCACGAAGGTGCAGAAGCCGATCTGGAACGCGGTGTTGACGATGATCACCGAGTAGTAGGTGTTCAGGAAGTTCCCCGAGTCGCTGACCGAGAGCGGCAGCGGGATGAACTTGAACATGGCGAACAGCGGCGCCGCCAGGACCTGCGGAGGCAGCAGGTTGCCGGCCGTGAACATGATCAGCAGCGTGATGTTGAACTTCCAGGTGAACCGGCTCACCGCGAACGCCATCATCGACGCGAGGATCAGGGTCAGCAGGACCGTCGGGACGGTGATGATCACCGAGTTGACGAAGTACTTGGCCAGTCCCGCCTGCTCCCAGGCGTTCTTGTAGTTGTCGAAGTTGAAGTGGCCGCCGAAACTGAAGTAGCCGAAGGAGTCGGTGTCGGCCTTCGGGCGAAGGGACGTGAAGAGCGTCCAGACCAGCGGGACGAGCCACACCACGGCCATGACCAGCAGGAACAGGTGGGTGCCGTAGTGCGGCTTCTTCAGCTTGCCGGTCCGCGTCGGTGGCAGCGGGTCCTTGACCCGGGACGGAGGAGTCAGCGTCGTGGTCATCGGTCACGCATCCTTGCTGAACGTCCGGGAGAGATAGATGGTGATGGGCACCAGGGAGACGACGAGGAGCATCACGGCGAGCGCCGACCCGACGCCGATGACCTGACCCTCGCCCACGAGGTTCTGGACCACCAGGGCTGAGATCAGCTCGAGACCGTTGGTGCCCTTGTTGATGATGTAGACGATGTCGAAAGCCCGTAGGGCCTCGATGATCGTGATCACCACGACGACGATGTTGATGGGCCTCATCGAGGGAAAGACCACCTGGAAGAAGGTCTTCGTCTCGTTGGCGCCGTCGATGGACGCTGCTTCCTTGAGGGCCGGGTCGACACCCTTCAGCCCCGCGAGGTACAGCACCATCACGTAGCCGGCGTGCCGCCAGGTCGCTGCGATCAGGGCCGCCCACAGGTTGACGTTGGAGTTGCCGAACCAGTCGACCGCGCTCGGCGTGCCGGCCGTGCCGATCAGGTTGTTGATGAATCCCTCGTCACGGGCGTACATCAGCTGCCAGATGATGCCGATCAGGGGCAGGGACAGCATGACGGGGACGAAGAAGATGCTCTGGTAGATCCGGCTGCCACGGATGTTCTGGTCGAGCAGCACGGCCAGCAGCAGGCCCAGCGGAGTCCCGATGACGGCGAGGAACAGCAGCCAGATGATGTTGTGCTGGACGGCGGGCCAGAAGGGCGGGTAGTCCTCCAGCACGAAGGAGTAGTTGGCGCCGCCCGCGGACTTGATGTCGGAGAGCGACAGCCCGTTCCAGCGGGTGAAGGAGAGCCCGACCGACAACAACATCGGTATCCAGATGACCAGCGCCTGGATCAGGGTCGGGATCGCCACCATGACACCCAGGACCACCTTGTCCCGAGACGTCAGCAGATGTCCCCGCCGGGCCTTCCGCGCGCGCACCGGAGTGGCGGCGGAAGGGCCGGTGGAGGTGACCGCAGGTGCGGAGACGGCCATCGGGGACTACTGGCTCGCGTAGAGCGACTTGGCCTGCTTCTCCAGGTTCGCGGTGTCGATCGTCCCGCTCTTCACGAAGCCCTGCAGCGCCGGGATCATCACGTTGTTGGCCATGGCCGGCAGTGCGTCACGGTCGAAGAACTGGCTGATCGACTTGGCGTTGGCGATCACGTCGGCGCACTTCTTGTTCAGCGTGGTCAGCTTCGACAGGTCGGCACCCTTGGCCACCGGCAGGTTGGACGGGTCGTTGGCGTAGTAGACGTTCTCGCCGTCGGCCGAGCCGATGTAGGCGAGCAGGTCCTTGGCCGCCTGGTTGTCGCCGCCCTTCTTGCTCAGCATGTAACCGTCGATCGGGGCCTCGACGGCGTCGCGGCCCTCGACCGCCATCTCGGGGAAGGGGAAGAAGTCGATGTCGGCCAGGGTCGCCTTGTCGCTGAACTGCTGGGTGACGAAGGAGCCGAGCAGGTACATGCCGGACTTCTTGGCGCCGAGGCCGGTGGCGGCCTCCTGCCAGGTCGCACCGAGGGCCGCCGGGTCCTGGAACGGCAGGATCGACTTCCAGTTGTCGAAGACGTCCTTGACCTTCTGCTGGTCCCAGCTCTCCTTGTGGGCGCAGAGGTCGACGTGGAACTGGTAGCCGTTGAGCCGCATGTTCAGGTAGTCGAACGTGCCCATCGCGGGCCAGCCGTCCTTGTCGGCGAAGGCGATCGGGATCAGGCCGTCGGCCTTCATCTTCGCGCACAGCGTCTTCAGCTCGTCGAAGGTCGCGGGCTCGGTGTAGCCCTTCGCCTCCCAGACGCTCTTGCGGTAGAAGAAGCCCCAGGGGTAGTTGTAGATCGGCACGAAGTACTTCTTGCCGTCGTCGCCGGTCGAGGCCTTCGCGATGCTGTCGCTGAAGTTGCCGCCGATGGTCGACCAGACATCGTCGACCGGCGCCACCAGGTCCTTGGCCGCGTAGTAACGCATCCGGTAGCCGGCGAACCAGGTGAAGGCGTCGTCCGGGCTGCCTTGCAGGTAGCTGTTGATGTTGTTCTGGAAGTCGTTGTGCGGGACGGTGTTGATCTTCACCGTGTCGCCGGACTTGGTCTGGAACGCCTCGACCATCGCGGCGATGGCCTTCTTGGGCGCCGCGTCGGAGCCCGAGGACCCCAGCGTGGTGGTCTTCGAGACGGAGGCCGACGCGCCGGCCGTCGGCTGCTTGGCTCCGGTGCAGGCACTCAGCACGGATCCGCCACCGAGCGCCAGCGCACTGACCGCGAGGCCCTTCAGCAGGGTGCGCCGTTCGAGCGGCAGGGAAGGGATGGTCTCAGCGGTCACGAGAAGATGCTCCTTGGTTGTGGCTTCATTGCAACGAACACCACCATAGACACCTGGGTAACACTCGCGGCCCTCTCACGCGGAAGACACAGGCAGCAGTTGCTCCCCGGACACCCGGAGGGGGCACCGGCGCAACCGGTCAGCCGCCGAACAGCGCCGCGAACCAGTCGAGCTGGACGTCGAGCTGGTAGGCGCCACCACCCTCGTGCCCGTTGTGCGGGTAGACCCGGATCTCACTCGGTGGCCGATCGACCGCGCGGCTGCCCCAGAGATGGTGGGCCGCGTAGACCGTCGACGGCGGGCAGACCGGGTCCATCAGGGCGACGGAGAACAGCGCGGGCACCTCCGCCCGACGGGCGAGGTTGACCCCGTCGACGTAGGACAGCGTGCGGTACGCCGCCTCGGCGTGTTGCCGCCAGCCGGCCAGGTACTCCACGATCTCGGTGTAGGGCCGCACGGGGGACACCTCGACCGCGCGGACGAAGTGGCAGAGGAAGGGGACGTCGGGAGCGGCGCCCAGCAGCCGGACGCCGGCGAGCGGCGCCAGCCCCGCAGCGGCGATGGCGAGCCCGCCGCCCTGGCTGCCACCGGTCACCACCATCTGGTGCTCGTCGACCAGCTCGAGCTCGCCGGCCGCCTCGAGCAGCCGGACCGCGTCGAGGTACACCCGCCGGTAGTAGTAGGTCGACGGGTCGAGGATGCCGGCGGTCATGAACCCCGGCGAGTGGTTCTCCCCGCTCTCGATCGCGGCGTCGGCCGTCGCGCTGGGCCCGCCGACCGCCCAGCCCTGGCCGCGGGTGTCCATCACCAGCTGGGCGTAGCCGGCCTGGGCCCACAGGGTGCTGCTGTACGGGAAGCCCCGCCCCATCGAGTAGCCGTGGTACTGCACGACGGTGGGCAGCGGGCCGCCGGCGCCGGCCGGCACGTGCAGCCAGGCCCGGACCGGCGTGCCGCCCCAGCCCGCGAAGGTCAGGTCGTAGGTGTCCAGCAGCGCCAGCTTGTTGTCGACGAGCTCAGCGCGCAGGTCCAGCGGGTAGGACCGGGCCTCGGCGATGCTGCCGGACCAGAACGCGTCGAAGTCCTCCGGCTCGGCCACGTCCGGTGAGTAGGTCTGCAGCTCGGCCAGCGAGAGATCGGTGAGGGGCACGGCGCGACTGTAGTGGCGGAGGGCCGCAGCCCTGTGTCGGCCCGGGAGGTGGTCGACCCCGGCTGCCGTTCGCACTACCGTGCCCAGATGACTCCGCCGGTCCAGACCCTGCTGCTGCTCCGGCACGCCACCGCGGAGCCGAGCCGCCCCGGCGGGCGGGACGTCGACCGCCCGCTCTCCCCCTCCGGTCACCGCGAGGCGGCTGGCGTCGGCGCCTTCCTGCGGGGCGCGGGCCTGCGGGTGGACCACGTGCTCTGCTCCCCGGCCGTCCGCACCCGCGAGACGTTGGCGCAGCTGAGCCTGGAGGCTCGACCGACGGGTCCGGTGGTCGAGCTCGTGCCGCAGCTCTACCAGGCGAGCGCCGAGGAGCTGCTCGCGCTGGTCGGGCAGGTGGATCCGGTCGGCCTGGACGGGGCCCCGACCGTCCTCGTGGTGGGCCACGCCCCGGCGGTCCCTGAAGCCGTCACGATGCTCGCCGGTCCGGGCTCGGCACCGGCCGCCTCGGCCGCCCTCTCCTCCTACCCGCCCGCGGCCCTCGCGGTGCTGCGGTACGGCCCCGCGAGCCCTGGGCCCGGTGCGGCCGAGCTCGTGGGACTACGGGTGCCCCAGGGTGTCGGCGGGCAATATTTCGACTGAGTGCCAATGGCGTCACGAATACGCGCCATCGAGGTATCAGGGGCGTTTCCACCACCCCCCGAGGGGTGTCATTCTCCTCACTCAATTCCGGCGGCAATTCTGGTCCGGAGGTGATCGCTGCCTACACTGTCCTACTCAATTGCGCACGACAGGAAGCCTCCGATGACCGCACCCCCCTCGACCGGTCCCGCCTCCCGGCTCTCCCGCCGGACGCTTCTCGGCGGTCTCGCGGCCGGTGTGGTGTCGGTCTCGGGGTGCGGTCGGACCCGCACTCCGGCCGCGGCGCCGGCCACGGTCACGGGTCTGTTGTCGGGTCACCCCTTCTACGCGGCGCACCGCGGCGGCGGCGGTGACTGGCCGGAGATGACGGCCTACGCCTACGGGCAGGCCAGCCAGCTGCCCGGGCTGGCGGCGCTGGAGGTCTCGGTCTGCCTGAGCGCGGACGGCGTCCTGGTCTGCAGTCACGACCCCACGACCACCCGGGTGACCGGCGTGCCGTACACGATCGCCGAGGAGACGTGGCAGACCCTGTCCGGGCTGCAGGTCAGCGCCAAGGACACCACCGACCCCGGCCAGCCGGCACGTCCTCTGACCAGGTTCGATGAGGTCGTCGACGCTTATGCGGACCGCTTCGTGCTCTTCGTCGAGGCGAAGGTGCCGGCCGCCGAGGCCCCGCTGATGGCCAGGATGGCGGGGCTCGGCCACCCCGAGCGCGTGATCTGGAAGCAGTACGTGAACGGGCCCCGTTTCGCCGAGGCGAAGGAGCACGGTTTCACCACCTGGGGCTACGTACTGAACGAGCCGGCGCACCTCGGGGACAACCTCGCGCGGTTCGCGGCGTCCTCCTCACTCGACCTTCTCGGCGCCGCGGCGACGGAGTCCGACGCCTTCGTCTCCGACGTCGTGAGCGCCGCGTCCGAGCACCAGAAGCCGGCCATCATGTGGCCGATCCGGTCCGCCGCCGACCGGGACCGGGCCGTCGGTCTCGGTTGCCAGGGCCTGATGACCTCGACGATCTCCGAGCTTTTGCCGCGAGCAGCCTCCACGACCGGTAGGATCGCGATTCGTTGAGACTGAGAAATGGCTAAGAGAAGGTATAGCACTGCCTGTGGTGCGAGTCATATCACGATCTCATATCGAAAAGGAGCTCTCAAAGTGACCTTTTGATAGTCTCCAGGCTCCTGGTTGTTCACGGTGTGTATCGAAACCGGCCCATGTCGTTCTCCTTCGCGAGTACGGCGGGGCACCGGCTAGTACGTCGAGACTGTGTCGAGCAGCGGGTTCGTGATCTTGTCGGGGGGCGACAAGACAAACGGGGAAAGTAACGAGACATGGCATCACCTGACTTCCTGGCCGCGCCTACCGGCGCCGAAAACGACCGGCCGCAGCCGGCCGACGGCACGACGACCGACGAGCGGCTCGGCTCCGTGGAGCGCCGCGAGCGTGACCGCGACGTCTCCGTCGTCGCCGACCACCGCGATGCGCTGCTGGAGCGCCCGGCGCAGCCGTCGAACGACGTGAGCCCGGACACGAACTCCGCCGACGTGACCCGCCGCCGGCCGGCCGACACCTCCGGTGAGACCGCGGGCCGGGCCCTGCCCACCGCCGTCGTCCTCGAGCCGCCGACCCGTCGGCTGCCGAACCTCGCCGCCTGGTCCCGGCGTTACACCACGGCCGTCGCCGTCTCCGACCTCGTGATCGGCATGCTGGCCGTGCTGGTCGCGCTGCCGGTGGCCGGCTCGGACTTCAGCACCGCGAAGATGGTCGTGCTCGTGCTGGCCACCGGCCTGGCCTGGCCGGTCTCCATCGCGGTCAGCCGTGGCTACGAGCGCAACAACATCGGCGTCGGGGACGACGAGCTGCGAGCCGTGATGCGAGCCGTCGTCTTCGCCGTCGCGGTCGGGGCCTTTCCCACCGCCATCACCCACAGCGTCGGTGTCGCGACCACCTCGGTCATCGCCGTGCCGCTGGCCGGCGTCGGGAGCATGCTGGCGCGCTTCGTCGCCCGCCGCAACCTGCACCGTCAGCAGCGCGCCGGCCGCAACGTCCGCCGTGTGATCGTGGTCGGCAGCGCGTACGCCGCCCTCGACCTCACCACCGTGCTGACCCGCGAGCAGAACGCCGGCATCCAGGTGATCGGGGTCTGCGTGCCGCACGCCGACGTGGCCCGGGCCCGCGAGGCCGGACTGGCCGTGATCGGGGACCTCGACCAGGTCCCCGCCCTGGTCCGCAGCTACGGTGCCGACTCGATCGCCGTCACGGGCAGTGACGCGACGCGGCACAACTACCTGCGTGAGCTCTCCTGGGCGCTCGAGGGCGCCGGCGTCGAGCTGCTCGTCCACCCCGGCCTGGTCGAGGTCGCCGGACCGCGGATGCACATCCGCCCCTACGTCGGGCTGCCGCTGCTGCACGTCGAGCAGCCCCACTTCACCGGCTGGCGCCGGTTCGTCAAGCGGGCCACCGACCTCGTGCTCACCGGTGGCGGCCTGGTCCTGATCTCC
The DNA here is from genome assembly GCF_964244285.1 of uncultured Friedmanniella sp. NCBI lineage: Bacteria > Bacillati > Actinomycetota > Actinomycetes > Propionibacteriales > Nocardioidaceae > Friedmanniella > uncultured Friedmanniella sp. The sequence continues at coordinate 12,794 of NZ_CAXTHT010000012.1, forward strand.
CCGCTGCTGGCCGCGCTGGCCGTGGCGGTCAAGCTGCAGGACCGCGGCCCGGTGATCTTCCGCCAGACCCGCGTCGGGCTCGACGGCTCGACCTTCACCATGTTCAAGTTCCGTTCCATGCACACCGACGCCGAGGCGCGGCTGGCCGAGCTACGGGCGCAGAACCCGACCATCGGCACCATGTTCAAGATGGAGGAGGACCCCCGGGTCACCCGCGTCGGACGCTTCCTGCGCCGCTTCTCCCTCGACGAGCTGCCTCAGCTCTTCAACGTGCTGGCGGGCACCATGTCGCTCGTCGGACCCCGGCCGCCGCTGCAGTCCGAGGTCGACGGGTACGAGGACCACGCGCGCCGCCGGCTGCTGGTCACGCCCGGCCTCACCGGTCTGTGGCAGGTCAGCGGCCGATCGCTGCTCAGCTGGGAGGAGACCGTCCGGCTCGACCTGCGTTACGTCGAGAACTGGACCCTCACCCTCGACCTGCTGATCCTGTGGAAGACCTTCTTCGCGGTGGTCGCCCGCCGCGGTGCCTTCTGAGCACCTGCCCGGACTCAGCACGATCAATTGCGCGGCCCCGTAAAGTGGGCCGCCCACGGCAAGGACGGGAACGAATGAGGGCTCAGTGCCGGACCGCTCGACGGTCCCCTGAACTCGGGGTAGCAGCAGCGCGCCTCCACGGGCGGTGGGCGTCGTGACGACGGAACCGGTGGCTCCGGAGGCGTCCCAAGCGACGGCGCACGGCTCCGCGCCCGACGGCGACGAACGCAAGGCGCTCGGCAACCAGGCGGCACGCGGCGTGCTGGTCACCGTCGGGTCCCAGGTCATCAAAATCGTGCTGCAGGTGGTCGGCGTCGTGCTCCTCGCCCGCCTGCTCACCCCGGGCGACTACGGCCTGGTCGCCATGGTGACGGCCGTCATCGGCGTCGCCGAGATCTTCCGCGATTTCGGTCTCTCGACGGCAGCCATTCAGGCGAAGACGCTTTCCCACGCCCAGCGCGACAACCTATTTTGGATCAACACCGCCGCCGGTGCGGCCTTCACGATCCTGGTCTTCTTCTGCGCTCCGCTGATTGCAATGCTCTACGGTCGGCCCGAGCTGGTCCAGCTGACGCACGTGCTCTCCTTCGTTTTCGTTCTGAACGGCCTGGGGACCCAGTACCGGGCAGACCTCAACCGGCGGCTGCGGTTCACGGCTCTGGCGGCCGTGGACATCGCCGCGCCCGCGGTCGCGCTGGCGCTGGCGGTCGTCGCTGCGCTGGCCGGAGCTGGCTTCTGGGCGCTGGCCGTGCAGCAGATCGTGCTGTCGGTGGTCCTGTTGATCGGCAACGGCTGGACCGCGCACTGGGTCCCGCGCCGTCCCCGGCCCGCCCCGATGCGCGAGCTCTTCACCTTCGGCTGGAAGTGGGCCGGCTCGGTCTTCATCGGCTATCTCGGCAACAACGTCGACTCCCTGACCATCGGCACCCGCTTCGGCTCGGTGTCCCTCGGTCTCTACAACCGCGCGTTCCAACTCCTGATGACGCCGCTGGGGCAGCTGCGCGGTCCGACCACGAAGGTCGCACTGCCCGTCCTGGCCCGGCTGACCGAAGATCGCGACGCCTCGCACCGCTACCTCATGCGGGGCCAAGCAGCGCTTGGGCTCACCCTCGTCATCGGCCTCGGCCTGGTCATCGGCGCCGCCGAACCCATCACCTCGATCTTCCTCGGGGCGCAGTGGACCTCGGTAGAGCCGATCCTGCGCCTGCTCGCCGTGGCCGGCATTTTCCAGACCTTGGCCTACGTCGGCCTCTGGATCTACCTCGCCCACGGCCTCACCACCGAGCTCCTCCAGTACACGGTGATCTCGGTCAGCATCAAGGTCGGCTGCATCCTTCTCGGCAGCACCTGGGGCGTCATCGGGGTGGCCTGGGGCTTCGCACTGGCGCCCGCGATCTCCTGGCCGCTGTCGTTCTGGTGGCTGTCGCGCAAGTCCACCGTGACGGTGCGGCCGCTGATCATGCAGGCCCTGCGGATCTCCGCGCTCACAGCTGCCGTCGCCGCGGGCTCGTACGGAGCCTGCGAGTGGGCGAGTGCCGGCGGCCGCTGGCTGCAGCTGCCCGCCGGCATCCTCGGGGCCGCAGCGGTGTATGCCCTGGCGTTCCTCGCTGTGCCGGTCTACCGGCGCGACGTCACCGGCGTCGTGCAGATCGTCCGCTCGGGCCTGCAGCGCAAGGCCGCATGAGCGAGACCGACCAAGAGCCGCTGGAGCGGCCGCGCTGCGCGGTCGTGGTGGTCAACTACGGCTCGGCCGGGCTGCTGGCCACCAACCTGACGCACGTCGTCGCAGAGTCCCCCGACATCAAGGTGGTGGTGGTGGACAACTTCACCACCACCGCTGAGCTCGCAGCTGTTGAACGCCTCTGCCTCGAGCACGGTTGGACGCTCGTAGCCTCACCCACCAACCTAGGCTTCGGGGGCGGCATGAACCGCGGGGTGGCCGCGGCGACGGCCGCCGGAGCCGAACAGCTGCTGCTGCTGAACCCGGACGCCCGGATCGGCGGGCCGAGCCTGAGCCGGCTGCGCGAGGTCGTCACCGCCGACCCAACGGTGCTCGCAGCGCCGGTGATCCGCACGACCGAGGGCCGGATCTGGTCCGACGGGACCGACCTCTACCTCGACAATGGCCGGATGCGGGCTACCCGCAAGCGCGCAAGCAAGCCCGTCCCCCGAGCCGAGATGTGGCTGAGCGGGGCGTGCCTGCTGCTCAGCCGCCAGCTCTGGGAGGCCATCAACGGCTTCGACGACCGCTACTTCCTCTACTGGGAGGACGTCGACCTGTCCTGGCGGGCCCGGGAGGCCGGGGCCACGCTGGAGGTAGTGCGCGACGCCGAGGCGGTGCACGACGAGGGCGGCACCCAGGGCGAGGGCGGCAGCCGGGCGCGTTCGGCGACGTACTACTACTACAACATCCGCAACCGGCTGCTCTTCGCTGCGCATCACCTGGTTGCTGCGGACCGGCGCCGGTGGGTGCGCACCGCCCTATCGGAAGCGTACGGCATCGTGCTGCGCGGTGGCCGACGCCAGCTGCTCACCTCGTTTGCCCCGTGGCGGGCCGCGGTGACCGGCACCGTCGACGGGCTGCGGCTGATGCGTCAGGTCCGACGGTCGCCCTTCGACAGGCTCAGGGAACGTAAGGATAGACCGGCACGTCCGGTCCGGGTGCTGCAGTCGTTCCCGGACCCGCGGCCGACGACGAACCCGTACATCTGGATGCTCTGGCAGGCGCTAGACACGCATCCGGACGTCACGGTGGACACGTTCAGCTGGCGCCGCGCCCTGACGCGCGACTACGACGTCTTCCACGCGCACTGGCCCGAGATCTTGGTCACCGGTCCGAGCGCGGCGAAGAAGGTGCTGCGGCAGCTGATGTTCGTGCTGTTTCTACTGCGGCTCCAGCGGCGGGGTACGGCGATTGTCCGAACCCTGCACAACCTTGAGCTGCCCTCGGGCATCAGCCGGCGCGAGGTCGTGCTGCTGCGCTGGTTTCAGCGCCGGACGACCCTGCTGGTCCGGATCAACACCAGCGGCGCCCGCCTCGACCGCCCGTACGAGACGATCGTGCACGGGCATTACCGCGACTGGTTCGCCAACTATCCCCGGCCCGCGCAGGTACCCGGCCGGGTCGCCTACTTCGGCCTGATCCGCCGCTACAAGGCGGTCGACACCTTGATCTCGGCCTTCCGCGCTACCGCCGATCCGAGCGTGAGCCTCTTCGTCGGCGGAAAGCCGTCGACGGCCGAGCTGCGGGAAGAGCTGACCGTGCTGGCCGAGCCCGACCCGCGGGTCGCCATGCACCTGGAGTTCCTGACCGACGCCGAGCTGGTGGCAGCCGCCTCGGCCGCCCAGCTCGTCGTGCTGCCCTACCGGGAGATGCACAACTCGGGCGGGGTGCTCGCCGCGCTCTCCCTCGACCGCCCCGTCCTAGTGCCCGAGAACGAGGTCAACGCTCAGCTCGCCGAGGAGGTCGGCCCTGGCTGGGTACACACCTACGCCGGGGCGCTGGACGCAGCCGCCCTGACGAGCGCGTTGACGGCGGTCGCCGCAGAGGTGCCTGGGCGCCCTGACCTCGCCGCACGAGACTGGGATGCGGCGGCCGAGCTGCACCTGCGGGCCTACCGAAGGGCCGCCGCTCTGGTCGGCGGCCGGCCAGAACGCCGACGGGAACGTATCCAAGCCGCAGCCCCTCGTGGTCTACGATCATCCGGTCGCGCTATCCAGCCGACCAGCAGCGCAGCTCCGCAGCAGGGCCAGGCGTGACGTCGGAAGTAGGGTGCCGGATGGCGACCGTCCTGAGGTCGTGCGTATCGCTCAGCGAGTCGCGCGAGGTAGGTCCGTGAGCGCGGAGCTGTTCAGCACGGCGCTCAATCTGGCCGCCGCTGCGCTGCTCCTCGTGCTCGCGTTCAGTGCGCTCCGCATGTCGCCGAAGGCGGCGATCGTGGTCTGGCTGTTCGTGATCTGCTTCATCCCGATCTGGATCGGGCAGACCATCACCGTCTACTTCCCGGCGTTCGCCATCGTCGGTCTGCTGGCCGCCGCCAGTTTCGTGCCGACTACCAACCGGTTCCGCTGGTCCGTGGCCGATGCCGTGGTCCTCGCGGTCGCCGTGACCGTGCTGGCCGAGTACGCGCTCAAGCTCACGACTCGGACGGCGACCTTCGACCTCTTCGTCATCTGGTCCGGGGCGTTCCTCCTCGGTCGGGTCGTCACCTCAGTCCTCGACGCCCGGTGGATCTACGGCGCTGTCGCGGTCTTCTTCTCCATCGCCGCCGTGCTCGCCCTGGCTGAGTTCGTCACCGGGCTGAACGTCTTCATCACCTACCTCGGTAATGGAACCGCTCTCTTCGACCAGTGGCGGACCCAGCAACCCCGCGGCGGGATCCTCCGTGCCGAGGGCGCGTTCGGCCACTCGATCGCCCTGGGGAGCTCCCTGGCCATCGCCGCCACGCTCACGTTGGGCAGCCGGTTCCGCCCCTGGATTAAGACGGCGATGCTGGTGGTCCTGCTGGGTGGTGCCGTGGTGACGTTTAGCCGCACCGGCATGATCACCGCAGCCCTGGGCGTCGTGGTCGCATGCCTGTTTGTCCGCAACCCACTCAGCCGCCGCTACCGGATCGGCCTGCTGATCCTGGCCATGGTCAGCGCCGGGGTCGTCTTCGTCAGCATCCGGGACGTGTTTCTCGCCTCGGGCAACGAAGCCGAAGGGAGCGCGCTGTACCGCTCCGAACTGTTGCAGCTGGTCGGATACATTCAGCCTTTCGGCCTCGCCGCCAACTTCACGGTCTCGACCACCTCCCAGACCTCGATCGGGGAGTTCGGGTCGGTCGACAACGCGCTCCTCCTCTTCGCGCTCACCTACGGATGGGTGCCGACGGCGCTGCTGGCGCTGCTGTTCGCGGGAGCCGTCGCTGCGCTGTTCCGCGGCCGAGCCACCCTCGCGGTCGTCGCGGTCATCGCCCAACTACCCGCCCTCGTCACGGTGGCGCTGATAACTCAGTACGCGGCGGTGTTCTGGTTCGCGGTGGGCCTGGCGATCAGCACCCAGGTCATCGCCAACCAGACCCGCGCACCACGGCAGGGACCGATGTCGGTTCAGCACCCCCGGACGGCCGATCCGGCGCCACCCGCCAGGCGGGTCCTGCAGGGCACCAGGGGCTAGGAGAGGTCATCAGATGAGCGTGTCTCCTCCGAGCCACCAGCCCGCCACGGAACAGCAGGTCGCGGTGGTGCGCCGCAAACGCCTGGAGTGGATGGACCAGCTCCGCGGCACAGCCATTCTGCTCGTGATGATCTGGCACGCACCGGCCATCCCGGCTCTGTTCGGCGCCAAGATGTCGCCCGGGGTCCAAGCCGCCAACATGTTCTTCCTCCCGTTCCGGATGCCGACGCTGATGGTGCTGTCGGGCATGCTGCTGCCGGCCTCACTGCGCAAGTCGCTGCCGAAGTACTACGTCGGCAAAATTGCCGCCATCGTGTGGCCCTACGTGCTCTTCGTCATGCTCGACCGTCACCTCCTCGGCTACGCCCATCCGTGGTGGCACTGGCGGTCCTGGTACGCGACGAGCTACCTGTGGTTTCTTTTCTTCATCGGCGTCTACTACTTCATCGCCCCCCTGCTGCGTCGGGTTCCCACGTTGGCGATCGTCATCGCCTTCGCCGCAGTCAGCTTCGTCCTCGACCCGAGCACCGAGAAGCGACTGACCTACTTCGCCGTATTCTTCTTCCTTGGCAAGGCTATGGCCGAGCGGCCGCACTGGCTGGAGCACCTGCTCCGGCGCCGGTGGCTGGCTGCCTGGGGCGTACTGACCCTCGGCATGGGGGTCGCCAGCTCGATCTACACGCGCGAGCTCGCGTACCGGATCGAACTCGGCCCGCTGTCCTTCGCCGGCATACTGTGCGCCGTCGCCGGCGCCCAAGCGCTCGAGCGCGCCGGTCGGCTGGTCGGCTGGATCAACACAATCGGACGCAACTCCCTGGTCTACTACACCGCCCACTTCCCCATCATGTTCGGCGTGATGAGCGGCCTCTACGCCGTACACGTCCGGACTTTGCTCGTCGTCGCGCCCCTCAGTTTCGTGGTGGCCTTCTCGGTCTGCCAGTTGCTGACCCGGCTGCGGCACCGCGTCCCCATCGCTTGGGTCTTCCAGGCCCCGCAGCTACCCACGCGGTGGGCGACCCACCAGCTCGAGCAGGTGAGCTTTCTCCGTCCCAAGACACCGGCGATAGACCGCTAGTGGTCGTTTCCAGAGGTTCCCGAAATGACCACTAGAATCTTTGCGCTCGGTGTCCCCTCCACCCGAGAGAGCAGGAGCGAACCGTGTCGGTCAAGCAGAAGGTCATCCAGCTGGTGCCGCGGCCAGTGCGCCGAGGTCGTGAACGGGTCATCCGGGTCCAGCGGACGATGCAGGAGCTGGTGCCGGCGTTCGCGTACGACTTCCGCCGCTACCTGCGGCACTCCTCCTCGACGGGCCCCTACGGCTCGAAGGAGAACCTCCGCTCGAAGATCACAGCGACTTACCACAACCTCGAAAAGGGTCTCTCGTTGTCGGACCCCCGTCCGGGCTTCGGTGAGCAGCCGGTGGGGACGCTGGTGACTCTGCTCAGCGCCTACCTGTCGGCTTACGGCTACGACGCCTGGGTGACGACGCCACTGCTGGTGCTGCGTTCCTACCGGGATTTCAACGAATCGGCCGGGGCGGTCACGCCGCACCACGCCGCGATCACCGCCCTGCTGCTGGAGGCCGAGCACCACCTAGCGGCCCAGTCCGGAGCTGCGGGCGTGCGCCAGGTCGAGCGGACGCAGATCGAGCGGGCGGTGGGGACCACCGGTCTTGACTTCTTCAGCTCTCGGTCCTCGGTCCGCCAGTACAGCGATGTCCCAGTCGACGTCGCAGACATCGAGTTCGCCGCCGCGGCAGCCCAACGGGCCCCAGCGGTCTGCAATCGCCAGTACAACCGCGTCTATGTCCACACCGACAAGGCCGAGATCGCCCGGATCCTCGAGGTCCAGGGCGGGGCCCGCGGCTTCGGCACCGAGCTCGGCGGGCTGGCGATCATCACCAGTGACCTACGAAACTTCTGGGCTGCGGGCGAGCGTAACCAGGCCTGGGTGGACGGCGGCCTGTTCGCGATGAGCTTCGTGCTCGGACTGCACGCCCGCGGCTTGGGCACGATCTGCCTGAACTGGAGCAAGCCGCCGTCGATCGACCGGAGGCTGCGCGAGGTCGCCGACCTGCCGGCCGAAGCCGTCGTCATCATGCTCGTCGGCTTCGGGGTGCTACGCGATAGCTACACCGTGGCCAGCTCGAATCGGGTCCCGCTGAACGAGGTGTTGGAGCTGCGCTGATTCGTGCGAGGAGCGGGCGTCAAAGGATGAGTCAAGACGTGTGAAGCAACGGTTATGAATCGTCAGAGACACGCTTGCTTTGAAAGCCGTCGGTGCTGGCCGGGTGGGCGCCGTGCCGAATCTCGAGTGCCGTCCCGGGGGATGCTTGTCGCTGCCTACACGGGTCAAGAGCTCGTGCAGTGCGTGTCGCCTCGACAAGGGAGGCTAGCGCAGACGCAAGCCCCCCAAAGTGGCTCTCTAGAGCAACGGCAGGCCCGAGAACCGTGAGATTCTCGGAGCCCGCCGCCGCCCGGAGGGCCTGCGTCAGCGCCAGGCGCCCAGGTGCCGAGTGCCGGCTGACCTGCCGAGCTTCGTCGCGACGCCGGACGGCAGGGCCTGCCCGACGCTGCTGTCCCGGCTGGAGACCGCCGCGATCGGTTGGAAGGCACCGTTCACCGGGCTCGAGGCGACCAGCGAGTAGCTCGCCGGGTCCCGTCCGGTGCCTTTCTGGTAGTCCGCCAGGGTGGCGTACGCGGTGGCATAGGTGCCGGCGTTGCCCCAGACCACGGTGTTCTTCGGGCTCGCGGCCGAGGTCCGGCTGAAGACGTTGCCGTTGGAGGAGGTCACCATCTGCTCACCGGTGTACACCCGCTCCCAGCCCTCGACGTGGAAGATGGTCGCCTTGTCGCCGCTGCCGCCGGTGAGGATGTTGTTCGCGACCGTGATGTTGCGGCTGATCCACGGCATCGAGGCGTCAGGCTGGGCTCGCCGCTTGTCGTGCCCGGCCACGTTGAGCTGGGTGATTCGGCGTTTGTCCTGGACCACCGCGATGGCCGCATAGCCGTTGTTCACGATGGTGTTGTTCCACACCTGCACGTTGTCGGTGTCGGAGATCATCAGCCCGTCCCGGGCGTTACCACTGATTACGTTGTTGGCGACGACGGCGGTCGACGAGATCTCAAGCACCATGCCAAATCGAGAGCCGTTCGTGACGGTGTTGTTGACCAGCGTGATGTCGAAGGTCGACTGGTCGGCCCAGAACTGGTTACCGTCGGTCCCGCTGATCTCGCTGTTCTTCAGCGTGAAGCCACGCGTCGTGGTGACCTTGAAGCCGCCCGCACTCGGGGTGGCGTTGAAGTGCTGGTCGTTGCTGTTGCGGATGGAGACGTTGTCGACGACCAGCCCGTCGGCGTAGCTGGCCTGCAGGCCCATCTGGCCGCTGCCGGTGATCGTGACGTTCTTGAGCGAGCAACCCGTGTCGAAGATGCCTATACCGCCGGTGCTGCTGTCTCGGACCTCGACGTTCTCCAGGTGCTGGCCCGGGTAGTAGGTCGTGATGACGCCCTGCTGAGGCACCGATGAGGCATACCGGCGGAAGCCGACGCCGCGGATGGTGGTGCCAGACGCCCGCAGCGAGACCGCCTGGCTCAGTGTGCTGGCGGCGACCGTCCGGCCGGACGGGTTGGTGCCGAGGTAGAGCGCCTTGCTGCCGTAGTCGACGTAGAAGGTGCCGGCCGTGACCTTGCTCAGGCTGCTGACCTGGGTCTGCTCGGTGCCGTCGATCCAGACCGCGTCCGGGTGGGCGGCCATCGGGTACGCGGGGTTGAGGAAAGTCCAGCCGACCGCGGTGCCGTCGGGCGCGCCCCGGGTGTAGGTGGGGCTCGAGTCGAACTGAGTGGTCCAGTTGCCCGTCCGCCAGGCGCTGCCGGAGGCGGTGAAGCCGGTCACCTGGCTGGAGCCGTCGAACCAGACCGCCTCACCGGGGTAATTCTGGATGGTGACGGCCTTGCCCGGCGGGACGATGAAGTACTCGTGGTACGTGCCACCGCGCAGCACGATAGTGCTACCTGACTTGGCCTTGGTGAGGGCCTTGGTCACCGTCCGTACCGGCGCACCCTGGGTCCCCGCGGAGCTGTCGTTGCCGGAGGTCGAGACGAAGACGGCGTTGCTAGGGACCGCATAGCTGGCCGAGCCGATGGACGCGGCGCCGTGACTCGTGCTGACGGCCGGGCTGGCGGGGACCGGGGTCGGAGCCGGTACCGGGGCCGGCGTCGCGGCGGCGGTGCTCTTGCTGGCGATGACCGCAGTGGTGGCGAACCTCTGCGCGCTGTTACCCGGGCTGACGTAGCCGCTGACCGCGATCGAGCCGGAGCCCGAGATCCGCTTGCTGGAGGAGTCTGTCACCTTGACCTGCCAGTCGGGCGCCTTGGTACCGCTCACGTAGACCTTGCCGCGCAGCGCGACGCTCGAGGTGCCGGAGACCGACAGCTCCACGCTCACTGGCTGGCCGGCCTTCACGGTGGAGAGCACCTTCTGTCCGAGGACCGTGGCGACCCCGCCGGACAGGCGTACGACCTCGACGTGCAGCTTGCGGCTGCCGTCGATCCGCGCCCGGGTGGCGTAGGAGGCTGTGCTCCCCTGCCGACGCGCCTGGGCGCTGTAGTAGATCTCAGTACCCGTCGGGACGAGGAAGGTCGCGAGGTTGTCGACGTCGGCCGCCTTCGCCGAGGAGACCGCGACGAACGACTTGCCGGCACCGACGCCGGAGACGATGCCGCTGCCGCCGCTGACGGAAGCGGTGCCGCCCGTCACGGACCAGCCGCCACCGGTCCCGGCGGCGCCCCATCCCGAGGAGGTCGTGCGGTTGAACCCGTCGCTGACGAGCGAGGTCGCGGCAGAGGCGGACTGGGCGGTGGAAGCCAGAGCGGCCCCGGCAACCAGCGTGGCGGTGAGAGCGATGATCGAGCCCGCCCGATGAGGGCGCGCGCCAGTAGAAAACGATGGCATGAAGGGGCACTCCTGCAGTCGGGGGCAATGGCTGTTGGATTGTTGTGCAATCGTTGCGACCGAAGCATCGCACAAGCGGCCCTCAGGCAAAAATCACGGAATCATCACGTTTCGGACACCCGCGGGTCACGCCCAATGCGCGTTGGTCAGGGGGAACGCACCGAGCACCACCCCGGCGGAAGCAGAATCACGAGCTCAGACGTGGTCAACGCCACACAGCCATTACCGGCAAAGTGTGTGATTTCGGTCACACGTAGACGAGGACGACTCCCTCGAGGGCGCTCCCTCAGGACGCGGCGCGGCCCCGGAACACGACCACCGGATCGGCCGGGGAGACGGTGACCTCCACGGTGACGGGATCGCGCTTGCCCTTGCCCAGGGCGTAGACGTACACCCCGGAAGCCTTGGCGCCGGCCTTGAGCGAGCCGGAGAACGAGCGGGCGGGTGACCCGGTCATCTGCGCGCCCGGCGAGTCGTCGGCGGCGGTGAGGTTGACCACCACGGAGCCGACGTCGAGGGGCTGGCTGGTGCCGTTGGCGATGCTGACCGTGATAGCGACCCCAGGACCGCTGACCTCGCCCGGTCCGACGGCCTTGGCGGTGATCGCCTTGACCTTCGTCAGGGACACGGTCACCCCGTCCGCCGCCTCACCGCTCCCGTCGAGGGAGACGGCCTTGCGCTTGGTCACCTTCTTGCTCGGGACGCTGCTCTTGGTGCTGCCGGAGGTGGGCGGCGCTACCGGGGTCGTCGCGGGCGCCACCGGGGTGGAGGACGGGTTCGCGACACCGGACTCCGGCGAGCCGGCGCTGGGGGCCGGCGTCGTGTCGTCGGCCTTGCCGCTGCAACCAGCCAGCAGCAGACCCGCGAGCAGCACGCTCGCCGCCAGCGTCCGGGTCGTGCGGTGTGTGAGACCGGCACAGGAGCCGGGACCGGACCCAGGACGGACCTGGCCGGCGGCGCCTAGCTGCCGCATCGCCTCGAGCTCGCGCGTTCCGCGTCCCATCGCCGGCCTCTCCGTCGTGTCCCCGAGGTCAGAAGCTGATCATCCCACCCAGCGGCGCACGTCGTCGTGCGGCCCGCCGGGTGGGAGTCGTCCACGGGTGGTCAGTTTCGGGTTACGACCACGTTGTCGAAGGTGATGGTCACTGGAGCGCTGGTCGAACTGGCGCTCAGGTATCCCTGCACAGCTGAGGCACCGGCGCTCTGAAGACCGGCGGCACTGTTGGTACTCGTGATCTGAGGGGCGGCAGGCTCGTTGGCCGGTGCCTTCCAGACTTTCCCGGAGAGGGTCGTCGTACCAGTTCCGCTCACCACGAACTTCATCTTGAGGACATCACCGGCGCTGTAGGTGAGACCGGTCATTGACTCTTTGATCGCGGTTTCGGTCCCCGAGACGACTACGTAGGTGTCCAGTCGAATCGTGCCATCAGACATCATTCGCGCCTTGAGGCGGTACTCCGACGTTCCCTGCTTGCGGGCTGCCAGTGTGACGTAGAGGCCGGAGCCAGTGGCCACCTTGTCGACCGAGAACTCAGCGGTCGTCGTGGAGTCGAGCACCGAGACCGAGCTCAGCGTTGCCGTCGGGCTGACCGAGACCTTGGGGAGCGTCAGCACACCCTTGCCACCGCTGGTGGAGAAGTAGCTGCCCCCGGAGTCGGTCCAGGTGCCGCCCACATCGGCGGTGCCCCACTTGGTGCCGGTCCGGCCGAAGGCGTCCGAGGCGACCACGGTGGGAGCCGGGGCAGTCACGGTGACGGACTTGGTGACCGAGTCGGTCGCACCGGAGTTGTCGGTCACCGTCAGCTTGACGCTGTAGGTGCCAGCGGCGGCGTAGGTGTGGCTGTCGGTCTTGCCGGTCCCGGTGCCGCCGTCGCCGTAGGACCAGGCGTAGGAGGCCACGGTGCCGTCGGAGTCGGCCGAGGTCGACCCGTCCACACTGACCTTCAGGTCGGCCGAGGTCGAGGTGAAGGCCGCCTTCGGGCCGACGTTCACCGGCGCCGCGGTGACCGTCACGGACGTGGTGACCGAGTCGGTCGCACCGGAGTTGTCGGTCACCGTCAGCTTGACGCTGTA
>NZ_CAXTHT010000012.1:25611-78152 GCF_964244285.1 uncultured Friedmanniella sp.
TGCCGCCGTCGCCGTAGGACCAGGCGTAGGAGGCCACGGTGCCGTCGGAGTCGGCTGAGGCCGACCCGTCCACGGCGACCTTGAGGCCGGTCGGGTTGGCGGTGAAGGACGCGACCGGGGCGACGTTGTTCCGGGCCACGGTCACCGTGTGGGTCACCGTGTTGGTGGCGCCCTTGTTGTCGGTCACCGTCAGCGCGGCGGTATAGCTGCCGTTGGCGGCGTAGGTGTGGCTCGGCGAGGGCTCGGCCGAGGTGTTTCCGTCACCGAAGGTCCAGGCGTAGCTAGCGATGGTGCCGTCGGCGTCGGCGCTGGTGCTGGAGTCGAAGGCGCACACCAGCTCGGTGCAGGTGGAGGTGTAGGCGGCCGTCGGTGCCTGGTTCGGCACGGGGACCGTGGCGGTGACCGACTTGGTCGTCGTCGTCTTGACGCCCTTGTCGTCGGTGACGGTCAGGGACACGGTGTAGGTGCCCGAGGTGGAGTAGGTGTGCGTCGCGGTCGACCCGGTCGCCGAACCCCCGTCCCCGAAGTCCCAGGCGTAGCCGGCGACGGAGCCGTCGTCGGTGCTCGCCGAGCCGTCGACGTAGCAGGTGGCGTCGGTGCACGAGGTGGTGAAGGAGGCCACCGGGGCGGCGTTGACGGCCGCCGGAGAGGCGCTGTAGTGCGCCTTCACCTGGGTCGCGGTCAGGGCGTAGCCGTAGACCGCGGCCTCGTCGAGGTTCCCGTTGAAGAAGGAGCTGTTGCCACCCCAGGAGGTGTCGCCGCCGACCCGCCAGTAGCCGTTGTAGCTCTGGTTGGAGGTCTGCGGGTTCGTGCCGACCAGGACGCCGTCGACGTACATCTTCATGCCGGCGGTGCCGTCCTGGGTGGCCACCAGGTGGTGCCAGGTGCCGTTGTTGTAGGCCGTCGGTGAGGTGATCGTGTTGGCCTGGCCGGTCCAGACCCCGTAGGTGAGCTGGCCGGAGTTCTCCATGTAGACGTGCCGGTCGTAGTTGCCCGAGTAGCCGCTCTGCTGGTCACCGAAGCCGATCAGCTTGCCCCCGTTGGTGGTCGTGGTCTTGAACCAGACCTCCTCGGAGTACGTCGTCGGGTTGTTGAAGGCGGTCGCCGAGGCGAGCGTGCCGGTGGAGCCGTCGAAACCGGCGGAGGTGCCGGGAGCGACGTCGGAGCTGGTGCCCAGGGTGACGCCGCCGTAGACGTTGCCCGCCACCTTGTTCTCGGTGGCGTCGGCCACGGTCGAGCCGTTCGTCTCGTTCAGCCGCCAGAAGAACAGCGGGCTGTCTCCGACGACCTGCTTGCCGTACGTGTCGGTCGGAGCCGGCGGCAGGTCGACGGTGCGCCCGCTACGGGTGTAGTGGTCACGGATCTGGGTCAGCGTCAGCGCGGTCGGGTAGATCGCCACGTCGTCGATGGTGCCGGCGAGCTTGTTGCTGCTCAGCTGGCCCGGCCACCCGTTGAGGTTGTCGCCGCCCACCCGCCAGTAGCCCGTGTAGGCCTGAGCGGAGGTGGTGCCCGGGTCGGAGCCCTGCAGCAGGCCGTCGACGTAGAGCTTCATGCCGGCGCTGGAGAGCGAGGCCACGACGTGGTGGTACTTGCCGTCGTTGTAGGTGCCGCTGGTGGTCACGGTCCGGACCGCGTTCGGGTAGACGCCGAAGGTGAGGTGGCCGGAGTTGTCGAGGTAGACCTGGCGGTCATAGCTACCGCTGTCGGTCGTCTGGTTGCCGCCGAAGCCGATGATCTTGCCGCCGCTGGTCGAGGTGGTGGAGAACCACGCCTCGGCCGAGAAGGTGTTGGGGCCGGTCTCGGTGGAGGTCTGACCCGCCACGCCGGTGTCGGTGCCGCTGAAGGTGGCCGCCGTGTCTGGCGAGCCGGCGATGGCTCCGGCCGCGCCGTTGGTGACGCCGGCGCCGAGCACCAGGTCGTTGCCCCCGACCCAGTCGACCGACTTGGTCTGGCCGGCGGCCTCGTTGAGACGCCAGTAGTGGGTGGCGCCGTCGTTGGTGACGGCCTGGGAGTACGCGCTGTTGTCCACCACGGCCGAGCCGGTGGTGATCGAGGTCGTGCCGCTCTTCGCGGTGTTGCCGCTCGCGTCGGTGGCGGTCACGTAGTAGCTGTAGGACTTGCCGTTGGTCAGACCGGTGTCGGTGAAGATCTGGGTCGGCCGGTTCCAGAACTCCGAGGCGACCGTCCGGGTCTCGATCGGGGTGGTGGTCCCGCTGCGGTAGAGCTTGTAGGTCAGCTTGGAGTCGTCCCGGTCGTAGTTCGCGAGCCAGGAGACGCGCACCGAGGTGCCGGAGATGCCGCGCAGCGACGGGGCGCTCTCGGCGGTCTTACCGATCGGGCCCTGCTTGTTGGTGGCGAGGGAGGGGATGGCGAACCGCACCAGACCCTGCTGGGCGGTGCCGTTCACGGTCGGGAACTCACCGCCCTGCACGACGTAGGAGCTGGTGGCCTCCGTGGTCCAGCCACCCTGGGACTGGCCGGTGTAGGTGCCGGACGCAACCTCGGGGTACCAGTTGATGATCGAGGACGAGGGCTGGCCCTGGAAGCTGTAGTAGCCGCCCGCGTTGTTCGGCCCGGTGGTGGTGGTGGCGTCCATCGTGTACGCGTTGGCCCGCTGCCAGCGGTTGCGCGGGTTGGTGTCGGGGAAGCCGTTCATGTTCGTGCAGTCGTGGGAGTGGCTGACGGTGTAGATCACCCCGTTCGCCGGCGAGACGTCATAGCTGTCGCCGTGGCAGTCGGCCATCGTCTTGATGGCGCCGCTCAGCGGGTCGGCCTCGAACATGCCCTCAAAGTTCCCGGTGCCGCCGAACCAGTAGCCGGTGCCGTAGATGTTGGTGTCGTCGGCCTTCAGGCTCCAGATGGAGGCCGACGTGCCGTAGTCCTGGATCACGGTGTTCGCGGCGAACGGGTACAGCACCGCGTTCGAGGCGTCGAGCGAGCCGAGGCCGGGCGCGGTGGAGCCGTTCAGGTTGGCGAAGGCGCCGCCGACGATCAGCCGCGACTTGTCCGGGGTCAGCGTCATCGCCTGCACGGTGCTGTCCGCGGTCGGCGCCCAGGCCAGCGTCGAGCCGTTGGTCGGGCTGACTGCGGCCAGCCGGGTGCGGGCGACGCCGTTCATGGTGGTGAAGTAGCCGCCGAGGTAGACGGCGGAGTTGCTGACCGCGATCGAGAAGACGTCGGAGCCGGCGACCGGGGCGAAGGAGGAGACCAGCGAGCCGTCAGCGGTGTTGAACGCCGCCACCCGGCTGCGGGAGAGGCCGTTGACCGAGGTGAACGAGCCGACGATGTAGAGCCGCGACTTGTCCGGCGAGACCGCCATCGCACGGATCCGCCCGTTGACGGTCGGGGCGAAGCCGGGGTCGAAGACGCCGGTCTTGATGTTGTAGGAGAGCAGGTTGGAGCGGGGGCTGGTGCTGACCCCGGCTGCCGCACCCGCGGGGCGCACGTTGGTGAACTGGCCGCCCACGTAGACGGTGTCGCCGACGATGGCCTGGTCCCAGGCCACCCCGTCGATCTGGGCCGTGGGCAGCGCGTCCGCGGTGACGCCGGTGGTGGAGTTGCGGTCCACCACGTTGTAGCCGGCGTCGGTGGCCGCGGACGCCGGAGCGTCGGCCAGGACGACCAGGCCGGCGGCCAGGACAGCAGTGGACAGCAGGCTGGTGAAGCCACGCCGGACGAGCGAAGGCGAGAACGCCATGAAGTGATCCCCGAGAGTGAGATGGCTGATGGAACGCGGTTCCTCAACCCCCGTGGAAGCGCCGCAGCAGTAGGTTAGGGAACACTTCTACGGCCCACAAACGTCCGTTACCGAACCGTTCCCAAAATCGATCAGCGGATCGGGAACAAGGCGAACTTCCTAGTGACGGCGGTATTCGGTGACGTCACGGCCGAGGGCTCCGACGAGCATCCCGGAACCGCGGTAGGCCAGCCGCCAGCCTCGGGCCCGCCACCCCAGCCGACCCATGAGCCGACCCACCGCCGCCTGCCCGAGCCCAGCCACCACCCGGCCCGCCCCGAGCCCGGCGAGCCTCAGCCTGAGCGTGCCGGGACGCTCGGCGAAGCCGACCGCGACCCTGCTGCTGACCGCGCCGTGGCTGTACGCGCGGCGCAGCACCCACCTCCGGTTCATCCGCTCCGGGGGGATGTGGTCGATGACCTCGGCCTCCGCGCACCACACCAGGACGCGTCCGGAGCGGGTCAGGGACTCGGTGAGCAGGGTGTCCTCGCCGCCGCGCAGCCCGAGGCCGCGGTCGAAGGTGAGACCCATCTCACGGAGCGCGGTCAGGTCCAGCAGCAGGTTCGCCGACGACGCGGCCGCCACCGGCGTCCCTGTCGGGTGCTGCCGGCGGCGGAAGAAGCCGCCCGCGTCTATCCACGGGTCGGTGGTGCCGGCGTACGTCGGGGTCACCCGGCCGACCACGCCCGCCGGTCGACCGTGCTCGGCCCAGGTGCCGACCAGCGAGGTGAGCCAGCCCGGTCGCGGCTCCTCGTCGTCGTCGATGAACACCAGCACGTCGGCCGTCTGCGCCTCGCTGACCGCGCGAGCGCGCCCGTTCGCGATGCCCGGCACCTCCTCGTGGACGTGCCGGACCCGAGGGGCCAGCGACGCCACCACCGCCGCGGCACCGGCGTCCGGGTCGTTGTCAACCACCACCACCTCGGTCCGGTAGCGGCCGGAGGCATCGAGCTCCTCGGCCTGGGCCACCAGCTGCGGCAGCAGGCTCTGCAGCTGCTGGGTCCGGCGGTAGGTGAGCACCCCGATGACGACCGAGACAGGCACGGGGGGGTTCAACGGTCCTCCGGATG
Source organism: uncultured Friedmanniella sp. (assembly GCF_964244285.1). Lineage (NCBI taxonomy): Bacteria > Bacillati > Actinomycetota > Actinomycetes > Propionibacteriales > Nocardioidaceae > Friedmanniella > uncultured Friedmanniella sp. Next base: position 30,418 of record NZ_CAXTHT010000012.1, read on the forward strand.
GTTGCGCGTGGCCGGGCCTCAGCGGCCAGCCGAGCCGGTCAGATCGATTACCATAGCCGACGGCACCGGGGACGGGTCCTGGGTGGACTCGGTCCTGGCCGCCCCGTCCCGGATCTCCCCAACGGACCTTCCGCTCGAGAGGTGCTCCCCCGTCATGAACCTGGCCTCCACCCTCCGGCTGCTGCTGAGGCACTGGCTGTTCATCATCTTGGTGACCCTGCTCGTCGGCGCCGGCGTCTACGCCGTGTCCAGCACCCGTGAGGCGCAGTACACCGCGACGACCTCGGAGTACTTCACGATCAGCGTCGGCCAGTCCGCGGCCGAGCTGGCCCAGGGTTCGAACTACGTGCTGGACCAGATGCCCTCGTTCGGCCAGCTCGCCACCTCGCCATCGGTCCTCAACCCGGTGATCGACGACCTCGGCCTGCAGACGACGGTCAAACAGCTCTCGCGCACCATCACGGTGACCACGCCGCGCAACACCGTCGTGATGCAGATCAACGCCGTCGACCCGGACCCGGCCCGAGCCGCCGCGATCGCGAACGCGATCGGCAGCCAGCTGAGCAACGCCGTCGACTCGGTTGGGCCGAAGCTGCCCAACGGCAAGTCGCTGGTGACCGTGCAGTCGATCCAGACCGCGATCCCGCCGACCGTCCAGTCCTCGCCCAACGGTCGCCGCGACACCGCGCTGGGCCTGCTGATCGGGTTGCTGCTGGCCTGCGGCATCGTGCTGCTGCGCAGCCGGCTGGACAGCCGGGTCCGGACCCCCGACGCGCTGGCCGCGGTGACCGAGGAGCCGCTGCTGGGCACGGTCCGGCAGGCGGGCAACCTGGGCAAGGGTGGTCTCGTCGTCGTCAGTGACGGCCAGAGCGCGAGCGCGGAGGACGTGCGCCACCTCCGCTCCAACGTGGAGCAGCTGGCGCTGGGCCGGCCGAGCTACGCGCTGGCAGTCACGTCCTCGGTGCGCAAGGAGGGCCGCTCCACCATCGCGGCCAACCTCGCCGCCGCACTGGCCGAGGCGGGGCACACCTGCGTCCTCGTCGACGCCGACCTGCGCAGCTCCCGGGTCGCCCAGCTGACCGGCGCCACGTCGGCCACCGGACTGCTGGGCGCCGTGGCCGACCCGGCCAGCACCGACAGCAGCATCCAGCGGGTGGAGCGCGGCGGCTTCGACGTGCTCACCACGGGCGGCACCCACGACAACCCGACCGAGCTGCTCTCCTCGCCCGCGCTGGCCACCCTGGTGACCGGTTTGCGCGAGCGCTACGACTTCGTCGTCATCGACAGCCCGGCCCTGCTGGCCGCCGCCGACGTGACCGCGCTGCGCAGCCAGGTCGACGGCGCCCTCATGGTCGCCGACGCCACCACGGTGCGGCGCCACCAGCTGACCGACGGGCTGAACACCGCGGGCACCGCCGGCCTCAAGGTCGTGGGTGTCGTGCTGAACGAGGTCGCCCCGCACGAGATGGTCAAGACCAGCTACCCCCGGACCCCGGGCCGCCGGGCCGCCAAGCGGTAGGGCGGCCCGACTCGCGGAACGGCGATCAGCCGCCCGCGCCGAACTGGCTGAACGCGGTCTTGAGCGCCGCGGCGAGCGTCTTGGCCTGCGACTGCACCACGATGCTCGTGTCGTGGACGTCTTGTTGGATGCGGACCAGCTCCACGGTCCAGACGAGCGCGACCACGGCGAGGACGACGAGCGCGCCGGTCGCGAGCCAGGACTGCAGGAAGTAGGCCGGTCGCCCGGCCGGGGCGGTCGCAGGCGGCTGCCGCTCGCTGGGCGCAAGGTGGTCGGGCTGGCTGACGGGCTGCTGCTGCAGGGAGAGCTGTTCGGTCACGCCGAGACCGTAGCCCGAGATCCGCGGTCTCACGGCGTTCGTGGTCGTTCCCGCCCAGGAGGTGACCGAGCTGTGACCGGACCGGTCCACCTTCCACCAGCAATCTGTCGCGGCTGATTCTCATGGTCCGGCGGCGCAGAGGTGCGTGCATTGCACGGCCGACGAGGAGAGGCTCTCGGGTCGTCGCACGACGAGGAGAACGCGGCGAGGTGCGTGCCTGGGCGTCGCGAGGCCCCAGCACGAGATGCGACGGGTCGGCCTGCCTCACCGCGAGCGGGACACTGAACCTCTCCTGGCTAGCCGACGCTCCAGGCGCCGAGCTGACGCAGGCCCGCCTCGCCGTCCGAGGCGGCCGCCGCGGTCCCGCTGAGCCCCTCTGCGACCTCGGCTGCGGCCTCGTTCACGGCCGGGCTCAGCTCACCCGAGCGGGCGACCGCGGGTCGGGCAGCGACCGGGGCGACCCGGCTGGCCTGGTCCTGTCCGGTGGCGTCGCGGTAGGTGGCCGCGTCGGCGTAGCTGAGCGCCGGACCCGGCTTGCCCGAGGGCCAGCTCGCGAAGGCGACCCCGGCGGCCGGCTGCTGGTAGTAGTTGTGGTCGAACCGCAGCTGCAGCTCGGCGCCGCTCAGCCGACCGGTGTAGTCGACGACGCAGACCACACAGCTGCCGCCATCGGCCAGCACGTTGTCGTACACCTCGACCTGACGGCTCTGCCAGACCATTTCCGGGTCGTCCGGACGGCGCGGGTCACCGCTGCTGAGCCCGGGCCGGCTGGTCGTCCGGCCGTCGGTGACCAGCACCAGGTTGGCGCCCTCGTTGCGGGCGAAGGTGTTGTTCGCCACCTCGACCTGGTCGGTGTCGATCACCCAGAGTCCGTTCAGGCCGTTGTCGAGGGCGAGGTTGTCGACCACCCGGACGTGGCTCGAGATCTCCAGCACGATCCCGCTGCCGGTGTTGCGCTCGGCCCGGCTGCCGGCCAGGTCCACGTCGTAGCAGGCGACGTCGAACCAGAGGCCGTGGCCCTCGTTGTCGGAGAACTCGCTGTCGGTGATGCTCACGTGGCGTGAGGCGGTCAGCTTCATGCCCCCGGCGGCGGGAGTGCGGTTGAAGTGCTCGCGGTTGTTGTCGAGGGCGGCGAGGTCGGTCGCCTCGAGCCCGTCGGCCTGGTTGGCGTGGAAGCCCATCAGGCCGTTGCCGGAGGAGGTGAGCCGGTTCAGCGTGACGTCGGCCGCGAAGACCGACAGGCCGGTGGTGGCGTTGTCGAGGAAGACCATGTCCTCCACCGTCACCCCTGCGTTGTTGACCGTCGCGGCGCCCAGCTGCCAGACCGACGTCGCGTACCGACGGACGCCGATGCCGCGGACCGTGTCACCGGCGCCGACGATGGTCAGGCCCTTGCTCAGGGTGCTCGCCCGCACCTCCGCCCCGTCGGGATCGGTGCCGATGACCAACCGGCCGCCGCTCTCGTCGACGAAGAAGCTGTCCGCGTCGACCTTGCTGCGGCTGCTCACCTGGGTCAGCCGGCGGCCGTCCACCCAGACCTGGTCGGGATGCGCCGCCAGCGGGTGACGGGGGTCGACGAAGCGCCAGCCTGCCGTCTTCCCGTCCTTCGCACCTTTCGTGTACGTCGGACTGGCGTCGAAGTGGTGGGTCCAGGGGACCTCCCACCGGTCTCCGACCTGGCGCCAGCCGCGTACCACGCCGGCGCCCTCGAGCCACACCTTCTCTCCGGGGTAGGACTGCAGGTGGACGACCTTGGCGATCGGCAGCAGCACGCTCTCGTGGTAGCTGCCGCGGCGGGCCACGACGGTCGCCCCGTCGGGCGCCGCGTCCACCGCCGCCTGGATCGTGTCGAACGGGTCGGTCTCGGTACCGGTGGCCATCGCGCGGCCGGTCGGGCTGGCGAAGACCGCGCCGATCGGCACCGGGTAGCTCGTGGTCCCGAGCGGCGGCGCGCCGTAGGCTGCGGGCTCCGGCGCCGGGGGGACGGACTGCTCGGCCGTCGGCACCGCCGCCGGCTCGCCCATCGAGCCGGTGCCGTCGGTCGCGCCGCCGCCGGCCCCCGTCGCGAGCTGACGGACGTTGAGGTTGTCGATGCCCACCTGACGGTTGGCGTCGGAGCTGCCGGCGACGTAGGTCCAGAACGCCAGCGGACCGCCGGCGACCAGCCGTGACGCGCCGCTGTCGGTCGCGGTGAGCTGTACCGGCTTGGCCGAGCCGGACCGGATGACGGTGCTGAACTGCACCGGGTCGGTGCCGGTCAGCGAGACCGCGACCGTCATCCGCTGACCCTGCTTCACCCCGCGTCCGACCGTGTGCTCTCCCAACAGCTCGACCCGCTGGTCCTCGCCGCCGTTGTACCGGGCGATCGAGCCGAAGACGCGCCGGTCAGGGCTGAAGCGCAGGACCACCCGGTAGAAGTAGCCGCCGTTGGTCCGCAGCTGCAGGCCGACGTAGACCCCGCTGCCCCGGCTCACCGGCTTCGGCGCGAGGATGTCGAACGTCGTCATCAGGTCCCGGGTCCGGACCGAGCTGAGAGTGGCCAGCCGGGCCGCACCCGGCCGGGGCAGGGTCACCACCCCGACGCCGTTCTCGACCGAGAAGTCGGCCGGCACGGTCACGTCGTAGGGGCCGCCGGTGTCGGCCTCGCCCCAACCGGTGCCGACCCCACGGTCGAAGGTGTCCGAGGCGACGACGCGGCCGGCCGCGTAGCTCGGCACCGCGTCTGCGGGCGCGTTGCGGTCCTGCCGCTGGTTCGCCACCACGACCCCGACGAGCACCAGCAGCAACAGGACCCCTGCAGCGACCCCGATCCGGGTGGCCCAGGGGAGCGTTCTGACCGACGCCACGCGTGCGACTCCCCCTGTTGGCGGCCCAGGAGCGGGCTGCACGGCAGGAACGGTATCAGGGCAGTCGTGAGCGAAACCGGGGAACGAGCCCCGGAGCGGGTATCGGAATCACAACGAGACGTCGACCCCGGGACGTCGTCCCTGAGACGTTGAACTAGAGACGTTGAACTCGAGACGTTGACCCCGAGACGTCGAACACCGTCCGGCCTCCGGTGACGGCGGGCAGGGACCGCCGCGTCAGCGCTCGGAGAGCAGCGAGCGGAGCAGGGTGCTGGAGGTGTGGGCGGTGTAGGGGAAGTAGTGCACGCCGACGCCCACCGAGGCCATGTCGACCTCGAGCTTGTCGCCCTTGGCCGTGCCGCGCCAGTCGTCGCCCTTGAACAACACGTCGAAGCCGACGCGCTCCCAGACCTCGAGCTTGTTGCTGGAGAAGTCCGTGGTCACCTCGTCGACGATGTCGAGGGCGGCGACCACCTCCATCCGCTCGTCGAGCGGGATGACCGGGTACTTGGCCTTCGCGGCGTACAGGGCCTCGTCGGTGACCACGCCCACGATCAGCCGGTCGCAGTGCTCGCGGGCCCGCAGCAGGATGTTCAGGTGCCCGATGTGGAACATGTCCCAGGCGCCGGGCACGTAGCCGACGACCTGCTCGACGGCGGTCACGCCACGTCCTCGGCCGCGCCGGGCTCCAGCGCACGTCGCAGCACCGCGCTCGTCGAGACCCGCCGGGGGGTCAGCAGCTCGGCGTCCGGCCCGCCGTCGTCGGCGCGGACGGTGAAGACGGCGGCAGCCGAGGCGGCGGCCTCGGTCTGCTCGTGGACCACGACCTCGTCGACGCCCCGTACGTGCCGCAGCAGGGTCAGGCGCTCCTCGAGCGGGACCACGGGCGGCAGGCCGGCCAGCAGCCGCGCCGCCTCGTCGGTGTGCACCCCGAGCACGAGGCGCGAGGACCGCGAGCGGGCCTGGGCGATGACGTCGAGATCAGCGATGTTGAGCATGTCGAACGTGCCCAGCAGGTAGCCGACCACCATCAGGAACTCCCGGAAATGAGGAAGAGATTGGACGGGGACTCATCACATTCCCCGTCAACGCGACGAATGCTAATGGCCTCGTCGTGACGGCGGGTCGAATCGGCGGCGAATGAGCCTGACATCACAGGCTCGGGGAACTGGTGGTCTGCGGCGGTGCGGGACGGTAACCGACGGCCTGACGCCCCTCTGCCACGGCGTCGACGACCTCCACGATCTCCCGCCGGTAACGGGCGACCGAGAAGCGCCGCTCGGCCTCTCTGCGCGCCCGGTCGGCCAGCCGGCGCGCCAGCTCGGGGTCGGCGACCAGCCGTTCCATCGCCGCGGCCATGGCGGCCGCGTCACCGGCCGGCACGAGCAGCCCGGTCTCGCCGTCGGTCACGCTCTCCAGGTGGCCGAGCGACGCGGCAGCGACCACCGGCCGTCCCGCCAGCTGGGCCTCGACCACGGCGTTGCCGAAGGGCTCCCGCAACGAGGGGGCGAGCACGTGGTGGTTGCGCTCCAGGGCCGGCCAGATCGGTGAGCAGTAGCCCGAGAAGGTCACGGCGCCTGCGAGGTCGGGCTCCGCGGCCCGGGCGCGCAGCTGGTCCTCGTACCACTCGTAGCCCTCGAACGTGGTGCCGGCGACCTCGAGCTCGACCTCGTGACCGTGGGCTCGCACCAGCGCCACGGCCTCCAGCGCGACGTCCGGAGCCTTCCGGGGCGAGAGCCGGCCGACGACCACGAAGCGGTACGGGGTGCCACGGGGCGGTGGACCGGGCTCGGTCGGCGGGCCGGGGACGCCGTTGTAGACCAGCCGGGCGCGCTCGGCCAGCGCGGGCTCGACGTCGGTCATCGCGGCCAGCGCGGCCCGGCTGATCACCAGGACCGCGTGGGTGAGCCGGAGTGGCAGCACCAGCGCCCGTCGCACGATCCGGCGGGAGTCGGTCTCGGCCTCGTGCAGGTAGCCGACGGTGGGCACCCGCCCGAGCCGGCCCACCAGCAGCCACCACGGCAGCGTCACGGTGTTGACCAGCAGCACCTCGGGCTGCAGCTCGCGCAGCAGCTGGGTCCCGCGCGCCAGGGTGGCCACGGCGCGCACCGCGAGCAGCGGCAACCCCTTGGCGTTGGCCTGACCCTTGCTCAGCACGGGGAAGGCGACGAACCGGACCTCGGCACCGACGGCGCGGATCCGGGCGACCAGGGGGCCGTCTGCGGGCAGGGCCACGACGACGCGCCGTCCCTGCTCGACCAGCGCGACGACCGTCTGCAGCATCTGCAGGTCGGCCCCGTAGAGGTCCGGCGACGGGTGGACGACCAGGACGGGACCGCGGGTACTGACCGGCGACGTCACGTGCGGACGGGCTCCCGAACCGGCTCGACCACCCGGATGCCGACCCCGGAGCGGCGGCCCGAGGGGCGCGGACCGAAGTCGTGCAGGCTGAGCCGACGGCACAGGGTCTCATAACGGGTGGCGACGTCGTCCCAGTTGTAGCGCTGGATGTCGCTCTGCAGCTCCCGGCCGCGAGCGGCAGCGCGCTCGGGGTCGCTCTCGGCGTCGACGACCAGCCGGGCGACGTCGGCCGGACCGGCGAAGTACTCCGCGTCCTCGGCCAGCACCTCGCGGTTGAAGACGTTGTCGTGGGCGATCGTGAACGTGCCGGCGCCCGCCGCCCGCAGCAGCGAGGGGTTCGTGCCGCCCACGGAGTGGCCGTGCAGGTAGGTGAGCGCGTTCGCGTACAGCTGGTTGACCTGGTCGGTGTCCCAGAGGCCGCCGACCAGGTGCACCCGGCCGTCGGCCGCGGCGCGCAGGCTCGCGGTGTACTCGTCGGCGTAGGGCGCCGAACCGACGACGACCAGCGGCAGCGTGGCGGTGCTGGCGACGTAGCCCCGGATGATCTCCAGGACGTGGTTCTCGGGCTCGAAGCGGGCGACGACGAGGTGGTAGCGCCCGGGCTCGAAGCCCAGCTCGCGGACCCGGTCGACCCCGGGGTTGCGCAGGATGGGCGCCCCGTAGGCGATCAGCTCGGTATCGGCACCGAACTCGTCGGTGTAGTAGTCCGCGATGCCCTGCGCGTCGGCGATCAGCGCGTCCGACCAGCGCACGGCCAGGGACTCGGCGGCGCGGTAGTAGCGCTGGCCGGTCGGTCCCCACTTGCCCCGGCGCCACTCCAGGCCGTCGACGTGGGTGGCCACCGGGACCCGGCGGGCCTTGACGACGGGCAGCAGGGGCGCGTTGGCGGCGTTGAAGACGATGGCTGCGTCGGTGCCCGCGATCGAGCGGTGCAGCACCGAGAGCGTGGTGTGCGCCAGCGTCTCGAGCGAGCGCTTGCGCACGACCGGCAGCTGGACGAGCGACATCCCGAGGTAGTCGGTCATCGGGGCGCCAGAGTCGTTCTCGTCCGGGCGGCAGTACACGGTGACGGCGTGGCCGACGCCGGCCAGCCGCTGCCCGACCTCCTCGACGCAGGTCTCGAAGCCGCCGTAGCGGGCCGGGACCCCACGGGTGCCGATCAGGGCGATCTTCATGGGCGCGCTCCTCCTGCGGGGGGTCATCGGGTTGCCGCCACGGCCACGGGGACCGCCAGCTCGTCCAGCGCCACCACGTCACGCCGCCACTTGCGGACCACCAGCAGCGTGTACCCGGCCGTCGCGACGGCCAGGAAGGTGTAGACCCCCAGGAAGAGGGTGTGGGCGCCCAGCAGCACGAAGACCAGGCAGAGGACGCCGTAGTCGGTGGGCAGCTTGAGCAAGGTCTTGCTTAGCTCGGCCGACTCCTTCGGCGGAGCCGGCAGGCCGGCGGCGGCGCGCCGGGCCCGACCGAGCAGCTCGACCAGGATCATCCCGAAGAAGTGGACACCGGAGACGACCGAGAAGGCCAGCGGCACCAGCAGCCAGCCGGTGGCGAGATCGAAGTGCCGGTAGAAGGCGACCAGCACCACCAGGTGCAGCGACACGACCTTGGCCGAGTCGATCATGTGGTCGAGCCACTCACCGAGCAGGCTGCCGCCGCCCCGCAGCCGGGCGAGCTGACCGTCGGCGGAGTCGAACGCGTACCCCAGGACCAGGAGGGCGGCGACGGCGAGGCCGCTCCACCAGCCCGCCGGTCCGAGCCCCAGCACGAGCAGCCCGCCGAAGGTGCACGCAGCGCTGACGTAGGTGACCTGGTTGGGGGTCATGCCCAGCTGGTGCGCGGCCGCGGCGAGGATCCGACCGAGCGGCCGGTTGATGAACAGCGAGTACGGCGGGGCGCCCTTGCTCGACTTCTGCGCGTCACGTAGCTGGCTCAGCGAGCGGCCGAAGCCGCGAGCGGGTCCCACGCCGGCGCTCGCGCTCAACGCGGTGCCGTGCAGCCGGAGAAAGCCGACGACAAAGGCGTCGACCACGAATGCGCTGACATGAGACCTGACTCCCTTTGCTGCTTGCGGCCCCCGCGACGCATTCGAGCAGTACCAGATGTGGGTGTATTCGCGTCCGCCCGCACCGGCAACGCTTTCGCGTCATCCTAGGACATGTCCGCCGCCCCGACTGAATTCCGAAATCTGAATGTGACCTTTCACCCGGAACGGCGGCTGCCGGCTGCTCGATCCGCTCCTCGGGCGACGCTTCGACCCGCCGTTCAGGCGGGGACGCCGAGCCGGGCGTCCGTCCCCTCACGTCGCGACGGAGGCCCGGCCAGCCCCTCAGTACAGTGACGCCATGCGTTTCCCTCGCCGTTCCCACCCGGATCCGGCCCGCCGGTGACCACGTCCGTGGAGTTCGCCGAGGAGCGGGTCGTGCTGCTGGCCGACTCCGGCGAGCCGGTAGGGACGAGCCTCAAGTCCGAGGTGCACGGCACCAGCACGCCGCTCCACCTGGCCTTCTCCCTCTATCTCTTCGACGCTGACGACCGGCTGCTGCTGACCCGCCGGGCCCTGGACAAGCGGACCTGGCCGGGAGTCTGGACCAACACCTGCTGCGGGCACCCCCAGCCCGGCGAGCAGGCCGAGGACGCCGTCCGCCGCCGGGTGGGACAGGAGCTGGGCATGGAGCTGGCCGAGCTGACCTGCGTGCTGCCGGACTTCGCCTACACCGCCGTCGACGCGAGCGGGGTGATGGAGAACGAGATCTGTCCCGTGTTCAGCGCCCGGACCCTGCATCCGGACGCCGACCCGCTCGCGAATCCCGCTGAAGTGATGGACTGGAAGTGGGGGCCATGGCAGGACATCGTGAGTTCAGTGGCGGCGACGCCGTACGTCTTCAGCCCGTGGGCGGTCCTGCAGGTGACCGCGCTGGCTGCGCTTCGGTGACCAGCGCCCTGAGCCTGGCCGCTGTTGAGCCGGTCCAGGGTTCGAAGGCCCCGACGAGGTCAGGTCCCCTCCTCGAGCGGACAGCCCGGTGAGTCAGCCGTCCGTGGTGGGCCGGGGAGCCCGCCGACGCGGTCCGAGTGTGGTCGCCCTGCCGACCCGCCGGGCCCGGGAGCTGAACGAGGAGTTCCTCGCCCTCGTGGACGTCCGGCTCGCCGAGGTCGTGACCGACCTGCAGCGGATCTGGTCCGACGAGGTCGCTCCCGCGGGCAGCGACCCCTCGGTCGACATCCTGAGCGACCGCGACCTGCCCGAGCTGGTCCGTGGCCTGACCGGGGTGGGCGGCAAGCGGATCCGCCCGAGCATGGCCTTCTGGGGTTGGGTGGTGGCGGGCGGCCGGCGTGACGAGCGCGGCTTCGACGACCTGCTGCAGGTGGCGACCGCCCTGGAGCTGCTGCACATCTTCGCTCTGATCCACGACGACGTGATGGACGAGTCGACCTCGCGACGTGGTCAGCCCTCGGTGCACACCCTCGCCGCCCAGCTGCACCTGCACAGCGGCGGCCAGGGCAGCGCCAGCCGGTTCGGTGAGAGCATCGCCGTGCTGGTCGGCGATCTCGCCCACGCCGAGGCCGACCACCTGGTGGCCTCCCTGCCGGCCGACCTGCGCCGCATCTGGCGGGTGCTGGTGATCGAGCTGGTCCGGGGCCAGAGCCGGGACGTGATCGGCAGCGCGGCGGGCCGCCGAGACCTCGAGCACGCCCGGCAGGTCGCCCAGATGAAGTCCGGCTGCTACACCGTGTGGCGTCCGTTGCAGCTCGGCGCCGTGGCCGCCCAGGCCGACGACGCGACGGTCCGGGTGCTCGCCGCGTACGGAAGCGAGGTGGGCGAGGCCTTCGCCCTCCGCGATGACCTGCTCGGGGTCTGGGGCGACCCGGCCCGGACCGGCAAGCCCGCGGGCGACGACCTGCTCTCGGGCAAGCCGACGGTGATCCTCGCCCTGGCCCACGAGCTGCTGCAGGGGCCGGCGCGCGACGTGCTGGACCGGGTGGGGACGCCGGAGCTGAGCCCGGCCGACGTCACGTTCCTCCAGGACGCGCTGCAGGCCGGTGGGGTGGTCGACGCCGTGGAGTCGCGGATCAGCGGCCACGTGCACACCGCGGTGGAGCTGCTCGACGGCGCCGGCCTCGATCCCCAGGGCGCAGCCGGACTGACCCAGATGGCCCATCGGATAGCCTGGCGGGACCGTTGAGGAGTACGAGGAGCTGGTCGTGAACGAGGTCGTCGTCATCGGTGCCGGGCTGGCCGGGCTCTCGACGGCCTGCCACCTGGCGGGCCAGGGCTTCGAGGTCACCGTGGTCGAACGGGAGGACATCCCGGGCGGTCGTTCCGGGTTGCTGCAGCGCGACGGCTTCACCTTCGACACCGGGCCCAGCGTGCTGACCATGCCCGACCTGATCGCCGACGTGCTGCGGGCGGTGGGCAGCGACCTGTCGGCCCTCGGACCGCTGAAGCGGCTCGATCCGGCGTACCGGGCGGTCTACGCCGACGGCAGCACGATCATGGTCCGTGGCCACCGCGAGGCGATGCGGCAGGAGATCGCCGAGACCTGCGGCAGCGTCGAGGCCGCCGCCTTCGAGGGCTTCGTCGAGTGGCTTCGCAAGCTCTACGTCGTCGAGATGCCGAACTTCATCGACACCAACTTCGACTCCCCGCTGGGGCTGCTCAAGAACCCGCTGGCCGCCGCCAAGCTGGTCCAGCTGGGCGCGTTCCGCCGGCTGGGCCCCGCCGTCCGCTCGCACTTCCGCGACCCACGACTGCACCGGATCTTCAGCTTCCAGGCCATGTACGCGGGACTGGCCCCGGAGAAGGCCCTCGCCCTCTACGCCGTCATCACCTACATGGACAGCATCGAGGGCGTCTTCTTCCCCGAGGCCGGGATGCACGCCGTGCCGCTCGCCCTCGCCCAGGCGGCGGAGAAGGCCGGCGTCCAGTTCCGGTACGGCGAGTCGGTCGAGTCGGTGCTGCGCTCCCCCACCGGACGGGTCGCCGGCGTCCGGCTGGCCGGCGGCGGTATGGTCGCCGCCGACGCGGTGGTCTGCACGCTGGACACGCCGGTGGCCTACGAGCAGCTGCTGCCCGACCTGGCCCCGCCGCGCGCGGCCCGACCGGGCAAGGGTGACTACTCCCCCTCCTGCGTCGTCTGGCACGTCGGCGTCCGGGGCGTGCCCGAAGCCCCCGTCGCCCACCACAACATCCACTTCGGGTCCGAGTGGGACACCGCGTTCGAGCACCTGCTGGACCGCGGCGAGCTGATGCCGGATCCGTCCCGGATGGTCACCATCGCCTCGCTCGACGCCCCCGACGCCGCACCGGAGGGGAGCTCGTCGCTCTTCGTGCTGGAGCCCGTGCCGAACCTCTCCGGCGGCAAGATCGACTGGACGCAGGAAGCCCCGGCGATGCGGGACCGGCTGCACGCCTTTCTGGGTGAGCAGGGCTACCCGACCGAGATCGTGACCGAGGAGCTGGTGGACCCGGTCGAGTGGCAGCGGCAGGGCATGGCCGCCGGCACCCCCTTCGCGCTGGCTCACACCTTCCCGCAGACCGGCCCCTTCCGGCCGCCGAACGTCGAGAAGAAGCTGCCCGGCATGTTCTTCGCCGGCTCCGGTACCGTTCCCGGCGTGGGAGTGCCGATGGTGCTGATCTCGGGCAAGCTCGCCGCCCAGCGGGTGGCGGCCTACCTGCCGGACCGCCGATGAAGCTCGCGCGGAAGCGGCCCACCCCGATCTCCGAGCCTGCCGAGGGGCGACCCGAGCTGCTTCGCGAGGGGTACAAGCGCTGCGGCAGGCTCACCTGGGAGTACGGCACCACCTACTACTGGGGAGCGGCCCTGCTGCCGCGTGCCCGACGCAAGCACGTGTACGCGGTCTATGCCCTGTGCCGGCTGGCCGACGACATCGTGGACGACCAGGCCGTCATCGACCGGGGCGACACCACGGCCACGGCCGCCGCGCTCGAGGCGTTCGCCGGCCAGTTCCGGACCGCGCTGACCGAGCGGCAGGCCGGCGCCTACGGCGGTGACGACCCGGTGATGGCCGCCGTGGTCGAGACCGTCGTGGAGTGCCAGATTGCCCCGGAGTGCTTCGACCGCTTCTTCGGCGCGATGGCCATGGACCTGACCACCACGACGTATGAGACCTGGGCCGACCTCTGCGGCTACATGGAGGGCTCGGCCGCGGTCATCGGGGAGATGATGCTGCCGGTCCTGGAGCCCACCAGCCCGATGGCCTACGAGCCCGCCCGCGCCCTGGGGCTGGCCTTCCAGCTCACCAACTTCCTGCGCGACGTCGACGAGGACCTCGACCGGGGCCGGGTCTACGTGCCGCAGGAGGACCTGCGGCGGTTCGGGGTCGACCTCTCGCCTGTCGCGGGGGGGTCCGGGGGGGTCGTCCCCCCCGCCGGCAGAGCAGCTCGGCGGGCGGGCCCGGAGTGGAAGGACTGCCTGGCCTTCGAGATCGAGCGCAACCGTGAGCTGTACCGGCTTGCCGACACGGGCATCGCCCTGCTGCCCGGGCGGTCGGCCCGCTGCGTCGGTGCCGCCCGGGTGCTGTACGCCCGGATCCTCGACCGGATCGAGGCCGCCGACTACGACGTCTTCTCCACCCGGGTGCGGGTGCCCACCTGGCGCAAGGCTGTCACGGCCGCGCGGATCATGGTGGCCGGCCCACCCCGCTCGTCCGCGACGGTGGGTGCGGCCTCGACCGGACCCCAGATCGAGAGGAGCGCCGAGCATGTCGCTACGGACGCCCGCTGACCGCACCGCCCGACAGGCCACGGGTCAAGAGGCGGCCGAGGACTCCCTGGTCCCCGGCCTGCCGATGCCGGCGGCCGTCCGGTCCCGAATCCCTATCTCGCGGGTGCCCCAGCCGCACGAGGACCGGATGCTGTCGACGTGGCGGCTGGCGAAGCCCCGCCGGATCGCCGCGGCCCTCGCGGTCTCCCAGGCGCAGAACTCCGGCGGCTGGTTCGTCGCCGGGGCCAGCGAGGACGTCGGCCGCCGCGAGTCGGTTGCCCGGACCATCGCCGGCCGCGAGATCGTCCTGTGGCGTGACGGGGCGGAGCGGCTCCTGGCCGGGCCGGGCGCCTGCCCGCACCTCGGCGCGCTGATGGACCGCTGCCCGGTCATCGAGGGCACGATGTACTGCCGCTGGCACGGCCTGGCCTTCGACGACGCGCCGCAGCCCGGCTGGAGCCCCTATCGCGCCTACGACGACGGTGTGCTGGTCTGGATCCGGCTGCCGACCGCGGGCGAGGAACCCACCGAGCGGCCGTCGCTGCCCCCGCGGCCGCCCCAGCTCGGCTCGGTCAGCGCGGTGATCGCCCAGCCGGGGATCTGCGAGCCGCCGGACGTGATCGCCAACCGACTCGACCCCTGGCACGGGTCGTGGTTCCACCCGTACGCGTTCAGCCACCTGGTGGTCGACGACGCCGCGAGCGACGAGCACACGATGGTGGTCGACGTGACCTTCCGGCTGAGCCGGACCTGGGGCGTCCCCGTGCGTGCGGAGTTCAGCTGCCCCGACACCCGGACGATCGTGATGCGGATCGTCGAGGGCGAGGGCACGGGCAGCGTGGTCGAGACCCACGCGACCCCGCTGGGCCCCGACGCCGAGGGTCGGCCGCTGACCATGATCACGGAGGCGACGATCGCCTACTCCGACCGTCCGGGGTTCGCCGCCGCGCGCTGGCTGGCCCCGGTGTTGAAACCCATGATCAAGCGCACCGCCCGTCAACTGTGGGTGGACGACCTCGACTACGCCGAGCGGCGCTACGACCTCCGGCAGCGCGGTGAGTTCCCTGGCTGAGTGGGTTGCCGGGGTGGTCCAGCGAACGCCACCGCTGGACCGTGGGCAGGGGCTGCTCACCCAGGTGCGGCACGAGGTGGTGTGGTTCTTCCAGCCTCCGTGGCCGTGGCTGAACGGGGTTGCGTTCAACCTCGTGCTGTCCCTGCTCTGGCTGGTGGTGTGGCCACTCTCGGGCAGGCCCCACCAGGACTGGGCGATCATCGTCGGCAGCTACTTCGCCGTCTGGATCCTGGCCGACGTCACGACCACGAACATCCTCGGCGCCGACGCCGCCCGGGTCCGCGCCGGCTTGGCGCAGCACGTCTCGCTGGGCCGGATCCTGGTGGTCAAGAACCTCACCCTGCTCGCGCTGGTCGGCGGGCCGACGCTGATCGCCACCGCGGTCATCACGGTGACCCACGAGGCCGACTACCGCCTGACCCTCACCCTGCCCGGGGTGCTGCTCCCGATCCTGACCTGGCTCGGGGTCGGCAACCTGCTCTCGGTGCTGCTGCCGGTGGCCACCCGCCCCTGGCGCGAGCGCTGGGAGGAGCGGCACGCGCTGCGTCCGACCGGACGCTGGCTGGTCTGCATGGGCCTGCCCTACGCGCTGCTGACCGCCGCCGACCCGGTGGCCGCCCTGCCCCGCCTGATCCTGCGGCACGCGCGTGCCCTGCCGCCGACGATCCAGGTCCGCGGCGCGATCCTCTGCGTCCTGGGACTGGCGCTGTGGGCCGCCGGCACCGGCCTCGCCCTGCTGGTGAACCAGCTACGTCCCGTCCAGATCAGCTGAGACCGGCGCGACGGCGAGCCGAGGCCCGCACCCACGCGGAGGCGGCCCTCCGGTGAACCGCTCAGCCGGCGAGCAGCCGGCGGAGGCGACCGGCGACGGCGTGCCGGCTACGCATCGGAACTGTCCACAGGTCGTGACCGGCCACGCCTTCGCGGGCGAGCAGGGCGTTGGCGGCCAGCAGACCGGTGGTGGCGGCGCGCTCCATCAGGGCGACGGGATAGTCGCAGCGGATGCCGTCCCCGGCCAGCACGAGGCGCGGGTCGGCAGTGGTGACCTCCGGCCGTAGCTGCCAGGGCGCCGTCCCGGCCAGCGGGCAGTCCTCGGTGAGCAGCCACTCGTCAGCGGTGATTCCGGCGTCGGTGAGCTCGGGGTAGAGCACGTGCAGCTGGTAGAGCAGCTCGGCCTGGACGCCCGCGACGTCCACCTCGCCGGTGAGCGCGTAGGCGTGCAGCTCGACGACGGAGCCGCCGGTGGCCTCGGACCAGCGTCGGGCGCCGTCCTCGAAGCGTTCGAGCAGCGACACGTTGTCCAGCGGACCGAAGCCGCTGGTGCCCAGGAACGGCGACCGCTCAGCCGCCGCCCGCCGGTCCAGCCAGAGCCGCCAGACCGCGAACGGCGGGGCGTTCCGGGTGGCGGCGACACGGTCGGCGTCCGGCCCGGCGACCAGGCCCGAGCCGGCGACCAGCCGGCGCGTCGTCCAGGGGTCGGTGGCCACGACCACCCCGGCGTAGGAGCCCTGCTCACCCGAGCCGAGGGCCACGCTCAGCCGCCCGTCGATGCCCTCGGACACGGACTCGACCGTCTCCGAGGTGCGCACCTGCACGCCCAGCCCGTACAGGTAGCGGCCCAGCGGCGCCCAGAGCGCGGTGTCGTAGTCGTCGCGCGGGACGTCGAACAGCAGTCCCTCGGCCGAGCCGGTGAAGTAGGTGTGGAACATGGCCACCAGCTCACCGGCCGCGAACTCGGACGGGTGGGCGAAGAAGCTGCGCGCGAACACCTCCAGCGCCAGGTGCCGGGCCCCCTCGGGGAAGCGCAGCCGGTCGAGGAAGTCGGCCGCGCTCTCGCCGTCGTAGCGGGAGAAGGTGGCCGGGAAGTCGACGTCCAGCAGCTCGAGCGCGGCCGGGATGTCGACCTTGGCCAGGTCGGCCAGGGTGAAGGACGGGCTCTGCGCCACGAAGGCGGCGACCGACAGCGGTGGCGTCCGCGGCAGGGTGGCGAAGGAGTCGCGGTGCCCGCCCGACAGCACCAGCGGGTAGTCCTCCAGCGGCATCAGCCGGTCCAGCGCCGGGTCGGTCCGCCGCAACAGGGCGCGCAGGTTGTAGTACTGCCGGAAGAAGGCGTGGAAGCCGCGGCTCATGGTGACGCCGGAAACCTCGTCGTGCTGAACGGGCCACGCGCGGACCCGGCCGCCGAGCTGGGGCTGCGCCTCGACCAGGGTCACCGGCACCCCGCGCTCGGCCAGCCCGGTCGCCGCGGCCAGACCCGCGATGCCGCCGCCCGCCACCAGCACCGGCCGGCTGCCGTCGCTGCGACGGGACCCGGCCGACGCCGGGTGCCGGACGGCCCGGGGGTCACGACCCGGCTGCCAGTCGCCGAAGGTGCCCGTCATCGCACCGGCTTGCCGGCGCGGAACGTGTGCAGGATGCCGCGCTGCCAGCCGGGTGCCGTGCGCACCTCGACGTCGACGTAGCCCGCGCGGTAGAGGCGGTCCACGAAGACCTGGACCGAGTCGAAGCCGCGGACGCTCTGCCACAGGTAGCGGTAGAGACGGGTCTGACGGGAGGTGAGCCAGCTCAGCGGGATGACGACCAGCCAGCAGACCAGCGACCAGACCAGGTCGGCGGCCCGCGAGTGCGCCACCGAGTATTCCTGCACCACCAGCACCCCGCCGGGTACGAGCAGCCGGTGGACGTCCTCGAGCACCTCGTCGCGCTCGCTGACGTTGCGGAACAGGTAGGCCGCCAGCACGCCGTCGACCCCGCCGGCGAGCCCGAGCTCCTCGGCCCGGGCGCCGAGCTCCTGGGCCAGACCGTGCTCGAACCGGACCCCGCGCGGCCAGACCTTGTCCGTCGCTTCGTCCAGCATCCCGCGGGAGGCGTCGACGCCGGTGATCTCGAGGGTCCGGCCGGCCCGGTCGCCGGTGTCGAGCAGCGCCCGGGTAGAGGCGCCGGAGCCGCAGCCGAGGTCGACCACGCGGGCCTTCGAGCCCTCGGGGAGTGCCGTGAGCAGCGCCTCGGCCGCGGAGGCGAGGTGCGCGTGGTAGCCGGGGTTGCGGGCCACCAGCCAGTCGTAGCTCGGCGCGGCCTCGTCGAAGGCCAGCGGGACCTCCTCGGTGGTGATCATGGTCTGACCCTCGCTTCTTCCTGCTCCGGTGAGCCGGGGACGTCCTCGGCACCGTGCGGCACAGTCTGCCGTGAGCGCTCCGCTGCGGCGGTCCGGTCCAGCCGGCGTCGCCACAGCAGGATCGCCAGGGTCACCATGGCGAACCCGAAGCCGAAGTCCTCCACCGGGATGTCCCAGGGCAGCCGCAGGCCGCTCGTCTGGCGCTCGTTGTAGATGACGATCGGGTCGCTCAGCTTGGTCAGCCACCCGTCCACGGGGACCTGGAACGCGAAGACGATCACCATGGTGATCCAGTACTGGGCCGTCCGGAAGATGCCGGTCCGGGCCCAGGCGATCTCCAGCACGACCACCGCGACGACCGCGACGACGGTCAGCAGCGTGTACTCGGGGATGCCCAGGAACGGGGTCGAGTCAAGCACGGGCCCGCCGTTCCGAGCGCCGTCCGGCCAGGGTCCGGGTGAGGACCAGCACCCGGCCGACGGCCTCGTAGCTGAGCAGCCCGCAGATCGGCACCACGACGAAGAACGTCAGCTCCTCCAACGGCATCCCGAGTACCAGGTGGATGCCGGTGACGAAGCGTGGGTTGTAGGTCCAGTGCTGGCGCAGGATGCCGCCGATGTCCCAGACGGAGAAGACGAGCACGACCGGGACCAGGGCCCAGAGCAGCGTGGGCAGCCGGCGGTAGACCCGCGCGCGGAGCACGAGCTCCAGCGGCAGCGTGACCACGAGGCAGCCGGCCATCAGCAGCAGGTACTGGTAGCGGTCGATCTCGCACCTGCCTTTCGTCACCGTGAGCGCCGGCCCACTTTAGGTCACCGCTCCCAGCCCTTAGACCCGGCCAGCACAGCGGCGACCTCAAGCTGGGGTCGCCTCGCACGCCCCGCCGGCCCCCGTGCGCCCGGCGGGCGGGGCGCACCACGGCCTCACGGCCGCATGAGTGGTGATCGGGGCCCGGCCGCCGTCTTCCCCCCGGACGGCGACCGGACCACGTGTGGGGATCGGCCCGCTCAGCCGATGGTGCCCGCGATGTCGACGATGACGTGGGTGGCCTTGCTGGCGTAGATCTTGATCCTGCGCGAGGAGGACACCCCGACCACCGCGGCGTTGGCGACGGTGGTGCCGGCCTGGTAGTTCAGCGCGGACACCGCCGGCGCGGGTGAGCTCGCCGAGTAGGCCTTGAGGTAGCCGCTGGCCACGGAGCCGACCGAGGTGAGGTTCACGATCACGCCGGACGTCCCCGGTCGGACGACACTGGCGGGCAGGGTGATCGTGCGTACCGACCCGCCGTCCAGCCGGCCCTCGGACAGCCGGGAGTCGTAGGCCCGGACCGGGGTGGGCAGCAGTCCGGTCGAGCCGGCGCCCTGGGAGAAGCCGACCCGCACCCCGTTCACCTGGATCGCGGCGTCGGAGGTGGTGCTGATGCCGAGGGCGAGCTTCGTGCCGAGCGGGTGCGGGCCGTACGCGTCGGCCCGTACGACCGAGCGGGTCGCCACGACGCCTCCGCTCCCGACGGGGATCGGTGTGTCGACCAGGGTCGAGTAGAGCGTCCCGGTACCGGCCGCCCAGATCCGAGCCAGGCCGGACGACGGGCCGGCTGAGGTGTTGCGGACGTACCACTCGACGTCGCGGACCAGCGCACCCGCCGGGATCTCGAGCGTCGCCCACAGCGTGGCCGACGCGGTGCCGTAGGCGCCGTAGCCGCCCCAGCTGCGGCCGCCGGACCCCGACTCGAGCTGGAAGTCCAGCCAGCTGGCGTGGTGGTAGGTGTACCCGCTGATGGGGGCCGAGGCGAGGGTGGTGGTGACCGGCGAGGCCTGAGCCTTGGTGCCGCCGTGGGCGGCGCTGCGCGGGGCGGCCTCGGCCGGCCGGGCGGTCAGCGCGGCGCCCGCGACCACGGCGGCCGCGCCGGCGCCGAGCATCAGGCTGCGGCGGCCGAGTGCGCCACCGAGGCCGCGCGGGTCGACCGGGACGTACTCGAGGCGGTCGCGGGTCGTGAGGCTGCTGGTCGTGCCTACCGGCACGTCGATCGGGTCCGACATGGCTGCTCCGTCAGGTGGGGTGCTGTGACTGCTCGGAGCCGCCGCCGGCCGTCCTGATACGCCCCACCCCGATACATCCCCTCCTCAGACGTCGAAGGACGCGTCGTCCGATCGTCCGCGGGTCCGACCCAGCCACCCCGACGAGCCTTCCGCTCTAGAGTGGGGTGATCCACGCCACACGGAAGGAGGGCCGTGATGGCGGTCACGCCACGACTCGCTGCTGCCCTGCTCCTCGTGGCCGCGACGCTCGTCCCGCCGGCGACACACCCCGACGTCGCCGCTGCGGTGGCCCGGAACTGCCAGGCCACCCACGCGTGCACCGACCTCAACGGTGACGGCTTCGACGACGCCGTCATCGGCAACCCCTACGCGAGCGTGAACGGTCGAGCCCAGGCCGGCACCGTGACCGTGCTCTTCGGTGACGCGGACGGCCGGATCGGCGAGGGCGTCCGGCGGACCATCACCCAGGCCGACGGAGGCTCCCGGCCCGAGACCGGCGACCACTTCGGCTGGTCGGTCTCGGTCAACAGCCTCGGACTCGACGGCCGGTTGGCCATCATGGTCGGCTCCCCCGACGAGGACGCTCCCGGTGCGGTGGATGCCGGCATCGTCCAGGTGTTCCGGTTCCTGCCCGACGCCGAGGGCGGACCGGGCCGGGTCGTCGGCTCGACCGTCACCCAGGCCGGCGCCCGTGGCGTGGTCGAGGCCGGCGACCAGTTCGGCTACAGCGTGGCGCTGGGCGACAACTACAGCGACGACAACGGCTACAGCTTCGCCGGAGCACCCGGTGAGGACGTGGACGGGGTCGTCGACGCCGGGGTCGTCAACGGCTTCCAGGCCAACGACGCCACCGAGATCCCGGAACTGCCGGGCCGCTCCGAGATGGCCCAGGGCACGGGCTCGATGCCTGGTGTCCCGCGCCCGGGCGACCGGTTCGGCTCGACGCTGGTGATCGCCGACCTGGCCCGCAACCCGTTCGTGCCGTGGGTCCTCATCGGCGCGCCCGGCGACGAGGTCGACGGGCACCCCGGGGCCGGTTCGGTCACCGTGATCAGCGAGGAGGACGCCGTTGCCCCGAACTCCAGCACCCCGGAGGTGCCGACCCAGGTGGTCACCCAGGACGCGCCGGGGGTTTCCGACGAGGCCGAGGACGGTGACGGCTTCGGGACCAGCATCGCGATCGGCAACCCCTCCACCCCCGGCCCGTACGGCTACGCCATCGGCGCTCCCGGAGAGGACGTGGGTTCCGTTCGCGACGCGGGCTCGGTGACGCTGTTCGACAGCGACGACCTCACCCTGCACGCCGTCGGCTCCCTCACCCAGGACGCTCCCGGCTGGGGCCGCGCCGAGGCGGGTGACCACTTCGGCGCGTCCGTGGCGATCCGCGCCGTCGACGACGCCCTGCTGGTGGGCGTGCCGGGGGAGAACTTCGGGTCCGTCGCCGACGGCGGGGCGATCAGCATCGCCAACGGCCCCGTCACCGACCTGACGCACTTCCGCACGCTCACCCTCTCCTCGGCCGGGATCCCTGGCAACGCACGGTCCAAGGACCGGTTCGGCGCCTCGGTGGGCGGCCAGACCGGCGTCCGGGAGAACATCCTGGCCGCCGGCGTCCCGCGGAAGAGCGGTGGTTCGGTCATCGTCTTCTCCAGCCGGGACATCCCGGTCCGGGCCTGGACGGCGGGCAAGGGCGGCATCCCGGCCACGACCCGGTTCGGGGCCGTGGTCCGCGGGCTGGAGACGGCATGAGACGACTACAGGTCGCGGTCCTCACCGGCACCCTCGTCCTCGGGACGACCATGCTCGGCGCGGCGCTGACCGGCGGCCCCGCCGCGGCCGCTCCGCAGACCCCCGACGCTCTGGAGCCCTGCGTGTTCAGCCCGAGCCAGACCGACATCAACGGCGACGGCTTCGGCGACACCGTGGTGGGCAACCCCTACGCGACGGTCGACGGGCGGGCCGAGGCGGGCGCGGTCACCGTGCTGTTCGGTGACGCGGACCGCCGGATCGGTGAGGGCGTCCGCCGGGTGATCACCCAGGCCGATGGCGGGTCGCGGCCCGAGGCCGGCGACCACTTCGGCTGGTCCGTCACGCTCGGCGACACCAACCGGGACCGGTGCGCCGACATCGTGGTCGGCTCACCGGGTGAGGACGCCCCGGGCGCGGTCGACGCCGGCGTCGTCCAGGTGATCCGCTTCGCCGCCGACGCTGAGGGCGGCCCGGGCCGTACCTCCGGCTTCACCCTCACCCAAGCCGCGCTCGGCGGTCAGCTGGGCCGCGGCGACCGGTTCGGGACCAGCGTCGCCCTGGCTCCGGACGGCGACGGCAACGCGCACGGCTTCGCCGGCGCCCCCGGCGAGGACGTGGACGGCGCAGCGGACGCCGGAGTGGTCAACTCGTTCGCCCTCGACAGCCACGGGGCAGCTACCGGCGGCCGACAGCTCGCGGAGCACGCGTCCGATCCGGGCGCCTCCGACGCCGGCGCCCGGTTCGGCACCAGCCTGGCCTTCACCTCCACCCCCCACGGGGAGCGGACGACGCCGCTGCTGCTGGTCGGGGCACCCGGTACCCGGGTCGGCGACACGGCCGGCGCCGGTGCGGTGGAGGTCGTCGACGACACCGATCCCGACACCGTCGTCGTCGCCACGCTGTCCCAGGCCCTCGCCGGCGTCGACGGCGATCCCGAGACCGGAGACGGCTTCGGCACCAGCCTGGCCGTCAGCCCGTGGGGCACTCTCACCGGCGAGAGCCAGATCCTGGTCGGGTCGCCGGGTGAGGACGTCGGCGGGGCCCGGGACGGCGGCATGATCAACGTGGTCAACACCTCCGGTGACGCTTTCGTCGGCGGGCCCTCGCTGAACCAGAGCGCGGCCGGCCTCGGGCGGGCCGAGACCGGGGACCGCTTCGGTGCGGCCGTCGGGTTCGGACCGGACGACGGGGGAGTCACGATCGGCGCCCCCGGCGAGGACGTCGGCGGGCACGCCGACGTGGGGGCCGTCAGCTTTGCCACCCGCTTCTCCGGCTCCGGCTCCGACTTCGACGAGAAGGTGACCCGCACGCTCGACTCGGCCGGCGTGCCGGGCGGCAGCACCGCCGGCGACCGCTTCGGCTCAGCGGTCGGCCAGCTGTACGGCTCCTACGAGATCGTCGTGATGGTCGGCGTCCCGCGGCGCCGGGGCGGTTCAGTCATCGTCTTCTCCAGCTCGTTCGGTATCCGGGCGTGGAAACCCGGACAGGGTGGCGTTCCCGTCCAGGACGGCCGCTTCGGCTCCGCGCTCGTCTCGCTGTCGTCCAGCTGAGCGCCGGTCTCCGCGAGGCAACGATTCGGCGTCGGCCTCGCCCGCCCCCGAGCCGCCGGAGCTAGCATCCCCCCATGTCAGGAGGCCGTTCACTGCCGCCGCGCCGGCGGCGCGGCTGGAGCACCGACGACCTGCGGCACGGCAACCTGCTGCGGATCCTGCGGCACCTGCGCGACCACGGCCCCAGCAGCCGCAACGACATCGCGGCCGGCTGCGGGCTGGCGATGTCCACCATGACCGACCTGGTCGGAGAGCTCCGCAGTCGCCGGCTGGTGCACGAGCTGCGTGGGGTGCGACGCTCCGGCGCCGGCAGGCCGGCCCGGCCGGTGGCGATCGACGGCGAGCCGTGGTGTGCCCTCGGCATCGAGGTCGACCTGCTGGGGATCGAGTTCCTCGGCACCACCGTGGGCGGCCGGGAGCTCTGGTCGGCCTCGGTTCCCGCGCCGCTGCTGCACTCGAGCCCGGAGGCGGGGTGGGCGCTGCTCCGCGACGCCCTGGCCGAGCAGCTGCGTCGGGTGCCGGCCGGCTCGCGGCTGGTGGCGGTGCAGGTCGCCCTGCCCGGCTACGTCGCGACCGAACCCGGCACCGTCGGCTGGTCGGCCGGGCTCGGCTGGGACCGGCTCGAGCTGGCGGACCGGCTCACCGCGGAGCTGGCCGCGGAGGGCGTCAGCCCGGTCGCGGTGGCGGTCGCCCACCACTGCCACCTCGCCGGGCTGCACGCCGTCCGGGTCGAGCTCGAGCTGCCGCTGCCGCACGTCGCGGTCTACCTCGGTGGACTGCGCGAGGTGGGCGGCGCCGTGGTGGTCGACGGCTCGGTCTTCGGCGGCGCCCAGGGTGGGGCCGGCGACATCGGGCACACCAACGTCGACCCGCACGGCCCTGGTTGTCCGTGCGGCCGGCACGGCTGCCTGGAGTCGCTGGTCGGGCTGACCACCCTGCTCGCCCGGAGCGGCGTGGTGCCGGCCGAGGACGCCGAGGCCCTGGTAACCGCAGACCCGAAGGCGGCCCTGGGTGCTCTGCTGGCCGCTGCCGACGCGGCCGACCCGCAGGTACGGGCGGTGCTGGCCGAGGCCGGTGACTTCCTCGGCGCGGCCCTCGACGACCTCGTCGGTACGGTCAACCCCAACGTCGTCCTGCTCGGCGGCTACCTCGGGGTCCTGCAGCGCTACCTGCTGGAGCCCGTACAGGCCCGGCTGGCCCAGCGGACGTCGGTGTCGTCGTTCGCGGGGACCCAGCTGGTCGCTCTCGGCGACCTCACCCCGCGCGTCGTCGCCGGTGCCGCTCTCGCCGCCCGCGACGCCTGCCTCGCCGACCCGCTCACCCTCACCTCCGTGCTCTCCGACGAAGCCGGCTGACTCTCGGCCCCCTGCCGCCGCGGCGCTACCGTCCGATCGCAGGGGGACAGATGAGCTGTGTGCTGATCCGCGACGTCCCTGAGCCCGTGGTGTCCGCCCTCGACGCGCGCAGCTCGCTGGGGCCTCTCGCGCAGTGAGCACCTACGGCGGAGGCTGGCGCAGGAGGCCGCCGGGTCCACGCGTTCGGTGAGTCTCGCCGAGCTGAGCTGGTTCGCGGACGTGGTCACCGAGCTGAACGATTGCCGATGGAGTACCAGACCCCGGCGACCGAGGACCGGGCGATCGACGTGCAGGGCCTGCTCGCCGACCGCGGTCACCACCGGGCGCCCTCGGTCGCCTCCCTCACCGGACAGGTGACGGAACGGCTCTCGGCGGCCTGAGCCTCAGGAGCCGCTGACGGCGCAGTCAGGGCTGGAGGTCGGCGGCGGCGAGGACCACGGCGGCGGCGGGCCAGGCGAGCGGCGCCACCGAGGCCGGCCGACCGTCCGCCAGCACTTTCTCGGGCACGGAGCCGGCCGGGGTCCGGTGGGCGTCGAGCCAGCGCAGCCAGCTCACGGCCGTGGCCCGGTCGCCGGAGGCTGCCGCGGCCAGGGCGTAGCTCGAGGTCGAGGTGGTCCAGCTGATCCCGTCGTCCGGCCAGGACCCGCCGGGCGCGAGGCCGCCGGCCGGCCGGAGCATCGCGGTGGCGCCGCGGCGCCAGGCCGCCAGCACGTCCGGGTCGGTCGCGTCAGCGAAGGGCGGCAGCAGGAACGCCGCTCCCAGGTCGGTCGATCCGGCCGACCCGCCGCGGTACCGCGGGTAGCCCTCAGCCCCGAACGACCCGGTGATGCCGGCGTCCAGGCGGTCCGCCGCCACGGCGGTCGAGCGGGCTCGGGTCCGCGCCTCCGGGTCGCCCGCTGCCGCGTAGAGCGGACCGGCGGCCTGGAGCCCCGCCCGGACCAGGGCGGCGGTGGCCAGGCTCAGCCGCCGCTCGGGCCGCTCCCAGTAGTCCGACGAGGGCCGGGGCAGCCCGTCCGCCGTGTCCACCGACGCCAGGGCTGCGGCGCTCGAGCGGTCCAGCAGCGAGCGGTAGCGGGCCACGAAGGCCGGCCGCTGCGAGGCCGGCAGCCGCTGCGCCACGGCGGCCATCGCCCAGAGAGCCCAGCCGATCCCGTCCAGCTGGACGGGCCGCTCGTCCGGCACGCGGCCGTCGGTCCGGTAGCGGGCCGCGAACACCCCGGACGGCGGCTGCACCCGCTGCAGGAAGTCGAGCACGGCGTCCGCGTCGGCGAGATGACCCGTCCGGGCCAGCGCCGCGGCGGCGAGCGCGGCATCCCGGGGCCAGACGTAGCGGTACGCCGGGTTCCAGCCGGCCACCGGCACCCCGGTGGTCAGGCCGAGCGTCCGCAGGTCCAGCAACGCGTCCCGGACCAGCGTGCTGTCGCCCAGCTCGGCCACCCGTGGCACCGTCCCCGCAGCCAGCCAGGCCTGCTCGGCGGCGAGCTCGCGGGCACTGTCGGGCGTCCCCGCCAGCACCCGGCTGCCGGGCAGCAGCTGCTCCGCGGTCACCTGCTGCACCACCCCGTGTGCCCCGAGGCCGAGGGTCTCCGACTCCAGGGCCACGACACTGGTCCGCACCGCCGACGCCGAGGGTCCCGTACCGCACAGGACCGCCGCCAGCGCGAGAGCCAGGCCCGCGCGCACCGGTCGCCCCCTCATGCGGGCAAGGCTAGGCGTTCCGCGGACCGTCCACGGCCGGGCCGGGACCGGGTGCCGCCGGCGGCGCTACACCGACAGCGGCCCGGGCGGGGATGCCTTACCCCTCGCCCAGGACCGCAACCACCTTCGCAACCCGACGCGCGCGGGTGTCGGCAGCCTTGGCGCCCTCGACGGCCAGCACGTGCTGCCGTTGCTGGCTGTAGGACAGCTTGGCGAAGGCGGCCGCAGCGGTGGGCTGCTCGGCCAGGGCCGCAGCCAGGTCGTCCGGGACGGCGACCTCCCGCGGGGCGTCGTCGAGCTCGACCTGCACGCTCACCTCGTCGCCGGCGGTCACCCCGGTCGCCGTCCGCACCTCCGCGCTGACCGGCAGCAGGTAACGGCCGCCCATCACCGCGATGCTGCTGCGGTAGCTGTAGCCGAGGATCGTCACGGTCACCTTCGGCCGCTTGCCGGCCGCGAGCCCGTCGACCACCTCGGCCGGGACCTCGAGCCCGGTCGCGGTCTTGCCGCCCAGCTCCAGCGTGCTGAGGAATCTCATCTGGGCAGTATCGACGATCCTCGCCCCCGGCCCCGCGTTACCGCGCCTCGTGTTGGCCTGCTGCCGCCGTCCTATCCTGACTGCGATGCCTGCCCAGTCGCCCCGCCACCGCCGACCCGACGGGCCATCGCGCACCCTCCCCGTCGCCGGCCTGGTGCTCGGGGTGGGTCTGGTGGCCGTGCTGGCGGCCGGCACGAGCAGCCGCTGGTCGATCTCGGACCGCTTCAACCTCTTCGGCACCCAGCCGAGCTACCCACCGCCCTCGCAGCCGCCGTTGCCCTCCGTCGCGCCGGGAACGCCGGCGCCGCTCCGCGACAGCGGCGGCTGGCTGCTGCCCGCCCTCTGGGTGCTGCTGCTGGTGGCGGTCGTCGTGGCGGCGTTCGTGGTCTGGCGGCTGGTTCCCCGCCGGGCCCGGAAGACCAAGGGTTCGACCGTCCTCGGCGCGCACGTCCTCGGTCAGCCGTCGGCGGAGGCGGCACCGGCGGTGCAGCAGGGACTGGGAGCGGCTCAGCACCTGCTGGACACCGTCAACGATCCCACCGACGCCGTGCTCGCCGCCTGGGTGGCGCTCGAGCAGGCCGCCGTCCGCTCCGGCCACCCGCGGCGGCCCGCAGACACGCCGACCGAGTTCACCGTCGAGGTGCTGAGCGCGACACAGGCCGACCGCGCCGCGGTGACGACGCTGCTCGCGCTGTACCACCGGGCGCGGTTCTCCGACTCCGGCGTCGGGCCTGCCGCGGTGCTCGAGGCCAGGCGCTGCCTGGACGCTCTCGCCCGCAGCTGGTCGGCGATCTCCGTCACCGCCCCGGCGCCGGCGCCGGCCCCCGAGCCGACCCGTGGGGGCACACCGTGAGCCGCCCCTCCTGGATCAAGGCGGTGCTGCTGCTGGGCGTCGTCTTCGGCGTCACCTTCGTGGTCGGCGTCGACTCGGTGCACTGCCTGCTGCTGGCGGTCGGGACGTTGGTGGTGGTGCAGCTCCGTCGGCTGCCCGAGGCCGAGGACAGGGAGTGGCCCGAGCGCGAACCCGGCCCCTCCGACCAGGGCGTCCGGCTGGAGGTGGCCCGGCTCTCCTGGGGGCTGAACGGCTTCGAGTCGCGGGTGGACCGCCGTTCGGTCGACCGGCTGCACGCCATCGCCGCACGCCGGTTGCGTGCGCACGGCGTCGACCTGGACGACCCGGCCGACGCCGACCGGGCCGAGCAGCTGCTGGGAACGGCCCCGTACGCTGCGCTGACGAGCGACCTGACCACCCTGCCCCGCTACGACGCCTTCGCCGGCGCGGTGGCCGCCGTCGAACACCTGCCGGCCGCGTGGCCTCCCGACGTCAGACGATCAGCCCCCACCCGATGAGCCCCCCACCCGATGAGCCCCGACACGACCAGCCCCGAGAGGAACCCGTGAGCATCCAGCCGCTTCCCGTCGCCGAGGTCGCCCGGCTGGGTGCCGAGGTGCTGGCCGAGGTGGGCACCGTGGTCGTCGGGATGGAGCCGACGCTGCGCAGCGCGCTGGCCGCCGTGCTGGCCGGCGGTCACGTGCTCTTCGAGGACGTGCCCGGGCTGGGCAAGACGCTGGCCGCCCGCAGCCTGGCCGGCGCCCTCGGCCTGGACTTCACCCGGCTGCAGTGCACCCCCGACCTGCTGCCCGCCGACATCACCGGCTCCTACGTGTGGGACCCGGCGGCCGCGGAGTTCGAGTTCCGCCCGGGACCGCTCTTCACCGGCCTGCTGCTCGCGGACGAGATCAACCGGACGGCGCCGAAGACCCAGTCGGCCCTGCTCGAGGCGATGGCCGAGCGCCAGGTGACGGTCGAGGGACGCAGCTTCGTGCTCCCCCAGCCGTTCCACGTGATGGCCACCTCCAACCCGGTGGAGTACGAGGGCACCTACCCGCTGCCGGAGGCCCAGCTGGACCGCTTCCTCGTCCGGCTCTCGGTCGGCTACCCCAGTCCGGCGGGCGAGGCCGACGTGCTGGGCCGACGGCTGGCCCGGCAGCGGGAGGAGACCAGCGTCCGCGCTTTGGTCGACAGCCAGACCGTGCTGGCCATGCAGGCGGGCGTCGAGCAGGTGGCCGTCGACCCGGACGTCGTCGCGTACTGCGTGGCCCTGGCCGCGGGGACACGGACCCACCCGGCCGTCGAGGTCGGGGCCTCCCCGCGCGGGTCCCTCGCCCTGCTGCTGGTGTCCCGCGCGCTGGCCGTCCTGGACGGACGCGACTTCGTCACCCCGGAGGACGTGAAGCAGGTGGCCGTCAGCGCTCTCGCCCACCGGATCACCCTCAACCCGCAGACCTGGGCCACGGGGGTCGTGGCCGCGGACGTGGTGGGAACCCTGCTGGCCTCGGTCCCGGGGCCCGCCGCCACCGCCGCTCTCCGTCCGCCGCGCTGAGCCGGGCAGGACCGCAGCGATGTCAGGGGTGAGGCCGCTGGGCCGGTGGCGGCTGGCCCCGGCCGCGGTCGCCTGGCTGGGCACCGGGGTCGCGGTGCTGCTCTTCGGCGTGCTGGTGCAGCGGCCGGACGTGACCGTGCTCGGTCTGCCGCTGCTGCTGGGGGTCGCCCTCAGCTGGAGACGCTGGCCCCGCGAGCGGCCGTCCGCCGGGCTGCAGGGGGTCGACCAGACCGCGTCGGCCGGGACGCTGGCCGCGGAGCTGCTGCTCGAGGCCCAGCCGGGTGAGCTGGTGGCCGTCCGCGTCGGCGCCCCGGGACACCGCGTCCGCGACTGCCTGCTCGTGGGCGGCGAGCGTTCGCTGCCGGTGGAGATGATCTCGGTCCGGACGGGCCGCCGGCCGCTGTTCCGCCTGGACGCCGCCGGAGCAGATGGCGCTGGGCTGCTGACCACCCCGGTCAGCGCGTTCGACCCGATCGAGATGACGGTGCTACCGGCCAGCCGGGCGCTGCGCGCGCTGCCGTTGCCGTTCCGGCTGCAGGGGCTGACCGGGCCGCACAGCTCGCGGCGCGCCGGTGACGGCGGCGACCTGCACGACGTGGCGCCCTTCCGGCCGGGCGACCGGCTGCGACGGATCGACTGGCGGGTGACCGCGCGGCTCTCCCGCAGCGATCCGGGGACGCTCACCCAGCTGTACGTCCGGCGCACCTTCGCCACCGCGGACGCGACCGTGATGCTGGTCGTCGACTCCCGCGACGACGTGGGTCCGCGGGTGGCCAGCTGGGGCGACGCCGGCGAGGTGGACGAGGACGAGCACACCTCGCTGGACCTCGCGCGGTTCGCCGCCGCCTCGCTGGCGCGGGCCTATCTCGAGGCCGGCGACCGGGTCGGGCTGGAGGACCTCGGACGGTTGCAGCGGCCGAGCCCGCCGGCCGGGGGTCGGGCGCAGCTGCAGCGCCTGGTGCAGCAGCTCGCCGTCGCTTCGCCCCAGGGTGCGCCCACCCGACGACGACGCGTCCCCCGGCTGCCGTCCGGTTCGCTGATCGTGCTGTTCTCGACCTTTCTGGACGACGACGCGGCCGACCTCGCGGCCACCTGGCGCCAGTCCGGGCACCGGGTGGTGGCCGTCGACATCCTGCCGCCGGTGGTCACCGCCGACCTGACCGACCGGCTGCAGACCGCGTACCGGGTGGTGGCCATGGAGCGGCACACCGGATCGAGGCGCTCAGCCGGCTCGGCGTCGAGACCGTGGCCTGGCGGCTGCTGGCGGCGGACCGCCGGACGGACGGCTCCGACCCGGCGACCGCGCTCGAGGTCCTGGCCCGACGGCGGCACCGCCGGTGACGGCTCTCGAGCGGAGCACCGCGTCCCTGCGTCGCCTGGTGGCCGCGCAGACGCGCCGGCTCCCGCGCGGACGACCGACGCTGGCCCCCCGCCGGCCGCGGGTCACTGTGGAGACGGGGGCGTGGCTGCCGGGCTGGCTGCTGCGGCTGGTCTGCGTCGCCCTGGCCGTGGGCTGCGTCCGGCTGGCCGGCGCGGGCGACACGCTGACCGTGCTGGGGGTGGTGCTGGCCGCTCTCGTGCTGGTCCGGCCCGGTGGGGTCGGCCCGGTCGTCGTGCTCGCGTTCACCGCGTTCGTGCTGACCGTCTCCTCCGACGGCGGCTGGCGGCCGGAGTCGAACCTCCTGCTGCTGGGCGCGCACCTGCTGGTGCAGCTGGGGGCGCTGCTCGGACGGAGCAGCTGGGCCGTCCGGGTCGAGCTGCGGGCGCTGCTGGTACCGGCACCGCGCTTCGTTGCCGTCCAGCTGACCGCCCAGCTGGTCGCGGTGCTGGGAGCCGCGGTCACCGGCCGGTTCGAGCTGCCCGGCCTGGCCGTCCTGGCGGCCGTCGGCCTGGCCGCCCTCGTGCTGTTCCTCACCCCCCGGCTCACCGCCCGACCCTGAAGGGGTAGACACGAGGGATGGACTACCGAACTCTCGGGCGTAGTGGCTGCGCCGTCTCCAACCTCTGCCTGGGCACGATGACCTTCGGCGCCGAGACCGACGAAGCCGGCTCGCACGCCCAGCTCGACCGCTTCGTCGAGGCCGGCGGCACCCTGGTCGACACGGCCGACGTCTACTCCGGCGGCGTCTCGGAAGAGATCGTCGGCCGCTGGCTGGCCGCCCGCCCCGCCGACGTCACCGAGCCGGTCGTGCTCGCGACCAAGGGCCGCTTCCCCACCGACGGCCACCCGAACGGCTCCGGCCTGACCAACCGCCACCTGACCAGGGCCCTGGACGCCTCGCTCCGCCGGCTCGGCGTCGAGTCCGTCGACCTCTACCAGGTGCACGCCTTCGACCCCTGGACGCCGCTGGAGGAGACGCTGCGGACCCTCGACGGCTTCATCCGGGCCGGCAAGATCGGCTACTACGGGCTGTCGAACTTCACCGGCTGGCAGCTGACCAAGGCCGTCCAGCTGGCGGCCGCGCTGAACGTGGCGCCGCCGGTCACGCTGCAGCCGCAGTACAGCCTGATCGTCCGCGAGATCGAGTGGGAGATCGTGCCCGCCGCACTCGACGCGGGCCTGGGCCTGCTGCCCTGGAGCCCGCTGGGCGGCGGCTGGCTCTCCGGCAAGTACTCCCGCGACCAGCGACCGACCGGCGGTACCCGGCTCGGGGAGAACCCCGAGCGGGGCATGGAGGCCTGGGAGCGGCGGGGCACCGAGCGGACCTGGGACGTCATCGACGCCGTGCAGCAGGTCGCCGAGCAGCGCGGGGTCTCGATGGCCGAGGTCGCGCTGGCCTGGGTGACCGACCGGCCGAGCGTCACCTCGACGATCCTCGGCGCCCGGACGCTCGAGCAGCTGGAGACGAACCTGGCGGCTGCCGACCTGCACCTCGGCGAGGACGAGGTCGCGCTGCTCGACCAGGCCTCGGACCCGCACGTCGGGGACTACCCCTACGGCGAGATGGGCGTCCAGCAGCGCAGCCGGTTTCTGGCCGGCCGCTGAGACAGCACGGACCCGCCTCCCCCACAGAGGGGAGACGGGTCCGGTGGCACAGCCGTCAGGTGCTGTAGATCTGGACGCTGCGAACCGAGTTCTTCTGGTCCTGCACGAAGATCTGGTAGTGGTAGCCGACGCCGAGCTTGGCCGACTTGTCCTTCCAGGTGAGCTGCGGCCGGTGGTAGAAGCTCGAGGCCCGGACCAGGGTGGCCACGACCTTGCCGTCCCGCAGCACCTTGTAGGTGAGGTCCCGGTCGTCCCGGTCGTAGTTGGCCAGCCAGGCCAGCGTGCGGCCGGTGCTGTTGTTGGTCACGACGTGCGGGGTCATGCCGTTCGAGCTGCCCACCGGGCCGAGCTTGCCCGGAGCCCCGTTGCCGGGGGTGGTGAACCGGACCAGCCCCTGCTGCTGCTGGCCGTTGACCGTGGTGAACTCACCGCCGAGGACGACGTACTTCGACGTGCCCCGGACGCTCCAGGCACCCTGGTGGGAGCCGCTGAAGCTGCCGGTGTTGAGGACCGGGAACCAGTTCACGATCGAGGGCGCCTGGTAGCCGGCCCAGTCGGTGTAGTTGTCGCTGTCGGTCTGGGTGTTGTGCGCGACGGTGCCGTGGGCGGCCTTGGTCACCACCATCGCGCGCTGCGGCGCGATCTCGGAGAAGCCACCGATGTTCTTGCAGAAGTGTGCGTGCCCGACGGAGTAGATGTAGTTGCCGATCGGGGCGACGCTGTACTGGTCGCCGTGGCAGTCCTGCAGCCACTTGATGGACCCGACCTTCGTGCTGACGGCGAAGACGCCCTCGAAGTTGCCGGCCTGGTAGCCGTAGGCGGCGCCGTAGATGGTGTCCTTGTCCGCGGTGAGGTCGAGGATGGCGGAGTCGGAACCGTAGTCCTGGATCTTGAGGTTCGCCTTCCACGTGCGCACGGATCCGGCCACGGTCGTCACCGCGCCCATGCCGCGGGCCTGGTGGCCACCGAGGGTGGAGAAGCGACCGCCGATGATGACCCGGTCCTTCCCCGGGTTGACCAGCAGCGCTTCGACGGAGGAGTTCGCCTTGGGGTTCCAGGCCAGCAGAGCCCCGGTCGAGGCCTTGACCGCCCCGGCGTACAGCCGCGAGGTGCCGTTGATCGACTTGAAGTAGCCGCCCAGGTAGACGGTGTTCCCCACCGTGGCGATGGCCCGCACCTGCGACTTGATCGTCGCGCTGAGGGGCCGGAGGTGACCGGTGGAGACGGTGAACGACGCGAGGAACGTGCGCTTCTTGCCGTTGACCGCGGTGAAGTTCCCGCCGACGTAGAGGATCTTCTTGTCCGGGGACAGAGCCAGCGCGTCGAGCTCGGTCGGCGCACCCTCGACGCCCCCGGTGAACTTGGGGGCGAACTTGGTCATCTTGCCGGTCCGGATGTCGTAGGACATCAGGCCCGAACGGGCCACCGTGCCCGCTCCGCCCTTGGCCACCCCGGCGGGGCGGGCCGTGGCGAACCGGCCGGCGGCGAAGACGGTGTTGCCGACGATGACCTGCTTGTAGACGATGCCGTCGACCTGCGCGGTGGGCAGCGCGTCCCCGGACACGGCCGAGGAGTTGCGCTGCAGCAGCGGAGGGGTCGCCTTCGGCACCGCCGCCATCGAGGTCGAGACCCCGGCTGAGAGACCGAGGGCAGTGAGCGCGAGGACTGCGGCCGCTGCGGCCGGCCGGCGTCGGCGGCTCGACGAACGAGAAGAAGTTAAGAAAACCATGAACCATCCGAATTCTGCACGCGACCCGAGGGTCTGTCTGGTACGGGGGGCGAGGTCCGAACCCTACACGAGCAGGACAGCGGCTCCGTGTCCTCGAACCCGGGCCCCGCCGTCAGCCGCATTGCTGCTCCGGTCGGTTTAATCAGGACGTAACGCGAAGCCGGGGACACTGCCTCTCACCCCGCCAGGACCGCCGTCGACGCGGGCAGTAGCGTCAGGCCGAACCAGTGCCGCCACTGGTCCGACCGAGCGAAGGGGTCACCATGACCGCGTTGTTGATCGTCGCCACCTTGTTGGCCATCGCGGTGGTGGTGGTGTTGATCGCCTGGTTGAAGGTGAATCCCTTCGTGGCGCTGATCCTCGGCTCGGCGGTCCTGGTCGCGGTGTCCGGGATGAACCCGCAGGACGGTGTGACCAGCTTCTCCAAAGGCGTCGGGGACACGTTCGGCAGCGTCGGGGTGTTGGTGGCGCTCGGCGCGATCGTGGGCCGGCTGCTGGTGGACTCCGGCGGTGCGGGCACCATCGTCGAGCGCATCGTCTCGCGGGTCTCCACCCGCGCACTGCCCTGGGCCATGGCCGGCGCAGCGGTGCTGGTGGGGCTGCCGATGTTCTTCGAGATCGGCCTCGTGCTGCTGATCCCGATCGTGTTGATGGTGGCCCGGCGGAGCAAGCTGCCGATGCTGGCCGTGGCCATCCCAGCCCTCGCCGGCCTCTCCGTGCTGCACGGCCTGGTGCCGCCGCACCCGGGGCCGCTGACCGCGATCGGGCTACTGCACGCCGACCTCGGTCTCACCCTGCTGTTCGGCATCATCGTGGCCCTGCCCACCGTGGTGCTGGCCGGTCCGGTGTGGGGCCGGGTGTGCGCCCGCTGGGGACCTCAGACGCCTCCCGACAACAGCGTGCTGTCCAGCGCAGGGGACGAGCCGGTCGCGGCGGACGGCAGCGCCTCCACCGTCAGCCGCAAGCCGTCGTTCCTGGTGACGCTGGTCGTGGTGCTGCTGCCCGTGGTGCTGATGCTCTCCCGCGCGGTCGCCGAGATCGTGTCGAAGAAGGGCAACCCGGTGCACGACGCGCTGTTCCTGGTCGGGACGCCGCTGGTCGCCCTCCTGATCGGCACCCTGGCGGCCATGCTGCTGCTGGGGCTGCGCACCGGGATGGGCTGGGGCGGCCTGGCCGTGAGCGTCGACAAGTCGCTGCCCCCGATGGCCGGGACGCTGTTGATCATCGCCGCGGGCGGCGGGTTCAAGCAGACGCTGGTCGACGCCGGGGTGGGCAACCTGGTGGCCGACTGGGCCAAGGGCGTGAACTTCAACGTCCTCGTGCTGGGCTGGCTGGTGGCGGTCGGCATCCGGCTGGCCACCGGTTCGGCCACCGTCGCGACGATCACCTCCGCGGGCATCGTCGGGCCACTCGCCGCGGAGCAGTCCAGCACCGAGATCGCCCTGCTGGTGCTGGCCCTGGGCTGCGGCTCGCTGTTCTTCTCCCACGTCAACGACGTCGGCTTCTGGCTGGTCAAGCAGTACTTCGGCATGACGGTGAAGCAGACGATCCTGAGCTGGTCACTGATGGAGACGATCATCTCCGTCGCCGGGCTCGTCTTCGTGCTCATCCTGAGCGCGATCGTCACCTAGCACCGACTCGTCCAGGAACAGGTAGCGATCTGCCGCGTACTCGCGGCAGATCACTACTCCTTGTCCTGCCTGCGGCCTGAGCTCAGCCCAAGGTGGCGGTGTCGATCACGAAGCGGTAGCGGACGTCGCTGCCCACGACACGGTCCCAGGCCTCGTTGATCTTGTCGGCCGGGATGACCTCGATCTCGGCCCCGAGACCGTGCTCGGCGCAGAAGTCGAGCATCTCCTGGGTCTCCGGGATACCACCGATGCTCGAACCGGCGAGGCTGCGACGGCCGGGCAGCAGGGAGAAGGCCTTGACCGACATCGGGTGCTCGGGGGCGCCGACCTCGACCAGGGTTCCGTCGACCTTGAGCAGGCCCATGTAGGCGTCCAGGTCGAGGTTGGCCGAGACGGTGTTGACGATCAGGTCGAAGCTGCCCTTGAGCACCTCGAAGGTGTCCGGGTCGCTGGTGGCGTAGTAGGCGTCAGCACCCAGGCGCAGCCCGTCCTCCTGCTTCTTCAGCGACTGGCTGAGCACGGTCACCTCGGCTCCCATGGCGTGGGCGATCTTGACACCCATGTGGCCCAGCCCGCCGAGCCCGATGACGGCCACCTTCTTGCCGGGGCCCGCATTCCAGTGGTTGAGCGGGGAGTAGAGGGTGATGCCCGCGCAGAGCAGCGGCGCGGCGACGTCGAGCTCGACGCCCTCGGGGATGCGCAGCACGAAGTCCTGGTCGACCACGATGTGGGTGGAGTAGCCGCCGGCGGTCGGCAGGCCGTCGCGGCCGACGCCGCCGTAGGTGCCGATGTTGCCGTTCAGGCAGTACTGCTCCAGGCCCTGCTGGCAGCTCTCGCACTCGCGGCAGGAGTCGACGAGGCAGCCGACGCCGACCCGGTCGCCCGGAGCGTGCTTGTCGACCTCGGAGCCGACCTCGGCGACGATCCCGGCGATCTCGTGACCGACCACGATCGGGTAGGTGACCTGGCCCCACTCGCCGCGGGCGGTGTGGATGTCGGAGTGGCAGATGCCGGCGTACTTGATCTCGATCAGCACCTCGCGCGGGCCGACGTCGCGGCGCTCGATGGTGGTGGGGGCAAGCGGCTCGCTCGCGCTCGGGGCGGCGTAGGCGTGCACGGTGGTGGGCATGGTTCTCCTCGTGGAAGTGGAGCCGTCGTGGCTCGTGGACCTGGCTGCCCGGGGCCGACGCCACGCGTCGCGCTCGACCGGGAGTCGGCGTGGGCATCCCGAACGAACGGGTTGCGCTTCCCCCAGCCTAGGTCGCGGCCCCGAAGGCCGAGCCCGGGCACCCACGGGTGGCTCAGGTTGGCCAGCTACCGGTAGCCGACGCCGGCCGCGGAGCCGTGTCCGCCCGTCGGATCCGTCGCTCCCGGTAGAGCAGGAACGCCGGGACGGCGAAGGCCATCGCGACCACCAGGCCGGTGACCAGGAACAGCACCGGCACGACGAGGCGCATCCCGAGCCGGCGGGACTCGGCGAACACGAAGACGGTGAGCACAGCCGCGACCACCAACAGGTCGACGGCGGCCGAGGAGGACGCGTCGTTGGCGAACCAGGCGGCCAGATAGCCGACCGAGCCGTCATAGCGCAGGTTGAAGAACCACGTCACGACTCCGCCCACCACGGCAGCGAGGGCGTAGCCGACCTGGCGGACCGTCGACGCCGTCACGACCGGAGCCCACGTTGGCCGCGGACGTCCCGCACCACGACCAGGGCGCCGAGGCCGCCGAGCACCGCGAGACCGACAAGCCCGGCGGTGACCACCGTGGCGTCGGGGGCCAGCAGCGGCAGGCCTCGCTCGGCCTCGACGGCCAGCAGCACCACCAGACCCGCGGCGGCCACCGCGGTGAGCCGCACCAGCCGGACCTGCGCCCCCTCGGTCAGCCGGGTCGCGTAGCGCTGCAGCAGCAAGGCCAGCAGCGGCAGCGCCTGCAGGGCGTGCAGACCCACGAAGTGCGGGACGCGGAGGTCACCGTGCTCGGTGCTCCAGCCGGTCAGGGGCAGGCCCGGCCCGCCGTCCGGGGCGCCGACGGTGTGGGCGCCGCCGTCGCCGTACTGCCGGTTGACCAGCATCAGGATCGCCGCGGCCATGCCGAGGACGGCGACCGCCACACCACCGCGGATGCCGGATCCGAGCACCGCCGGCAGACCCCGCTGCCGGGCGAGCAGCACGCCCGTGACCACCGCGCCGAGGAAGACCAGCGCGACCAGCCCGCCCATGGCGTCGAAGATGCGGGCGTCGAGGGGCGTGGCGGTGTTGAAATGGCTCGTCGTGCCCCGGACCACCTGGGCGAGGATCAGCACGAGCTCCAGAGCAAGAGCCAGCGCGGTCACCCAGGCGACCAGCCGGACCAGTCGCGGGTGGCCCTGGACGAGGGTAAGCAGCCAGGCGAGGGTGGCGCAGTAGACGGCGATCGAGACCGCGAACTTGGCCGGCTTGAGCCAGGCGGGCGCACCGGTGATGACGCGGTCGTCCGACACCAGGCCCACGACCGTCACCATCAGGGCCACCGTGCTCAGCCCGGCCACCAGCACCAGGACGCGGACACGGGTGCTGCTCGACCCCAGGGGCCGGCCCCGTCGGGACAGACCCAGGGTTGACGTGGTCATCGGCGCTCCTCTGAACGGTGATCGTGATGTGAACAGTGTTCTCGCTCATGGAGCTCCCTGTCAACAGCGTTCGCGTCGAGAACACTGTTAACCTGTGCGACATGTCGACCGCCACGGCCACCCGGCGTGCTGACCGCCGGCTCGCCACGGTGGCCGAGATCAAGGCTGCCGCCTGGGCCGACATCCGCGACTCGAACTCCCTCGACTGTTCCCTGCGGGCGGTCGCACGGCGGCTGGGGATGGCACCGTCAGCGCTCTACCGCTACTTCGCCAGTCGCGATGACCTGCTCACCGCACTCATCGTCGACGCCTTCGACGATCTGACGGCTACCCTGACCAGCGCCCACGAGCAGGCCCGCTGCGCACCCCCGTCCAGCGACCCGGGTGAGGTCTTCGTTCAGGTCGCCGCCGCCTATCGCCGGTGGGCGGTACAGGACCCACTGCGCTACCGCCTGGTTTTCGGCACTCCGGTGGGCGGTTACCACGGGACGGAGGCCACGACGGCCGCCTCACTCCGCTCGACCGGGGTGATGCTGGACCTGATGGTCGACCTCGTCGCCGCCGGAGCCCTGGACGTCGAGCGTCTCGCTGCGGGCGTCGCGCCCGCGGCGGTCCGAGGGTTCGAGCGCTGGAGCAGCGTGCTGCCCATGCCGCTGCCGCCGGTGGCGCTGGCCGTCGCCATGGACTGCTACGCAGCCCTGCACGGCGCTATCGCGCTCGAGGTGAACGGCCACCTCCCACCGCCGCTGGTGGGTGAGGAGGAGGTCTACCTGGGCACCATGCGCCGGGTGATCGCCGCCGCCCTGCGCTGACCCGGTCGGCGTCAGGTGCGGTCGGCCACCAGCGGCGCCTGCCGCGGGTAGAGGTCCTGCTCGAGGCAGTCGACGAGGAACGCCGCGAGGTCGACGCGGGTGATGGCCGTGGACCGCGGAGACGTGTGGGCATGGTGCTCGACGCGACCGGTGGCCGGTCCGTCGCCCAGCCGCGGTGGCCGGACCAGCGTCCAGACCACGTCGCTCTGAGCCCAGGCGGCGATCTCGGCGGCCTTGTCGGCCACCGTCGCCCTCCCGACGACGACCATCACCGCGGAGATGGCCCGGTCGCGGCGGCTCTTGCGATCCTCAGCCAGGGTCACGCCCGCGCCGCTGACGCCGACATAGCGCGGCACACCCTGCCGCTCGAGCACCGGAACCAGGGCAGCAGCGAGGTCCCGGTGCAGGTGCGGCTCGCCCTTGACCGGACCCAGGGCGCTGATCACCGCGTCGACGCCGTCCACCGCCTGCTCGAGCACCGCGGGGTCGCGGACGTCTCCGACCACCACCCGGTCGGCGGCCGGCGCCCGGTCCGCGTCCCGGACGACGACCACCACGGCGTGCCCCCGGCGTCGCAGCTCGGCGGCCACCAGCCGTCCGGTCCGGCCCGTGGCCCCCAGCAGGGTGACGGTGCTCATCAGACGGTCCTCTCGAAGGCGGCGCGCTCGCGTCGGACGAACTCGGTCATGGTCGTCGGTCCCCGGCCGAGCAGCCTGGCCACCTCGTCGGTCAGGCCGGCGGCGAGCCCGAGCCGAGCGGTCGTGTAGACCGCGGAGGTCATGGCCACCAGCCCCGCCGGCATCGCGAGCTCACGCCGGGCCCGGAGCGTGTAGCGCAACAAGCCGGGCTGGGCGTAGCGGATGGGACGGCCGAGGACGGCGGTCATGATGCCGGCCACCTCGCCGTAGGTGAGGGCCTCAGAGCCGGTGAGCGTCCACGCCTGGCCGTCGGCGGTGGCCGGGTCCAACATGGCCTGCGCTGCGACCTCGGCGAGGTCGTGCGCGTCCACGAACGCCGTCCGGCCCTGGCCGGCCGGCATGATCAGCTCGTCACGCTCGCGGACCTGCGCGCCGTGCACCGTGATCAGGTTCTGGTCGAAGAAGGAGGCCCGCAGGAACGTCCAGCCCAGCCCGGAGGCGCGCAGCCACGCCTCGATCCGGGCGTGCGGGACCACCCGGAGTCGCTCCACGCCCTGCACGGACAGGAAGACGACGTGCCGCAGCCCGGCCCGGACGCTCGCCGCCAGCGCGGGGAAGAGGTCGCGCTGCGGCCGCGCGAGCTCCGGCGGTCGGACCAGGAACAGGGTCCTCACGCCCGTGAAGGCGTCCCACGTGGACGGGTCGGTGAAGTCGAG
Organism: uncultured Friedmanniella sp.; assembly: GCF_964244285.1. NCBI lineage: Bacteria > Bacillati > Actinomycetota > Actinomycetes > Propionibacteriales > Nocardioidaceae > Friedmanniella > uncultured Friedmanniella sp. The sequence continues at coordinate 70,811 of NZ_CAXTHT010000012.1, forward strand.
GCGGACCGGGGTCACCAGCGGACTGACCGGTGGGGCCGGGCGGCGGGAGGCGGCGCCGACCTCGACGCCCGCCGAGACCAGGGAGGAGATGAGTGACCGGCCAACGGTGCCGGTGGCTCCCGTGACCAGGAGGGACGGTGTCATATGTGTACAGTACACATATGACGGAAGAGGTTCCCCCGGCTGGTGCGGTGGTCGGGGTCGAGGCGGTCGACGACGCCCTGCTGCGGCTGCGACGCCTCTGGGCGGCGTCTCGGTACCGGATCGTGCACGACGGCGTCACCCCGGTGGAGCTCTCCAGCCTGCTCGTGGTCGAGGCTTGCGCTCGTCGGGCCGGCGACGGGGCCGAGGCCAACGTGTCCGACGTCGCCGCCCTGGCTGACGTCGCACCGTCCACCGCCAGCCGCCTGGTGGACGCGGCCGAGCAAGCCGGGCTGCTCGTCCGCCGGCCCTCCGACCACTCGGGACGCCGGACCGCCCTGACCCTGACCGAGACCGGCGCCGCCCTACGGGAGCGGGCGGTGGCCGCGCGCACGGCCTGGCTGCGCGAGCAGCTGGCGGGCTGGGACCCGGCGGACGTCGACCGGTTCGGGCTGCTGCTGCAGCGCTTCGCCGACCAGGTGTTCGACGCCGCTCGTTGAGCTCGGGAGCCGGCCACCGAGGCCAGGCTCAGCTGGACGGACCATCGGGATCACGGTCGTAGAAGATCAGCCAGCCCACGTGGACGCCGTACAGCACGAGGACGAAGCCGATCAGCCAGCCGATCGTGGTCACCAGAGGCGGAGCCATCTGCAACACACTCAGCACCATGGACACGACCATCTCGACGACGCCCGCGATCACCGCGCGGCTGGACCGCCGCTTGCGGCGCCAGACCTCGGCGGGGTGCTGCATGCGTCGACGGTAGCCCTCCCGCCCGATGCGGCGCAGGGGATCAGACGATCGTCCCGTTGACGGGGGTTGCGTTTCGACATGTAAAGATATATCGTGAGTGCAACGTTGCTACACGAAAGGAACCATCATGGATCACAGCAACCACCACCCAGAACCGCGCCAGCTGCGCGGACCCCGCTTCGAGGGTCGCCGACCCTTCGCGGAAGACGCCTTCGGGCATGACGGCCCTGAGGGCCGGCGCGGTCGTGGACCGCGCGGAGAGGGCCGCGAGCGCGGCCCAGAGCACGGTCGTGGACCGCGTGGCGGCGGCGCGAGCCGGGGACCGGGCTTTCCGGGCGGACCGGACTTCGCAGGCTTTCCCGGCGGACCGGGCTTCCCGGGCGGACCCGAGCGCCGCGGTCGGCGAGGGCCTGACGGCTCCCGCGGTCGCGCCCGGCGCGGCGACGTTCGGATCGCCACCCTCCTGCTGCTGGCCGATCAGCCGATGCACGGCTACCAGCTGATGGAGGCGATGGCCGAGCGCACCAACGGGACCTGGCGTCCCAGCCCCGGTGCCATCTACCCGACCATCGCCCAGCTCGAGGATGAGGGCCTGGTCCGGACCGAGGCCGAGGGCGGGCGCAAGCTCGTCACCCTGACCGAGACCGGCACCGCCCTCGTCGAGGAGCAGCGCACCGCCTGGGGCGACCCGTTCGCCGAACTCGCGGGGAACAGCTCCGGGCCCGACCTGCGGGAGTCGCTGCAGACCCTGCACGCCGCCGCCCGTCAGGTAGCGGCCACCGGGAACGCGGAGCAGATCGAGAAGGCCACGGACGTGCTCAAGCAGGCCCGCCGCTCGCTCTACCTGCTGCTGGCGGGCGAGGAGAGCTGATGCTCGCCCGCACGGTGGAGACGTTGCTGCGGAATGCCGGGACCACCCGGCACGAGGCAGCAACGTCTCACCGGCGGCAGAAGCGGACGATCTCGTCCACGCCCGGGCGCCAGCCGTCCGAGGTCTCGACGTCCAGCGTGGGCGCGTCGAGGTGGATCGCGTCGAAGGGCGCCGCTGCCTCCAGGTGAGCGGTGTCGGTGTGGGCCGCCCGGGTCGACTCGGACAACCGGGTCTGCATCCGCTCCCGTGCGATGTCCTCGGGCACTCGGCAGCGGATCGTCCGGAGCTCGGCCAGGCCGGTCAGTGGCTCCAGCCCCCGCCACCACAGCGCATGCTGGAAGGCCGCTTCGGCGACCAGCGTCACCTCGTTCCGCAGGAACAGCTCGATCGCCTCGAAGAAGAGGCTGTAGGTCCGCATCGTCAGTGGGTCGCCGACGGACGCGACGAAGCCGGGGTTCGACGCGACCATCCCCTCCTTGATCTCGTCCCGGCACAGCGCCGGGCAGCCGACCGCCGCCGCCAGCGCGTGCGCCAACGTCGTCTTGCCCGAGCCGGCCGGGCCGGTGACCAGGATCAACGTGGGGTCCACCCGCCCGACCCTACGGCTCGCGTGCGGTCCGTCGCCGCGGCGCGGGATCGCCGTGTATCTGGCGCCGGGCGACGCCCTCTGACGAGTGAGGCACGTCGAGGGAGGGGAAACGAGATGGGCAAGACCCGCAACCGGTCCACAACGGACTCCTCGGCGGCACGACCATGACGAAGCGGCTCAAGAACAGCACCGTGGAGATCCTCGTGCTGGTCGGACTCGTCCTCGCCGTCTTCTCCGTCCTCACCCACGTCTACCCGGATGCCACCCTCGCCGGACTGGTCAGGTCCGCGCGGCGGAACCTGGCGAACCCGCTTCTGCCCATCCTGACCCTCCTCACCTTCGTGCTCGCAGGCATCCTGGCCCGACGCCGGAGCCAGCAGAGCGGGGTCCCGATGAACCGGCAGCAGGTGCTGCTGGTGTCGATCCTCGTCGCGTACGCGTTCATCGCCGCCGCATTGCTCTCCCGCCCGATGTCGACCGTCCTGGACGAACAGGAGCCGCACGCGTACGCCTTCGCCCTGCTGTCGGTGGCCTTCCTGTTCGGCGCAGCTTGGGTGGTGCTCGGCAAGTCCCTCAACCTCGGCGCCGGACGCCGGCCGAAGGCCAAGATGCTCGAGGTCCTCGGGCTGCGGACCTCGATGAGCTCGACGGTGCTGTTCTGCTGGACCATCACCGTGGTCTTCGCCCTGTCGTGGTTGAGCGTCTTCGCGCTGGCCGGCTCGAACCCGATGGAGTGCGTCGACCGGACCGACGTGACGGACACCTATTGCGTGGTCGGCTCGGGATGGGTCAGCTACCTGCTGCTGCTCGGCGTTCCCGGGGCCGCGGCGGCCCTCTCGGTCACCACGAGGTCGGGCGACGAGCTGACCGAGGGCAACGACGTCGCCCGGGCGACCGACCAGGTGTCGGAGATCCAGTACCTGATCTTCAACGTCGTCGCCATGGCCTTCGTCCTCGGCCAGCTCTTGACCGGTACGCACCGGCTCTCCCCGCTTCCCGACGTGCTGCTCGCGCTCACCAGCGCGTCCGCCCTCGGCTTCACCCTCAACAAGCGGACCCAGGAGGCTCGTCAGCAGGCCGATCTGGTTCGCCCGTCGGGCACATCGGCCCCGGTGGGCACCGCGTCGCCCTGACCCGGCGACGGCTGAGCTGGTCAGGGCAGCACCAGCTCGCCGTCCACCCGACGCGGGATGTCGCGGTACTCCTCCTGCAGCTCGAGCGGGAGCGCGAAGGCGGGCGCGTCCTGGAAGGTGACCGGGCGCAGGAACCGACGGATGGCGGTGGCGCCGACCGAGGTGTGAACCGAGTTGGTGGACGGCCAGGGGCCGCCGTGCGTCTGGGCCCACGACACGGCCACCCCCGTGGGGTAACCGTTGAAGACGACCCGCCCGGACTGCGAGACCGCCGTCGCCGTCAGGGTGGCGACTGGTCCGGGGTCCTCCTCGGCGGCCACGTGCAGGGTCGTGGTCAAGGAGGCCGGGAAGGTCCGCAGCACCCGGGTCGCTGCGTCCACGAGCTGGTCGGCGGGGTAGCGGACCACCACCGCCACCGGACCGAAGACCTCCTGCACCAGGTGATCGTCGAGGTCATCGAGACCCACCTCGAAGATGGTCGCGGCCGCAGCGAAGCCCGGACCGGCCGAAGGCGCGCCGACGACGGTGCTCACGTCGCCCCGCTCGCGGAACTCCTCGGTCGTCTGGACGAACGTGCGGTGGATGCCCTCGTTCAGCAGGACGAAGTCGGCCGTCCCGGTCAGGGCCTCGGCGACCGAGGCCACCAGCTGGTCGCCTTCAGCACCCTGAGGGACCAGGAGGAATCCCGGTTTGGTGCACAGCTGACCAGCGCCGACCGAGACCGACGCGGCGAAGCCGGTCCCGATGTCCGCCGCACGCTCGGCGGCCGCGGCCGGCGTGACCACCACCGGGTTGAGGCTGCTGAGCTCGCCGTAGAAGGGAATGGGCTCGTCCCGCTCGCGGGTGGCGGCCAGCAGTGCCTGGCCTCCCCGGAGCGAGCCGGTGAACCCCACGGCCCTGATCGCCGGGTCCCGCACCAGGTCGAGCCCGGCCTGGAAGCCGTAGACGATGCCCACCGTCCCCTCCGGCGCGGTCTGGCGTCGGACGGCCCGGACCAGCACCTCGGAGGAGAGCCTGGACGTTGCGGGGTGGGAGCTGTGCGCCTTGACCACGACCGGGTTCCCGGCCGCCAGCGCCGACGCGGTGTCACCGCCGAGGACGGAGAAGGCGAACGGGAAGTTGCTCGAGCCGAACACCGCCACCGGACCCAGCGGGACGAGCAGCCGCCGCAGATCGGGCTGGGGACCCATCGGCGTCGCCCCGGCGTGGTCGATGGCCGCCTCGAGGTAGCCGCCGTCGCGGAGGACACTGGCGAAGAAGCGGAACTGGTAAGCGGCCCGCTTCACCTCGCCGGTGAGCTTGGCCGTGGTGAAGCCGGTCTCCCGTGAGGCCGTGGCGATCAGCTCGTCCCCGCTGGCCTCGATCTCGTCCGCGCAGGCGTCGGCCAAGGCCGCCCGCTCGGCGCGCGAGGTCGCGGCGTAGGCGTTGAAGGCGGCGGACGCCGCTGCGACGATCGACGCCACCTCCGCGCGGTCCGACTCCTCGACGACCGAGGGCAGCTCCTGACCGGTGGATGGGTCGACCCCGACGACGGCCGTCACAGGGGTGCGCTCATGGCCAGCTCGACGTCGAGGACGACCTCGGCCCGGGTCGCGTCGTCGAGCGGTTGACGAGGGGCGCGGCACGGCCCGGACCACCGACCGGCGACCTCCTGCGCAAGCTTGATCGCCTGCACGAAGGTGTGCCGGGTGTCCCACATGAAAGCCGGCTGCAGGTAGGCGTACAGCTCGCGAGCCTCGGCGAGGTCACCCTCCTTCGCGAGGGCGTAGATCTTCGCGCAGTGCGCGGGCAGGGCGTTCGAGAAGCCGCCGATCCAGCCGACGGCCCCCATGGCCACCGCCTCGAGGACGACGTCGTCCGCGCCGGCGAGCACGTCGAGCCGGGGCGCGGTCCGTCGGATGGCGGTGACCCGGCGGATGTCGCCGGAGAACTCCTTGACCCCGACCACCTCCTCGATCTGGGCAAGCTCGGCCAGCAGCTCCGGCGTCAGGTCGATCCGGGTGTCGTAGGGGTTGTTGTAGGCCACGATCGGCAGGCCGGCTTTCGCGACCTCCTGGTAGTGGGCCACGACCTCCTGGTCGTTCGCCCGGTACGCGTTCGGCGGCAGCGCGAGCACCGCGTCGGCGCCGGCGGCCGCGGCGTCCTCCGCCCAACGGCGGGACTCCGCCGAGCCGTACGCACCGACCCCCGGGACCACGCTGAAGCCGTCCGGTGCCGCCTCGACCACGACCTTGACCACCTGCGAGCGTTCCTGCGGCGTCAGCACCTGGTACTCACCCAGAGAGCCGTTCGGGCAGACACCGTTCACGCCGTGCTCGGCCAGGAAGGCGATGTGCGCCTGCAGCTGGTCGTAGTCGATGGAGAGGTCGTCGTTCAGGGGCAGCGTGTTCGCGACCACGATCCCTTGCCAGGGCTTCATGGACCTCTCCTTCGATCAGCAGTAGGTAGTAGTCGGTAATGTACTACCCCTGCAGCCGCGTGACAACCCGGACAAAGCTGCCGGCCTCAGCCGGCCCAGTCGCCGGTGACGTGTTCCAGGTGCGCGATCATCAGCTGCTCGGTGAGGTCAGCGTCACCGGCCACCATCGCGGCGAGGATCTGGGCGTGCTCCTCGGCGGAGGGGACCAGCCGACCGCTCTCCCCCAGGGCCGCCAAGCCGAACAGGCGGGTCTGGTCCCGCAGGTTCTCCACCACCTCGAGCAGCCTGTCGTTGCCGAGGATGTCCAGGAGCCCGAGGTGGAACTCGCGGTCGTACTCCAGGTACTCGACCAGGTTGCCCGTGTGGGCGGCGTCGACGATGTGGCCGGCGATGACGGCGTACTCGTGGTGCGCCGCGACCACCCGAGGGTCTCCCGCGAGCAGCCGCATGGCCGGCACCTCCAGCCACCGTCGCAGCTGTGAGATCTGGCGGAGGTCGTCGTCGTCGAGGGCGACCACCCGGAAACCGCGGTTGCGGACCGGCTCCATCCGGCCCTGCTGCACCAACGTCAGCATCGCCTCGCGCACGGGACTCCCGGAAACCCCGAGCTCGGCCGCCACCGCCTGCGCGGAGTAGATGCCGCCCGGCTCCAGCTCTCCCGACACCAGCCGCTGACGCAGCACCGCGATCACCTGGTCACGCAGGCTGGACCGCATCACCCGTTCGCCCGGACTCGACACCTGTGGTCTCCCGTCGGTAGTGCTCGACACACTACGGGTGGCAGCGTCGTGCTCGGCCACCGTCACCGCGGACCTCGACTCCGTCTGCGTGCCGGCAGTGAGTCCGGGTCCCACTACCCTCGAGGTGCTGCGCTTCGGCGTGGCGCCGTCGTTGTCGCCTGACCGTGCCGAACCACCAGGAGACGTTCCGTGAACACAGCCGCGAGCCCCGCAGACCGGCCGCCGCGCGTTCTCTTCGTCGGTGACGACGGTTCTACCCAGATCGCGGCCAGCCTGCTGCGTCGCCTCGTCGGCGACCGGGCCGACGTCCGCACCGCGGGGTCGACCGGGCCGACCCCGGCAGCCGGATGGACGAGATGTTGGTGGCGATGGGCCTCGACCCCGCCGACGAGCGACGCGTCAGCGCGCAGGCCCTGCGGAGCGCCGACCGGGTGATCGCGCTGGGCGCGGGCCTCGACGTGGCCCGGCTGCCCGGTCCTCGCTACGAGGAGTGGGACGTCGCACACGACGACCTGGTCAGCAGGGTCGAGGCCCTGGGCGACGAGCTCATGACGCCCGCGCCGAAGCGCGTCCACCAGCCCCGGCTGGTCCGTCTCGTGACGCTGCTGAAGGCGGCCACCCGACGCCGCTGACGCTGAGCCGCTGTTCAGCTTCGGGTGATCCTTGACGGACCTACTCCGCTTGATCCTTGACACT
>NZ_CAXTHT010000013.1:0-64831 GCF_964244285.1 uncultured Friedmanniella sp.
AGGAAGAGCATGCCGCGGCCGGTGTAGCGCTTGGCCAGGCTGACGACCAGACGCAGGTTGGCCTCGAGCAGGTGGTTCTTGGCGCGGCGGCCGTCCTCGGCGATCCACTCGAAGTCCTCGAGCTGGGCGGCCTTCGTCTTCACCTTGGGGTCGTTGATCTTCTCGTCGGCGAAGAGGCCGGCCTCGATCCGCTTGGCGAGCTCGACCTCCATCTCCGCGTTCAGCAGCGCGACCTTGCCGATCTGCTTCAGGTAGTCCTTGACCGGGTCGGCGGTCGCACCGGCCACCATGACCTGCTGCTCGGGCTCGTCGGCGTCGTCCGCGGTGGAGAGCACGAAGCCCTGGTCCTCGGTGAGCTCCTTCTCCAGCGGCGCCACGACGGCGGGCTCGAAGGTGGCGTCGTCCACGTCGTCCAGCGTCCGCTTCTTGCCGACGGTGACCACGACCTCGTCACCCTCGATGTCCACGACCACGTCCGGCGTCGCGGGGACGATGCCCTCGGCGTCCACCTCGACGAGGTCCTCGATCGCCACCTCCTCGACGGCGATGTCCCCGGGCTCGAGGTCCGCAGGCTGGGCGTCGGCGTTGGCCGGAGCCTTGGCACCCTTGCCGGCCAGCGGCTCGACGGCCTTGAGCGCCGCCTTCTTGGCCGGTGCCTTGCGCGGCGCGGCGGCCTTCTTGACCGGGGCGCTGACTTGGCCGGCGCGGCCGGCGGCTGCAGCGAGAACGGGTGCGGACGCTTCTACGTGGGACGGGGGTGTCACAAAGAACCTCTCGGGCTTGCCAGGTGAATCTAGGGCATGCGGTCGCCCATCGGATGTCAATGGGCGCTCCGTCGAGTATTCTGGCACGCGAATCCAAAATTCGTGCTGAGGGTTACCTCAGAAGCTCTTGGCGTCGCATCCGAAGGCGTCCATGCGGGCGAACGCGCGAGGCAGGAGGCCCCGCGGGTCCGTCTTGGCCGGTCGAACCGGCTCGATCAACCAACCCTAGGTCGCCGGGTAAACAGCCAGGCCTCGCGCTCGCGCCACCGGCTCGGCCCGTCGCCGCCGGCTCAGCCGATCTCGGCCTTGACGGCCAGCACCGGGCAGGACGCGTCGAGCAGCACGCGCTGGGCGTTGCTGCCCAGCAGCAGCTTTCCCACCGGGGAACGGCGGCGGAGCCCGATGACGATGAACTCGGCCCCGAGGCTGTCGGCGGTGGAGATCAGCTCCTCCGCGGGATCTAGGGCGTCGGCGGCTTCGCGTACCTCGTGCGGGATGCCGAAGCCCGCCAGCTCGGCCCGGAGATCGGAGACCTCGACGTCCAGCGAGGTGTGCACCACGACGATCTCGCCCTGCCGCAGCTCGGCCTCGGCCACGGCCCGCTTGAGGGCGGCCCGCCCCTCGGGCTTGGACGAGTAGCCGACCACGATCACCGGCCGCCCGGAGGCGCCCGCCGCGGTGTCCTCGGCCTGTCTGACCTCTGCGTCAGCCATCAGGCTGCCTCCCAGCTGTGTACGGGCTCGTTGCTGTGCATGCCGTCGACGTAGCTGCGAAGCATCCCGTGCAACGCCTGGTCCCGGGACTCCCCCGCCGCCTCACGACGGCCCACAGCGGCAGTCTGCCACGTGGCTCCGTTGGCCCCCCGGAGGCATCGGTGCTCGATGATGTCGAGCAGCCGACCGCTCTCGCTGTCGGGCACGCCCCACAGCCGCAGGCCCTCCGCGGCCCGCGGTAACAGCTTGCGGACCACGAGCTCGGACGCCCGCAGGTGGCCGACCTGCGGCCAGTACACCTCCGCGTTGATGCCCAGCCGCGATCCCGCGACGAAGTTCTCACTCGCCGCCTGGAAGGACATCTGGCTCCAGATCGGCCGGTCGTCATCAGCCAGCGCCCGCACCAGCCCGGCGAAGAACGCCGCGTTGGCCAGCGTGTCGACCACGGTCGGCCCGGCCGGCAGCACCCGGTTCTCCACCCGCAGGTGCGGCTTGCCGTCGCTGACGTCGTAGACCGGCCGGTTCCAGCGGTAGACGGTGCCGTTGTGCAGCCGCAGCTCCTCCAGCGAGGGCACCCCGCCCTCGTCCAGGACGGCGACCGGGTCCTCGTCGCTGCTGATCGGCAGCAGCGCCGGGAAGTAGCGCGAGTTCTCCTCGAACAGGTCGAAGATCGAGGTGATCCAGCGCTCGCCGAACCAGACCCGCGGGCGGACGCCCTGCACCTTCAGCTCTTCGCTGCGGGTATCGGTGGTCTGCTCGAACAGCGGGATCCGCGACTCCGCGTACAGCTCGCGCCCGAACAGGTAGGGCGAGTTCGCGCCGACCGCGACCTGGATGCCGGCGATGGCCTGGGCGGCGTTCCAGTAGCCGGAGAAGTCGTCCGGGCTGACCTGCAGGTGCACCTGGGTGGAGGTGCAGGCCGCCTCCGGGGCGATGGTGTCGGAGACCAGCTGCAGCCGTTCCACCCCGTCGATGACGATCTCGAGGTCCTCACCGCGGGCGGCGAAGATCTGCTGGTCGAGGAGGGAGTAGCGCGGGTTCTCACTCAGGTTGCCCAGCTGGACGTGCTCGGGTCGCAGCGTCGGCAGGATGCCGACCATGACGGTCTGGGCGCCGATCTCCCGCGCCCGTGGGTCGGCCTCGTTCAAGGCCTCGCGGACCGACTCCTCGAACCGGGTCAGACCCGACTCCGACAGCCGCTGCGGAGCGACGTTGATCTCGATGTTGAAGCGACCGAGCTCGGTGACGAAGGAGGGGTCGGCGATCGCGGCCAGGACCTCGGCGTTGCGCATCGCCGGCTCGAAGTCCCCGTCGACGAGGTTGAGCTCGATCTCCAGCCCCGCCATCGGCCGCTCGAAGTCGAAGCGTGACTCGGTGAGCATCCGGGCCAGCACGTCGAGGCCCTTGCGCACCTTCTCCCGGTGCCGCTTGCGGTCCTCGCGCGTGAAGGTGGTCTGGTCGACCTCGGCTCCCATGCGCCTATCCTGGCCTATCCCGGCCCGCGGTCAACGCGGCTCGTCTGAGGAGTGGGCGTCGTGCTGCTGGCGGACGTGCTCGCCGTCCACGAAGTCCTGTGGGGCGGCCGGGTCGACCACTGGGTCGCCGGCGGCTGGGGCGTCGACGCGCTGGTCGGCCGCCAGACCCGCGAGCACGAGCCGTCTGCCCTCCCTCCGCTCCGGCGCGGCCCCACTCCAGCCATCGGTGTCGTCGCCGGTCAACCGAAGCTGGGCATCCGGACCTGGATACGGCTGTGGAGCCCGACAGCACCCTGCTCGCCGCCGGGCCGGACCCGAGGGAGCCATTTCAGGCACCCGACCTGGGCCTGCTCCGACGGTGGGCCGGCTGAGCCGGCGGGACCGGACCCCGCACGCCGGCTGGCGCAGCGGACTATCGTCGACCAACGTGTCTGCCCCTACCGAACTCGCCAGCCTCACCGTCTCGGCCACCCCGCCCGTCGCCGAGCGGCGCCCGACCGAGCGCACCCACCACGGGGACACGCTCGTCGACCCGTACGAGTGGCTGCGCGACAAGGAGGACCCGGCGGTCATCGCTCACCTCGAGGCCGAGAACGCCTACACCCAGGGTCGGACGGCCCACCTGGAACCGCTGACCGACGCGATCTTCGGCGAGATCAAGGCGCGCACCAAGGAGACCGACCTCAGCGTGCCGAGCTACGCGACGCACCGCCTCGGCGACGGCACGAGCAAGGCGTACTGGTACTACAGCCGCACCGTCGAGGGTTCGGAGTACGCGATCCACTGCCGAGTGGCGGCGAATGACTCCTCGGACGGACGAACCAGCCCACCCGACCCCGAGGCCGGGATCGCCGGCGAGCAGGTGCTGCTGGACGGCAACCTCGAGGCCGAGGGCCACGACTTCTTCTCCCTCGGCGCCTTCAGCGTCTCCCCGGACGGCGGGCTGCTGGCCTACGCCGTCGACGTGACCGGCGGCGAGCGGTTCACGGTCCGCGTCCTCGACCTGGCCACCGGCGAGCTGCTGCCCGACGAGATCACCGACACCGCGTACGGCGTCGCCTGGGCTGGCGCCGAGCATCTCTTCTACACCCGTGCGGACGAGGCGTGGCGGCCCTACGTCGTGCTGCGGCACCGGCTGGGCACCGACCCGGCCGGGGACGTGGCCGTGCTGACCGAGCCCGACGAGCGCTACTGGGTGGGCGTGGACTCCAGCCGTGACGAGCGCTGGCTCGTCTTCGGCGTGGGCAGCAAGCTCACCTCGGAGTACTCGCTGCTGGCCACCGACGACCCCGAGGGCACCCCGCGGGTGGTGGCGCCCCGCCGCGACGGCGTCGAGTACGACGTCGAGGTCGCCGGCGACCGGTTGCTGGTCGTCCACAACGACGGCGCCTTGGACTACGAGCTCGCCGAGGCGCCGCTGACCGCCACCAGCCACGAGCAGTGGCGGCCGGTGCTGCCGCACTCCCCCGGCGTCCGGCTGCTGGGGGTCAGCGCCTACGCCGGGCACGCCGTCGTGTCGCTGCGCCGGGACGGGCTGACCGCGCTGCACGTGCTGCCCCGCGACGCCGCCGGCGACTTCGGCCCCGGCAGCGACATCGCGTTCACCGAGGAGCTGCACGTCGTCGACGCGCACGGGGAGGCCGACTACGACACCCCGACGGTCCGGATCGGCTACGCCTCGATGCTGACGCCGGACTCGGTCTATGACTACACGCTGGCGACCGGTGAGCTCACGCTGCTGAAGCAGACCCCGGTGCTGGACGACCCGACCCACGGCCCCTACCGGCCCGAGGACTACGTCCAGGAGCGCGGCTGGGCCACCGCACCCGACGGAACCCGGGTCCCGCTGTCCATCGTCCGCCGAGCCGACGTGGCCCTGGACGGCAGCGCACCCGCTCTGCTCTACGGCTACGGCTCGTACGAGATCTCCATCGACCCGGGCTTCTCGCTGTCGCGGCTGAGCCTGCTCGACCGCGGGATGGTCTACGCCATCGCCCACGTCCGCGGCGGCGGGGAGCTGGGCCGAGGCTGGTACGAGCACGGCAAGACCCTCACGAAGGCGAACACCTTCTCCGATTTCGTCGCCTGCGCCGACTTCCTGCTCGAGCACGGCTACACCAGCCCCGACCGGCTTGCGGCCCGGGGGGCGAGCGCGGGTGGGCTGCTGATGGGGGCGGTCGTCAACCTCGCCCCGGAGAAGTTCCGGGCCGTCCACGCCGGGGTCCCCTTCGTGGACGCGCTGACCACGATTCTGGATCCTGAGCTGCCGCTGACCGTGATCGAGTGGGACGAGTGGGGCGACCCGCTGCACGACGCCGAGGTCTACGCATACATGAAGGCCTACACGCCGTACGAGAACATCGCGGCGGCCCCCTACCCGGCGATCCTGGCCACCACCAGCCTGAACGACACCCGCGTCTTCTACGTCGAACCCGCCAAGTGGGTGGCGGCCCTCCGGCACACCACGACGGCGGCCGACGAGCGCCCGGTGCTCTTGAAGACCGAGATGGTGGCCGGCCACGGCGGCGTCAGCGGGCGCTACAAGAGCTGGCGCGAGACCGCCTTCGAGTACGCCTGGATCCTCGACCAGGTCATCGGCTGAGGGCTGCGCGACCGCTGCATCCGAGGTACCGGTCGGCTCCGAAGTAGAGATGCGGGATCTCACCCGAGCCGTCTTAGGGATTCTTCAGTCCAGCCGAGGAATCCTCGTCAACCTCTCGAGCGTTATCCCTTCGAGGCAACGAAAGGGGCCACTGTGGCAGCAACCGCTCGTTCACGAGTGTCCGAGGGCATCGATGGCAAGGATGCAGTCGGTCTATATCTGGAAGGCATCGCCAAGACAGCGCTGCTCACGGCTGAGGAAGAAGTACAGCTGGCGGGGTCCATCGAGGTCGGTCTCTACGCCGAGCACATCCTGAACGGTGACGTCACCGCCGCCGAGCGCGGCAAGGGGGCCAAGCGCCCCACGAAGGCCGAGCTGGAGTTCCTGGTCGAGGACGGGCAGCGGGCGATGCAGCGCTTCGTCACCGCCAACCTCCGCCTCGTCGTCTCGGTCGCTCGCAAGTACGGCCGGTCGCAGATGCCTCTGCTGGACCTGGTCCAGGAAGGCAACACCGGCCTGATCCGTGCGGTCGAGAAGTTCGACTACACCAAGGGCTTCAAGTTCTCCACTTACGGCACCTGGTGGGTCCGTCAGTCGATCAGCCGGGGCATCGCCCAGCAGGGTCGGATCGTGCGGTTGCCGGTGCACGTGGCCGAGCAGGTCAACCAGGTCGGCGCCGTCCGGCGCACGCTGGAGCGCCGGCTGGGTCGCGACCCCGAGATCGCGGAGATCGCCCTCGAGATGGACCTCGAGCCCGAGCGGGTGCTGGACCTGATCCGCTACGGCCGGGACCACGTCAGCCTGGACGCCCCGGTCGAGGAGGGCGGGGACACCGCCCTCGGCGACCTGATCGCCCGTGAGCCGATGCCCGGCCCCGACGAGGTGTTCCTGGACGCCGAGGAGCACGCCCGCCTCGAGGGCATGCTCTCGACGCTGGACGACCGGTCCGCTGACGTCGTCCGCCGCCGCTACGGCCTGCTGGACGGCCGCCAGGCCAAGCTGGCCGACATCGGTGCGGTCTGGGGCATCACCGCCGAGCGCGTCCGTCAGATCGAGCGGCACGCCATCGCCCAGTTGCGGGGCAAGTCGGTCCTCGCCGCCTGACGCAGCAGCTCACGAACGGCCCGGAGGCTCAGCCTCCGGGCCGTTCTGCGTGCTCAGCCCTGGTCCACTCCGGCACCGTCCGGGCGCGGCTCGCGGGGCAGCGGTCGGATCAGGCCCTCCTGGGCGACGTCGGAGACCAGGACCCCGTGCTGGAACAGCCGCGCCGTGGACAGGCCTAGTGCGGAGGACGCCGACGGCGAGACCTGGTCGTACAGCAGCCACTGGTCGGCGCGGAAGGGCCGGTGGAACCACATGGCGTGGTCGATCGAGGCGGCCTGCACCCCGTTGCCGATCAGCACCCCGTGGGGCACCGTGCTGGCCGACAGCAGCGTGAGGTCGCTGGCGAAGGCGAGTGCCGCCTCGTGCAGCCGGTGGTCCTCCGGCAGGTCACCGTCGGTACGGACCCAGACCCGGGCGCGGGCGGGATGGCGAGGGTCGACCAACGGGCCACCCGGACGGGAGTCGCCCACGTAGCGGACGTCCAGGGCGCCCCACTCCCGCTCCCAGAAGTCGGCCGAACGGCCCGAGACCTGGGCCAGCACCTCGCTCATCCGCGGGCAGTCCTCCGGCGCCGGCACCTCATCGGGCAGCGGGTCGGCGTGCTCGAAGCCTGGCTCGTGGATGTGGAAGGAGGCCGACAGGTAGAAGATCACCTTGCCCGCCTGCCGGGCCACCACCCGCCGGGAGGAGAACGAGCCGCCGTCGCGGACCACCTCCACGTCGTAGACGATCGGCATGTCGGTCCGGCCCGCCACCAGGAAGTAGGCGTGCAGCGAGTGCACCACCCGGGTCTCCGGCACGGTCCGGGTGGCCGCGACCAGCGCCTGGGCCAGCACCTGACCGCCGAACACGCGCTGCAGCCGGGTGCTGGGCTGCCGGGCGCGGTAGAGCCCGACCTCGATCTCCTCGAGGTCTAGCAGCTCGATCAGCTCGACGACGGACTGGGGCACGGCCCGAGCCTAGTGGTCGCCTGCCGGAGTCCCCCGGAAGTCGGGCCTCGTCCAGTGCCGACATCCCGTTCGACCACACTGGGTAGACCTGAGCCGGTCAGACGCGGCCTCGGTCTACCCGATGAGGTCGAGCGGATCGACGCCTGCGGAGGCGGTTCGCCGCCCGACGGAGCAGGATGGGGCGCACAGGTGACCGAGGACGGTTGGAGGGGTGGCCAGATGGCGCAGCGGGGGTTTCTGGGGAAACGGCGACCGGCACGGGAGGACCTGCCGCCCGGCCAGTACGACGTCGGCGACGGCTGGCCGGTGCTGACCGCGGAGGTGACGCCGAGGATCGACCCCGAGCGCTGGACCATGACGGTCGACGGGCTGGTGGAGCAGCCGGCCACCTGGAGCTGGGCGCAGATGCACGCGCTGCCGCCGTCGGAGTACGCAGGCCCGATCCACTGCGTGACCACCTGGTCCAAGTTCGGCACCCGCTTTGGCGGGGTGAGTGTGGACGCGCTGCTCGACGCCGCGTCGCCCCGGCCAGAGGCCACGCACGTGCTGGCCACCTCGACCACCGGCTACACCACCAACCTGCCCCTCGCCGACGTCCGCGGTGGCCAGGCCTGGGTGGTCTGGACCTTCGACGGACAGCCGCTCAGCCGTGACCACGGGGGACCGGTCCGGCTGCTGGTGCCGCACCTGTACTTCTGGAAGTCCGCGAAGTGGGTGACGAGGCTGACCCTGCTGGACCACGACCAGCGGGGCTTCTGGGAGCGCAACGGCTACCACGACCTCGGCGATCCGTGGCGCGAGCAGCGCTACCACGGCGACTGAGCGTGGCTGCCCGATGAGCGTGCCGGGCGAGGCGCCCGCCGCGGGTCCGTGGCGGCAGTCCCGGGTCCGGGGGGTGGCCCACCCGTTCCCGCGCGCCGTCGTGCTGCGGCTGGAGGTGCCCGACCGGCATGACCACCTGCCGGGTCAGCACTACGTCGTCCGGCTCACCGCCGAGGACGGCTACGCCGCCTCCCGGTCGTACTCGGTCGCCTCGGCGCCCTCGGACCCGTTGCTCGAGCTGTTCGTCGAGGAGCTCGAGGACGGTGAGGTCTCGCCCTACCTCGCCGACGCGGTGGAGGTGGGCGACGAGCTGGAGGTCCGGGGGCCGATCGGCGGCTGGTTCGTCTGGGACGGACGCACGCCCGCGGTGGGCCTGGCGGGCGGCAGCGGGGTCGTCCCGCTGGTGGCGATGCTGCGGCACGCCCGCGACCTCGGCAGCCTCGACCAGCTACGGCTCGCCGTCTCGGCCCGGACCCTGGCGACCCTGCCGTACGCCGACGAGCTGGCCGCGGCGGGGGCGGTGGTCGCCCTGTCGCGGGAGGTGTCTCCTGGCGGACGGGCCGCCGGGCGGCTGGCCACCGCCGAGGTCGCGCCGCTGGTCAACCCCGAGGCCACCTACTTCGTCTGCGGCTCGACCGCCTTCGCGGCCGGCGCCAGCGACCTGCTGATGGAGCTCGGGGTGGACCCGGCCGCCGTCCGGGTGGAGCGCTTCGGCGCCAGCAGCTGAGCGTCGGTCCGCCCCTCAACGGCCCCAGGACACCGAGCGCTCAGTCGTCCTTCTCGCGGTCGGCGAGGAACTTCTCGAACTCGGCGGCGATCTCCTCGGCGCTGGGCACGGGGTCAGGCTGGTCGACCCGGATGGCGTCGTACTGCTGCTCGAGGGTGCCGACCAGCTCCTGGACCTCGCTCGAGGAGGCCATCTCGGCGGCGATGTCGGAGAGGTTGCTGGCCGAAGCCTTCTCGAGCGGGTCCAGCGGCACGGCCAGGCCGGTGGCCGAGCTGAGCGATCGAGTCAGGCTCAGTGCCGCCTCGGGAAAGGCGGCCTGGGCGAGGTAGTGGGGCACGTGCGCGGCGAAACCCATCGCCTTGCGGTCGAGCTGCCCGAGCCGGTACTCGAGCAGACCGGTGAAGCTGGCCGGCACCTCGACCCGGTCGATCCAGCTGCGGTAGCCCTGCACCAGGCCGGAGTCGGTGGCGTGTGCGGTCAGGGTGACGGGACGGGTGTGCGGGACCGCCATCGGGATGCCGTGCACCGTCACGGTGAGCCGGACGCCGAGCTGCTCGATCAGCCCGATCAGGGCCGCGGAGAACCGCTCCCACTGGACGTCGGGCTCGGGTCCGCTGAGCAGCAGGAACACCTCACCCTGCTCGTCGACCACCCGGTGGATGCGCAGGTGCAGGTCGGCGTAGGAGGTCCAGCGGTTGGTGTCGAAGATCATCGCGGGACGGCGGCTGCGGTAGTCGTGCAGCTGGTCGTGGTCGAACTCCACCAGCACCTCGTGCTCGAGGTGCTCGAGCAGGTGCGCGGAGACGATCCGGCCGGCCTGACCGGCGTCGACGAAGCCGTCGAGCTGGTGGATCAGCACCGGGTGGGCGTCCTTCAGCTTGGCCACCACGGCCTCGTCGACGACGTAGAGCTCGCGGGGATCCAACACGGTGCCCAATCTACCCGGCCGAACCGCTACAACCGTGCGCGTGCGGCCCGCACGGCACTCAGCAGTCGCTTCTCCGACACCGGCACCTTCGTCCGCAGCGGCTGGGCGAAGAGTCCCACCCGCAGCTCCTCGAGCAGCCAGCCCACATCCTCGACGAAGTCGGGCAGCCGTCCGGGCGGGGCGGCGGCGCACAGCTCGGCGTAGGCGTCCTCGCATCGCAGGACCGTCTGCAGGGGCGTGGCGTCCCGGCCGGGTGAGGCCAGCAAGGTGTCCACCCGCGCCCGGGCGGCCTGCAGGTAGCGGGGCAGGTCCACCAGGTGCTCGTAACCGGTGCCGGACAGGAACCCGGCGAAGACGAGGTTGCCCAGCTGCTCGGCCAGGTCGTCGGCGGCCGCCGGGCTGGCGGCCCGCACCCGCGGCAGGTCGACCAGCGCGGCCCGGTGCCGGGTCAGGATCGTCGAGGCGAGCCGGACGACCTCGCGCGTGAGATCGGCGTTGTCGGCGCGGACCCGGTCGCAGAGCAGCCGGAAGCGGTCGGCGTCGCGGACCGGGTCGGGTCCGGCGCGCCTAACCAGCTCACCGACCGACGCGAGCCGGGCGTCGGCCAGCAGGGCCGGGACCGAGGCGTACGGGCTGGTGCCCAGGGCCAGCTTGTCGGCGTTGCTCAGGTGCCCGACCACCCACCTGGTGGGGTCGGGGGTGTTCAGCAGCGTCAGCCGTCGCAGCCCGCCCGTGTGGCTGACCAGCGCCCGGACGGGCGTGTCGAGCACCGCCACCCCGACCGTGCTGCCCTCATCGACCAGGGCCGGGTAGCCCACCACGTCGTGGCCGCCGCGGCTCAGCTGCACCTGCTCGGCCAGCTCGCCGAAGTCCCACGCCGTGAAGCCGGTCCGGGTGTACGCCGCCGCCGCCGAGGTGAGCGTCCGGTCCACCTGCACGGCCAGCTCGGCCTTCAGGTCAGCCAGGTCGTCGCCGGCGCCCAGCACCGCCGGTTCCCGCGCCGCACCGCCGGGGGGGCGGTCGCGGACGACCTCGAGGTGCACCCGGAGGTGGGCCGGCACAGCCTCGGGTCGCCACTCCTGCGGGGCGACGACCTCACCGGTGAGGCTGCGCAGGGCCCGGCCCAGAGCGAGCGGCAGTGTCTCCTCAGCCGCACCGGGGTGCTGCTGCAGCCAGCCCAGGGCCCTCGAGGCGAACTCCGGCGCGGGGACGAAGTTCCGCCGGGTGGCCTTCGGCAGCGAGCGGACCAGCTCGGTCGCGAGCTCGGCACGCAGCCCGGGCACCTGCCAGGTGAACGGCGCCGGACCGAGCTGGTTCAGCACGGTCACCGGGACGCGGACGGTCACCCCGTCGCGCGGGCTGGTCGGCTCGAACACGTACCCGACGCGGAGCTCGTGCTCGGTCCCGGCCCGGCCGGCCACCGTCCAGGTGTCGGGGAACCCGTCGGCGTCCAGCTGGTCCGCGGACGCGGTGGTGAGGTCGTCCAGGGTCAGGGTGAGCAGGTCCGGGGTGACGTGCCGGGCCTTCTTCCACCAGCTGTCGAAGTGCGCCACCGAGGTGACCTCAGCCGGCACCCGGGCGTCGTAGAAGGCGAAGATCGTGTCGTCGTCGACCACCAGATCGCGTCGGCGCGCGCGCTCCTCCAACGCCTCGGCCTCGGCCCGCAGAGCCTGGTTGTCGCGGTAGAAGTGGTGCCGCGTCCGCCACTGCCCCTCGACCAGAGCCGACCGGAGGAAGATCTCCCGGGCCTCCGCCGGGTTGACCCGGCCGTAGGCGACCGGCCGCCGGGCGACGATCGGGATGCCGTAGAGGCTGACCTGCTCGTAGGCCAGCACCGAGCCCGAGCGGGCCGACCAGTGCGGCTCGGAGTAGGAGCGCTTCAGCAGGTGCGCGGCGACCTCCTCGACCTGCTCGACGCGGATGCCGGCCACCGTCCGGGCCCACAGCCGCGTCGTCTCCACGATCTCGGCCGCCATGACCAGCGGCGGCTGGCTGCGGGCGACACTCGAACCCGGGTTGATGGCGAACTTGGTGCCGCGGGCGCCGAGGTACTCCCGCGCAGGGGCGCGGCCCTTCCGCCGGCCGCCGGCCTTCGGGTCCTCGCGGATGTCAGCCAGCCCGACGTGGGAGAGCAGACCGGTGAGCGCCGCCGTGTGCACCGCACCCGGGCCGGCCGGCTGGTCGTTCCGGCTCAGACCGAGGTCGCGGCTGATCTGCTTGAGCTGGCTGTGCAGGTCCTGCCACTCGCGGATGCGCAGGAAGTGCAGGTACTCCTCGCGGCACAGGCGCCGGAAGGCGTTGCCCGAGAGCTCGTGCTGGCGGTCCTGGATGTGGTCCCAGAGCCGGAGCAGGGCGACGAAGTCGCTGCCGTCGGGGTCGGGACCGGCATCGGCACCGCTGTTCCCGTTCTCCGAGCCCGTCGACCCGACCGGCTCGTCGAGCTTGGGGTCGGATGCGGCCGCCCAGAAGCGACGGTGCAACGCGTCAGCGGCGTCCCGGTGCTCGGCGGGCCGCTCGCGCGGGTCCTGGATCGAGAGGCCGGAGACGATGACGAGCATCTCCCGCAGGCAGCCCTGGCGCTCTGCGGCGAGCAGCATCCGGCCCATTCGCGGGTCGACGGGGATCACGGCCAGCCGGCGGCCCACCTCGGTGAGCCGGGGGGCCGTCTTCGCGCGGCTGTCCGCCAGCGCCCCGAGCTCCTCGAGCAGCCGCAGGCCGTCGGTGATCTGGGTGTTGTCGGGCGGCTCGACGAACGGGAACCGGGCGATCTCGCCGAGGTCGGCAGCGGTCATCTGCAGGATCACCGAGGCGAGGTTGGTGCGCAGGATCTCGGGCTCGGTGAACTCGGGCCGGGCGGCGAAGTCCTCCTCGTCGTAGAGCCGGATCGCCACCCCGGGCGCCACCCGGCCGCACCGGCCGGACCGCTGGTTGGCCGAGGCCTGGGAGACCGGCTCGATGGGCAGCCGCTGCACCTTCGTCCGCGCCGAGTAGCGCGAGATCCGGGCGGTGCCCGCGTCGACGACGTAGCGGATCCCGGGGACGGTCAGCGAGGTCTCGGCGACGTTGGTGGCCAGCACGACCCGCCGGGTGGTCGATGTGCCCTTTCCCTCGGCGCGGTGCGGGGTGAAGACGCGGTGCTGCTCGGCGGCGGACAGCCGCGCGTACAGCGGCAGCACCTCCGTACCGCGCAGGTTCGCACCCGCGATGGCCTCGGCGGTGTCGCGGATCTCCCGCTCGCCGGACAGGAAGACCAGGACGTCGCCGTCGCCGAGGGCGCTCAGCTCCTTGACCGCCTCGACGATGCCGCCCACCTGGTCGACCTCGCCGCCGCTGTCGGGGTCCAGCAACGGCCGGTAGCGGAGCTCGACCGGGAACGTCCGGCCGGACACCTCGATGATCGGTGCACCGGCACCGTCGGGACCGGCGAAGTGCCGGGAGAACCGGTCGGTGTCGATGGTCGCGGAGGTGACGATCACCTTGAGCTCGGGACGGCGGCCCAGCAACTGCTTGAGGTAGCCGAGCAGGAAGTCGATGTTCAGGCTGCGCTCGTGCGCCTCGTCGATGATGATCGTGTCGTAGCGGCGCAGGTCCCGGTCGTGGGCGATCTCGGCCAGCAGCACGCCGTCGGTCATCACCTTGAGCCGGGTGGACTTTCCGGCCATCCGGGTGAAGCGGACCTGGTAGCCGACGAGGTCGCCCAGCTCGGTGCCGAGCTCGGAGGCGATCCTCTCGGCCACCGTGCGGGCGGCGATCCGGCGGGGCTGGGTGTGTCCGATCGAGCGACGGCCCAGCTCGAGGCAGAGCTTCGGCAGCTGGGTGGTCTTGCCCGAGCCCGTCTCGCCGGCCACGACGACGACCTGGTGGTCGCGGATGGTGGCGGCGATCTCGTCGTGCCAGGCGGTGATGGGCAGGGCCGGATCGAAGGTGATGCCGGCGACGGGGGTCGACGGCCCGCCGGAGCCCGACCGTCCCGTGGGGGCCGTGGTCTCCGGTGCGCTCCCGGGGGCCGCCGTGCTGGACATCGAGCCCGAGTTTAGTGCGCCGGGCTCGCGGCCAGCAGCGCCCTGGCGATCACCCGGTGCCCGGCGGCATCGGGGTGGTCGCCGTCGACGGCCAGCAGCGGCGTCGGGTCACGCTTGGCGCTCTCGCCCTTGAAGGGGGCGTAGAGGTCGACGTAGAGGTCTCCGGTCGCTACGGCCGCCGCCTTGATCTTGGCGTTCACGGCGACCGTCAGCCGGTCGGTGGCGGCGAGCCCGAGGACCGAGAACTTGCGCGAGGCCACGTCGCCGTCCTCGAACACGTTCCAGTAGCCGGTGACCAGCACGGTCGTCGGGCGCCCGTCCCGGAGCTGCTGCACGCGTCTCAGTACCGCGGTCACCGCCGTCCCCGTCTGGTCGAGCGCGTGCTGGACGCAGGCCAACGGCCTGCCGTCGTCGGTGCAGCGTCCGTCGGTGAGCTCGCTGTACTGGTCGCCGTAGTCGTTGGCGCCGATCGTCACCAGCACCACGTCGGCGGCCGCGACCGAACGGTCGAGCGACGCGTCGACGGCCAGCTCGTGCTCCAGGTCGGCCGAGGTCTCCCCCGGGACACCGTCGTTGGTGACGGTGGTCGGGATCCGGGCCCGGGCCGTCAGGCCGCGGCCGTACAGCTCGGGAAAGGGGGTGCAGTCGCAGTGCGACCCCGAGGTGACCGAGTCCCCGAGCGCGACCACCCGCAGCCGCGAGGCTGCGGAGCCACTGGCCGCCGGGGTCGGGATGCTGCTCCGGTCAGGACTGGGGGCGGGGGTGGGAGTCGTGGTGGTGGCGCTGCTGGTGGGCGAGCAGGCCGTCAGCAGCAGGGCCAGCGCGCACACGGTGAGCGTCCACCGCCGCCGGCGGCCCGGCTCAGGCGCCGTCGTGGTCGCTGAAGGTCGTGCGGCCGTTCAGCTTGGCCGCCAGCTCCTCGTCGATGCCGTCGGCGACCTGGGACATGATCTGGACGGCTTGCCGCAGGTGCTCGGCGACGAACGGCTTGGCCAGCACCGACAGGCTGACGAACACCCGGTCGCGCACCAGCTGGAACTTGACCCAGCGGGCCTCCACGTTCAGGTCGTTCAGCACCTCCGCGGCCCGGGAACGGCCGGCGATGTCGTGGACGACCGCCGCGAACACGACCACCTCCTGGCCGTCGGCGGAGGTCCGCAGGAAGATCATGGTGGACCCCACCCGGATGGCCACGTCGCCCTCGCCGTCGCGCAGCGGGGGGTGGCCGTACAGGTCGGTGAGCTCGGCGTCGACCAGGGCGTCCAACCGGCGCTGGGCCTCGGGCGCGCTCGACTGCCGCACCGCGGGCGCGGTGGTCAGCGGCTCCCCCGGCGTCGGGCCCCGCAACACCTCGGTCAGCTGGTCGGGCGCGAGGAAGACGGGGTGCGGCACTCCGAAGACGTCCCGCAACGCCGCTACGGCCAGCCCGCTGACCCGCTCGCACTGGTCCTGGGCGTCCTCGACCCAGAAGTTCGGCGTCGGCCGGGGACCGTCGTCGCTGGGCTCCTGCCAGCCCAGCGCCGTCATCGCCTGGAGCTGCTCGGCGTCCAGCCGGTGGCTCGGACCCAGGGTCGCGTTGCTCGCCGCCTCGCACCGGACCAGGTCGCGTCCCGGTGAGCTGAACCGGAGGAAGGGGCCGGCGTCGCCCTCGGACTCGGCGTTGACCGTGAGGTCCGCCGAGTCGTCCATCATCGAGATCACCTCGCTGAGCCGGGTCTGGAAGCCCGCCCACGCCTCAGCGGTGCTGCGGTCGAGATCGAAGTCGTCCATGTCAGCCATCCAGTACCTCCTGCGAACCGAACCTAGCGCACCGACGGCGGCGACCTGCCTCCGTGGCCCACGTTGCCTAGGGTGGGACCACACCGAACGAAGGACCACCATGGCGAGAACCATCACGACCGCGCGAACGACCGGCCCATGACCGGCCAGCCGTACCTGCCCGCGGTCCCGGCCGGTGTGGTCCCGCCGGCCCTGCTGCGACGGCGCACCTCCGCGCTCACCTGGGTCGCGATGGTGGTCCTCGGTGTCGGGGCGCTGGTGATCGCGGGCCTGATCCTGCTCACCGGCGGCCCGGTCGGCGCGGCCGTGACGACGCTGCTCGCCGCCGTCTCGTTCCCGCTGCTGATCGCGGTCTGCTTCTGGCTGGACCGCTACGAGCCGGAGCCCACGCGCTACCGGCTGGCCGCACTCGGCTGGGGGGCGGTGGTCGCGGTGATCCTCAGCTTTCTCGCCGAGCAGCTGCTCTTCTCCCTGCCGGGCACCGACGCCTTCGTCGACACGGCCGTGCTGGCGCCGCTCGTCGAGGAGTTCGGGAAGGGCCTGTTCCTGGTCGCCGTGCTGCTCCTGCGGCGCGACCAGGTGCACGGTCTGCTGGATGGGATCGTCTATGCCGGCCTGGTCGGCATCGGCTTCGCCTTCGTGGAGGACATCCTCTACTACACCTCCGCGCTCAGCTCCGGTGGCGGAGCCGGACTGACGGTGACCTTCGTGCTGCGAGGGATCATGAGCCCGTTCGCGCACCCCCTGTTCACCTCCGCCACCGGCATCGGCGTCGGGATCGCCGCCTCGACCCGGCGTCCCGTACTGCGCTGGCTGGCCCCGCTGGCGGGATACCTCGTCGCGGTGCTGTTGCACGGCACCTGGAACGGCAGCAGCTTCTACGGTTCCCGCGGGTTCCTCACCGCCTACGCGGCGGTGTTCCTGCCGCTGCTCGCCGTGGTGCTGGCGCTGGCGATCTGGGCCCGGGTCCGGGAGGGTCGGATGCTGACCGCCGCCCTCGAGCAGACCGCGGCCATGGGCTGGAACCGGCGCGACGAGATCCGCTGGGTCGCCCGGCTGGCCGACCGGATGTCCTCCCGCGGCTACGCCAAGCGGCAGGGCGGCAAGCCGGCCGCCCAGGCGCTGCGGGCCTATCAGCAGACGATGACCGAGATCGGCTTCCTGCACCAGCGAGCCGTCGACGGTACCGCTCCGCGGGACCTGAACCAGCGGATGGGCGTCCTGCTGCAGCACGCGGACGACCTGCGACCGTACGTGATCCTGCCCCCACCCCGCCCGGCCGTGCAGGGTCCCTACGGTGGTCCGTCGGGCGGCTACGGTCAGCCAGGCGGTTACGGCCAATCCGGCGCTTCAGGACCGTGGTCGCCACCGCCCCGCTGACGCGGCGGTTCCGCCGGTCGCTGCGCCGGGCCGGCCGCCGGACCAACCTGGCCATCCTGCTGTTGCTCGCCGGTGAGCTGCTCACCGGCGGGCTGCTCTTCGCCGCGGGCACCCCGGCGCCGGCGACGGCGGCGCGGATCGCGCACGGGCTGGTCGGGGTCGGCCTCGTCGTGCTGGTGCCGTGGAAGACGGCCATCATCTGGCGCGCGAGCCGGCTGCAGGTGGCCAGCATCGTGCTGCTGGTCCTGGTGCTGACCTGCCTGGTGTCCGGGTTCGTCGAGGTGTTCGGCGGCTACGGCGTGCTGCTGGGTCTCAGCCCCATCCAGGTGCACGTGGGCGCCGCCTTGGTGCTGGTGTTCTTCCTGGTGGTGCACGCCGCCCGGCACTGGCCGGTCAGCCTCCGCCGCAGCGATCTCTCCCGTCGCCGGCTGCTGGTCACCGGCACCTTCACCCTCGGCGCCGGTGCGGTCTACGGGGCGGCCGAGCTGACCGGGCGGCTGACCCGCTCCCCCGCCGCCAGCCGGCTGAGCACCGGCTCCCACGCCCTGGCGCCGGCGGACATCCCGGCGACGATCTGGCTGTTCGACCGGGTCCCGGACCTCGACCCGGCCGTCCACCGGGTGGACGTCTCTGGCCGGCCGCTCGGCCGCGATGACCTGGAGGCCCTCGGCGGACCCGTCCGGGCCCGGCTGGACTGCACCAGCGGCTGGTACGCCGACGCCACCTGGACCGGCGTCGCCCTCTCGGACCTGCTGGACCCGGATGCGCTCGCTGGCGCCCGCAGCGTCGAGGTGCGCAGCGTCACCGGCTACTCCCGACGCTTTCCGCCGGCCGAGGCGTCCCGGCTCTGGCTGGCGACCGGGCTCGAGGGAACCCGGCTGGATGCCGGCCAGGGCGCACCCGTGCGGCTGGTCGCCCCCGGCCGGCGCGGCTTCTGGTGGGTCAAGTGGGTGGCCTCGGTGACGCTGAGCGACGTCCCGGCGGCCGCCACGCCGCCCTTCCCGCTGCAGTGAGCCCTGCGCGGTGAGCGGTGCCCGGTCGTCCGCGCTCGGTGCGACGACGCCGGCCCGGCCCCCCTTCGGGAACCGGGCCGGCGTCGTACCTCAAGCGGTGCTCAGCTGCAGCCGCTGGTGGAGCCGCAGCCCTCGCAGACGTAGCAGGAGCCGCTCGGACGCATCTTCGTCCCGCAGGTCAGGCAGAGCGGGGCGTCGACGCTGGTGCCGGTGAGGGACTCGAACAGCTCCGACGTGGTCCGGGCCGTGGCCGGGGCGGGCTTGGCGGCCGCCACGTCCGGCTCGTCCAGCAGGCTGGTGTCGACGTTGTCGCCCGCGTCGTTCTTGAGCGACTCGGCCTCGGTGACGTCCTCCTCCGGCAGGTAGGAACCGGTCTCGACTTGACGGGCCCGCTCGGTGGCGGTGTAGATACCCAGCTCGGCCCGGTCCTCGAAGGTCAGGTAGTCCAGCGCCAGCCGACGGAAGATGTAGTCCATGATCGACTGCGCCATCCGGATGTCGGTGTCGTCGGTCAGGCCGGCGGGCTCGAACTTCAGGTTGGTGAACTTCTGCACGAAGGTCTCCAACGGCACGCCGTACTGCAGGCCCACCGACACCGCGATCGAGAACGCGTCCATCACCCCGGCCAGGGTCGAGCCCTGCTTGCCGAGCTTGAGGAACACCTCGCCCAGGCCGTCGTCGGGATAGGAGCCCGACGTCATGTAGCCGTCCGCCCCGCCGACCGAGAACGACGTGGTGCGGCTCGGACGGGACTTGGGCAGCCGCTTGCGGGTGGGCCGGTAGATCACCTTCTCGACCACCGTCGGCTCGGGGGCGACCTCGACTGCGGCCGTCTCCTTCTTCTTGCCGCCGTCACTCAGTGGCTGGCCGACCTTGCAGTTGTCGCGGTAGACCGCGAGCGCCTTCAGGCCCGCCTTCCAGCCCTGCAGGTAGACGTCGGCGATCTCGGTGACCGTCGCGGTCTCGGGCAGGTTGACCGTCTTGGAGATGGCACCCGACAGGAACGGCTGCGCGGCGGCCATCATCCGGACGTGACCCATGGGCTTGATCGAGCGGGCGCCCATCGCGGTGTCGAAGACCTCGTAGTGCTCCAGCTTGAGCCCTGGCGCGTCGATGACGTGGCCGTGCTCGGCGATGAACTCCACGATCGCCTCGACGGTCTCGCCTGTGTAGCCCATCCGGCGCAGCGCGCGGGGAATGGTCTGGTTGACGATCTGCATCGAGCCACCGCCGACCAGCTTCTTGAACTTCACCAGCGAGAAGTCCGGCTCGATGCCGGTGGTGTCGCAGTCCATCATGAAGCCGATGGTGCCGGTCGGCGCGAGAACGGAGGCCTGGGCGTTACGGAAGCCGTTGACCTCGCCCAGCTTGAGCACCCCGTCCCACGCCTTGGTGGCGCGCTGCTGGACGTGGGTGTCGAGGGAGCCGACCGTCCGCAGCGAGTCGTTCGCGGCCTGGTGCTTACGCATCACGCGCTGGTGGGCGTCGGCGTTGCGCGCGTAGCCGGCGTACGGGCCGACGATCGCGGCCAGCTCGGCTGAGCGCCGATAGGCGGTTCCGGTCATCAGCGAGGTCACGGCGGCGGCGAAGGCGCGGCCGCCGTCGGAGTCGTAACCGTGACCGGTGGCCATCAGCAGGGCGCCGAGGTTGGCGTAGCCGATACCGAGCTGACGGTAGTCACGCGTGGTCTGACCGATCGCCTCGGTCGGGAAGTCGGCGAAGCAGATGGAGATGTCCATCGCCGTGATGATCAGCTCGACCGCCCGCTCGAACAGGGCCGCGTCGAACGAGTCGTCGTCAGTCAGGAACTTGAGCAGGTTGAGGCTCGCCAGGT
Source organism: uncultured Friedmanniella sp. (assembly GCF_964244285.1). Lineage (NCBI taxonomy): Bacteria > Bacillati > Actinomycetota > Actinomycetes > Propionibacteriales > Nocardioidaceae > Friedmanniella > uncultured Friedmanniella sp. Next base: position 20,114 of record NZ_CAXTHT010000013.1, read on the forward strand.
TGCAGGAGGAGTTGTCCAGGCTCATGTACTCCGAGCACGGGTTGGACGCGGTGATGCGCCCCGACTCCGGGGTGGTGTGCCAGTCGTTGATGGTGTCGTCGTACTGGATCCCGGGGTCGGCGCAGGCCCACGCGGCCTGCGCGATCTTGCCCCACAGCGCCCGGGCGTCGACCGTCTCGATGACCGAGCCGTCGGTGCGGGCGCGCAGCCCGAACTGGGAGCCGTTCTCGACGGCGCGCATGAACTCGTCGTTGACCCGGACGGAGTTGTTGGCGTTCTGGTACTGGACCGAGGTGATGTCCTTGCCGCCGAGGTCCATGTCGAAGCCGGCGTCGCGCAGCGCGCGGATCTTGTTCTCCTCGCTCGCCTTGGTCTCGATGAACTCCTCGATGTCGGGGTGGTCCACGTCGAGGACGACCATCTTCGCCGCACGGCGGGTGGCGCCGCCGGACTTGATGGTGCCCGCGCTGGCGTCCGCGCCGCGCATGAACGAGACCGGCCCCGAAGCAGTCCCGCCCGAGCTCAGCAGCTCTTTGGAGGAGCGGATCCGGGACAGGTTCAGCCCGGCACCGGAGCCGCCCTTGAAGATGAAGCCCTCCTCGCGGTACCAGTTCAGGATCGAGTCCATCGAGTCGTCGACGCTGAGGATGAAGCACGCGCTGACCTGCTGCGGGGACTTGGTACCCACGTTGAACCAGACGGGTGAGTTGAACGAGAAGTACTGGTGCAGCAGCATCCAGGTGATCTCGTGCTCGAAGACCTCGGCGTCGGCCGGGCCGGCGAAGTAGCCGTGCTCCTCCCCCGCCTGCCGGTACGTGTGCACGACCCGGTCGATGAGCTGGCGCAGCCCCTGCTCGCGCGCCGGCGTGCCGAGAGCACCACGGAAGTACTTGGTGGTGACGATCGTCGAGGCGTTGACGCTCCAGAAGTCGGGGAACTCCACACCCTTCTGCTCGAAGACCACGTCCCCGGTCTTCCAGTTCGTCTGGACGACATCGCGACGCTCCCACACGACGTCGTCGTACGGGTGGACGCCCTCGGTGGTGAAGACGCGGTCGATGCTCAGGCCGGCGGTCTTGCCGCGGCCGGACTTGCGCGCCTCGGTACGTCCGTTCCCCGAACGGGCCAACTCGGTCATGTGGTGCCTTTCTGGTGCTGCCCAGCGCTTCGCCGGACGTCGTCGGTGGGTTCCCCCGAGTTACTGGTGCTGCCTGGTCGTGCGGGTCGAACGGGATGGTGAACGTGGAACCGGGGCTGAGCTCGCGCCGGCCTTCCCCGGCCACGCGAACCCTGCCCCGGGGTCAGCGGGGCGGTCGCCTCAGGGCGGGCTCTTGCGGCCGGGACTGAGCCGGTGCGGGGTGAACGTCGTCACCTTGCTGGCAGCGAGCGGGTCCGGGATCAGCGGTTCGATGCCGGTCGGGTCCTGCTCGACCCTCAGCAACGCGATCTCGGCCTCGAAGTCGTCGACGGAACGGAACTGGCGGTAGACGCTGGCGAAACGGAGGTACGCGACCTGGTCGAGGTCACGGAGCGGACCCAGGATGGCCACACCGACCTCGTCGGCCGGCACCTCCGGCTGACCCGACGCCCGTAGCGAGTCCTCCACCAGCTGGCCGAGCCGAGCGAGCTGGTCCTCGGTCACCGGTCGCCCCTTGCAAGCCTTGCGGACCCCGCTGATGACCTTGTCGCGGCCGAACGGCTCGACCACACCGCTGCGTTTGACCACCACCAGCTGCATCTGCTCAACCGTGGTGAAGCGGCGCTCGCAGGCGGGGCACTGGCGGCGACGCCGGATGCTGCCGCCGTCCTCGGCCGTCCGCGAGTCCAGCACCTTGGAGTCCTGGTGACGGCAGTACGGACAGTGCACGCCGACTCCTCTCCTGCTGGCTCTCCGCGTCTCGGACGGCACTCATGAGGAGGGCCCTGAGGACAAGACTGTGGAGATCGTGTGGACGACCCTGTGGATCACTGTGGGCAACCGACCACTACCTGTGGACGAATGACACCCCTGTAACTACTAGATGTAGAGAGACTACGTCGGAGAGCCGGTGTCGGCAAGAGCAGCGCACTACCGTCCGCGTGTCGTTCGCGTGTCGCCAGCCTGACGTCCGCGTAGGGGTCGGCGGCCGGCGAGCGGGTCAGTCAACGCAGCCTGACGGCAGGGGCCGGGCCGATGGGGAGGAGTGGACGAGCTGGTTCAGAACAGGTTGCGCAGCACCACGAACGCGACGGCGAGCCCGAGGGCGACCACCAGCCACCGGGTCGGGTGCACGGCCTGGACGCGCGCGGCCCAGGCCCGAGGCAGCCGCACTGCGGGCCCTCCGAGCACCTCGACGGTCCACAAGATGCCGAGGACCGAGAGGACGGCGAGACCCACGAACACCACCGGGTTGTCCGCGAAGGCCGCCCCCACGTTGCCCTCGAGGAGGGCCCGACCGAGCCGGGTGCCGCCGCACAGCGGGCACTGCCAGCCGGTCAGCGCTCGGAAGGGACACGGCAGCCCCACCCCGGTGGTGGCGTATACCGCACTCACCGCGAGCCCGTAGCCGAAGAAGCCACCCAGGTAGACCAGTCCGCGCCCAGCCTGGAACGGCCGATGCGGCTGAGCGGCGGAGTCCACCCCGACATTCTGCCTCGTGTCCGGAGCAGCCAGGGATTCTGCAGCAGTAACAGGGGCTCGGGGGGTCAGAGGATCTCGGGAGGTCAGGGGGTCTCGGGAGGTCAGGGGGTCTGGAGGGTCGAGACATTCGACGATCTCTGGGGAGCGTGATACCGCTCACCGGTCACGCGCACCGCAGTCAACCCCACCACGGCCAGTGCGGCGGTGACGACGACGAGGCCGGTCACCAGGATCAACGCGATGGCCCGCTCGGTCAGCCGCCACGACGTCGTAGCGCTGGACCGCGTCGGTGCGGGCACCGCGCAGGACCACGCCCCAGCACGGCGCCCGACCGTCACCACCGGTGCGCTGAGCGGCAGCGGCGGCCGGGCAGCCGGTCCCGTCCCCCGCCCCGACCGCCGAGCCGGACGCACGGGAGCGGTACGACCAGGCATGGTGCGGCCGGTCACCGTGCGTGGCTCGACGGTTGCGGGCGCGACGGTTCTGGACACGACGGTTCTGGACGCGACGGTCGTGGGCACGGAGGTTCTGGGCGTGGCAGGGGCCGTCGGGCCGTGCTGCCGGCCGCTGGCCGGAGCCTCGAGAGTGGTGGCGTTCATGGACGAGCTCCTAGTGGAGAGGTCGAACGGGCGTTCGATAGAACGTACGTTTGATTTGTACCGCATCGGCGCTCGCTTGCCAAGGGCAAGAGAACGCGTGTTCGATCCGCGGACCGAGCCGGGGAGCCGGTCGGACCGCTGGAGAAGGACTCGTGTCACCATGTCGTTGATCGAATCAAGAGCCACTGACAGTTTTCGCGAGCTCGGCGCCAGGCCCGGGATGAGCAGGACGTCGTCAGCGACACACCTCGAACAGGTGTTTGAATTTGTCAGCGGCTCTCTCTAATGTCAGGCGCATGGCAGATCGTGACGACTCCACACCCACCGACCCCCCCGCCCCAGCGCCTGGGGAACCGAGTGCGGCCAAGCCGACCGGACGCCGACGCGGCCGCCCCAGCGCGGCCGAGATCGAGGCCCAGCTCGCCGGGGCGGCCAGCGTCCGGCCGCTCCCCGACGGACCGGCTGACGGATACGGCCTGACGCCGCGGCAGCGCCGGATCCTCGAGGTGATCAAGCACGCGGTCGACGCCCGCGGCTACCCGCCGAGCATCCGCGAGATGGCCGAGTCCGTCGGACTGGCCAGCTCCTCCAGCGTCGCGCACCAGCTGAAGGTGCTCGAGCAGAAGGGGTTCCTGCGACGCGACCCGCACCGGCCCCGAGCACTCGAGGTGCTGCTGCCCGACGATGCCGGGTCGAGCGCGGAACGCGACGTCGGCTCGGGCTTCGGCCCGGGCGGGACCCACTTCGACCAGACCGACGTGGGCAACGCCTACCCGGCCCCGGTCCACGTGCCGGTTCTCGGGCGGATCGCCGCCGGCGGCCCGATCCTGGCTGAGGAGCGGATCGAGGACGTCTTCGCCCTGCCTCGTCAGCTGGTCGGCGAGGGCACCATGTTCCTGCTCGAGGTGCGGGGCGACTCGATGATCGAGGCCGCCATCTGCGACCGGGACTGGGTCGTGGTGCGGCAGCAGCCGACGGCGGACAACGGCGACATCGTGGCGGCCCTGCTGGACAACGAGGCCACCGTCAAGACGTTCAAGCGCACCGAGGGCCAGGTCTGGCTGCTGCCGCACAACGCGGCGTACGACCCGATCGACGGCAACCACGCCTCGATCCTGGGCAAGGTCGTGGCGGTCCTGCGCAAGATCTGAGTGAGGTCTGGGCCGCCCGGCGGCTCAGACCTGACCGGAGAGCCGGCGCAGTGCCTGGATCACGGTCTCCCGGTCCCCGGTCTGCCACATGGGGGGCATGGACGCCTGCAGGTAGTTTCCGTACCGCGCGGTGGTGAGCCGCGGGTCCAGCACCGCGACGACGCCGCGGTCGCTCGTCCGTCGGATGAGCCGGCCTGAGCCCTGCGCGAGCAGCAGCGCGGCGTGCGTGGCGGCGACGGCCATGAAGCCGTTGCCGCCGGCCTCGGCCACCGCTCGCTGGCGCGCTTGGGTCAGCGGCTCGTCCGGCCGCGGGAACGGGATCCGGTCGATGATGACCAGCGAGCAGGTCACACCCGGGACGTCGACGCCCTGCCAGAGCGACAGCGTGCCGAACAGGCTCGCCTCCTCCTCGGCAATGAACCGGCGGGTGAGCTCGGAGAGCTGGGCGTCACCCTGGCAGAGGACCGTCAGCTTCGGCAGCTGCTTGCGGACGTGCACGGCGGCCGCCTCGGCCGCCCGCCGCGACGAGAAGAGGCCGAGGGTCCGGCCACCGGCCGCCCAGGTGAGCTCGGCGATCTCGGCCAGCGTCTCCGGAGGCAGCCCGTCCCGTCCGGGTTGGGGCAGGTTCCGCGCCACGTAGAGGATCCCCTGGCGGCGGTAGTCGAACGGCGAGCCGACGTCCAGGCCGCGCCAAGGCTGCATCTCGGCCGGCCCCGGGTCGCGGTCCTCGTCCGTAGGGGCTGCGGCCCGAGCCGGGAACGTGTCGTCGCGCTCGGCAGCCTTGAGCCCGAGGTTGCCCGCGACCTGGTCGAAGTCCCCGCCCAGCTTCAGCGTGGCCGAGGTCAGGATCGTGGTGTGCTCGCCGAAGACGCTGGCCCGCATCAGCCCGGCGACCGTCAGCGGCGCGACTCTCGCCTCGCGACCGGAGCGCTCCCGCTCCAGGACCCAGACCACATCGGTGGCCGCCAGGCCCGCCATCCGCTCGGCCACGTCGAAGACCTCCTTGACCGCCGCCGCGGCCTGGCGGCGATCGGGATCCTGCCGGTCCTCTCCCGCGGTCAGCGCGCCGACTGCGGCCCGGGCGGCGTTACGAACCGTCGCGCAGGCGGCGACGAAGGCCGAGTCGGCGTCCTCGACCCGTTCGAGCGGAGCGACGTCGAGCGCGCTTCGCAGCGCGTCCGCAGACTCGAGCAGCTCCAGGCCGAGGTCGTCGTCGAGGTAGGTGAGGGCCCGGCGTGCGACGCGCTCGACCTGCTGCGGGCTGAGCTCGGCGGAGGCCGCACCGGTGACCCGGGCGACCAGCTCGTGCGCCTCGTCGATGACCACGGCCGAGTGCTCCGGCAACGCCGTCCCGCCGTGCATGGCGTTGATGGCCAGGAGCGCGTGGTTGGTGACCACGAGGTCGGACGCTCGGGCCACCTCTCGGGACTTCTCCACCAGGCAGGCGTCGCCGTAGGGACAGCGCTGGACCCCGAGGCACTCCCGCGCCGGGATCGAGACCTGCTGCCAGCCCCGCTCGGTGTGGGTGGGCGCGGAGTCCCGGTCGGCCAGTCCGCCCGCCGCGGCTTCGGACTCGACCCACTCGCGGAGCGCCACCACCTCCGCGCCGAGCGCCGACTCGGGCGTGGCGAGCGGTGAGGCGGCGATGGTCTCGCGGAGGTCGGCCGCTGAGATGAGGGTGCTCTGGTCGCCCGTGCCGCCGTCGCGGGTGCGGAGCAGGCAGGCGTAGTTGGTGCGGCCCTTGAGGATGGCGTGGCTGGGCCGGCGCCCGGTCACCGCCTCGACGGCGTCGAGAGCCGCGGGGATGTCGTTGTCGGCGAGCTGGGACTGCAGGGCCAGCGTGGCCGTGGCGACGACGATCCGTTCCCGGTTGCGGACGAGCCGGACCAGGATCGGGGCCAGGTAGCCCAGCGACTTCCCCGTCCCGGTACCGGCCTGGACCAGCAGGTGCCGACCGCTGGCCAGGGCGTCCTGTACGGCGTCGGCCATGGTCACCTGGCCGGCTCGCTCGGCGCCACCGATGGCCTCCACCGCCGCGACCAGGACATCGCGGTGACCGGCCGCGGCCTTGGTGGTGGCCTGGGTGGCAGGAGGAGCGGGACTCACCGCAGAACTCTAACGTCGCCGCCGGTGCCCGGCAGGAACGCGGCACCGGCCTGGGGACGGCGTCGACGCACTCAGATCCTGTGGACGACGCCCGTCGACAAGCTCAGGGAACGGGCAGCGGCTCAGTCGGAGACACGGTCGCTGGCCGCGAGGGCGTAGGGCTCCAGCTCACCGGCGAGCGAGCCGAGGACGCGGGCCGCCACCAGGGTCCCCGTGCCGGTGTGCTCGAGGGAGGAGATCTCGCCGGCCCGGTGGATGCGGTCCAGCAGGTCGCCGCGCTCGTAGGGCAGCAGGACGCGGACCGACACCTCGGGCCGGGGCAACCGACCCTCGACCACCGTGCGGACCTCGTCGAGACCCTGACCCGTCCGCGCCGAGGCGATGACCGCGCCCGGGTATGTGGTCCGCAGCGTCGTGAGGACGGCCGGGTCGGCCTGGTCGGCCTTGTTCAGCACGATCTGCTCGGCGACGCCGCCCGCGCCGATGTCGGCGAGCACCGCGCGCACGGCGCTGATCTGGCCGTCGGGATCGGGGTCGGAGGCGTCGACGACGTGCACCAGCAGGTCGGCCTGCGCAGACTCCTCCAACGTGGAGGCGAACGCCTCGACCAGGTCGTGCGGCAGGTGCCGGACGAAGCCGACCGTGTCGGTCAGGGTGTAGACGCGTCCGTCGGCGGTGGTGCTGCGTCGGGTGGTCGGGTCGAGAGTGGCGAAGAGGGCGTCCTCGACCAGCACGCCGGCCCCGGTGAGGCGGTTGAGCAGGCTCGACTTGCCGGCGTTGGTGTAGCCCACGATGGCCACCGAGGGGACCTCGTTGCGTCGACGCTCGGCCCGCTTGGTCTCCCGGGTGCCGTCCATCTCACGCAGCGTGGCCCGCAGCTTGGCGATCCGGCTGTTGATCCGACGCCGGTCGGTCTCGAGCTTGGTCTCACCCGGGCCACGACCGCCGATCCCCGCCCCGCCGGCGGCGCGACCACCAGCCTGCCGGGACAGGTTGCCACCCCAGCCGCGCAGCCGCTGCTTGAGGTAGTTCAGCTGCGCCAGCTCGACCTGTGCCTTGCCCTCGGCGCTCTGCGCGTGTTGGGCGAAGATGTCGAGGATCAGCGCGGTCCGGTCGATCACCTTGACCTTGACCTTGTCCTCCAGGTTGCGCAGCTGCGCGGGGCTCAGCTCGCCGTCGCAGATCACCGTGTCGGCGCCCGTGGCCACGACCACCTCACGCAGCTCCTCGACCTTGCCGCTGCCGATGTAAGGTCGCGGGGTCGGGCCGGCCGCGACGCTGGATCAGCCCCTCCAGGATCTGCGACCCGGCGGTCTCGGCGAGCAGCTTGAGCTCGGCCAGGGAGTTCTCGGCGTCGACCGCGGTCCCCGTGGTCCAGACGCTGACCAGGACGACCCGCTCGAGCAGCAACTGGCGGTACTCGACCTCGGTGATGTCGGTCAGCTCGGTCGACATGCCGGCGACCCGGCGCAGCGAGATGCGGTCGGCGAGGTCCTGCTGGTCGCCGTCGAAGCCCTCTTCGGCGTGGGCCTCCTCGGCAGGGCCGGCCGGCGGTGTCGATGACGACGCCTGGCGCCCAGCGAACTCGGGGTGCTCGCGAGGGTCCAGGTGCTCGATCAGCAGCTCGTCGCGCTGGTCGGGGGCGGGCACGGACTGGTCAGGGACGGTCATGTTGCCTCCAGGCTCTCACGGTGAGCCAAGGGCGGCGAGACCTTTTCCCCCCTCCCGCCGACCGCACACCCTACTCAGAAGAGCGTGTACCCACCGTCGACCACGAGCACCTCACCGGTCATGAAGGAGGAGGCTGCCGAAGCCAGGAACACGACGCTGGGCCCGAGCTCGGCCGGCATGGCGTAGCGCTGCATGGGCGCGTCCTCGATCCAGTGCCGGCGGAACTCCGGGTTGTCGACGGGCGCCATCTCGGTCTTGATGTAGCCCGGAGCCAGCGCGTTCACCCGGACCCCGGACGGCGCCCACTCCGCGGCCAGCGAGCGGGTCAGCTGGTGCACGGCGGCCTTCGAGGCGTTGTACCCGGGCTGCTGCTGCGGCCGATTCACGATCATCGCCGAGATGGAACCGATGTTGACGATGGTGCCGCTGCCCTGGGCGACCATCCCCCGGCCGAAGGCCTGCGCACAGTTCCAGACACCGGTCACGTTCACGTCCAACACCGTCTGCCACTCCTGCGCGCTCACCTCGAGCGCCGGACGGTGCACGCAGGTGCCGGCGTTGTTGACCAGCACATCGACCCGGCCGAAGGCGGCCACGGCATCCTCGGCCGCCTGGTTCACCGAGTCCAGGTCGGTCACGTCAGCGGTGACCACCGCGGCGCGGACCCCGAGCGCCTCGATCTCGGCGGCCGCCTCGGCTCCGGCCGCGGCGTCGCGCACCAGCAGCACCACGTCGCTGCCCGCCTCCGCCAAGGCCGTCGTGAGCGCGCGGCCGATGCCGCGGTTGGCCCCCGTCACCACCGAGACCTTGCCGGCCAGCGAGAACGTGTCCAGAACTGCCATTACCATTACCCCTCCTCGGGCACCGTCACCTGACCGGTCGCCACGAGTACCGCCGGGCCGGTCAGATAGGCCTGGTCGTCGGTGAGCTCGACCTCCACCGAGCCCCCAGGCACGTCGACACGATAGGTGACCGGCAGCGGGTCGGCCTCGGCGGACTGCGCCCGGGCCGCGGCGGCGGCCGCCACCGTGCCGGTCCCGCAGGACCGGGTCTCCCCCACGCCGCGCTCGTGCACCCGCATGGCCAGGTGCTCGGGTCCGAGCCGGCGGACGAACTCCAGGTTCACGCCGTCGGGAAAGGCGTCTGCCGGAAAGCTGGGGCTGAGGTGCAGGTCCAGGGTGTCGAGCTCGTCGACGAAGCTCACCGCGTGCGGGTTGCCCACGTCGGCCGGCCGCGCGGCGAAACGCTGCCCGTCCGCCGTGGTGACCGGCACGCCGGCCGCGTCGGCGCCGACGGTCACCGGACCCATGGAGACCCGGATCCGGCCGTCGCGTAGCGCCGTCGCCTGCTGGAGCCCGGTCCGGGTCGCGATGTCCAGCGTCGGCCCCGACGCCAGGTTGGAGTCGAGCAGGAACCGCGCGAAGACACGCAGGCCGTTGCCGCACATCTCGGCTACCGAGCCGTCGGCGTTGCGGTAGTCCATGAACCAGAGCGAGCCGTCGCCGTCCCACTCCGCGATGTGCCGGGCCGCCACCGCCCGTAGCAGGCCGTCCCCGCCGACGCCCGCCCGGCGGTCACAGAGGTAGCGCACCTCGGCCGGCCCGACGTGCAGCATCGACTCCCGGTCCAGCAGCAGGACGAAGTCGTTCTCCGTGCCGTGACCCTTCGTGAACGACCAGTGACGCATGCGGTCAGTCTTCCATCGGGTCGCGGCCCCCTGGACCGTTGCTCGCCGGACCGTTGCCCGTCGGTCCGGCGAGGGTCGCAGCGGCGTCCACCAGATCGGGCCGGTCCCACTCGAGCCAGCCGATGCGGGGGTCGCGGGGGAACCAGCCTCCCTGGCGACGGGCGAACCGGCGGGTCCCCAGCACGGTCTGCTCCCGCGCCTCGGCCTCGGTCAGCTCGCCGTCGAGATGAGCGAGCAGCTGGCGGTAGCCGAGCGCCCGGGACGCCGTCACCCCGTCCCGCAAGCCGGGACGCAGCGCGGCGAGCCGGCGCACCTCGTCGACGAAGCCGGCGTCCCACATGGCGGCCACCCGCCGCGTGATCCGCTCGTCCAGGGTCGGCCGGTCGATCCTCAGCCCGATCTGGACCACGTCCGGCAGCAGGTAGCGGTGCTCGGGCAGCGAGGCCCGGTACGGCGCCCCGGTCAGCTCCACCACCTCGAGCGCCCGGACGATCCGGCGGCCGTTGGCCGGCTCGATCATCGCCGCCGACGCCGGGTCCGCCGCCGCCAACCGGGCGTGCATCGCGGCGGGTCCGACGCGGGCCAGCTCGTCCTCCAGCGGTCCGCGCACCCGGGCGTCCGTGCCCGGGAACGCGAAGTCGTCGACCACCGCCCGGACGTAGAGAGCCGAGCCACCCACCACGATGGGGATGACTGCCCGGCGGCGGCAGTCGGCGATCGCCGCGCGCGCCATCACCTGGAAGTCCGCGACCGTGGCGGTCTGATGCACCTCGAGCACGTCGAGGAGGTGGTGCGGGACTCCCTCGCGCTCGGAGACCGTCGGTTTGGCCGTGCCGATGTCCATGCCCCGGTAGACCAGCATCGAGTCGGCGTTGACCACCTCGGCCGGCCGCCCTGCCGCCCGGTAGCGCTGAGCCAGCCGCACCGCGAGCGTGGACTTGCCCACGGCGGTCGCGCCCACCAGCACCACGGTCACCGCCTCAGTCTTCCGCATCGGCCGCCCCGACCCCGCCCTTGTCCCGGGCTGCCGCGCAGGGCAGGGTGGGCTCGGTCGACCGGGGACGATCCCGGTCGCGGTTGGACCAACGACGACGAGAGGGCGGTGCCGGATGGGCATCTTCGACAAGGCCAAGGACGCACTGAGCTCGCACCCGGACCAGGTCGACTCGGGGCTGGACAAGCTGGGTGACCTCGTGGACGAGCGCACCGGCGGCAAGCACGGCGACCAGATCGACAAAGGCGTCGCCGAGGCCAAGGAGCGGCTCGACGGCTACCTCGGCAAGGACCAGCCGCCGGCCTGAGCCATGCCCGTCCCGGACGGCGTCAGCGCGGGGCGCAGGCGTCGGCCGGGGCGAGCGGTGCGGGCACGCCGACCGCCGGCAGCCCGAGCCCCACCGCAGCCGGCCGCGGTGCCGACCGCCGGTCCTGCCACGCGTCGCCGCCGCGGGTGCGCCGCAGTCCGGTGAGACCGGCATCGGCGGTCAGGTGGTGCGGGGCCGAGTAGGTGATGGTGGTGGTGGCGAGGTCGCCGGGCCGGGGACGCTGCGCCGGGTCCGTGGGCACGGCCACGTGGACCAACCGGTTGTCCCGCGCCCGGCCCGACATCCGCGAGGTCGCCGCGTCCTTGCGGCCCTCACCGTCGGCGAACATCACCTCGACCTCGGCCCCGACCAGGGCCCGGTTCTCCTGCCAGGCGATGTCGTCGACCAGGGCGACCAGCCGCTCGTAGCGCTCCTGCACGACCGCCTTCGGGATCTGGTCCGGCATGGTGGCTGCCGGCGTCCCGGCCCGGATGGAGTACTGGAAGGTGAACGAGGCCGCGAAGCGGGAGGCGGCGGCGACGTCCAGGGTGGCCTGGAAGTCGGCTTCGGTCTCGCCGGGGAAACCGACGATGATGTCGGTGGTGATGGCCGCATGCGGCATCGCCGCCCGGACCCGGTCGATGATCCCCAGGTAGCGCTCGCTGCGGTAGGACCGGCGCATCGCCCGCAGCACAGCGTCCGAGCCGGACTGCAGCGGCATGTGCAGCTGCGGCATCACGTTCGGCGTCTCCGCCATCGCCGCGATCACGTCGTCGGTGAAGTCCTTGGGGTGGGGGGAGGTGAAGCGGACCCGCTCCAGCCCCTCGATCTGGCCGCAGGCACGCAGCAGCTTGGCGAAGGCGGCCCGGTCGCCGAACTCCACGCCGTAGGCGTTCACGTTCTGGCCCAGGAGCGTGACCTCCTGGACGCCGTCGGCCACGAGCATCTCGATCTCGGCGAGCACGTCCCCGGGTCGACGGTCGGTCTCGCGGCCCCGCAGCGAGGGCACGATGCAGAACGTGCAGGTGTTGTTGCAGCCGACGCTGACCGAGACCCAGGCCGCGTAGGCGGAATCTCGTCGGGTCGGCAGGTTGGATGGGAAGGTCGTCAGGGCCTCCTCGATCTCCACCTGGGCCTCCCGCTCGACGCGGGCCCGCTCCAGCAGCACCGGCAGCGCGCCGATGTTGTGGGTGCCGAAGACCACGTCGACCCAGGGGGCCCGACGGACGATCTCGCCGCGGTCCTTCTGGGCCAGGCAGCCACCGACGGCGATCTGCATCCCGGGCGTCGCGTCCTTGGTCGGCCGCAGGTGCCCGAGGGTGCCGTAGAGCTTGTTGTCCGCGTTCTCCCGGACCGCGCAGGTGTTGAACACCATCACGTCCGGCGTGGCGCCGCCCGGGGCGGGACGGTAGCCCGCCGTCTCCAGCAGGCCGGCGAGCCGTTCGGAGTCGTGCACGTTCATCTGGCAGCCGTGGGTACGGACCTGGTAGGTCCTGCCCTCCGCGGGAGGGGCGGTCGGCGCGGGATGGTCGGCAGGGCGGGAAGCGACGGTCGTCATGGCGCCACCAGCCTAACGGCCGCCCGCACTGCTGAGCAGCGCTGCGACCGCCGGGGCATAGAGTCCTGCGTCGTGACCAATCCCACGGGTGAGCAGTACGAGATCGTCAGCGGCAAGCACACGGCCGTCGTCACCGAGGTGGGGGCCACGCTGCGGACCTACACCGTCGACGGCCGGCACGTGGTGCGGGGCTTCGAGGCCGAGGACGTGATCAAGGGCGGTCGCGGCCAGCAGCTGCTGCCCTGGCCGAACCGGATCCGCGACGGGAAGTACTCCTTCGGCGGCACCGCTCAACAGCTCTCGCTGACCGAGCCCAAGCGGCACAACGCCATCCACGGGCTCGCCCGGCACGCGGTGTGGACGGTGACCGAGCAGGCGGCGGACTCGATCACCCAGCGGGTGCGGATCTACCCCGAGTCCGGCTGGCCCGGCATCATCGAGGCCCAGGTCACCCACCAGGTCAGCGAGCGCGGCCTGCAGGTCACCGTCCGCGCGACGAACATCGGCAGCGCCGACGTGCCCTTCGGCTACGCGTGCCACCCCTACCTGACCGTCGGGGAGGAGACCGTGGACGAGGTGGCGATCACCGTCCCGGCAGCCTCCTACCTGGAGGTCGACGACCGACTGCTGCCGGTGCGCGTCTCGCCGGTGGACGGGCTGGAGCAGGACCTGCGCGGCGGCAAGCCGCTCGGTGCCACCAACCTGGACACCGCCTACACCAACCTCGACCGCGACGAGGACGGCCGCTGGCGGGTCCGGCTCAGCCTCGGCGAGCGCCAGGCCGAGCTGTGGGGCGACGCCACGATGACCTGGATCCAGATCTTCACCGGGGAGAACTTCCGGAACCTCTCGATCGCTGTCGAGCCGATGACCTGCGGGCCCGACGCGTTCAACGAGGGCCCGACCCACGACGGCATGCTCGTCCTCGCGCCGGGTAAGAGCTACACCGGTCGTTGGGGCGTCACCGGCCGCTGACGCCTCCGGCTGCTCACCGGTCGCCTCAGCCGGCCAGTCCGGACAGCAGCCGGTCGACGTCGCCATCGTCGCTGTAGGGAGCCAGCCCCACCCGGACGGCGCCCCGATCGCCCAACCCGAGGTGCCGCGACGCCTCGAGAGCGTAGAAGTGTCCGGCGGGCGCGCTGACCCCGACGGCCGCGAGCCGGTCGGCGACCTCGGCCGCGGCGATACCGGGCAGGTCGAAGAGCAGGGTCGAGGTCCGGTGCCGGGCCTTGCTGTAGCGGGTGGCGCCGAGATCGGCCAGGCCTCGCTCGATCCGCTCGACCAGCCGCTGCTCCGTCTGCTCGATGGCGGCCAGCGACGCCCCCAGCCGGTCCCGCCGGCTGCCGGAGCCGGGCACCAGCCCGGCCAGGTAGTCGATCGCCGCCGTCGTACCGGCGAGGACCTCATACGGCAGCGTCCCCAGCTCGAACCGCTCGGGAACGGCGTCGGTGGAGGGCAGCAGCTTGTCCGGGTGCAGGGACTCCAGCAACGACGGCTCCGCGACCAGGACGCCGTGGTGCGGACCGAGGAACTTGTACGGCGAACAGACGAAGTAGTCACACCCCAGGGCACCGAGGTCGACCAGGGCGTGGGCGCTGTAGTGGACGCCGTCGACCCAGAGCTGAGCGCCGGCCGCATGCACCAGCTCGGCGATGGCCGCGACGTCGGGCATCGTGCCCAGCAGGTTGCTCGCGGCCGTCACCGCGACCAGCCGGGTGCGGTCGCTCAGCACCCCGGCCAGCTGCGCCGGGTCGAGCTCGGCCGTCGTCGGGTCGAACTCGACCCACCGCACCACCGCTCCGCGCGCCTCGGCGGCCACCAGCCAGGGACGGATGTTCGCATCGTGGTCCAGCCGACTGACCACCACCTCGTCGCCGGGCGACCAGGACGCAGCGATGGTGCGCGAGAAGTCGAAGGTGAGCTGAGTGGCACTGCGGCCGAAGACCACGCCCTCGGGCCGGCCGCCTACGAGGTCGGCGACCGCCTGCCGGGCCTGCACGACGACGGCCTCGGCGTTGCGCTGACCGGCGTTGCCGTGTCCGCGGTTGGCCAGCGGTCCGGCCAGCGCGCTGCTGATCGCCTCGATCACCGGAGCCGGGGTCTGGGTGCCGCCCGGGGAGTCGAAGTGGGCCAGGCCGGCGGCCAGCGCCGGGAAGTCGGACCGGATCTGAGACGAGGCGAAGGGCACGGGCGGAACCTACCAGCGCGGCTCAGCAGCTCCACGGCGCCGAGGGGCGGACGAGGCTAGCGGGCCGTCTCGGTGGCCCGGGACTCCCGGACCACCGTGACCCGGATCTGACCCGGGTACGTCAGCTCCTCCTCGATCTGCTTGGCGATGTCGCGAGCCAGGACCTGCGCCTCGATGTCGTCGACCACCTCCGGGATGACCATCACCCGCAGCTCACGCCCGGCCTGCATGGCGAAGACCTTGTCGATCCCCTCGCGCGACCCGGCAATCTCCTCCAGCCGCTCCAGCCGCTGGACGTAGGCCTCGATGCTCTCGCGGCGCGCCCCCGGCCGGGAGCCGCTGATCGCGTCCGCGGCCTGGGTGAGCACCGCCTCCACCGTCCGCACCTCGACCTCGTTGTGGTGGGCCTCGATCGCGTGGACGACGTCGGGGTCCTCCCCGTAGCGGCGGGCGAGGTCCGCCCCGATGATGGCGTGCGAGCCCTCCACCTCGTGGGTGAGCGCCTTGCCGATGTCGTGCAGGAACGCCGACCGCTTGCACTGGGCCACGTCGAGCCGCATCTCGGCCGCCATCAGGCCAGCGATGTGAGCGCTCTCGATCAGGTGCTTCAGCACGTTCTGGCCGTAGGAGGTGCGGTAGCGCAGCGTGCCGAGGATCGGCACCAGCGCCGGGTGCAGGTCGGAGATCCCGACCTCAGCCATCGCGTCCTCCGCGGCACGGAGACACTGCTGCTCGATCTGGTTCTTGCTGCGCTCGTGCACCTCCTCGATCCGCTGCGGGTGGATCCGGCCGTCCTTGACCAGCTCGCTCAGGGTCATCCGTGCCGTCTCGCGGCGAACCGGGTCGAAGCTGGAGAGGAGCACCGACTCCGGGGTGTCGTCGATCATCACGTTGACCCCGGTCACCTGCTCGAAGGCCCGGATGTTGCGGCCCTCCCGCCCGATGATCCGGCCCTTCATGTCGTCCCCGGGGAGGTGGACCGCCGACACGACCGACTCCGACGTCTGCTCCGAGGCGACCCGCTGGATGGCTCCGACGACGATCGAGCGGGCCTTGGCGTCGGCGTCCCGCGTCGCCTGGCGCTCGATGTCGCGGGCCACCAGCACGGCCTGCCGCTTGGCCTCGTGCTCGACCGCGGCCACCAGCTCGGCCTTGGCCTGCTCCGCGGTCAGTCCGGCCACCCGCTCGAGAACCTGCTGCTGCTCGGCCTCGACCTCGACCAAAGCCTGACGCTGAGCCTTGAGCTGGCCCTTGAGCTCGTCGAGGCTCCGCCCGCGCTCCTCCAGGGACCGAGCCTCGGTGTCCAACCGCTCCTCACGGTCAGACAGCCGCTGCTCACGACGCTCGAGGTCCGTGCGCTGGTCGCGAAGCTCGGACCGACGCGCTCGAGCCTCGTCGTCCGCCTCGGCCCGCGCGGTCTGCGCCGTCGCCATCAGCGCGTCGGCCTTGCTCTGGAGGTCGCGGTACTCGGTCTCGGTGCGCTGCCGCAGCGCAGTCAGCTCGCCCGCCCGGGCGTCGAGCTCGGCCCGCCGCGACTCCAGTCCGTCGTCGACCTCGGTTGCTGCCATCACCTGCGGCACCGACACGCTCTCGACCGGAGCGGCCTGGAGGTCAGCAGCGCTGACCGCTGCTGGCTTTCGTCTGGTCAACACCACGACCGCTACCGCAAGAGCCGCTATCAGGACCCCGACGACCACCAGCAACAACACCAGCAGACCTGCATTCATGGCGCACTCCCGTCTACACGCTCACACGTGCAATCAAGAGGCTTCACGCTGGACGGGCCAACCCGCGGGACGATCGTGGACGAGCGGGACCCCCGTCCGGCGCGTGCCGTGAAAATCAGGTAACCAGTAATTCGCAAACTGTAAATCTCATAAGTCGAGCGGCGGACCGTTTACATATCAAGAACAACAGCGGTGAAACCTCGTCCTTGCAGAATATGGTTGGCGCCCATCCCGGTCAAGCACCGGTCACCCCGGCATAAGCGGCTCATCTGCCTCATCGGCGTCCGCCGAGGCGTCGAGCAGCGGTCCGAGGACCGACGCGGTGATACTGCCGCTGAACCCGCGACGAGCCAGTGCACCGGCCAGCCTTCGGTACTGGACCTCGCGCGGCAGCCCGACCACCGTCCTCAGCTTCTTCTCCGCCAACGCCTGCGCGGCTGCGGTCTCGTCGCCACCGTCGACGTGGCTCACCGCGGCGTCGATGTGGTCCCGGTCGACGCCCTTGGTCTGCAGCTCGCGCCGCAGGGCCGACTTCGACAGGTGGCGCCGCTGCTGCCTCGATTCCACCCAGTCCCGAGCAAAGGTGGCGTCGTCCACGAGTCCGACGGCCTCGAACCGCTCGAGGACGCTCTGCGCCACGTCTTCCGGCACCTGGCGGGCCGCCAGTGCCCGAGCCAGCTCGTGCCGCGTCCGGGCCTGGGCCGCGAGCTTGCGGAGCACGATCGTCCGGGCTACGGCCACGGGATCGGCGTCGACCTCGGGGGCGGACTCGTCGAGCTCACGCCGGCTGCCGCGCTCACGTCGACCACCACGCCCCTCCCGACCACGACGGCTTCGGTTGCCGCTCTCGCCCTCGACCTGAGGTTGAGACTCTGGTCGGCTCAGACCTTCCCAGCGCGCTGACACCAGCAGAGATGGTTCCGGCTCGGGTGCGTGAGCACCGTTCCGGGCGAGCCACTCCCGGGCGACGGCCACCGGGTCGTCGCCCTCTGACCCGGCGGCCGCCGCCGTGAGTGCGTCGCTCTCGGCCAAGGCCTAGAACTCCACCTCGCCGGTCACCGGGTCGACCCCGGCCGGCGCGTCGACCTGAGGACCGATCCCCAGCTTCTCCTTGATCTTCTTCTCCAGCTCGTCGGCCAGGTCGGGGTTGGCCCGCAGGTAGCTGCGAGCGTTCTCCCGGCCCTGACCCAGCTGGTCGGTGTCGTAGGTGAACCAGGCCCCGGCCTTGCGGACGATGCCCGCGTCGACGCCGAGGTCGATCAGGCTGCCCTCGCGGCTGATTCCCTGACCGTAGAGAATGTCGAACTCGGCCTGCTTGAAGGGCGGTGCGACCTTGTTCTTGACCACCTTGACCCGCGTCCGGTTGCCGACCATCTCCTGGCCGTCCTTCAGCGTCTCGATCCGGCGGATGTCCAACCGCATGGAGGCGTAGAACTTCAGGGCCTTGCCACCGGTGGTGGTCTCGGGCGAGCCGAACATCACTCCGATCTTCTCGCGCAGCTGGTTGATGAAGATGGCCGTGGTGTTGGAGTTGCTCAGCGCGCCGGTCATCTTCCGCAGCGCCTGGCTCATCAGCCGGGCCTGCAGGCCGACGTGGCTGTCCCCCATCTCACCCTCGATCTCGGCGCGCGGGGTCAGCGCGGCCACCGAGTCGATGACGATCAGCGAGATCGCGCCGGAGCGGACCAGCATGTCGGCGATCTCCAGCGCCTGCTCGCCGTTGTCGGGCTGGCTGACCAGCAGCGAGTCGGTGTCGACCCCCAGCTTGGCCGCGTAGTCCGGGTCGAGCGCGTGCTCGGCGTCGATGAAGGCGCAGATGCCGCCGGCGGCCTGGGCGTTGGCGATCGCGTGCAGCGCCACCGTGGTCTTACCGCTGGACTCGGGGCCGTAGATCTCGATCACCCGGCCGCGGGGCAGACCGCCGATGCCGAGAGCCACGTCCAAGGCGATGGATCCGGTCGGGATGACCTCGAGCGGAGCGCGGACCTCGTCGCCGAGCCGCATCACCGACCCCTTGCCGTACTGCTTGTCGATCTGGGCGAGTGCTGTCTCCAGCGCCTTCTCGCGGTCGTTGGTCGCCATCATGTCCTTCCCTCACCCGTCCGGGCGTTCGTGTCGTTCGGTCTGTGCAGGGACTCTAAGGAGGCGCACTGACAATCGTGCGGGACGACGAGCAGCTGTGGACAACCAACATGCATGTCGAACCGGTGGACAACTTACCGAACACCTGTTCGACGCGCATCCCGACACGCCGCGCCGACCCCGCAGGGCTCACAGCCCGGCGTTGGCCCCCAGCCAGCTGAACACCTGCGGCAGGGTGGCGCGGTAGACGTGGTAGTTGTGACCCCCTTCGGGCAAGACGATCGTCGCGACCCCGGGCATTCCCCTCGTGGCCGCGACCATCGCGCCGGAGTCCGCGTAGTGCACGCCCGCCCAGGAATCCCGATCCTGCTGGCTCGAGACGATCAGCAGGCGCGTGGTGCCGGTGGCGTGCCGGATGAGCCAGAGCGGTGAGTTCTCCTCCCGTCGCCACAGGCTGTCGCCGAACAGCTTGCCGGTGGTGGGGTCGGTCTCGCTGTCGTAGTAGCCGCCGAGTCCGACCGCGGCCCCGAAATGGTCAGCGTCACGCAGCACCAGCTTGGCGGCGCAGAAGCCGCCGGTGCTCCAGCCCATGACCGCCCACTGGTGCGCCGAGGTGCTCACCCGGAAGTGCCGCACCACAGCGTCGCGGACGTCCCTGTCGAGCCAGCTCTCCGCCTGCGGTCCACCCTGGACGTCGGTGCACTCGGTGTCGCGCGGCGGGTCGATCATGATCGGCGGGATGACGGCCACGAACGGCTTGACCTGTCCGGCTGCGATAGCCGCGGTGGCGGCCCCGCCGAAGTTGAACTCGCGGAAGACCCCCGCAGGGGTCCCCGGCTGGCCAGGCAACATCATCGTCACCGGTAGCCGCTGGCTGCGGAACTGAGGCTGGTCGTACTGCGGCGGCAGCCAGACCAGGACGCGGAACCGCTCGCCGGCGTGCGAGCCGTGCTCGCCGTGGCCGCCCTGCCCGCTGCCCAGGGCCACCGGGAGCGACACGATCCGTCCCTGAGAGCCGTCGGCCGGCACCAGCTGGTTCGCGGTCGGTGCCTGCCCACCCTTGGCGGTGCGGCCCAGCAGGTCATCCCAGCTGTTGTAGAAGCCGAAGCTGTCGTTGGCGGCAGCGACCGCGCCGGCGACGGCCAGCACCTGGCAGAGCAGGATCACCAGCCACCGCAGCGCCCCGGTGAGCACCCCGCTCCGCCGTCGCCACACCAGCACCAGAACGAGGGGCAGCGCCACCGCAGCAGCGAGCAGCAGGACGACCAACGCCGGTCCGGTGAGACTCACACCGGGAGAACGAACGGCCGAGGTTCCTCGGTGCCCTCCACGGCGGCCGATCCACAGCAGTGGCTGCCGAGCCGCACAGGTCCCTCTCAGCGAGGTAGGGGTCAGCGTTCGCGCGGCGGCAGGTCCAGAGCGGACCAGACCGCACGCCAGACCGTCTTGGCCGGCACCCCATCGGCGACCGCCTGGGCCACCGTGCGGTTCTGCAGGTCAGCCAGGCTGTACTCGGCCGCCCAGACGCGGTAGTACCCCGCACCCAGGTGCTGCTGCAGCCGCTGCCACAGCTCGGTCTCCTTCACGCCCACCCGTCCTCGTCGGTCCCATCGCGATCCCGTCCGGCTCCCACCGGCCCGGGCGCCGGGCAGCCTACCCGGCGTCGGAGGGAAACTGTCAGTGGTGCCGGGCAGTATGGGGGACGTGCCGAAGGACGTGCTCGATGTCTTCTCCCCCGCCACCGCGACGTGGTTCCGGGAGGTCTTCGCGCGCCCCACCGCAGCCCAGGCCGGAGCATGGCAGGCGGTGGCGGCCGGCGACAACGCGCTCGTCATCGCACCCACGGGCTCCGGCAAGACGCTGGCCGCCTTCCTGTGGGCACTGGACGACCTGACCCGCTCCGACCCGCCCCCGCCGAAGGAGCGGTGCCGCGTCCTCTACGTCTCACCCCTCAAGGCCCTGGCGGTCGACGTCGAGCGCAACCTGCGGGCGCCGCTGGCCGGGATCACCCAGACGGCCCTCCGGCTGGACCAGACACCGCCGAACGTCACGGTCGGCGTCCGCTCCGGTGACACCAGCCCGACGGAGCGCCGGGCGATCGCCACCCGTCCGCCGGACATCTTGATCACCACCCCCGAGTCGTTGTTCCTGATGCTCACCTCCAGCGCCCGCGACGTGCTGCGCTCGGTCCGCACGGTCATCGTGGACGAGGTGCACGCGCTGGCCGGCACCAAGCGGGGTGCCCACCTGGCGCTGTCGCTGGAGCGGTTGGAGACGCTCACGGCGGAGTCCGCCTCCGAGCAGTCCAGCACCGTCGAGACGCCGCACCGGCCCCTGCAGCGGATCGGGCTGTCCGCGACCGTCCGGCCGCCGGAACGGGTCGCGACCTACCTCGGCGGGCCGCACCCGGTCCGCGTCGTCGCGCCGCCCGCGGAAAAGTCCTGGGACCTGCAGATCGTGGTGCCCGTGGAGGACATGAGCGATCTGGGCGCCTCGGCCTCGAGTCCCACCGCCACGTTGGAGGACGAGCGGGCGCCGACGCGGGCGCCGTCGATCTGGCCGCACGTGGAGAACAAGATCCTCGACCTGATCACCAGCCACCGCTCCACCATCTGCTTCGTCAACTCACGCCGGCTGGGCGAGCGGTTGACCTCGCACCTGAACGAGCTGTACGCCGAGCGGCAGGGGGAGACCTCGGAGGACGGCTCACCGGCCCCTCGAGCCGCGAACCCCGGACCGCCGGCCCAGGTGATGGCCCAGTCCGGCGCCTCGTCCGGCCGCGACGGCAGCTCGGGACCGGTCATCGCCCGCGCCCACCACGGTTCGGTCAGCAAGGAGCAGCGGGCCCAGATCGAGTCCGACCTCAAGTCGGGCCTGCTCCCGTGCGTGGTCGCCACGTCCTCCCTCGAGCTGGGAATCGACATGGGCGCGGTCGACGTCGTCGTCCAGGTCGAGGCGCCGCCGTCGGTGGCCAGCGGCCTGCAGCGGGTGGGCCGCGCGGGGCACCAGGTCGGGGCCACCTCCCGTGGCGTCTTCTTCCCGAACCACCGTGGCGACCTGATCGAGTCCTCGGTGGTCGTCGAGCGAATGCGGGTCGGCGCGATCGAGGAGGTCGCCGAGCTCCGGAATCCCCTCGACGTGCTCGCGCAACAGATCGTCGCCATCGTCTCGGGGCAGGAGACGAAGGTCGACGAGCTGTACGCCCTGGTCCGCCGGGCCGGCAGCTACCGCGACCTGCCCTACAGCGCGTTCGAGGCGGTGCTCGACATGCTCAGCGGGCGCTACCCGTCGGAGGACTTCGCCGAGCTGCGGCCGCGACTGGTCTGGCAGCGCGACACCGGCCTGCTCACCGCGCGGCCGGGGGCCCAGCGGCTGGCGGTCACCTCCGGCGGAACGATCCCTGATCGTGGCCTGTTCGGCGTCTTCATCGTGGGCGAGGGAAACGCGTCCGGTCGACACTCCCCCGGCCGCCGGGTGGGCGAGCTCGACGAGGAGATGGTCTACGAGACGCGGGTCGGTGACGTCTTCACCCTGGGCACGACCAGCTGGCGGGTCGAGCAGATCACCCACGACCAGGTCCTGGTGTCCCCGGCCCCGGGCGTCCCGGGACGCCTCCCGTTCTGGAAGGGTGACTCCCCGGGTCGGCCGCTGGAGCTGGGCCGGGCGTTCGGCGGGTTCGTCCGCGAGGTGGGCACCATGCCGGCGCCGAAAGCCACCGCGCGACTGCGCGAGAGCGGGCTGGACGAGTACGCCGCCCGCAACCTGGTCACCTATCTGACCGAGCAGTCCGCCGCCACGGGGGCGCTGCCGACGGACCAGACCATCGTCTTCGAACGGTTCCGCGACGAGCTGGGCGACTGGCGCGTCTGCGTCCACTCCGCGCTGGGTACCGGCGTGCTGACGCCGTGGGCGCTCGCGGTCGAGGCGGCCGCACGCCAGCGCTACGGGCTGGAGGTCCAGGCCACCGCCACCAACGACGGCATGGTGCTGCGGATCCCGGACACCGAGTCCGAGCCCCCGACGGCCGACCTGATCATCTGCGACCCCGAGCTGGTCGAATCAGTGGTCACCGAGGAGGTCGGCGGGTCCGCGCTGTTCGCCGCCCGCTTCCGCGAGTGCGCCGCCCGGGCGCTGCTGCTGCCCCGCCGCGACCCGAAGTCTCGCTCGCCCCTGTGGCAGCAGCGGATGCGGGCAGCCCAGCTGCTCACCGTCGCTGCGCGGTACCCCGATTTCCCGATCGTGCTCGAGACGATGCGCGAGTGCCTCACCGACGTCTTCGACCTGGACGGCCTGCTCGAGGTGCAGCGGCAGATCGCCAGCCGGTCCATCCGGCTGGTCGAGGTCGAGACGACCGAGCCGTCACCCTTCGCCAAGTCCCTCCTCTTCGGCTACGTCGGAGCCTTCGTCTACGAGGGGGACGTGCCGCTGGCCGAGAAGCGCGCGGCCGCCCTCTCCCTGGACGCGACCCTGCTGGCCGAGCTGTTGGGCAAGGACGGCCTGAAGGAGCTGCTGGACGGCGGGGTGATCGCCAGCAGCGAGGCCGACCTGCAGTGGCTGACCGCCGAGCGTCAGGCGACGACCGCCGAGCACCTCTACGACCTGGTGCGGACTGCCGGTCCGTTCAGCCGGGGTGAGCTGCGGCTGCGCTCGGCACCGGACTTCGACCCCGAGGTCGCCCTCGAGCAGCTGCTGCTGGACCGGCGGGTCGTGGAGGTCCGGATCGCCGGGGTGGCGATGGTCGCGGTGGCCGAGGACGTGCCGCGGCTGCGCGACGGGCTCGGCATCCCCGTGCCGCCCGGGGTGGCGGCGAGCTTCACCGAGACCTCCGCACACCCCATCGAGGATCTGGTGCTGCGTTGGGCCCGGACGCACGGACCCTTCGTGGCGGGCACCGTCGCCACCCGCTACGGGCTGGGCCGCTCGGTCGTCGACCAGGCCTGCGACTCCCTCGTCGCAACGGGCACCGTCGTCGCCGGCTCCTTCGTCGAGATGGAGGGCGAGGCCGGGCAGGACCGACGGCAGTACTGCCACAGCCGCGTGCTGGCACTGGTCAAGCGGCGGACCCTGGCCCTGCTGCGACGAGAGGTCGAACCGGTCGAGCAGGTGGCGTACGCCCGCTTCCTGACCGAGTGGCAGGGCGTCGGGTCGTCCAGCTACGGCACCGACGCCGTCCTGGGCGCGCTGGAGCAGCTCTCGGGCTACGCGATGCCCGCCAGCGCCGTCGAGTCGGTGGTCCTGCCCGCCCGGGTTGCGGACTACCGCCCGGCGATGCTGGACGAGCTGACCGCCAGCGGCGAGGTGTTCTGGGTCGGCGACGGCGGGATCGGGGAGAGCGACGGCTGGGTGCGTTGGTACGTGGCCGGAGCGGAGCCGCACGCTGTCCGGTCCGCGCCGGCGCACGCGCACGCCGGCGAGATGCTGGAGGCGCTGGCCGGCGGTGGCGCGTACTTCTTCGACTCCCTGCTGCCCCGGGACTCCTTCGGCGACCGGGGCGAGTGGGTCGGCGCGCTCTGGGACCTGGTCTGGTCCGGCATGATCACCGGGGACACATTCGCCCCGCTGCGTGCGCTGGCGGGTGGGGCGCACCGCAAGGCCCCCACCCGTCCCACCGCCCGTACGCACCGGGCCCGGCTGGCCGGCGGCGGTCTGGGTCGCCCCGGCCGCTCCCCTCGGATCGCCTCACCGACCACGGCGGGTCGCTGGTCTCTCGTCGCGCGCAGCGGCACCACTCCGGCCGACCGGCTGGCCGCCGACGTCTTCGCCCAGCTCGACCGGTACGGCGTGGTCAGCCGCGGCAGCGTGATGACCGAGAACGGCGAGGGCGGGTTCGGTGCCGCCTACCGGGCCCTGAGCGCGCTCGAGGAGACCGGGCAGTGCCGACGCGGGTACTTCATCGAGGGCCTCGGAGCAGCGCAGTTCGCGCTGAGCGGTGCGGTCGACCGGTTGCGCAGCCACTCCCGCGAGCCCGAGGCACCGCAGGCGCTCGTGCTGGCCGCCTGTGACGCCGCCAACCCGTACGGTGCCGCGCTTCCCTGGCCCGAACGGGAAGGTCACCGACCGGGTCGCAAGGCCGGAGCCCTGGTGGTGCTGGTGGACGGTGGGCTGGTGTTCTACGTGGAGAGAGGCGGCAAGACGCTGCTGTCCTTCGCCGAGGACCCACGGCTACTGGCGCCGGCGGCGACCGCGCTGGCCAGCTCGGTCCAGCGGGGGTTGTTGGGCAAGCTGAGTGTCGAGAAGGCTGACGGTGGCCACGTCTTCGGCTCTCCCCTGGTGAGCGACGCCCTGCAGCAGGCCGGCTTCCGGATGACCCCGCAAGGCCTTCGGCTGCGCCCGAGCCCCTGAAGCCAGACCCCGCGACCGCTGCGACGGCTTCGACTCCTGCGTTCCCGGCGATCCCGGCGATCCCGGCAGCCTTGCTGGACCCGCCGGCCCTACTCTCCGGCCTGAGGGCCGCCCGTCACTTCACACGCCTACGGGTCACCTCGCAGCCCTCCGCGCAGGCCTGATCTGCGCGAGGGGCTGTGAAGTGGACGTCAGAAAACGGAAACCGACACGAACGATGAGGCCTCGAGCCGGGATCAGGCCGCGGCGGCCTGGGGGGCGATGGCGCGGACGGGGAGGGTGGTGACGCGCTCGTACATGGCCATCTTCTCGCTGACCACGCTCAGGACCACCGACAGGGGCAGCTCCAGAGCCCCGCAGATCGAGGCGAGCAGCTCGCTGGAGGCTTCCTTCTGGCCGCGCTCGACCTCGGAGAGGTAGCCGAGGGAGACCCGTGCAGCCTTCGAGACCTCACGTAGCGTCCGTGCTTGAGCAACCCGCTCCTCGCGCAGGGACTCGCCGATGAGCTCCCGCACCAGCACCGGTTTCATCAGTTCTCCTCATCCATGGCCGAATTCTACCCACCCGGTCCGACAGACCCAGAGCCGACCACGCTCAGTCTGGTCGTCGAGGTCCGTACCCACGACCTCAAACGCCGGCCGTCGGGTCCGGCATTCCCAGTGCCTCGGCCAGAAGCGCCAGCGCCGCCTCCGCCGTCTGGGCCCGGATCTCACTGCGGGTGCCGACCAGCCGCAGCTCCCGGACCTGCGGCGGTCCCGAGGCGGGGTGCGCGACGGCCACGAAGACCTGGCCGACGGGATGCCCGTCCTGCGGTTGGGGCCCCGCCACCCCCGTGACCGCGAGGCCCCAGTCAGCGCCGCAGCGGCCGGCGACTCCCGCCGCCATCTCGGCGGCCGTCCGGGCCGCCACCGGTCCCAGCTCGGCCAGGGTCGCGGGGTCCACATCGGCGAGGGTCGCCTTCAGCCGCGTCGCGTAGCTGATCACACCGCCGACGTAGGCGGCGGAGGCCCCGGGGACGCCGGTCAGCAGCTCACCGATCAGGCCGCCGGTCAGCGACTCGGCGGTCGCCAGCGTCTCCGACCGCTCGCGCAGCGCGGCGAGGACCGCAGCCGCCGCGCTCACGTCGTTCGGGCGCTCCGCCGCAACCGGACGGCGTCGCGGACGTAGTCCAGGCCGGTGACGACGGTGACCACGAAGGCCGCGGCCATCACGACCTGCGCGACGAGGTGTGCCCAACCCGGCAGGGGCAGCAGGTAGAGGATCAGCGCCACCGCCTGCAGGACGGTCTTGACCTTGCCGCCCCGGCCCGCGGCCATCACGCCGTACCGCAGCACGACGAACCGCATCGCCGTGATCCCCCACTCGCGGACCAGGATGACGACGGTCACCCACCACCACAGCTCGCCGATGACCGACAGCCCGATGAAGGCCATCCCGGTCAGCGCCTTGTCGGCGATCGGGTCGGCGAGCTTCCCGAACCGGGTGACCAGGTGGTACTTGCGGGCGAGGTGGCCGTCGAGGGAGTCGGTCAGGATCGCGCCCAGGAAGACAGCCGCGGTGGCCACCCGCCAGCCGGACGCGTCGGGGTGAGCCAGCAGCATCCAGGCGAAGACAGGGACCAGGACGATCCGCAGGGCGGTGAGGGCGTTGGGGACGTTCCAGGAGCTGCTCTCCGGCCTGACCTCAGGCCCGGCCGTCTCAGCCACGGGACGCCTGGCCGGGCGCAGGCCTGCGGCCGTCGCCCGTCCGGTACGCCGCGACCAGGTCAGCGCCCTCGCTGGCCACGACGGCCGCGGTGATCAGATCGCCGACAGCCAGGTCGGCCACGTCGCCCTCGACCCGGACCGAGCCGTCCACATCGGGGCCCTGGTGGGCGGCCCGGCCCACGACGCCGTCGCTCCCCACCTCCTCGACCAGCACCCGGACGGTCTCACCGATCCGCTGCTCGGCCCGCTGGGTCACCAGCTCGTCGACCAGGTCGGTGAGCATGACCCGCCGCTCCTCGACAACCTCCTCCAAGAGTTGAGCATCCAGACCGGCGGCCTCGGTGCCGTCCTCGTCGGAGTAGCCGAAGACGCCGACGGCGTCCAGCCCGGCCTCGGTCAGGAAGTCCGCGACCACAGCCACGTCGGCGTCGGTCTCGCCCGGGAAGCCGGCGATCACGTTGCTCCGGATGCCGGCCGTGGGCGCCAACGCCCGGATCGAGGCGATCAGGGCCAGGAAGGAGTCGGGGTCCCCGAACCGCCGCATCCGCCGCAGGACCGCGGGAGCCGCGTGCTGGAAGGACAGGTCGAAGTACGGGACCACCTTGTCGGTGCCGGTCATGGCCTCGACGAGCCCGGGCCGCACCTCGGCCGGCTGCAGGTAGGAGACGCGGATCCACTCCAGCCCGTCGATGGCCGACAGCTGGGGCAGCAGCGTCTCGAGCGCCCGGAGGTCGCCGAGGTCCTTGCCGTAGGAGGAGGTGTTCTCACTCACCAGGAACAGCTCACGGACGCCCTGGTCGGCCAGCCAACGGGCCTCGGCGAGCACCTCCTCCGGGGTCCGGGACACGTACGCGCCGCGGAAGGCCGGGATGGCGCAGAAGGTGCAGCGCCGGTCGCAGCCCGAGGCGATCTTCAGCGGCGCGGTCGCGCCGCCGTCCAGGCGGCGCCGCAGGGTCCGGGGGCCGCTGGCGGGTGCGACGCCGGCCGGCAGCTCGAGGTCAGAGGACTGCCGGACCGACCCGTGGCCCGGCACCGCGTGACCGGCCACCGCGGCCCGACGGGCGGTCGGTGAGACGGGCAGCAGCTTGCGCCGGTCGCGCGGGACGTGCGGGGTGTGGACGTGCCCGTTGAGGATGGACTGCAGCCGGTCCGCGACGTCGGCGTAGTCGTCGAAGCTGAGCACCGCGTCGGTCTCGGGCAACGACTCGGCCAGGTCGGCGCCGTAGCGCTCGGCCAGACAGCCGACCGCGACGACGGCCTGGGGCCGGCCGCCCTCCTTGAGGTCAGCCGCCGCGAGGAGCGTGTCGACGGAGTCCTTCTTGGCCGCCTCCACGAAACCGCAGGTGTTGACCATCACCGCATCCGCGGCCTCGGCGTCGGCCACCAGCCGGAAGCCGCCGTCCTCGAGCCGGGCCGCCAGCTCCTCGGAGTCGACCTCGTTGCGGGCACACCCCAGGGTCACCAGGTGCACGGCGAGCGGGACACCGGCCGCAGACCGACGAAGGGGCGTGGTGGGCGCGGCAGAGGCAGGCATGACGGGACCCAGTATGACCGATCCGGGCGGGGCCTCACGAGGTCAGGAGGGTGGACCCTCCCGCCTCGACGGCCGCCCGCCGACCCGGGGTCAACACGTCCCGCGACCTGGGGGGCGAGTGGGACGGCCGCCTACGATGACGGCGGAGGTGGGGTGGGTGCCCGAGGAGCCGGACGAGGCGCTGGGACGGCTGGCCCGCGTCCTCACCGGGGATGACCGCCACGCCGCCGAGCTCCTGGGCGAGGTCGCCGTCCTCGCCCGCCGGCCGGCTCGGCCCGACGACGACGGTCTCGAGGACCGCCGCGCCCTGCTCGTGCAGCGCGTCCTGCGACGCCGGCGCTCCTCGACCTCGGGCTCCGCTGCACCGCCTGACCCCGACCAGCAGACCGGCCCCGACCAGCAGACCGACCCCGACCAGCCACGCGGCCCTGACCACCGACCCGACACCGAGACCCGGCTGGCCCGGCTCGACCCGTTGGGGCGCACGCTGCTGGTGCTCCGACACGCCGAGCACGTGACCCTGGCCGAGCTGGCCCGGGTCACCGACCGCTCACCCGCAGCCGTGGCCCGGGCGCTGGAGCAGGCGGCGACGACGGCCGAGGCCGAGCCGTACGAGGTCGAGCAGGCGCTGTGGCGGGCTCACCCTCCCGCCGCCGGGGCGGTCCGCGAGGCCGAGCGTCGCTTCACCGCGCGGAGGCGACGGACTCGCTCCCGCCTCGTGCTGGCGAGCATGGCCGCGTCCGCACTGGTGGCAGCCGCGACCGTGCTGCCGGGACTCTGGCGCGCCCAGCCGTACGCCCGCCCGTACGGGGAGTGGATCTCGACCGTGCAGCTGGCGGCGCAGGGCCCGTTCAGCTTCCAGGGCCTCCAGCTGTCCGCCGGCCAGGAGCTGCTGGCCGTGACGGAGGCGGCCAAGCCGGAGGCCACCTGCTCGGTCACCGTGACCACCGCGTCGGGGCGCATCCCCGTCCCGGCGGGCCGCAAGGCGACGCTCGGTGAGGGACCGGCCCGTTTCGTGGCGGCCACCGACGACACCGACGCGGGGCTCTGGTGGTCCGTCGGGCCGCGGACCTCGGCGCTGGCCCAGTGCGACGACTCGCCGGGTGACCGGGTGCTGCTGGACCTGGCCGGCCAGGTGCAGTTCGCCCGCACCCCGGTGCGGGTGCCCTTCGACCTGAACCGGCTGCCCGAGCAGGACCAGGTGCAGAGCTACCTCGACTACTCCGGCACCATCGGCATCCTGGTGACCCCGCGGGGCGCGACCGAGGAGTCCCCCGACGCCGTCTTCGTCGGGCTGGTGGCCATGACCGACGCCGGGGCCGTCTCCGGGCGGCGGGTCGACATCAATGGCACCGCCGGCCGGATGAGTGACGACGTGGACGAGACGGCGGTCTGCTGGCCCGTCGGCTCCCGGACCGTCTGCGCCGCCATCAACAACCCGGAGGCCTCCCTCAGCGGTGCGGAGAAGATCCGGCGTACCGCCCGCGTCCTGCAGACGGCGCGAGCTGTGCAACTGGCGCCCGACCTCGACCAGCCCGGCACCTGGTTCGACGCCCAGGCCGCGTTCCCGCGCTGACCCGGCCGAGCGCGCCCACCGACTCCGGGATGGGACGATCAGGGGGTCATGCCGCTGCTCACCGACCTCGTCCCCGCCGATCCCGGACCCGACGCGGTCTTCGAGGCCTTCTCCGGCTGGGCCGCCGACCGGGGCTGGGAGCTCTACCCCGCGCAGAGCGAGGCCGTGATCGAGCTGGTCTCCGGCTCGAACGTGATCCTGTCCACCCCGACCGGCTCGGGCAAGAGCCTGGTGGCCACCGCCGCCCAGTTCGCCACCCTGGCGGCCGGGTCGGGGGACGGGAGACCCCGTCGCACCTTCTACACCGCGCCGATCAAGGCGCTGGTCTCGGAGAAGTTCTTCGCCGCCGTCGAAGTGTTCGGGGTCGACCAGGTGGGCATGATGACCGGCGACGCCACGGTGAACGCGGGTGCCCCGATCATCTGCTGCACCGCCGAGATCCTCGCCAACCTCGCGCTCCGCGAGGGCGCGGCCAGCGACGTCGCCATGGTGGTGATGGATGAGTTCCACTACTACGCCGACCCCGAGCGCGGCTGGGCCTGGCAGGTGCCGATGCTGGAGCTCCCGCACGCCCAGTTCCTGCTGATGTCGGCCACCCTCGGCGACGTCACGCGCTTCGTCGACGACCTGACCCGCCGCACGGGACGGCCGACCGCCGCCGTCACCTCGACGACGCGACCGGTGCCGCTGCAGCACGAGTACGTCACCAGCACCCTGCTGGAGACCATCGAGGAGCGGCTGGCGACCCACCAGGCACCGATCTACGTCGTCCACTTCAGCCGCGCGGCCGCGATCGAGCAGGCGCAGGCGCTGAACAGCCTGCGGGTGACGACGCGGGAGGAGAAGGACCAGATCGCGGACCTGATCGGTGGCTTCCGCTTCACCGCCGGGTTCGGCAAGGTGCTCTCCCGGCTGGTCCGCAACGGCATCGGCGTCCACCACGCCGGGATGCTGCCCAAGTACCGCCGGCTGGTCGAGCTGCTGGCCCAGGCCGGGCTGCTCAAGATCATCTGCGGCACCGACACGCTCGGCGTCGGCATCAACGTGCCGATCCGGACGGTGCTGCTCACCTCGCTGAGCAAGTACGACGGGGTCAAGCCACGGCTGCTGACCGCGCGCGAGTTCCACCAGATCGGCGGCCGGGCGGGACGGGCCGGCTACGACGCCTCGGGCACCGTCGTCGTCCAGGCGCCCGATCACGTGGTCGCCAACGAGAAGGCGCTCGCCAAGGCCGGCGACGACCCGAAGAAGCGCCGGAAGGTCGTCCGCAAGAAGCCGCCGGAGGGCACCGTCGGGTACGGCCTGCCGACGTTCGAGCGACTGGTCGAGGCCGAGCCGGAGCCCCTGGAGTCCTCGTTCACGGTCAGCCACGCGATGCTGCTCAACGTGGTCAACCGCCCCGGGGACTGCTGGCCGGCGATGCGGCACCTGCTGACCGAGAACGACGAGCCCGCCGGACGCCGTCGGGGCCACATCCACCGGACGCTCTCGATCTACCGTGGACTGCTGGAATCCGGCATCGTCGAGCAGCTCCCGCAGCCCGACCCGCTTGGACGGACCGCGCGGCTGACCGTCGACCTACAGCCGGAGTTCGCGCTGAACCAGCCGCTCTCCCCCTTCGCCCTGGCCTGCCTGGAGCTGCTGGACCGTGACTCCGACGACTACGCCCTCGACGTCCTCTCCGTGCTGGAGGCCACGCTCGACGACCCGCGGCCCATCCTCAGCGCCCAACGGTCCAAGGCCCGCGGGGAGGCCGTTGCCGAGATGAAGACCGACGGGCTCGAGTACGAGGAGCGGATGGTGCTGCTCGAGGACATCACCTACCCCCGGCCGCTGGCCGAGCTGCTCGGGGTCGCGTACGAGTCCTACGGCCAGACCCACCCGTGGGTGCTGGACAGCACGCCGTCGCCGAAGTCGGTGGCCCGTGACCTCGCCGAGCGGGCGATGACGTTCACCGAGTACGTCAGCTTCTACGGCCTCGCGCGGGCCGAGGGGATCGTGCTGCGCTACCTGGCCGACGCCTACCGCGCGCTGCGCCAGACCGTGCCCGAGGAGGCCCGGACCGAGGCCGTGACCGACCTGATCTCCTGGCTGGGCGAGCTGGTCCGGCAGGTCGACTCCAGCCTGCTCGAGGAGTGGGAGCAGCTGCGCAACCCGGGGGCCGAGGTGAGCCCCGTCGCACCCGGCGGGCTCGAGGACCGGACGCCGCCGGTCACGGCGAACCGTCGGGCCTTCCGGGTGCTGGTCCGCAACGCCCTCTTCCGCCGGGTCGAGCTGGCCGCCCGGCGCCGCTGGTGGGACCTCGGCGAGCTGGACGGGGAGTTCCTCTCCGCCGACGAGTGGGCCGTGACCTTCGAGCCCTACTTCGCCGAGCACGGCGCCATCCAGACCGGCGCCGGCGCCCGCGGACCGGCGCTGCTGCTGGTCACCGAGGAGCCGGGGCGCTGGCTGGTCCGGCAGATCCTGGACGACCCCGCCAGCGACCACGACTGGGGGATCAGCGCCGAGGTCGACCTCGCCGCCAGCGACGCCGAGGGCACCGCCGTGGTCCGGATCACCGAGGTGGGGCAGCTCGGTGGCTGGTGAGGAGCCGGGGGCCGACGGGCTGACCTGGCTGGAGCCCGATCAGCTCGGCGAGGCCCTTGCCCTCTGGCGTGCGGAGCACCCGGAGGGGACGGTCCTGGAGCTGCGAGGCGAGCGTGCGGCCGACCGTTCCGCCTTCTTTGACGAGGCAGCGACCGCGTGGTCGCTACCGTCCTGGTTCGGCCGGAACTGGGACGCCCTCTACGACGCCCTCAACGACCTCAGCTGGCTGGACCGGCCGGCCTGCCTGCTGGTCGTCCACCGGGCCGATCGGCTGCTGCGGGACAGTCCCGAGCAGCGTGAGGTGCTGCTGCGGGTCCTGGCCGACGCTTCCCGCCGGTGGGCCGACAATCCCGGACCGGGCACCTTCACGACCCTGCTGGTGACGGACGGCGACACCGCGGGCGGCTGAGGGGTCAGCCCAGGCGCAGGTTGTCCAGCACGACGTCGAGCTCGTCCGGCTTGACCAGTACCTCGCGAGGCTTGGACCCCTCGGACGGGCCGACGACACCCCGGGTCTCCAGGATGTCCATCAGGCGGCCGGCCTTCGCGAAGCCGACCCGAAGCTTGCGCTGCAGCATCGAGGTGGAGCCCAGCTGCAGGTTCACGATCAGCTCGGCGGCCTGGACCACCAGGTCGAGGTCGTCGCCGATGTCCTCGGCCACCTTCGTCGAGGCCTCCGGGGCCGCGGCGACGTCGGGGCGGTAGGTCGGCTTGAGCTGCGCGGTGACGTGCGCGACGACCTGGCGCACCTCGTTCTCGGTCACCCAGGCACCCTGGATGCGGATCGGCTTGCTCGAGCCCATCGGCAGGAACAGCCCGTCGCCCTGGCCCACGAGCTTCTCCGCGCCGGGCTGGTCGAGGATGACCCGGGAGTCGGTCATCGAGGAGGTCGCGAACGCCAGCCGGCTGGGCACGTTGGCCTTGATCAGGCCGGTGACCACGTCGGTGCTCGGTCGCTGCGTCGCCAGCACCAGGTGGATCCCCGCGGCGCGGGCCAGCTGGGTGATCCGGACGATCGAGTCCTCCACGTCTCGCGGCGCGACCATCATCAGGTCGGCCAGCTCGTCCACGATGACCAGCAGGTACGGGTAGGGCGTGAGCTCGCGCTCGGACTCCGGCAGGGGCTTGACCGAACCCGCCCGGACCGCCTTGTTGAAGTCGTCGATGTGGCGGAACCCGAAAGCGGCCAGGTCGTCGTAGCGCATGTCCATCTCGCGGACGACCCACTGCAGGGCCTCCGCGGCCTTCTTGGCGCTGGTGATGATCGGCGTGACCAGGTGCGGGACGCCCTCGTACGCCGTCAGCTCGACCCGCTTCGGGTCGACCATCAGCATCCGGACCTCGTCCGGGGTGGCTCGCATCAGGACCGAGGTGATCATGGAGTTGACGAAGCTGGACTTGCCCGAGCCGGTGGCCCCGGCCACCAGCAGGTGCGGGGTCTTGGCCAGGTTGGCCACCACGAACCCGCCTTCGACGTCCTTGCCCAGGCCGACCGTCATCGGGTGGTGGTCGTTGCGGGCCGAGCCGGAGCGCAGCACGTCGCCGAGGGAGACGACCTCCTTGTCGAGGTTGGGGATCTCGATCCCGATCGCGGACTTGCCCGGGATCGGGGACAGGATCCGCACGTCGGCGCTGGCCACCGCGTAGGCGATGTTCTTGCTGAGGGCCGTCACCTTCTCGACCTTCACCGCCGGGCCCAGCTCGACCTCGTAGCGGGTGACCGTCGGGCCGCGGCTGTAGCCGGTGACCCGGGCGTCGATCTCGAACTGCTCGAGCACCTCGGTCAGCCGGTGGACCACCGCGTCGGAGGCCTCGGTCCGGGCCTTGTGCACGCTGCCGGGCTTGAGCGCAGCGGCATCGGGCAGCAGGTACTGGACGTCGCCGGAGAGCTGCAGCTGTTCGACCCGCGGCGGGGGCGGCGTGTGCGGCGGCGCCTCGAGCTCGGCCTCGGCGTCGTCGAGACCGTGCACGGTGACCCCGGCCGGCAGCCCCGCCGTGACGGGCCTGGGGACGGACCGGGTCGGCTCGTCGTCGTCGTCCATGTCGTCAGCGGCGTCCGGGACGGCTGGGGTCGCGCCCGCCTCGATCGCGGACGCACCCCGTCGCCGGGGCTTCGGCTCGGCCACCACGGGAGTGTCGTAGGCCTGGTCGACGCCGAACTCCAGGCTCTCGCCGGGAGCCCCGTCCTCGTCGGAGGGCGAGCGCCGGACGCGGTCGAGCAGGGCGCGGCCCCGTTCGGGGATCTCGTGCAGCGGGATGCCGACGACCACGAGGACGCCGAAGAGGGTGAGCAGCACGAGCAGCGGCACAGCGACGTAGACGGTCAGCAGGTCACTGAGCATGCTCGAGGAGAGGTAGCCGAGGATGCCGCCGGCCTCGCGCAGCCGGTCCGGTGCGTTGGTGCGCGGCAGCCCGTGGGCGATGTTGACCAGGCCGAGGAAGCCGAAGAGGACCGCGGTCCAGCCGACCGCCTGTCGACCGCCCGGGCCGTTGCGGTCGGGGTGCCGCAGGGTGCGGACCGCCATCAGCAGCAGCAGCAGCGGGGCGGCGTAGGCGAGCGTCCCGATCACACCGGCGACGCCGACGTGGATGACGTGCCCGACCCGACCCGGGATGCCCCACCAGAACTCGGCGGCCACCACGATGGCGGCGCCGATGAGGAACAGCCCGACCCCGTCGCGACGCAGGGCCGGGTCGATGTCACGCGCGCCGGACCCGATCCTGCGGGCGCCCGCGCCGATGAGGTGGGCCAGCCCCAGCCACATCCGACCGAGACCGCGAGCCAGCCGGCGTAGCGCCGAGGGCCGGGGAGGGCGCCGGCGCGAGGACGCCGAGGAGCCGTTCCGGGCCGGCGGGCGCCGGGTGGCCGGCGTCGAGCTGCGGGTCCGGGAACCTCCCGACCGGGGCTGCGGCGCGCGCGCGGACGTCGAGGATCGGGTGGAGGTGCTTCCGGACGACCGCGGCTTCGCAGACGACCCGGAAGTCGCCGAAGTGCTACGAGGCCGCGGTGGGGAAGACGCGCGGGTCGCCATGCGGGCAGGCTACGCGATCGGAGCGACCCGACCCGGCTCAACCCGCCGGGTCAGGAGCGGGGGCCGAAGTGGTCGAAGCCCCCGCCGCCGGTCCAGGGCGCACCGTCCACCATCACGCCCGCCGGCTGCTCGACGGTCGGCGCGGACACCGTGGCGACCACCCGCCAGCCCGCAGGCACGGCGGCCGCGCCGGGGAAGGTCGCGGCGAGTGCGTGGTCCTCTCCCCCGGTCAGCAGCAGCGCGTACGGGTCCGCGCCGGTCGCCGCGGCGACGGCCTGCAGCGGTTCGGGCACCTCGAAGGCCCCCCGGTGCAGGTCGACCACCACCGCGGACGCGGACGCCAGATGACCCAGGTCGCCGACCAGTCCGTCCGAGACGTCGATCATCGCGGTGGCGCCGGCCAGGGCCGCGCGCGCTCCGGCACCGTAGGGCACCTCCGGCACCCTCTGGGCCGCGACGACGGCCCGCGGCGAGCGGAACCCGCGCTGCAGCACGGCCAGCCCGGCCGCCGCCCAGCCCGTCCGGCCGCAGAGCGCGACCACGTCGCCGGGACGGGCACCGCTGCGGCGGACGGGCGGACGGCCGTCGAGCCCGCCGAGCACGGTGACGCTGACGGTAATGTCGCGGGAGCGGGTGACGTCGCCGCCCAGCAGGCTGACGCCGGCCGCCGCGCATTCCTGGCGCAGACCGGCGCCGAACTCGCGCACCCAGCGCAGCTGCAGCTGGGGCGGTGCGGAGAAGCCGACCACGATGCCGGTGGCCCGGGCTCCCATCGCCTCGAGGTCGGCCACGTTGACCGCGATGGCCTTGCGGGCGATGTCGCCGGGGTCGGACCAGCCGAGCTTGAAGTGCACGTTCTCCACCAGCACGTCGACGGAGGTGACCACGGGCCCGTCGACGGCCAGCACCGCCGCGTCGTCCCCCGGACCGAGCAGCACGTCGGCGGCGGGCGTCAGGTCCCCGATCAGCGCCTCGATCACCGCCCACTCGCCGATCTCGCCGAGCGTGGCGGCCGCACTCAGCGAGGCCGTCAACGGGCCCACCGACAGCACGGACCTGCCCCCAGGCAGGCGGACGCGATAGCGTGACGCACGCCGCGAGCGTACGCGGTGGCCGGTCGGTCCTGCGCGAGCCCGACGAACGCCGATCACCCACGAGCACAGCAACGAAGCGGAGACACTCATGGTCGTCAAGGCCTACGTCCTGGTCCAGACCGAGGTCGGCAAGTCCGCCCAGGTGGCCCAGGCCATCGCCGACCTCACCGGCGTCGCCGGCGCCGAGGACGTGACCGGCCCCTACGACGTGATCGTGACGCTCGAGGCGCCCAGCGTCGACGAGCTCGCCCAGCTGGTCACCCGCGGGGTGCAGAAGATCCCGGGCATCACCCGGACCGTTACCTGCAACGTGGTCCACCTCTGAGGCTGGCAGCTCTTCGCCGGCCGCGGATCCCGGCTCGGCTGGTCGCGGCTGCCGCCGCCGCCGTCCTGCTGACGGGCTGTTCCGGGACGGTCGCCCTGCCCGACCCGACGCCGGACGACGCCGGACGTGCGGTCTGCGCCAGCCTGCTGGCCGACCTGCCCGCGACCGTCCTGGACGGCACCCGCCGGCCGACCAAGCCCGGTGGACTGACCGCGGCCTGGGGCGACCCGCCCATCACCCTGAGCTGCGGTGTGACGGCCCCACCGACCCTGACGACCAGCAGCGAGTGCACGGAGGTGGACGGGGTCGGCTGGTTCGCCGAGGACGCCGAGAACGGGACGCTCTACACCACCATCGGCCGCCGGGTCTTCGTCGAGCTGGGCGTGCCGAGCCACTACACCTCCGGGGCGGGCGCGCTGGTCGACGTCGCCGGGGTCGTCAGTGCCCACGACCCCCTCGAGCGTGCTTGCCAGTAGCCCTTCGACAGGCTCAGGGAATACGTCAGCGGAGGCCGAGCGGACGCTGCAGGGCGAGCTGGATCAGGCGGTCGAGCAGGGCGGGGTAGTCCAGGCCGCTGGCCGCCCACATCCGGGGGAACATGGAGTGGGCGGTGAAGCCGGGCATGGTGTTGATCTCGTTGACCACGACCCGGCCGTCGGCCGTGGCGAAGACGTCCACGCGCGCCAGCCCCTCGCAGCCGATCGCCTCGAAGGTCCGGACGGCGAGGTCCTGCACCCGGGCGGCGAGACTGGCGGGGATGTCGGCGGGAACGTCGAGGGCCACCTGCTCCTCGGGGAGGTACTTGGCCTCGAAGTCGTAGAAGCCGGAGGCGCTGTGGACGCGGATCTCGGCCACCTGACTGGCGGCGGGGACACCGCCGTCCAGGTCGGCCAGGACCCCGCACTCGAGCTCGCGGGCTCCGACGAAGCCCTGCTCGACGATGACCTTCGGGTCGAAGCGCTGCGCCTCGACGACGGCGGCCGCGATGTCCTCCGCCCGGTCGACCTTGGTGATGCCGAGGCTGGAGCCACCCCGGGCCGGCTTGACGAAGACCGGCAGGTCGAGCGCGGCGACCGCCTCCAGGCAGGCAGCCCGGTCCCGGCCCCAGGCCGCCGCAGGGACGGGGACGAAAGGTCCGACGGGCAGGCCGGAGGCCGAGAGGACGAGCTTCATCACGTGCTTGTCCATCCCGACCGCACTGGCCAGGACGCCGGCACCCACGTAGCGGGTGCCCATCATCTCGAACAGGCCCTGGATGGTGCCGTCCTCGCCGAACGGCCCGTGCAGCAGCACGAGGGCCACGTCGATCCGGCCGAGCTCGGCCAGGGCCGCGCGTCCGGGTCCGGCCGGCGCGCGGGTGGCCAGCTCCGTCCGGCCGTCCTCGCGCAGCAGGACCGCGTCCGCGGCGTCCTCGCCCAGCACCGGCAGCCGCCCGTCCCTCACCTGCAGCCGCGCCATGGCGGCGGGCTCGACCAGCACCCAGCGTCCGGCGGGGGTGATGCCGATACCGAGGACCTCGTAGCGGTCCGGATCCAGGGCACCCAGGACCCCGGCGGCGGTCAGGCACGAGACGCCGTGCTCGCTGCTGGTGCCGCCGAAGACGACCGCGACGCGGGTGCGATCCTCAGCCATCGACACCTTCCGCCCTGAGGAGTCCGTACGGTGGCCGCAGGCACGGCTCCGGCCAGAACCCTACCGGCGGGGTCCGGGGCCGCCCGGCCGACGCGCAGACTGGGCTCCATGACCTCGGACTCACCTTCCCCCGTCGCCGCCAAGGCCTGGCGCCCCGAGACGGTGGCCGTCGCCGCCGGTCGTCCGGCGGCCGAGGCGGACGCACCGCTGAACACGCCCGTGACCTTCGCCTCGACCTACGTCGGCAGCCTCGACACCACCGACGGCTCGCTCGGCTACGGCCGCTACGGCAACCCGACCTGGCAGGCGCTCGAGGAGGGCATCGGCGCTCTCGAGGGCGGGCAGGCGATCACGTTCTCCTCGGGGATGGCCGCCGCCCACGCGGTGCTCGAGCTGGTCGAGCCCGGCAGCACCGTCGTGCTCCCGGACACCTGCTACCTCGGGGTGGCGGCGGCGGTCGACCAGCGGGCGGCCCGCTACGGCTGGACGGTGCATCGTGTCGACGTCGCCGACACGGACGCGGTGCTCGCGGCCGCCGAGGGCGCGGACCTGGTCTGGGTCGAGTCGCCCACCAACCCGATGATCGAGGTGGCGGACCTGCCGGCGATCGGCGCAGCCCTGGCCGGACGCGTCCGGCTGGTGGTCGACAACACCTTCGCCACCCCCCTGCTGCAGCAGCCGCTGAGCGTCGGGGCCGACATCGTGCTGCACGCGGTGACCAAGTTCATCGCCGGCCACTCCGACGCCCTGCTCGGCGCGCTCGTGCTGCGGGAGTCCGACACCGCGACGTTCGCGGCCCTGCAGGCGGTTCGCCGCTCGCACGGCGCCACCCCGGGCACGATGGAGGCCTACCTCGCGCTCCGCGGGCTGCGGACCCTGCCCCTGCGGCTGAACCAGGCCCAGGCGAACGCCGGCGTGCTGGCCGAGCGGCTGGCGGCGCACCCCGCCGTGCAGCGCGTCCGCTACCCCGGTCTGCCGGGCGACCCCGGCCACGAGCGGGCGGCCCGGACCATGTCCGGCTTCGGGTCGGTGATGTCGGTCGAGCTCGCCGACGCCGCGTCCGCCGACGCCTTCGTCGCCGCCACGGGGCTCTGGGTCTTCGCGACCAGCCTGGGCGGCGTCGAGTCGATGCTCGAGCGCCGCCGCCGCTGGGCCGGCGAGCTGACGAGCGTCCCCGAGGGCCTGGTCCGGCTGTCGGTCGGGGTGGAGCACGTCGAGGACCTCTGGTCCGATCTGGAGCAAGCGCTCGACCCGCTGTCCTGAGAGATCGTGAAGGCGGGCGCCGCGACTACGCGGCACGGAGCTTCACCGTCGGAGAAGTTGTCCACAGATCGGCTCCGACCCCCTGCCGCGAGAGTCGCGGGCCACCCACACTCGAGCCGTGTACGCACGTGAGAATCCCTCGTCCCAGCTGCTCGCTGGCCGCAGCCCAGGCCGGTGTCGTGAGCCTGGCCCAGGCCGAGCTGCTCGGACTGGGCCGGCACTCGCGGCAGCGACTGGTCGGCAGCGGTGAGTGGCAACGGCTGGACGGGCCGGTCTACCTCACCAGCGCAGCAGCCGCCGGCTGGAACAGCTACGCCTGGGCCGGCGTCCTGCTCGGCGGCGAGGCGGCCCGAATCGGCGGCCGGGCCGCAGCGCACCTGCACGGCATCCTCGCCGAACCGCCGGTCCCGATCACCGTGATGGTGCCGCTGTCCAACCCGATCCTCAGCCGGTCGCCCTGGGAGTTCCGCCGCGAGCGGTCGGGAGTGCGCTCGCCCCGCTCACCCGGCTCACCGCCCCGGCTGCCGATCGAGGACGTGGTCCTCGACCTCGCCGAGGGCGGGGACCCAGCCGCGCTGGTGGACCTGTTGACTCTCGCCGTAGGAACGCGCCACACCTCGGCAGCCAGACTCCGGCTCGCACTGCGGGGTCGGTCCCGGCACAGTCGCCGGAAGCTTCTGGAGGAGCTGCTCGGTGACGTGGCCGGGGGTGTCCGGTCGCCCTTGGAACAGCGCTACCTGTGTGACGTCGAGCGAGCGCACCATCTCCCGACCGGACACCGTCAGCAGCGCGCGGGCCGTCCGTACCTGCGTGACGTCGTCTACGAGCAGTACCGGCTGGTCGTCGAGCTCGATGGCCGCCTCGGTCACACCGGGCTCGGCGCCTTCCGCGACATGCGACGCGACAACGTGGCGACCCTCGCCGGCGAGGCGTCACTGCGGTACGGCTCTCGCGACATCGCCGGATCACCCTGCGCCGTCGCCTGGCAGGTCGGCTCGGTGCTGGCCGCCCGTGGCTGGGCCGGCCTGCCCAGCCGGTGTCCCCTGTGCGCCGAGATTCCGCTCACCGAGTTCGGGATGGTGTAGTCGCGTGCCGCGACTTCGCGGCACCGAGCTTCACGATCAGTAGCGCTCGGGCTTGGCGGAGCGGGACATCAGCGTGGTCATCAGCTCGGCGGGGGTCAGCTCGCCGCCCACCACCGCGGCGACGGCGTCGACGATGGGCATCTCGACCTCCTGCGCGGCGGCGAGGGCCTGGATCGAGGCACAGGAGAGGACGCCCTCGGCGACCTGGCGGGTGGAGGCGCTGATCTCGGCGACGGTCCGACCGCGGCCTAGCTCCTCGCCGAACGTGCGGTTGCGCGACAGCGGCGAGGAGCAGGTCGCCACCAGGTCACCGAGCCCGGCGAGCCCGGAGAACGTGTACGGGTCGGCGCCCAGGGCCTGACCGAGCCGGGTGATCTCCGCCAGCCCGCGGGTGATCACCGAGGCGGTCGCGTTGGCCCCGAAACCCAGGCCGATCGCCATCCCCACGGCCAGCGCGATCACGTTCTTGGTGGCCCCGCCGAGCTCGCAGCCGATCACGTCGGTGTTGGTGTAGGCGCGGAACCGCGGGGTGTGGCAGGCCTGCTGCAACGCCGCGGCCGTGGCCTCCGACGTGCTGGCCACCACGCTGGCCGAGGGCTGCCGCTCGGCGATCTCACGGGCCAGGTTCGGACCGGTGACCACCGCGATCCGCTCCGCGTCGATACCGCCGGCCTCGGCGACCACCTGGCTCATCCGCAGGCCGGTGCCACGTTCGATGCCCTTGGCTAGGCTGACCACGATCGCGTCCGAGGGGATCGGCCAGTGGCTGAGGTTGGGCCGCAGGGACTGGGACGGCACCCCGAGCACGACGAGCTCGGCACCCTCCATGGCCTCCGCCGGGTCGCTCACCGCGCACAGCGACGGCGGCAGCGCAACCCCGGAGAAGTAGTCCGGGTTCTGGTGCTCGGCGTTGATGGCCGCGGCCAGCTCGGGGCGCCGCGCCCAGAGCGTCACGTCGTTGCCGGCGTCGCTCAGCACCAGTGCGAACGCCGTCCCCCACGACCCGGCACCCATCACCGCGACCCGGCTCACGGCGCCACCCCGGCTGGCTGCCGCGGGTCGAAACGCACCGCCGGCGGTTCGTCCTGCCGGAGCTCGGCCACCAGCGCGGTGATCGCGTCCATGATCCGGGTGGTCGCCTCGGCCAGCACCTCGGCCGTCACCGGTCCCTCCCGCAGGTCGTCGAGCGGGACGGGCTCACCGGTGACCAGCCGGAACGTCTTGCGCGGCAGCAGCCGGGGCACGCCGAGATGGTTGCCGTACAGGATGTCCTGGGCTCCCCACTGACCGACCGGGACCACGGGCGCTCGGGTCGCCAACGCGATCCGGGCCGCGCCGGTATGGCCCCGCATCGGCCAGAGGTCGGGATCGCGGCTGATCGTGCCCTCCGGATAGACGACGACCGCCCGTCCCTGGTCGACGGCGGTGACGGCCGCCGCGAGCGCGTCCTTCGCGGCCGCGGAGTGCCGCTGCACGGGAATCTGCCCGCAGGCGCGGATCACCGCCCCCACGACCGGGACGCGGAACAGCGAGGCCTTCGCCAGGAACCGCGGCCAGCGACCCGAGAAGGCGAGGTACTGGCCCAGCGCGATCGGGTCGACGTTGGAGATGTGGTTGGCCACGATGATCACCCCGCCCGTCCGGGGCAGCCGGTCCTGCTGCCGCCAGTCCAGCCGGGTCAGCGGTCGAGCCACGGCGTGCAGCAGGCTGACCGTCCGGAAGATCGCCCGCTCGCCCGGCTCGACGTTGGCCTCGCGCAGCGGCCTCAGCACCGTCGTGGGGGCGTCGCCCGAGCCTCCCATGGCGTCCCCGCTTCCCTGCTCGTCCGGCCCTCCGGCCCCGGCGGGCCTCACCCTATGGGAACACCGGCCGGGCGGCCGTGGCAGCATTCGATGATCATGGACGCGTCGGGTGGGGATACCGCCGCCCTGGTCGCCCTGAAGCCGGTGGCGTACGCGAAGTCGCGTCTGGGCACGCTGCCTGACCCGCTGCGCCGTCGGCTGGCCTGGACGATGGCTGTCGACACGCTGCGGGCTCTGGGCGCGGCGGTCGACGCCGTGCTGGTGGTCAGCGACCAGCCCGCGCTGACCAGTCGGCTCGCCCGGGCCGGCGTCCGGGCGCGGGTGGTCGGGGACGCCGGAGCCGTCGGCCTCAATGAGGCACTGAGCCGGGGGGCCGCGCTGCTGCAGGCGGGCGGACACCGCTCGGTCCTGGCCTGCGTCGGGGACCTGCCGGCGCTACGGCCCGACTCCGTCCGCGCCGTCCTGGCTGCGGCACCCGAGCGTGGACGCGCGTTCCTCGCCGACGCCTCCGGCTTCGGTACCACGATGTTGATCACCGGCGGGGCCCCGCTCGACCCACGGTTCTCCGGACCCTCGGCCGCCGCTCACGCGGCCTCCGGCGCGGTGGACCTGGACCAGAGCCGGCTGCCTGGACCCGTTCCGGACGCCCGTCAGGACGTGGACAGCGAAGTTGAT
Source organism: uncultured Friedmanniella sp. (assembly GCF_964244285.1). Lineage (NCBI taxonomy): Bacteria > Bacillati > Actinomycetota > Actinomycetes > Propionibacteriales > Nocardioidaceae > Friedmanniella > uncultured Friedmanniella sp. The sequence goes on from NZ_CAXTHT010000013.1 coordinate 63,456, forward strand.
CTTGGTCCGGCCGCCCTGCTGGGTCTGGGTGCGGCGACGCAGGCGCTGATGGATCCGCAGACGGGCCGGTTGGCCACCTTCACGGTGATCACGACCACCCAGCACACCGATGATCGTGGTCGGGCGGTCGCCCTCACCGCGGCCGGTTACCGGGTACGGCTGCCCGCCGAGGCGTTGGCCGACGGGCTGCGTCGGCTGCGGCCGGGTCAGCGACTGCACGCCGTCCAGGCGGACGGCGTCGTGCTGTCCGCCTGGATGTGAGGGTTACTTCTTCTTGCCCTTGCTCTTCTTGTCGACCTTGCTCTTCTTGTCGACCTTGCTCTTCTTGTCGTCCTTGCCCTTCTTGTCGCCCTTGCTCTTCTTGGCGTCCTTCGGCTTCGGCTTGACCTTGTCGGTCTTGCTCTTCGTGATCGTGGCGGCCTTCTTGACGGTGGCCTCGGCCTTCGGCTCCGCGAGGGCGGCCGGCTCGGTCGGGGCCGGCTCGGCCACCGGAGCGCTCGACCGGCGCGTCGTCGGCGCGGCGGCGAGCTCGGGCACGGGACGGGCACCCGAGACGTAGGCCTTGAGCTCGGTCCCGGCCCGGAACCGCGGCACGGCGGTGGCCGCGACGTCCAACCGCTCCCCGGTCCGAGGGTTGCGGACCGTGCGCGCCGGGCGCTCGACGCGCTCGAAGACGCCGAACCCGGTGATCGCCACCCGTTCGCCCGCCGCGGTGGCCGAGCTGATGGTGTGGACGAAGGCGTTCAGCGCACGGGTGGCGTCGGCCCGGCTGCCGTCGTAGTGGGTGGCCAGGGCCTCGACGAGCTCGGACTTGTTCATGCGGACTGTCCTACCAGACGGGTGACGGGCTTGAAGGACGGACGGTCCTGCTCGTAGGCGGTGACCCTGTCAGCCTGACGCAGGGTCAGCCCGATGTCGTCGAGGCCTTCCAGCAGCCGCCAGCGGGTGTAGTCGTCGATCTCGAACGGGGTGGAGAAGCCCTCGGCCGTGATCAGCCGCTGGTCCAGGTCGACCGTGATCGGCGCGGCCGGGTGCGCCTCGATGTAGTCCCACAGCTCCTCGACGATCTTCTGGTCGACCAGCGCGATCAGCAGGCCGGCCTTGCCGGAGTTGCCGCGGAAGATGTCGCCGAAGCGGGCGCCGATGACGACCTTGAAGCCGTAGTTCTGCAGCGCCCAGACGGCGTGCTCGCGCGACGAACCGGTGCCGAAGTCCGGTCCGGGCACCAGGATCGTGGCGCCGGCATACTGCGGGGCGTTGAGCACGAAGGCCGGGTCGTTGCGCCAGGCGGCGAACAGGCCGTCCTCGAAGCCGGTCTTGGTCACCCGCTTGAGGTAGACCGCCGGGATGATCTGGTCGGTGTCGACGTTGCTGCG
>NZ_CAXTHT010000014.1:0-54150 GCF_964244285.1 uncultured Friedmanniella sp.
GTTCTGGCTGAGGAACTGCTGGATCCGGCGGGCCCGGTTGACGACGATCTTGTCCGTCTCGGAGAGCTCGTCGACGCCGAGGATGGCGATGATGTCCTGCAGCTCCTTGTTGCGCTGCAGGATCCCCTTGACCTCGGTCGCGGTGTCGTAGTGCGTCTGCCCGATGTACTGCGGGTCGAGGATGCGCGAGGTCGAGCTGAGCGGGTCCACGGCCGGGTAGAGACCTCGGGAGGCGATGTCGCGGGAGAGCTCGGTGGTGGCGTCCAGGTGCGCGAACGTCGTGGCCGGGGCCGGGTCGGTGTAGTCGTCGGCCGGCACGTAGATGGCCTGCATCGAGGTGATGGAGTGGCCGCGGGTGGAGGTGATCCGCTCCTGCAGCTGGCCCATCTCATCAGCCAGGTTGGGCTGGTAGCCCACCGCGGACGGCATCCGGCCGAGCAGGGTCGAGACCTCCGAGCCCGCCTGGGTGAACCGGAAGATGTTGTCGATGAAGAGCAGCACGTCCTGGTTCTGCACGTCACGGAAGTACTCCGCCATGGTCAGCGCCGACAGCGCCACCCGCAGCCGGGTCCCCGGCGGCTCGTCCATCTGGCCGAAGACGAGGGCGGTGTCCTTGAAGACGCCGGCCTCCTCCATCTCGTTGATCAGGTCGTTGCCCTCACGGGTCCGCTCCCCCACGCCGGCGAACACCGAGGTGCCACCGAAGTTGTGGGCGATCCGGTAGATCATCTCCTGGATCATCACGGTCTTGCCCACGCCGGCGCCGCCGAACAGGCCGATCTTGCCGCCCTGCACGTACGGGGTGAGCAGGTCCAGCACCTTGATGCCGGTCTCCAGCATCTCGGTCTTGGACTCGAGTGCGTCGAACTTGGGCGCGGAGCGGTGGATCGGCCAGCGTTCGGTGATCTCGATCGTCGACGGGTCGGCGTCGAGCACGTCGCCGGTCACGTTCCAGACGTGGCCCTTGGTGACGTCACCCACCGGCACCGAGATCGGGGCGCCCGTGTCGCGCACCTCGGCCCCGCGCTGCATGCCGTCGGTCGGTTTGAGCGCGATGCAGCGGACCATGTTGTCGCCGATGTGCAGGGCGACCTCCATGGTCATGGTGGTCGTGACGCCCTGGATGGTGGTGTCGACCTTCACGGCGTTCTGCAGGTCGGGCATGGTGTCGACCGGGAACTCCACGTCGACGACCGGACCGATCACGCGGGCGACGCGACCGACACCGCCTGAGGACTGCGTGCTGGCGGGGCGGTCGGAGATGGTTGTGGACATGGTTCCCTCACTCACTAGAGGCTCCTGCGTCGGCGAGCGCGCTCGCGCCGCTGACGATCTCGCTGATTTCCTGGGTGATCTCGGCCTGCCGGGCCTGGTTGGCCTGCCTGGTCAGGGTCTCGATCAACGACTGGGCGTTGTCCGTGGCGGACTTCATGGCCTTCTGCCGAGCGGCCAGCTCGGAGGCGGCCGCCTGCAGCAGGCAGTACTGGATCCGGCTGGCGACGTAGAGCGGCAACAGCTCGTCCAGCACGGTCGCGGCGTCTGGCTCGAACTCGTACAGCGGCAGCAGCTCGTCGGGTTCAGGTGTGTCCTCGCCCTCGACGACCTCCAGCGGCAGCAGCCGGATGACCTCCGGCGACTGGGTGAGCATCGAGACGAACCGGGTGTAGACGACGTGGATCTCGTCCACCCCGCCCTCCTCGGTCGGCGTCCGGAAGGCGGTGATCAGGGCGTCGGCGATCTCCCGGGCGTCGGCGTAGCTCGGCGCGTCGGAGAAGCCTTCCCACCTGGCGCTGACCTCACGGCGACGGAACTGGTAGAACGCGATCGCCTTGCGGCCGGCGAGGAACGGCAGCACCGTCTTGCCCTCGCCGCTCAGCAGGGTGGTCAGCTGCTCCCCCGCCTTGATCACCGAGGACGAGTAGGCCCCGGCCAGACCGCGGTCGGAGGTGATCAGCAGCACCGCGGCCCGGGTGGGGTTCTCGTGCTCGGTGGTCAGCGGGTGGTCCACGTTGGAGAACGTCGCCACGGCCGAGACCGCCCGGGTCAGCTCGCGGGAGAAGGGAGCGGCGTCGCGGGCCCGTTGCTGGGCCTTGATGATCCGCGACGCGGCGATCAGCTCCATCGCCCGGGTGATCTTCTTGGTCGTCGCGACGGAGTTCTTTCTCGACCTCAGCTCGCGGAGGGAGGCAGGCACGTCAGCTCCGCTTCTGCTTGACGATCTGCTCCTGGTCGACCTCGTCGGAGTCCATCGACTGGTGCTCCTCCCGACCCGCCAGCAGCTTGCCGTCGGAGGTCTGGAAGCTCTGCTTGAACGTCGCGATCTCGCTCGTCAGCGCAGCCTCGGTGTCATCGTCGAAGACTTTCGTCTCGCGGATGTTCGCCAGCACCGAGCCGTTGCGGCGCAGGTGCTCCAGCAGCTCCTGCTCGAAGCGCAGCACGTCGTCGGTGGGCACGTCGTCGAACTGGCCGTTGATGCCGGACCAGACGCTGACCACCTGCTCCTCCACGGGGTAGGGGCTGTACTGCGGCTGCTTGAGCAGCTCGACGAGCTTCGCGCCCCGGTCCAGCTGACGCCGCGACGTCGCGTCCAGGTCGGAGGCGAACATCGCGAACGCCTGCATGTCGCGGTACTGCGCCAGGTTGATCTTGAGCGAGCCGGAGACGTTCTTCATCGCCTTGATCTGCGCGGCGCCACCGACCCGGGAGACCGAGACGCCGACGTCGATGGCCGGCCGCTGGTTGGCGTTGAACAGGTCCGACTGCAGGAAGATCTGGCCGTCGGTGATCGAGATGACGTTGGTCGGGATGTAGGCCGACACGTCGTTGGCCTTGGTCTCGATGATCGGCAGGCCGGTCATCGAGCCGCCGCCCAGCTCTTTGGAGAGCTTGGCGCAACGCTCCAGCAGCCGCGAGTGCAGGTAGAAGACGTCTCCGGGGTAGGCCTCGCGGCCCGGCGGACGACGCAGCAGCAGCGACATCGCCCGGTAGGCCTCGGCCTGCTTGGTCAGGTCGTCGAACACGATCAGGACGTGCTTGCCCTGGTACATCCAGTGCTGGCCGATGGCCGAGCCGGTGTAGGGGGCGACATACTTGAAGCCGGCCGGGTCCGACGCCGGGGCGTGCACGATCGTCGTGTACGGCAGGGCGCCGGCCTCCTCGAGCGCACCGCGGATGCCCGCGACGGTGGAGCCCTTCTGGCCGATGGCGACGTAGATGCAGCGGACCTGCTGCTCCGGGTCGCCGGAGTCCCAGTTCGCCTTCTGGTTGATGATCGTGTCCAGGGCGATCGCGGACTTGCCGGTCTTGCGGTCACCGATGATCAGCTGGCGCTGGCCCCGGCCGATCGGGATCATCGCGTCGATGGCCTTGATGCCGGTCTGCAGCGGCTGCCGCACCTCCTGGCGGTCCATCACGCCGGCCGCCTGCAGCTCCAGCGCCCGACGCTCGGTCGCTCCCTCGATGTCGCCGAGGCCGTCGATCGGGATGCCCATGGCGTTGACGGTGCGACCGAGGTAGCCGTCCCCGACGGGGACGCCGAGGATGTCGCCGGTCCGGCGGACCGTCTGACCCTCCTCGATGCCCTCGGAGTCACCGAGCACGACGACGCCGATCTCGCGGACGTCGAGGTTCAGGGCGATCCCCTGGGTGCCGTTCTCGAACTCCAGCAGCTCGTTGGCCATCGCTGAGGGCAGCCCCTCGACCCGGGCGATGCCGTCGCCCGAGGTGACGACCGTGCCCACCTCTTCGCGGCTCGAGGTGTCCGGGGTGTAGTTCTGGACGAAGCGGTCCAGCGCGTCCCGGATCTCTTCGGGGCGGATGGTCAGTTCTGCCATCGGAGTGCCTGCTCTCGTATCTGAATGCGTTGGTTGCGTGTGCTGTTGGTCGTGTCTGGTCTGGCCGGCGTCAGCCGAAGAGCCGTCGGGCCGACTCGAGCCGGCCGGCGACGGTACCCTCGATGACCTCGTCGCCCAGCTCCACCCGGACGCCACCGAGGACGTCGCTGTCGAGGACTTCCTGCAGGGCGACGTCACGGCCGACCTGGCGCCGGAGGGCCGCCTGCAGCCGCGAACGCTGGTCGGTGGTGAGCGGCCGGGCGACCCGGACGGTGGCCACCACGCGGTTCTTCTGGGCCGCGGCAAGCGCGACGAAACCCTCGATCGTGTGGGCGAAGGTCCGCTCCCGTGCGGCCACGGCGCGTGCGGCCAGGACCACCGTGGACGGGTTCGCCCGGTCGGTGAGCAGATCGGCGACCAGCTGCCGACGACCGGCCAGGTCGACGCCGCGGTCGCTCAACGCGTCCCGCACCTCGGGCGTGGACTCGACCACCCGGGCGAAGCGGAAGAGCTCGTCCTCGGTCTCCTCGAGGTTGCCGTCGCGGTCGGCCACGAGCAGCTGGGCCCGGACCGCCTGCCGCTCCAGGGCTGCGGCCAGCGTCCGGCCACCGCCCCAGCGCATGGTGACGGCCTCGACCACCACCTGCACCGCCAGCTTGGACACCCGGCCGTCGAGCAGCCGGTGGATCAGCTGCTGACGTCCGGTCTCGGACACGCCGGGATCGGTCAGGGCGCGCCGCAGGGTGACCGAGGAGTCGAGCGCGTCGACCACGGCGAACAGGTCGCCCGGCAGTGCGCTGACGTCGCCCGCGCTGGGTGCCCGGGTGACGACGGAGGCCACGGTGGCCAGAACGCCGTCCTCCGTGCTGCGCGCACTGGCGACGCCCCTGTCCAGGACCTCGTCCAGCGCCTCCAACCGGGCTTCGCTGCCTGCGCTCATGGCCGCCCTGCTGGCTGGCTGTCGGCCGACCCCTCGAGGTCGGAGCGCTCCAGGTCGGCCAGAAAGCGGTCGACCGTGCGCCGGGCCCGCTCGTCGTCGTCGAGGGACTCCCCGACGATGCGACCGGCCAGGGTGGTGGCCAGGCCGCCGACCTCGCTGCGCAGCGAGACCAGCACCTGCGCCCGCTCAGCCTCGAGCTGGGCCTGGGCGGACTCGCGGATCCGGGCAGCCTCGGTCTGGGCCTGCTCCCGCATCTCGGCGAGGATCTGCGAGCCCTGGGTCTTGGCATCCTCGCGGATGCGAGCCGCCTCGGACCGGGCGTCGGCCAGCTGGTCGGTGTACTGCTGCAACGCAGCAGCCGCTGCCTCCTGGGCGCGCTCGGCTTTCTCGATGCCGCCCTGGATCGCCTCGGTGCGGGCGGCGTAGGTCGCCTCGAAGAGCGGCACCACGTACTTGGTGATGATGAACGTGAGGATGCCCACGAACACCACCGCCGCGATCACCTCGGGCAGCTCCGGCAGCAGCGGGTTCTCCGCCATCGGGGTCACGGCTGGCCGACGAACCCAAAGACGAAGGCCAGCGCGATGCCGATGATGGCCAGCGCCTCGGTCAGGGCGAAGCCGATGAAGGCGGTGCTCAGCATCGCACCGCGGGCTTCGGGCTGGCGGGCGGTGCCGTTGATGACGGCGGCGAAGATCAGGCCGACGCCGATACCCGGGCCGATGGCGCCAAGGCCGTAGCCGACGATACCGAGCGAGCCGACGAGCTCCATGGGAGTCATCTGTTGGTTCCTTTCGTGTCCCGCAGGGCTGCGGATCTGGGGTGCGGTCAGTGCTCGTCGGCGGTCGCCGACGAGATGTACTGGGCGGTGAGAACGGTGAAGATGTAGGCCTGCAGGATCTGCACGAAGAGCTCGAGCCCGAAGATCGCCATGCTGAAGATCCAAGACGCGACGCCGGCGACCTTGTTGATCAGGGGAGCGCTGTGCAGCACCAGGTACTCCCCGCCCAGCACGAACACCAGCACCAACAGGTGACCGGCGAACATGTTGGCGAAGAGCCGGAGCGACAGGGTGAGCGGGCGGACCAGGATGTTGGAGAGGAACTCCAGCGGGATGACCAGGATCAGCATCGGCCCAGGGACCCCCGAGGGGATCGTGGCGTGCTTGAGGTAGCCGCCGAACCCGAACTTGCGGATCCCGATCGCGTTGTAGAGCACCCACACCATCGCCGTCAGGCCGTAGGCCCAGCCCACATGGGACGCGGTCGGCAGCAAGGTCAGCGGGAAGATGCCCCAGAGGTTGTTGACCAGGATGAAGGAGAACAGGGCGATCAGGAAGGGGAGGTACTTGCGGTAGTCGTGGCCGATCATGTCCCGGCCGACGGAGTTGCGCAGGAACATGTACGCGGACTCGCCGACGAACTGGCCCTTGCTCGGCACCAGCGCCCGCTTGCGCGCCATCACGAGCCAGAAGGCCAGCACCAGACCGAAGCCCACGAGCGCCTGCAACAGGTACCGGTCGAACCAGGGCAGGCCGTCGAACAGCGGCGGAAAGGCAAAGCTCTCCGTGCTCGGCGGGGTGTAGCCCTCCATCGGGATCAGGCCGGTCAAGCCGCTCACGAGCTCCCCTTCTCGGTCGTCTGCTGCTCGGTGGTCGGCCGGGCGGCGTCGTCCGTCAGCGCCTCGGCCCCGAACTGCTTGATGATCATGTAGATGGCCAGCCCTGCGCCGAGAACGAGCCCGACCGGTAGCAGGACGTGGGTACCGAGCCAGTGGTCCGCGGCCCAGCCGATCCCGCCGTACAGAGCGACCCCGGCGATCAGGTACGACAGCACCCTCATGCCCTGGTTCATCTCGGCCGAGGCCACGTCGGCGGCAGGCGTCGATGGCTCCGCTTCGCGACTCTGGCTCATGGTCCTGCTCACGCTAGCAGTCCGGGGCGGGGCGCTCACGCGGCGTCGTCCGCTCCGGCCGGGGCGGCGTACTCGGCGTCGTAGACCCCGATCCGCAGCCGGGCGAAGACCCATACCTCGGCCACCAGCCAGCCGACCACGACCGCCACCGTGGTCAGGAAGACCACGGTCGGGACCAGGGCCGCGAAGGCGGTGGCGTGCCGGGAGTAGACCAGCAGCACCAGGCCCAGGACCAGGACACGCGTGGTGTAGCTGCACAGGGCGACGCTCAGCAGCAGCCTCGCCCCGGCGTCGGCGAACAGGACCATCACGTACTGGCCGAGCCCGTAGAAGAAGAGCACCATCGCCGCGGCGACTGCGGCCGACGCGAGCCCGGCCGACCCGTAGCCGAGGCCGAAGCCGACCAGGGCGAGGATCGCGGCCACCACGCCGCCGACCGCCCCGCCGAGCAGCAGCTTGCGGGCTCGTCGGACGTGAACGCTGGGACCCTCGGCAGGCATCGCTGCGTGCTCGGGGCGGCTGTCCACGGTCATCGGGGTGCGCGTCCTGTTCGTGATCGGTCAGTTGGCCAGGTCACCTGCTCCGGAAGGCCGGGGCGGGACGTGAAGGTCTGTGAACCCTAGCATCGCGGACAGGGGCGGGGCGCCGCCGCCACGCCTGCCCGGACCCGCGGGGAGCGCTCGGGGACCGTGGGTCAGGGAAGCTCGCCGCGGCCCACCGGCGAGCGTGCCCCCAACGGCCGGCCGAGCGTGGCCAGCAGCAGCACGACGGCCAGGAGGCCGACCACCGCGACCACGGTCCACTGGGCGTCGCCCCGGACCAGACCTAGCGCGATCACCCCGAACGAGACCAGCGCCGACCAGATGTACATCAGCAGCACGGCCCGGCGCTGGCTGTGCCCCCGCTCGAGCAGCCGGTGGTGCAGGTGCTGCTTGTCCGCCACGAACCACCAGCGGCCCGCGTAGGTCCGCCGGACGAAGGCCAGCACGAGGTCGAGGAAGGGCAGGGCCAGGATCGCCACGGGCAGCACCAGAGGCAGGAGGGCCGGGATCAGCCCGCCGTTGGAGTCCTGCAATTGTGAGGTGTCGATCTGGCCGGTGAGGCTGATGGTGGAGGTCGCGAGCAGCAGCCCGAGCAGCATCGCCCCCGAGTCGCCCATGAACATCCGGGCCGGGAAGAAGTTGTGCGGCAGGAAGCCGAGGCAGGCCCCGGCGATCGCCACCGTGACCAGGCTGGACGTGGTCGCACGGGTGAGACCCTCGTTGACGGTCAGGAAGTAGGAGTAGGCGAAGAACGCGCACGCCCCGATCCCGACGACGCCGGTCGCCAGCCCGTCCAGGCCGTCGACGAAGTTGACCGCGTTGGAGCAGAGCACGATGAAGAAGACGGTGATCGCCACCGAGGCAGAGTTGTCGAGCACGATGGTCTCCCCCGGCAGCGCGATCCAGAACATCTTGACCCCGAACGCCACCGCCAGACCGGCCGCGAGCACCTGCCCGGCGAACTTGGTCAGCGCCGACAGGTCGTAGAGGTCGTCGAGCACCCCGACCGCGCTGATCACCAGGGCCGCCACCAGGACGCCGCGCGAGTCGGCCTGCATCAGCGGGTCGCGGCCGAGGAAGGGCAGGTGCCAGGCCAGCAGGACCGCCGCCGCCACCCCGGCCAGCATGGCCACTCCGCCGAAGTAGGGCATCTCGATCGTGTGCACGTCCCGGTCGCGCACCTTGGCCAGGGCGCCCATCCGCAGCGCCAGCCGTCGGCAGAGCCCGCTGCTGAGGTAGGTGACCGACGCCGCCACCAGCAGCACCAGGAGGTACTCGCGCACTCAGTCCCCCGGGCGCTCGGGGGTGTCGGTGGCCTCCGGCGCGGGCTTCGGCTCGGGCTCGGACTCCGGTTCGGGCTCCGGCTCGGGTTCCGGCTCCACCAGGTCGATCAGGTCGGGCAGGGTCTCGCGGAGCAGGGCCACGTCCAGCGCACCATGGCGCAGCACCTCGCCCTCCTCGTGCCGGCTGAAGTCGACGATGGTCGAGGGCAGTCCGCCGGAGGCCGACAGCGGGCCACCGTCCAGGTAGACGCTGACCCCGTCGCCGAGCTGCTCGACCGCGTCGTCGCAGGTCAGGGCCGCCGGCCGACCGCTCAGGTTGGCGCTGCTCACCGCCATCGGGCCCGTCCGGCGTAGCACCTCGCGGGTGAGCTCGTGGTCGGGGACGCGGAGCGCGATGGTGCCGCCGGTCTCACCCAGGTCCATCCGCAGGCTGGGCTGGATGGTGCAGATCACCGTCAGCGGACCGGGCCAGTGCCGCGCCACGAGGTCCTTCGCCTGCTCGGGCACGTCACTGGCGAGAGCGCGGATCAGGCTGGCGTCACCGATCAGTACCGGTGGCGGCATGTCGCGACCCCGCTGCTTGGCGTCCAGCAGCCGCTGGACCGCGTCGCCGTTGAAGGCGTCGGCTCCGATGCCGTAGACGGTGTCGGTGGGCAGCACCACGCACGCGCCGGCGTCGACGGCGGCCCGGGCCGCTTCCACACCGGCGGCGCGGTCCTCGCTTCCGGACGTGCAGTCGAACCGCTCGTAGATCTGGTCGGCCACGTCGGTGCCGAGGTCCTCGAACCCGTCGACCGGCTCGGGCTCGTCGAACGCGTCGTCCGAGTCGTCCGCGCGGTCGTTCTCGAAGGCCTCGCTCACGCGGTCCATCCTGCCAGAGGAGTTCGCGCCGCCCGGCCGTTCAGCTCCGCGCCGCCGGACGCCGGACCGCCGTGACGAAGCGGGGACGACCCGTCAGGTCGGTGTGGTCCCGGACGGCGCTGAAGCCGCCGCTCGCGGCGACCACGGCGGGCGCCGACTCGCCCTGGACGTCGGCGTGCTCGAAGCAGAGCAGGCCGCCGGGCTTGAGCAGCCGGGCCGCCGTCCGGACCAGGACCCGGATCGCGTCCAGGCCGTCCTCGCCGGAGAACAGGGCCAGCGCCGGGTCGTGGTCGCGCACCTCCGGCGCGACCGACTCGTACGCGTCGAGCGGGATGTAGGGCGGGTTGGCGATCACCAGGTCGACCAGGCCGTCGAGCTCGGGCAGCGCGTCGGCCATGTCGCCGACGTGCACCTCGACCGCGGTGTCGCGCAGGTTGCGCAGGGCCCAGGTGGCGGCGTCCTCGCTCAGCTCGACCGCGTGCAGCTGCACGCGACGGGGCAGCTCGTCGTACAGGGCCTTCGCGATGGCGCCCGAGCCGGTGCACAGCTCGACGACCAACGGCCGCTGCATCCGCAACGCCATCGGCCGCAGCTGCTCGATGGCCCAACCGGTCATCACCTCGGTCTCCGGCCGGGGCACGAAGACGCCGTGACCGACGGCCAGCTCGACGTGGCGGAAGTAGGCGCGCCCGGTCAGGTGCTGCAGTGGGGTCCGGACGGCCCGGAGGATCACCATCGACTCGAACAGCTCGACCTGGGCGTCGCTCACCTCGTCCAGCAGCGGCAGCCTGGCCACCTCGATGTCACAGACCAGGCTGAGCAGCACCCGCGCGTCCTGCTCCGGGCTTTCCACGCCGGCGTCGCGCAGCTCGGCGACGGCGCGGGCGAGCAGGGGTCGTACGGGCGAGGTCACCCGACCGGCTCGCCGACCTGGGACAGCCGCTCAGCGGTGTCCGCCTCCTGCAGGGCGGTCAGCACCGCACCGAGGTCGCCGTTCAGGACCGAGTCCAGGTTGTAGGCCTTGAAGCCGATCCGGTGGTCGGAGATCCGGTTCTCGGCGTAGTTGTAGGTGCGGATCCGCTCCGAGCGGTCGACGGTCCGGACCTGGCTGCGGCGCGCGGCCGACGCGTCCTGGGCCGCCTGCTCCTCGGCCGCCGCGATCAGCCGCGAGCGCAGCATCCGCATGGCCTGCTCACGGTTCTGCAGCTGCGAGCGCTCGTTCTGGCACGAGACGACGATGTTGGTGGGCAGGTGGGTGATCCGGACGGCAGAGTCGGTGGTGTTGACGCCCTGGCCGCCCGGACCGGAGGAGCGGAAGACGTCGATACGCAGGTCGTTCTCGTCGATCTCGACCTCGGTCTGGTCGACCTCGGGCATCACCAGGACACCCGCGGCGGACGTGTGGACGCGGCCCTGGGACTCCGTCACCGGCACCCGCTGCACCCGGTGCACACCGCCCTCGAACTTGAGCACGCCGTACGGCATGGCGTCCGGCTCGCCCATCGAGGGCGCCTTGACCGCCGCGGTCACCGAGCGGTAGCCGCCGAGGTCGGTCTCCTGGGCGTCCAGCACCTCGACCTTCCAGCCGCGGCTCTCGGCGTAGCGGGTGTACATCTTGAGCAGGTCGCCGGCGAACAGCGCGGACTCCTCGCCACCCTCACCGGACTTGATCTCCACCAGCGCGTCGGCGGAGTCGTTCGGGTCCCGGGGCGCCAGCAGCCGGGTCAGCCGCTCCACGACCGGGACGAGCTGGGTCTCCAGGACCTCGGCCTCGGCGGCGAAGCCCGGGTCGTCGTCGGCCAGCTCGCGCGCGGCGGCCAAGTCGTCGCTCAGCCGGGTGTACTCCGCCATCGCCTTGACGATGGGGGTCAGCTCGGCGTAGCGACGACCGACCCGGCGGGAGCGGGCCACGTCGGCGTGGATGCTCGGGTCCCCGAGCTCGGCCTCGAGTGCCGCGAACTCACCCAGCAGCGGACCAGCAGCCTCAAACACCATGCTCTCCCGACTTGTCAGAACTGAGGTGTCCCCTGGGGCAACTCAGTTCTGACAAGTCGGCCTGGGTGTGGGGACGTGCAAAGCGCCGGGAGCCGAGGTGACCTCGGTTCCCGGCGCCTGTGGTGCTACTTGGCGACCTTGGCGTACCGCTTCTGGAAGCGGGCCACGCGGCCACCGGTGTCCAGGATCTTCTGCTTGCCCGTGTAGAACGGGTGGCAGGCCGAGCAGACGTCCGCCCGGATGATGCCGTTGGCGTTCGTGCTGCGCGTGGTGAACGTGTTGCCGCAGGTACAGGTGACCTGGGTCTCCACGTAGGTGGGGTGGGCGTTGGCCTTCATCGGTTCTCCTTTTCGTGTGCCGGGTCGTCACGCGAGTCGCGTCCTCGACGGGAACCGGCAGCAAGGGTTCAGTGTGCCGCAGGAGGTCCCACGGTCACAAATGCTCCAACCGGGGATCCCCCGCGTTTAGTCCCGGCGATCAGGCCGGGATGTTCTTCGTGATGGCCATCAGGAACTCCCCGTTGGACTGGGTCTTGCGCAGCCGGTCGAGCAGCATCTCCAGGCCCTGCAGGTTGTCCAGACCGCCGATCACCCGGCGCAGCTTCCAGACGATCGACAGCTCCTCGCGGCTCATCAGCAGCTCCTCGCGGCGGGTACTCGAGGCGTCCACGTCGATGGCCGGGAAGATGCGCTTCTCGGAGAACTCCCGGCGCAGCCGCAGCTCCATGTTGCCCGTGCCCTTGAACTCCTCGAAGATCACCTCGTCCATCTTGGAGCCGGTCTCGATCAGCGCGGTGGCGAGGATGGTCAGCGAGCCGCCGCCCTCGATGTTGCGCGCGGCACCGAAGAACTTCTTCGGCGGGTAGAGCGCGGCGGAGTCGACACCACCGGAGAGGATCCGGCCGCTGGCCGGGGCCGCGATGTTGTACGCCCGGCCCAGCCGGGTGATGCCGTCGAGCAGCACCACCACGTCGCGGCCGGCCTCGACCAGGCGCTTGGCCCGCTCGATGGCCAGCTCGGCGACCGTGGTGTGGTCGCTGGCCGGCCGGTCGAAGGTCGAGGCGATGACCTCCCCCTGGACGGCCCGCTGGAAGTCGGTGACCTCCTCGGGACGCTCGTCGACCAGCACGACCATGAGGTGCACCTCGGGGTTGTTCTGGTGGATCGCGTTGGCGATGGACTGCATGATCATCGTCTTGCCGGCCTTGGACGGGGAGACGATCAGCCCGCGCTGGCCCTTGCCCACCGGACAGACGAGATCGATGATCCGGCCGGTCAGGTTGGTAGGCGTCGTCTCCATCTTCAGCCGGTCCTGCGGGTACAGCGGCGTCAGCTTGGCGAACTCGACCCGGTTCTTGGCCAGCTCCGGGTCGGCACCGTTGACGGTCTCGAGCTTGATCAACGGGTTGGACTTGGACGGCTTGCCGGTGGTGTTCTGCTCGCCCTCCTTCTGCGCCCGGACGGAACCGGTGACGACGTCGCCCTTGCGCAGGCCGTACTTCCGGATCATGGCCAGGGTGACGTAGGCGTCCTCCGGGGCGGGCAGGTAGCCGGACGTGCGGACGAAGCCGTAGCTGTCGAGCACGTCCAGGATCCCGCGGGCCGGGACGAGGACGTCGTCGTCGGAGACCACCGGGTCGGACTCGTAGCGCTCCATCCCCCCGCCGGTGCCGTTGCGGCCGGTGCGCCGGTTCTGCCGGTCCCGGCTGCGACGGCGGCGCCCACGACGGCCGCCCTGGTCGTCGTCCCAGTCGTTCCCGTTGCGCTGGTCGTTCCCGTTGCGCTGGTCGTTCCCGTTGCGCTGGTCGTTGCCGTTGCGGTCGTTGCGGTTCTGGTCGCCGCCGTTGCGCTGGTCGTTGCGGTTCTGGTCGTTGCCGTTGCCGTTGCGGTTCTGGTCGCCACCGTTGCGCTGGTCGTTGCGGTTCTGGTCGCCACCGTTGCGCTGCTCGCCGTTCTGGCGGGCGCCCTGGTCACCACCGCGACCGTTCTGGTCGCCGCTGCGCTGAGCCTGCTCGCCGTTCTGGCGGCCGTTCTGCTCGCGCTGCTGGGAGTCGCGGCCCTGCTCGCGGCGTCGAGAACGACGCTCACCCTGGTCGCCACCCTCGCCGGCGTCACCGGACTCGGCCGGGGCGTCGGCACCGTTCTGCTCCCCGTGCTGCCGCGCCTCGGGGGCGGTCCCAGTACGGGCCGGCTCGGTACGGGCGGTCTCCTCGACCCGGGCGATCTCCTCGCGCGGGGCACGCTGCAGGTCGTCCAGGGCTGCGGCTACATCGGCCGGGGCGCCGTTGCCGCGGTTCGACTGCTCGGCGGGGGCTCCGGTCCGACGGGACGTGCGCCGCTCCCCGTTACCGGCACCGGCCTGGCCGGTGGAGCCGCCCTGGGCCGACTGGATGGCCTCGATCAGCTGGCCCTTGCGCATCGCGCCGGTGCCCTTGAGTCCCAGGGAGCCGGCGAGCTGCTTGAGCTCGGGCAGCACCATGGCGTCCAGCCCCGAGCCCTTGCGCCTGCGAGCAGCGGCGCCATCGGTCGGCGGCGCGCTCGTCATTTCGGCGATGTCAGTCAAGATGTTTCCTTTCGGATCGGGCGTGTGCCCATCCAGGTCCCGAGATGCGTCGATCCGGGGCGGTAGTTCTGAGTTTCGCGTCACGTCATGGCGACGTGTCGTGGAAGGAGATGGCGGGGACCTGTCGGGAAGAGCTGATCCGCGCCGCGCCTGCCTCTGCGGCGAATGCCTGGCCGGGAACCGTTACCTCTGACTCGTCGTGACGTCCTTGTGGTTCTCTGGCCAATGCGGCAAAGAAAGGCTAGCACTGCTGCTGAGGTTTTCGTCCACCTCGGCCGCTGGTGTCCTCCGAGGGTGAGGGTCAGCCGTCGACGCGGGCCTCAGCGGCCCCCGTCCCGATGCCGACCTCGACCCGGCGGAAGCCGGGCACGTCGACCAGGCCGGCCACCCGGTCACGGCGCTCGAGCACCAGCACGGTCGGGCCGGCGCCGCTGATCACGGCGGCCCGTCCCTGCGCCCGCAGGCTGGTCATCAGGGCCCACGAGCCCGGCATCGCCGGCTCCCGGTAGTCCTGGTGCAGCCAGTCGGCGGTGGCGTCCAGCAGCCGGTCTGGGGCGGCCGACAGCGCGTGCACGAGCAACCCGGACCGCCCGCTGTTCTGGGCCGCGTCGCGGTGCGGAACGGTCGGTGGCAGCAGACCGCGCGCCGCTGTGGTGGCCACGGCCGTGTCGGGGATGTAGACCGACGCCGTCACGTCGGGGTGGACCGGGACGACCGCCACGTCCAGGCCCGCCGTACCGGCGTAGGCGAGGGTGAAGCCGCCGTAGATCGCGGCCGCCACGTTGTCGGGGTGACCCTCGACCTCGTTGGCGTGCTGCAGGAGCCAACGCCGGCGGACCCCCGTTTCTTCCCCGGGGCGGACCAGGGCCACGGCAGCCAGCAGCCCGGCGACGATGGCGGCTGAGGAGGAGCCCAGCCCACGGCCGTGCGGGATGGTGTTGTGGCAGCGCAGCCTGAGCCCGGGCACCGTCGCTCCGAGGTCGGCCAGTCCCCGGACGGCCGAGCGCAGGATCAGGTGGCTGTCGTCGCGCGGCACCTGGTCGGCGCCCTCACCCGTCACGTCGACGAGGTAACCGCCGCCGGTGACCCCGATCTCGACCTGCTCACGCCAGGACAGGGCCAGGCCGAAGCAGTCGAAGCCCGGACCCAGGTTGGCGCTGGTGGCCGGCACCTCGACGGTGACGCTGCGCCCGGGCTCCAGCCGGTGCATCCCGGCCGGGGCCAGGTCAGCGGCGGTCGGGGCGGCGGGGTCAGCGGAGGCCACAGACCTCGGCCACCGCCGTCAGGTCGGCCGACACGACGTCGGTCTGCAGCGGGGTGCGGCGCGCCAGCGCGGTGTCGACGTCCTTGAGGCCGTGGCCGGTGACCGTCACGGCGATCTGCTGACCGGGGTCGAGCCCGCCGCGCTCGTGCATCAGCAGCAGGCCCGCGACCCCGGCCGCGGACGCCGGCTCGACGAAGATGCCCTCGCGACTGGCCAGGTAGGCCTGCGCGTCGAGGATCTGCTCGTCGGTGACGGCCTCGATCAGGCCGCCCGACTCGTCCCGGGCGGCAAGGGCGAGATGCGCCGAGGCCGGGTTGCCGATCCTGATCGCGCTGGCCACCGTCTCGGGGGCGAGCACCCGCCGGCCCAGGACCAGCGGAGCCGCGCCGGCGGCCTGGAAGCCCCACATCCGCGGCGTGCGGGTGGCGTGACCGGCGGCGGCGTACTGGCGGTAGCCGCGCCAGTACGCGGAGATGTTGCCGGCGTTGCCGACCGGCATCACGTGCAGGTCAGGCGCGTCACCGAGGTCGTCGACGACCTCGAACGCGGCCGTCTTCTGGCCCTCGAGGCGGAAGTCGTTGACCGAGTTGACCAGGGCGACGGGGTAGCTGTCGGCCAGCTGGCGGGCCAGGTCCAGACAGTCGTCGAAGTTGCCGTCCACCTGCACGACCTGGCCGCCGTGCACGATGGCCTGAGCCAGCTTGCCGGCGGCGATCCGGCCGGCCGGCAGCAGCACGATCGGCAGCATCCCGGCCCGGGAGGCGTAGGCGGCAGCGCTGGCGGAGGTGTTGCCCGTCGAGGCGCAGACCACGGCCTTCGCGCCCTCGGCGGCCGCGGCGGTGACGGCCACGGTCATCCCGCGGTCCTTGAACGAGCCGGTCGGGTTGGCCCCCTCGACCTTGACCCAGACCGAGCAGCCCAGCCGTTCGGACAGGGCACCGGCCTCGACCAGGGGCGTGCTGCCCTCGCCGAGGGAGACCACCGGGTCGTCGGTGCCCACCGGCAGCCAGTCGCGGTAGCGGGCGATCAGTCCGCGGGCGGGTCTCAGCTTCACGGCGGCCTCGGCCATGTCATTCACCTTCCACTCGCATCACGCTGGTCACGTCGCGCACGACGTCGAGCTCCCGTAACGAGGCCACGGTGGCGCTGAGCGCGGCGTCGCTGGCCCGGTGCGTGACGATGACCAGCGAGGCCTCGGCGCCCCGGCCGTTCTGCCGGACCGTCTGGATCGAGACGTCGTGCTCGGCGAAGACCTGAGCGATCCGGGCGAGCACCCCGGCCACGTCGGCCACCTCGAGCGACAGGTGGTAACGGGTCGTCACCGCGCCGATGTCGGCCACGGGCCGGGCGGCGTAGCTGGACTCCCCCGGTCCGACGGCGCCCCGGACGCGGTTGCGGGCCACCGTCACGAGGTCGCCGAGAACCGCGCTCGCGGTCGGCGAGCCGCCGGCCCCCGGGCCGTAGAACATCAGCCGACCGGCCGATCGTGACTCCACGAACACGGCGTTGTAGGCGCCGCCGACCGAGGCGAGGGGGTGGCTGCGCGGGATCATCGCCGGGTGCACCCGGACCGAGACGCTGCGGTCGCGGCTGGGGCTGGGGTCGGCAGCGTCGGTGGGGTCGGGGTCGGAGAGCTCGCAGATGGCGAGCAGCTTGACCACGCAGCCGATGGCCCGCGCCGAGGCGATGTCGGAGGAGGTGACCTCGGTGATCCCCTCGCGGTAGACGTCGGCTGCCGTCACCCGGGTGTGGAAGGCGAGGCTGGCCAGGATCGCGGCCTTCGCGGCGGCGTCGAAACCTTCGACGTCGGCGGTCGGGTCCGCCTCGGCGTAGCCCAGCTCCTGCGCCTCGGCCAGCGTCTCGCCGAAGCCGGCGCCGTCGGTGTCCATCTTGTCGAGGATGAAGTTGGTGGTGCCGTTCACGATGCCGGTAACGGCCGTGATCTCGTCCCCGACCAGCGACTCGCGCAGGGGTCGGATGATCGGGATGGCACCGGCGACCGCCGCCTCGAAGTACAGATCCGCCTGAGCCCGCTCGGCCGCGGCGTACAGGGTGGCCCCGTCCTCGGCCAGCAACGCCTTGTTGGCGGTCACGACCGAGGCGCCGTGCGCGAGGGCGGTGAGGATGAGCGAGCGGGCCGGCTCGATGCCGCCGATCACCTCGATCACCAGGTCCACGTCGGACCGGGCCACGAGCGCCGCGGCGTCGGTGGTGAACAGGGCCGGGTCGATGCCGGGGCGGCTGCGGTGCGGGCGGCGGACGGCGATCCCGACGAGCTCCAGCGGACGGCCGACGCGGGCGCGGAGGTCCACGGCCTGCTCGGTGAGCAACCTGGCCACCTCGGAGCCGACGACCCCACAACCCAGCAGAGCCACCCGCAGCGGCACCGCGGACAGGTTCGCCGGACCGGCCACCGGGGCCGCGTCGGGCACCGGCGCGGCCGGCGGGGCGCTGGCCACGGTCGTCATGCTCACGAGTTCCTTCCGGCTGTGTTGCGCCGGCAGGGGCTGGCGGCGACTCATTCTCTCCCATCGCACCCGAGGGGACGACCAATCTGTCCGTTCTGTGGCACACCCGCGGGAGCAGCCAGGGTCAGCCCACGTCGAGGGCCAGCAGGTCCTCGATGGTCTCCCGTCGTACCAGGGTGCAGACCTCACCGTCGCGGACCGCCACCACCGGTGGCCGCGGCACGTGGTTGTAGTTGCTGGCCATCGAGCGGCTGTAGGCGCCCGAAGCCGGCACCGCGACCAGGTCGCCGGGCGCGACGTCGGCGGGCAGGAACTCGTCGCGGACCAGGATGTCGCCGCCCTCGCAGTGCCGGCCGACCACCCGGGCGATGGCCGGCGGGGCGTCGGAGCGCCGGTTGGCCACCGTGGCGGAGTACTCGGCGGCGTACAGGGCCGTCCGGATGTTGTCGCTCATCCCGCCGTCGACGGCGACGTAGAGCCGGCTGGTGCCACCGTCCAGCAGCACCTGCTTGACCGTGCCCACGCGGTAGAGCGCGAAGGCGCTGGGCCCGCTGATCGCCCGGCCGGGCTCGATGGAGAGGTGCGGCACGGCGACCCCGAGCGCCGCGCACTCGGCCTCGATGATGCCCCGTAACGCCGTGGCCAGGGCCTGCGGCGTCGACGGGGTGTCCGCGCTGGTGTAGGCGATGCCGAAGCCGCCGCCGAGGTCGAGCTCGGGCAGCTCGGTGCCGGTCGACCGGGCGAAGTCGGCGTGCAGCCGCAGGGTGCGACGGGCCGCGACCTCGAAGCCGTCCGGCTCGAAGATCTGGGAACCGATGTGGGAGTGGATGCCCACCAGGTCGAGCCACTCGGCCCCGGCGCAGGCCGCGAGCGCGGCCGCTGCCTGACCGCCGGCGATGGAGAAGCCGAACTTCTGGTCCTCGTGGGCGGTGGCGATGTACTCGTGGGTGTGGGCCTCGACCCCGGTGGTGACCCGGACCATCACCCGGGCCCGGATGCCGAGCTCGCCCGCCAGCGCCTCGAGCCGGGCGATCTCGTCGAAGGAGTCGACGATGATCCGGCCGACGCCGGCACTCAGCCCCTGGCGCAGCTCGGCGACGCTCTTGTTGTTGCCGTGCAGGCCCACCCGCCGGAGGTCGACGCCGGCGCGCTGGGCGACCGCGAGCTCGCCGCCGGTGCAGACGTCGATCCCGAGCCCTTCCTCGCTCACCCAGCGGGCGACGGCGGTGCAGAGGAACGACTTCGCGGCGTAGTAGACCTCCCAGCCCGCGAACGCCTCGGCGAAGGCCCGTGCCCGCGCCCGCAGATCGACCTCGTCCACCACGTACACGGGGGTGCCGACCTGCTCGGCGAGGTCGAGGACGCTCATGCCGCCCACCTGCAGCACCCCGTCGGCGTCCTTGCTCACGGTCTGGCTCCACAGCCGGGGCAGCAGGGCGTTCACGTCCTCGGGCACGGCGAGCCAGCCGGGGGCGCGCGAGGTCGCGTCGGCGTGGATGGAGCCCGCGACGTGGGTGTGGGTCACGCGTCGAGGATCCCAGACGGCCGAAGCGATCCCCGTCGGCGCCATCGGCTGGACACCCGTCCCACGCATCGACCGTCCTGCGCCTTGTGAGGGTGACGTTGCGTCCGCTCGAGCGGAGGCAAGCTCACCCTGGACACGCAACGTGCGGCGCGGGGCTGTCGGACTGGTACATTTCTCTTCGGCCCAGACGGGCTGACGGCCGGTTCGACCGGCCCGGCCCCCGTAGCTCAGGGGATAGAGCACCGCCCTCCGGAGGCGGTGGCGCAGGTTCGAATCCTGCCGGGGGCGCCAGCAGGACCAGGGTTCAGATCGGGCCCGACAGCCCGGGCCGGGCCGGGCCGCGGTGGTACATTCGCCGGGTTCTGCCGCCGGACGGGAAGGCTCAGTGTCTGCTCACGCCCTCTCCCCCACCCGACCGGGTTCGGGTCCCTTTCGCCGGCTCGCGGCCGGGTACGGCCGACGCCGCAGCGGTCGGACGCTGGTCCTGGTGTGGCTGGTCAGCCGGCTGCTCACTTTGCTGGTCCTGGCGTTGTTCGAGGCCTTCGTCGTCGGCGACGTCTTCTACTACCAGCGCAAGATCCACGCGCTTTTCGACGTCGGGCTGGCTGCCACCCTCAACGAGTACCCCACCCCCGTCACCTGGATCCTCTGGCTGCCGTACGGGATGACCGGAGGCAACCGGGCCGGCTACCTGGCCGCCTTCATCGTCTTCATGCTCCTCCTGGACGCGCTCTTCACCTGGGCGCTGTGGCGCAGCAGCGGCCGGCGGCACACCGCGGCCTGCGACTTCTGGCTGCTGTTCGTCTTCCTGATCGGTCCCCTGTCCTACCTGCGCTTCGACATCCTGCCGGCGGTGCTGGTCGGCGGCGCGCTGCTCGCGGTCCGTCGGCGGCCGGCGCTCGCCGGCGCTCTCACCGGCCTCGGCGCGGCCGTCAAGCTCTGGCCGGCGCTACTGATCGGACCGCTGCTCGCCCCGCGCGCCACCCGCCGTCCGGTCGCCTGGGGCTTCGTCGGCGTCGGCGTCGGCCTCGCCCTGGTCAGCCTCCTCCTGGGCGGCTGGGCCCGGCTGGTCTCCCCCCTGACCTGGCAGTCCGACCGCGGCCTGCAGATCGAGTCGATCTGGGCCACCCCGCTGATGCTGGCCCGGGCGGTCCGCCCCTCGGGCTGGCTCGTGGACATCTCCAAGTACCAGGCCTACGAGATCTTCGGGCCGGGCGTCAACCCGCTGCTGACGCTGAGCACCGTGGCCACCGTGGTCGGCCTGGTGGCCATCGTGGCCCTGTCGGTGCGGGCCTTCCGGCACCCGCAACCCTCACCGGTGGCGCTCGGCCTGGCCGTCCTGGCCACCGTGGCGATCATGACGATCACCAACAAGACCCTGAGCCCGCAGTACCTGCTCTGGCTCGGCGGGCCTACGGCCGCGCTGCTGCTGCTGCGCTCTGAGGATGACGCCACCGTGCAGCGCACGGTCGGCCGGCTGGCCGGTCAGCTCCTGGTCCTGGCGCTGCTGACCCAGCTCGTCTACCCGCTGCTCTACGACGGGTTCCTGGGACGCCAGGGCCACGCCGGGATCGTCGTCTCGACGCTGGTGACCTCGGTCCGCAACATCTTCCTGGTGGTCTTCACCGTGGCCGCCTGGCGGCACGCGTGGCTGCGCCTGGCCCGCCCCGCCGCCCTGCTGGACTGAGGGCGCCAGGCCGGCGCAACCTCTTCGAGGCCTCCGACCTGCTCAGGGCGCGGTTCGGCTACCGGGAGGTGCCCTGGGTGACCGAGCCCTGCAGCTGACGTTGGAAGAGGATGTAGACCACCAGCACCGGCGTCACCGTGATCACCACCGCGGCGAAGAGCGCCCCGAAGTCGACGGCGTACCCGGCCTGGGAGGCGAAGGCCGCCATGCCCTGGGAGAGGACGTAGTTCTTCGTGTTGGTGTTCAACGCCACCGGGATCAGGAACTGGTTCCACAGGCCCAGGAAGTTGAAGATCAACACCGAGGTGATGCCGTTCTTGGCCATCGGCAGCATGACCAGGAAGAAGGTCCGCCACTCCCCTGCGCCGTCCAGGGCGGCCGCCTCGGCGATCTCGTCGGGCAGGGCGCGAAAGAAGGAGAACAGGAAGAAGACGGTGAAGGGCAGCGCGAACGCGACGTAGGTGACGATCAGCCCCGGCAGGGTGTTCAGCAGCCCGAAGTTCTTCAGGGTGAAGAACAGCGGCACGATCGCCAGGAAGATCGGGAAGGTCAGCCCGGCCAGCATGGCGTAGTAGATGAGTCGGGTGCCGGGAAAGTGGAACCTGGCGAGCACGTAGGAGCACATCGAGCCCAAGATCATCACCAGCACGAGGGCCGACCCGACCACGATGATCGTGTTCAGGAAGTAGCTGCCGATGCCCGCGGTGGTCCACGCGTTGACGTAGTTGGCCAGGTTGAGACCGGTCGGCAGCGAGAACGGTGAGGAGAAGATCTGGCTCGTCGTCTTGAACGAGGTCATCAGCGTCCAGAGCAGCGGCAGCACCACGATCAGCGACCACAGCACCAGGACGGCGTGGGACACGGTCCCGAACGCCCGCTCCTTGGCCGGCACCGTGGACCGGTGGGCTTCTGGTTCGGACTCGCGGACCGTCCGGTCCGGCACCACCCCGGTCGCGGTCACCGTCGCTCCTCCCGGCCGCCGCTCAGCCGGTTGACCCCGAAGACGAGCGCCGAGAAGACGAGAGTGATGGCGGCCAGGACGACGCCCATCGCGCACGCCACGCCGAACTGGCCCTTGGTGAAGGCCGTGGTCAGCAGCTGTTGCGACATCACCAGCGTGGAGTTGTCCGGTCCGCCGCCCGGGTTCAGCGCGGCCATGTAGACGAACGCGTCCAGGGCGAGGATGCCCATGTACACGTAGGCGGTCTGCACGCTGTCACGGATCAGCGGGACCGTGATGCTGACCGCGGTCCGGAACCGGCCGCTGCCGTCCAGTCGCGCAGCCTCGAAGATCTCGGCCGGGATGCCCTTGATGGCGGCGACGAACAGCACCATGTAGAAGCCCACGAAGCCCCACACGATGACGAAGATCGTCGCCCCCAGCGCGGTCCGCGAGTCGCCCAGCCAGGGGAACGAGGCCGCACGGTCGACGCCGAGTGCCGTCAGCATCCCGTTCAGCACCCCGCTGCTCGGGTCGTAGATCCGGCTCCACATGATGCCGATGACGATGGCCGGGATGACGTAGGGGAAGAAGGAGACGATGCGGTAGAAGTTCGAACCGCGCAGCCCGCGGGTCTGTCCGTGGCTGCTGCCGCCGACGGTGAGCAACGAGGCCAGCGCCAGCGCCAGCACGATCGTGACCAGCGGCAGGATCAACACCAGGATCACGTTGTTCCGGATGGCGCGCAGGAAGATCGAGTCGGTCAGCACCCGGGTGTAGTTGCGCAGCCCGACGAAGTTCTGCGTCGGGGTGAAGCCGCTCCAGTCGGTGAGGGAGTAGTAGACGGCCTGGGCGAACGGGGAGACCACGAAGATCACGTAGATCGCCAGCGGCAGCCCGAGGAACACCAGCAGGAAGCTGACCCGGTCGACGGTCAGCGGACGGCGGCGCCGCCGGACGGGGGTGGCGGCGCCCCCGTCCGTCGGCAGCGGAGTGACCGCTGCGGTCACTTCACCTCGATCTTCTTGACCGAGTCGTCCTTGGCCACCTTGTCCGTGATCTGCTGCAGCGACTTGGTCAGGGTCGCAACGTCGGACTTGCCGTCGAGGAAGCTGTTCCAGACCACCAGCTGGTCGGTGTTCAGGCCGTAGTAGTCGACGAACTGCCAGGAGAAGATGTTCGTCCCGGCCGCCTCCAGCAGCGTGGTCTGGGAGACCAGGGCGGTGGAGCCGAACCCGTCGGCCGGCACCGTGCCCTTGACGATGGTCGGAGCGAGCAGCGTCTTGGCGAAGTTGGTCGCCGCGTCCTTGGAGAGCATCACCCGCAGCAGCTCCTTGCCGCCGGCCACGTTCTTGGCCTTCGACGGCACCACGAACGGCTCACCCGCCGTGCTGTGCAGCGCCTCGTACGGCAGCTTGCTGCCCGAGGTGACCGTCGGCTCCGCCGCGCCGGTCATCTTGAACCCGGACTTGGTCTGGTCCTTCATCTCGTTCTCGATCCACGACCCGGAGGGGTAGAGGATCGCGTCCTGGTCGTTGCTCCACTGGGCCTGGGCGGCGGTGAACTGGGTGCCCGAGCCGCCCGGTTTGAAGTAGCCCGCGTCGACGACCTTCTTCATGGCGGTGAAGACGGCCTGGACCGCGGGCTGGGACCAGCAGTCCGGCTTCAGGTTCTCCAGGGAGAGGCGCACGTCGTCGCCGCCCTCCTTGATCGCCGAGGCGATGGCCATCGTCTGGTAGTAGGTGGCCGCCTCCTTGCCCCAGGTGAACAGGTACTTCCCCTTCGCCTTGGCTTTCGCGCCCAGCGCGAGCGCGTCGTCCCAGGTCTTCGGCGGCTCCCAGCCGTTCTCGTCGAACAGCGACTTGGAGTACCAGAGCGCGTACACCGTGAGGCTGTAGTTCAGCGCGGCGAACTTGCCGCCGAAGGTGCCCGGGGTGAGCACGCTCTGGTAGAGGGTGTCGCGGATCTTGGTGCCCTCGAGGTTCGGCGCGTCGATGACGGAGTTGAGGTCCTCGAGCTGGTCGATGATCGTCGAGATGCCGATGGCGTTGGCGCCGGAGTTGTCGATCAGGTCCGGCGGGTTGCCGCCGACGAAGCGGGGCTGCAGCTCCTGGGCGATGTTGGTCGAGGGCGCAACGGTGGGGGTGACCGTGGGGTGGACGGCCTTGAGCTTGTCTGCGGCGTACTTGACGTAGTCGATCCCGTAGCCGCCCTTGAAGATCACCGCGTCGATCGTCGAGCTGTCGGCGAGGCCGAAGGGGTTGGTGCTGGACACCGCGCCCGCGGGGCCCGCGCTGGCCCCGGAGTCGCCGCCGCTCGCCGCGCAGGAGGCGAGGCCACCCGCGACCGGGGTCAGGGCGGCGGCCGTCAGGGCCAGCCGGAGGAAGTGTCGGCGCTGGAGGGTGCCTGGCTTGCTGTCCATCGTGAGCCTCTCGTCGTTGGTGCGGTTCTCGGCACTCGGTGCTGCGACGTAGGACGGACTCCCAAAGATGACGGACTCCACCCGCTGGTGGGATCCTAGGTCCGCGCCACGCCGTCTGCCGGTACGACAGACCGGTCCCGCCAGGACTGGTGGTGGAGACGATGACTTCGCCGTCGTACCTTCGGCCACTCAAACACAACTGCTCACGTGTTGCACTATTGCCCGTAGATATTGCACGAACTTGCAACATCGCCGACACATCGACCCCCGATGCTCGACCGGACGGAGGCTGGGACGTGACCGAGCTGTTCCTCGGGGCCGACGTCGGGGGCAGCTCGACGCGGGTGGCGGTCGCGAGCCTCGCCGACGGGATCGTCCAGGTCGCCTTCGGCGGGCCGGGCAACCCGAACGTCGTCGGTCCCGATGGCTCGACGCAGGTCATCCGCGCCACCGCCGAGCGCGCGCTGGCCGGCGTGCCCGGCACCGTGGTGGCCGCCGTGCTCGGCCTGGCCGGCGGCTCCCGGGTCGCCAACGACCCCGCGTTCCTGGCGGCGGCGCTGCCGGAGCGGGCGAGCGGTCCTCGGATGGCGGTGTCCGACCTGGCCGTGGCCTTCTCCTCCGCCACGCCGGCCTGGACCGGCTGCACGCTGATCGCGGGCACCGGAGCCGTGGCCGCCCGGCTGGTCGGTCTGGAGCTGCAGGACCGTCGCGACGGGTGGGGCTGGCTGCTCGGTGACGGCGGCTCCGGCTACTGGCTCGGCCGGGCCGCGGTCCGCTCGACGCTGCAGGCCCTGGACGAGGACGGTCCGCTGGACGGGCTGCACCGCGAGGTGCTGAGCGAGGCCGAGTCCACCGACTACCTCTCCCTGTTGCAGGCCTGCTACGCCCACCCCCCGACGTGGCTGGCCCGGTTAGCCCCGCTGGTGAGCCGCTGGGCCGACCAGGAGCCGCGGGCCGGCGCCCTGGCCGACGAGGCGGCCCGGCTGCTCGCCGTCACCTTGTCCGGGCTGGTGCCACGCGTCCGGGAACCGGTGGTGCTCGCGGGATCCGTGCTGGACGGGGCCGCCGGAGCAGACCCGGGACCCGTCGGCCGTCGGCTGGTCGCCCGGCTGCCGGAGGACCTGACCCTGCTGCAGGGCGGGTCCGGACTCGTCGGAGCCACCTGGATCGCCGCCCGTCGGCACGGGCCGACCGGCGACGACCTGCACGGCCGGCTCAGCAGCACGGTGGCCTCCGCGCGACGAGGCTGACGGTGCCGCCGACGGCTGGCTGAGGACGACGGCGGCCGGCCCGCGGGGCGAGGCAGGCCACGCGCGACCCGCCGGCGAATGCACCGCACCAGTCGCTCGCTGGTCTGCTGTTGTGGGTAACCTGGGACCCGGGCTTGCCCGCGTGACGTCGACGTCGATTGTCCGGGCGGGCCCACGGGCGGATGCCCGTCAGACGACCACGACGGCAAGACGCACGGAAGAAGGCGACTCGGTCACCATGCCCGACCTCTCGAGCTCCACGACCACCTCCGGCTCCGAGGAGATCGACTTCGGAGCCAACGACTGGCTGCTGGAGGAGATGTACGAGCAGTACACGGCCGATCCGGGCTCGGTCGACCAGACCTGGGCCGCCTACTTCCGCAGCCACGGCGCCCCGGGCAGCACCCCGGACCCGACCCCGACCGCGTCGACGAGCACCTCGAACGGGAAGGCCTCCCCGACGCCGAGTCCCTCCCGGTCGGTACCCGCGAAGGCTGCCGACCCGGCCCGGCCCGCGCCCGCGCCTGTGCCCGCCACGGGCCCCACGGCACCGTCCAACGGTCACGCCGGCGCTCCGGCTCCGGCCGCGGTGACCCCCCCGACGCGGTCGGCCACCACCTCCAGGCCCAACCCCACGGTCGAACGGCCCTCGACCAACAAGGAGGGTCGGCCCACCACCCCCGGCACCCGCGGCGGCGTGCCGGCCGACCCGCCCAACCCGTCGGACCGTCCCGACGTGGCGTCGGAGGAGCCGGTGCGCACCACCCTGCGCGGCGCCCCGGCCCGCACGGCGAAGAACATGGACATCTCGCTGACCGTGCCGACCGCCACCAGCGTGCGGTCCCTGCCGGTCAAGCTGTTGATCGACCAGCGCGTGGTGGTCAACAACCACCTGCGGCGCTCCCGCGGCGGCAAGGTCTCCTTCACCCACCTGATCGGCTACGCCATGGTGCAGGCGCTGAAGAGCGTGCCCGCCATGAACAACGGCTACGAGCTCGTCGACGGCAAGCCCACCATGGTGGTGCCGGCCCATATCAACCTCGGTCTGGCCATCGACCTGCCCAAGCCCGACGGGACGCGCCAGCTGCTCGTGCCCAGCATCAAGAACTGCGAGAAGCTCGACTTCGCCCAGTTCTGGGCGGCGTACGAGCAGATGGTGAAGAAGGCCCGCGCCGGCCAGCTGGCGGTCACCGACTTCGCCGACACCACGATCACGCTGACCAACCCCGGCACCATCGGCACCAACCACTCGGTGCCACGGCTGGTCGCCGGCCAGGGCACGATCATCGGCGTCGGCTCGATGGACTACCCACCGGAGTTCCAGGGGTCCGACCCGGACCGGCTCAGCGACATGAGCGTCTCCAAGGTGATGACGCTGACCTCGACCTACGACCACCGCGTGATCCAGGGCGCCCAGTCCGGCCAGTACCTGCAGCGGCTGCACGCGCTGCTGCTGGGCGAGGACGGCTTCTACGACGACATCTTCGCCGACCTGCGGATCCCCTACGCCCCCATTCGCTGGGCGCAGGACGTCAGCACCGACCACGAGGACCAGATCCCCAAGCAGGCGCGGATCATGGAGATGATCAACGCCTACCGCGTCCGCGGTCACCTGATGGCCGACACCGACCCGCTGGAGTACCGCCAGCGCGAGCACCACGACCTGGACGTGCAGACCCACGGCCTCACCCTGTGGGACCTCGACCGCTCGTTCGCCACCGGCTCGTTCGCGGGCGGGCAGGGCGTGATGAAGATGCGCAAGATCCTGGGCATCCTGCGTGACTCCTACTGCCGCACCACGGGCATCGAGTACATGCACATCTCCGAGCCGGCCCAGCGCAGGTGGATCCAGGACCGGGTCGAGCGTCCGCACGAGTCACTGCCCCGCGAGGAGCACCTGCGGATCCTGGACAAGCTCAACGAGGCCGAGATCTTCGAGACCTTCCTGCAGACCAAGTTCGTCGGTCAGAAGCGGTTCAGCCTCGAGGGCGGGGAGGCCGCGATAGCACTGCTCGACGAGGTGTGCGAGCAGGCCGCCGACACCGGTCTGGAGGAGGTCTGCATCGGCATGCCGCACCGCGGCCGGCTGAACGTGCTGGCCAACATCGTCGGCAAGTCCTACGCCCAGATCTTCCGCGAGTTCGAGGGCAACATCGACCCCCGGACCGTCCAGGGCTCTGGTGACGTCAAGTACCACCTGGGCTCGGAGGGCCGGTTCACCGCGCTGAGCGGGGCGAAGATCAAGACCTCGGTCGCAGCGAACCCGAGCCACCTCGAGGCGGTCAACCCCGTTCTCGAGGGGATCGCCCGGGCCAAGCAGGACATCCTCGACCGGGGTACGGAGTTCCCCGTCCTGCCGGTGCTGATGCACGGCGACGCCGCGTTCGCCGGCCAGGGCGTGGTCGCCGAGACGCTCAACCTCAGCCAGCTGCGCGGCTACCGCACCGGCGGCACGATCCACATCATCGTGAACAACCAGGTCGGGTTCACCACCTCCCCCACCGAGTCGCGCTCGTCGGTCTACTGCACCGACGTGGCCCGGATGGTCGCGGCCCCGATCTTCCACGTGAACGGCGACGACCCCGAGGCGTGCATCCGGGTGGCCCGGCTGGCGTTCGAGTTCCGCCAGCAGTTCCACAAGGACGTCGTCATCGACATCATCTGCTACCGCCGGCGCGGTCACAACGAGGGCGACGACCCGAGTTTCACCCAGCCCAAGATGTATGACCTGATCGAGAAGAAGCGTTCGACGCGCAAGCTCTACACCGAGGCCCTGATCGGTCGGGGTGACATCACCGTCGAGGACGCCGAGGCGGTGATGAGCCGCTTCCAGCAGCGCCTGGAGAGCGTGTTCAAGGAGGTCCGCGACCCCGAGCTGCCACCGCGCGAGTCCGGCTACAGTCGGGTGCCGGCGTACCCGAGCAAGGCCGCGGCCAAGCACGGCACCGCGGTGACGCTGGAGACCCTGAAGAAGGTCTCCGACGCTCACACCACCTTCCCGGACGCCTTCCACGTGCATCCGAAGGTGATGCCGCAGCTGCAGCGCCGGGCCGCCGCCATCACCCAGGGCCCGATCGACTGGGCGACAGGAGAGATCCTGGCCCTCGGCTCACTGCTGCTGGAGGGCCGGACGGTCCGGCTGACCGGCCAGGACACCCGTCGCGGGACCTTCGTCCAGCGCTTCGCCGCCATCGTCGACCGGGTCAGTGGTGAGTCCTGGGTGCCGCTGAAGCATCTGGACCACGAGCAGGGCAAGTTCCACGTCTTCGACTCGCTGCTGAGTGAGTACGCGGCGATGGGCTTCGAGTACGGCTACTCGGTGGCCCGGCCCGAGGCGCTGGTGCTGTGGGAGGCCCAGTTCGGGGACTTCGCCAACGGCGCGCAGATCATCATCGACGAGTACATCGCCTCCGGCCAGGCCAAGTGGACGCAGAAGTCGGGCGTCGTGCTGCTGCTGCCTCACGGCTACGAGGGCCAGGGCCCGGACCACTCGTCGGCCCGGATCGAGCGCTTCCTCACCCTCGCGGCTGAGGACGCGTTCGCGGTGGCGCAGCCCTCCACCCCGGCGAGCTACTTCCACCTGCTGCGGGCCCAGGCCCTCGGTGAGCGGCACCGTCCGCTCATCGTGGCCACCCCGAAGTCCATGCTGCGCAACAAGCAGGCCGTCTCCTACCCCGAGGACTTCACCTCGGGCAGCTGGCGCCCGGTGCTGGCCGACCCGACGCTGGCCGAATCGACGGGGGCCGACCCGGCGCAGGTCGAGTCGGTGCTGCTCTGCTCGGGCAAGGTCCGCTGGGACCTGGTGAGCGGTCGGCAGAAGGCCGGCCGCGAGGGCAAGGTCGCGATCATCGGTGTGGAACGGCTCTACCCGCTGCCCGCGGCCGAGATCGCCGCAGAGCTCAGCCGGTTCCCGAACGTCGATGAGGTGCGGTGGGTGCAGGACGAGCCGGCCAACCAGGGTGCCTGGCCCTTCATGGCCCTCAACCTGCCGCAGGCGCTGCTCGAGGCCGCGCCCGGACAGCGCTGGGAGCTGGTCCCGGTCACCCGGGACGCCTCGTCGGCCCCGGCCGTCGGCTCCAGCAAGGTGCACGAGAGCCAGCAGCGCGGCCTCGTCGAGTCCGCCTTCGCCTGAGCGTGTACTTCACCGACAGGGGCATCGAGGAGCTGGCCGGTCGCAGGGGCGAGGACGAGGTCTCCCTCGCCTGGCTGGCCGAGCAGCTGCGGACTTTCGTCGACCTCAACCCGGAGTTCGAGACCCCGGTCGAGCGGCTGGCCACCTGGCTCGCCCGGCTCGACGATGACGAGGACTAGCCGATCGGGCTGAGGGAACCGTCGCGCCCTGAGCTAGTCGAAGGCCTCGAGGAGGTTTGCGCGGCCTCAGGGGAGGGCGGACCGGACCATCCGGATCTCGAGCCGCTCGAAGTAGGGCTCGAGCTTCTCGCTTCCGTCGGGCACGAAGCCGTGGGCGGCGTAGAACCGCCGGGCGCGGGCGTTGTCGCGGAACACCCAGAGGGACGCGGCCGCCTCGCCGATCGCGGCCGTGATCAGCAGGTGCCCGAGCCCGGTTCCCCAGTACGCCTGCCGGACGTAGAGCGCGTACAGCTCCTGATCGAGGGCGAGGTCGTCGTCCCGGCTCGCCCCGGCCGCGGCGAACCCGACCACGTCACCGGCGTCCTCCGCCAGCAGCCGGCCGGGGAACCCCGCCAGGATCCGCCGCCACCGCTCCACCCGCTCATCGATCGCGGCCAGCACGACGTCCAGCCGGTCCTGCGGGACGAGGCCGGTGTAGGCCTCACGCCAGCACGCCAGGTGGCACCGGCCGAGCCCCTCGGCGTCGTCGGGCAGGGCCTCGCGGATGATCACCGCACCGTTCACGGCTCGAAGATGATCTTGCCGAAGACGTCCCCGTTGATCATGGCCTCGAAGCCAGCCGCGGCGTCGGCCAGCGGCAGCACGCGGTCCACCACCGGCCGGATCCCTGTGGTGGTGAGCATCCGCGTCAGCGCGACCAGCTCGTCCCGGGTGCCCATGGTCGACCCGACGACGCGGAGCGGCTTGAAGAAGATCTTGGTCAGCTCCGCCTTGGCGGGCGCGTCGCCGGAGGTGGCGCCGGAGATCACCACCGTCCCGCCGGGCCGCAGCGAGTTGATCGAGTGCGACCAGGTGGCGGCGCCCACCGTCTCCATCACGGCGTCCACCCGCTCCGGCAGCCGCGCGCCGCTGGCGAAGGCGGCGTGGGCGCCCAGGTCGAGGGCGCGCGCCTGCTTGGACTCGCTCCGCGAGGTCACCCAGACCCGGATCCCGGCGTGAGCAGCCAGCACGACCAGCGCCGTCGCCACTCCTCCCCCGGCCCCCTGGACCAGCACGGTGTCGCCCGGCTTGAGGCCAGAGGAGGTGAACAGCATCCGGTACGCGGTGAGCCAGGCGGTCGGCAGGCAGGCCGCGTCCACGAAGGACAGCTCGTCGGGCAGCTCCACCAGGTTGGTCGGGGGCACCCGGACCGCCGTCGCGATCGTCCCGGGATGGCGCTCCGACAGCAGCGACCGGCGCGGGTCGTGGGTGGGGTCCGTCCCGGCGAAGGACGGGTCGGTGAGCACGGGGTACACCAGGACCCGTCGACCGTCGGAGGTCGTCCCGGCCGCGTCGCAGCCCAGGATCATCGGCAGCCGGTCAGCGGGCAGACCGACCCCCCGCAGGGACCAGACGTCGTGGTGGTTGAGGGCTGAGGCGGCGACCTGGACCTCGACCCAGCCCTCGGGCACGGGCGGCGGATCGATCTCGGCCACGCGGAGCGCCCGCAGCGGCTGGTCGGCGTCGGCGGCGGCGGCGTAGGCAGCGAGCATGACCGCAGCCTAGAGCTCCCCCGTGGGCCGGAAGGAGGTGCTCAGGGACGGTAGGGCTCCCCCGGGTAGGTGCCGAAGGTCCACTGGTTGCCTTCGGGGTCGCGCAGGGCGACCTCGCGGCTGCCGTAGTCCTGCTCGGTGGGCGCATCGGGCAGGTCGACTCCGACCGAACGGGCCCGGACCAGCACCGCGTCGACGTCGGTGGTGACCACGTACACGGCCGAGCTGCCGGGCTGTTGGGTGAAGGGCCCGTCCGGCTTGTGGCAGCCGAGCATGACACCGCCGCCCTCGGGCCAGTCGAGCTGGGCGTGCTGGATGACGCCCGCGTCGTCGGCGTAGCTGACGGTCTCGACGAACCCGAGGGCGACCAGGAAGTCGATCACGCCGCGCGGGTCGTGCGCCTGGAAGGCGGGCCAGACGGTCGGCGGGTGCGGGGTGGCCTGGGTTGCTGGGGTGTCGTCGCTCATGGCCCGAGGTTGGCACAGGTGCGGCTACGGCGCTTGGACGTTCGCGACCTCGGCCGCCACCCAGCCGGTCGGGCTCAACCCGGTGAACGCGGTGAACTCGCGCACCAGGTGGGCGTGGTCGTAGTAGCCGTGACGGACCGCGACGGCGCTGAGACCGAGCGGACCCGGTGCGCGGGCCGCCAGGGCCACCTCCCGCCGCGCCGCCTCGAAGCGCATCAGCCGCGCGGCCACCTTGGGCGTGACGCCCAGCTCGGCCCGGAAGAGCTGGGCGAGCCGCCGCGGACCCACCCCGACCGCCTCGGCGACCTCGGCCACGCTCGCCGACCCGCCGCGGACCTCCAGCAGCCGCCAGGCCCGCACCACCTCGGTCCGCACCCGACCGGGAGCGCCCGCGCGCAGCCGGGCCAGCAGCCAGCCCAGCACGACCGCGTACCGGTCGGGCCAGGTCGCTGCCCCGGCCAGCTCCTCGCAGACCCGGTCGGCATCGGCCCCCAGGATGGCCCGGCCGTCGAAGCCGTCGGTGGGCAGCGCGCCCGCCGGCACGTCGAACAGCCGGTGCGCGCCCAGCGGGCTGACGTCGACCTGGACGCCGCTCCAGCGCCCCGGCTGGGCCACGAACGCGGGCTCGGTGTGCAGCCCGCTGAGAGTCACGTGCTGGTGCTGGACCCGGCCGGCGGCCCAGTCGGCGGAGGTGACGGCCACGCCGAGCGGCTCGTCGGGAGCCAGCACCAGGGTGAGCGAGCGGCCGGGCAGACCCCGGTGGACCCCCGGCATGAGGCCCGCTCCCCCGTAGCCGGCCACGGATCCGACGAACGGCCGCAGCGGTGCGGGCAGCTCGGCGGGCGCCGGCGTCGTCCACAGGTCGGTGTCGCCCTCCACCGCACCAGGATGCACCCGGTGCCCGCCCGATAAGGTCGTCCAGGTGAGTTCCGCCGACGTCGACGCCGTCCTCTCCGCCTTCACCTCCCGCTTCGGGCGGGACCCCGAGGGAGTATGGGCGGCCCCGGGCCGGGTCAACCTGATCGGCGAGCACACCGACTACAACGACGGCTTCGTGATGCCGTTCGCCCTCGCGCAGGCCGTGACGGTCGCCGCCGAGGCGCGTGCCGATGGCCGCTGGAGCGTCACCTCGCTCAACCAGGACGAGACGCACCAGTTCGGTCCCGACGACCTGGTGCCGGGGATGGACGGCTGGCACGCCTACGTCGCCGGGGTCGTCTGGGCGCTGCGCGAGGCCGGCCGCAAGGTGCGCGGCGCGGACCTGGTGCTGAGCTCGGACGTCCCCGTCGGCGCGGGGCTGTCCTCCTCCGCAGCCCTGGAGTGCGCGACCCTGGCCGTGCTGGCCGACCTGTCCGAGCTCGAGATCGAGCCGCTGGAGCGGGCCAAGCTGGCGCGGCGCTGCGAGAACGAGTTCGTGGGAGCTCCGACCGGCCTGATGGACCAGGCCGCCTCCACCCTGTGCACGGTGGGCCACGCCCTGTTCTTCGACTGCCGCTCGTTCGAGACCGAGCAGGTCCACCTGGCGCTGGACGAGGCAGGGCTGGAACTGCTGGTGCTGGACACCCGGACCCCGCACGCGCTGGTCGACAGCGAGTACGCCGCACGCCGCCGCAGCTGCGAGGAGGCGGCGCGGCTGCTGGGCGTGCGGGCGCTGCGGGACGTCACCGATCTGGACGCCGCGCTCGCCGCGCTCCCCGACCCCGAGATGCAGCGCCGGGTGCGCCACGTGGTCACCGAGGACGTCCGCGTCCTCGAGGCGGCGGAGATGCTGCGGCAGGACCGGATCACCGACCTCGCCCCGCTGCTCGACGCCTCGCACGTCTCGATGCGCGACGACTTCGAGATCACCGTGCCGACCGTCGACCTCGCGGTCGAGACGGCCAAGGCGGCCGGAGCCCTGGGCGCCCGGATGACTGGCGGCGGCTTCGGCGGCTGCATCATCGCCCTGGTGGCGGCCGGGACGGCCGACCAGGTCGCCGCCGCCGTCGCCACCACCTTCGACGCGGCCGGCTACGGCGCCCCGAGCCACTTCCTGGGCCGGCCCTCGGCCGGGGCCGGCCGGATCCGGTAGCGCTGCCCGCCCAGTCAGGTGCGGAGTCCGCTCAGTCCGCAGCGTCGGGGCCGAGGAAGGCGCGCGTCGAGGACGGCAGCAGCAGGCAGACCAGGGCGGTGGCCGAGACCAGGCCGAAGACCACCCCCACCGCGGTGGTGGGCGGCTCGCGGAAGCTCCAGCCGAGCAGCAGCAGGATGAGCTGGGTGACCACCGCGAGACCCCGGCTCCACCGACGCCACCGTAGGACGCCCCGGGCGACCGCAGCCAGCACCACCGCGTAGCCGAGCATGATCAGGGCGACCCCGGTGCCCACCACGGGCCGGGAGCCGCGGATCTGGCCGACCTCGAGCACGGCGTAGACCAGGGCGGCGGCGGCCTGCAGGGCCAGCAGCGTCGCGGCGACGGACAGGGACGGCGGGCGGGACGTCGGGGTCCTCGGCGTCGGGTCGGGCACCTGGCCAGCGTACGGTCCGGCCCCGAGCGGGTCCTGTAACAGGATCGGAATGTGAGGGACCTGACGCGAAGTGGCTCTTGTGCGCATCCGGAATTGTTGAAAAGG
Organism: uncultured Friedmanniella sp.; assembly: GCF_964244285.1. NCBI lineage: Bacteria > Bacillati > Actinomycetota > Actinomycetes > Propionibacteriales > Nocardioidaceae > Friedmanniella > uncultured Friedmanniella sp. The sequence continues at coordinate 34,408 of NZ_CAXTHT010000014.1, forward strand.
TTATCCCTGGTGCCGAGCCGCTCAGTGTAGAGGACCTGCGGCACCCACGCCGCTGGGGACATCACACCTCCAGCACACGATAAGAGGAGCGAGTTACCGTATGGATTGGCGCCACAAGGCAGCCTGTCTGGACGAGGACCCCGAGTTGTTCTTCCCCATCGGGAACACCGGTCCGGCCCTGCTCCAGATTGAAGAAGCCAAGCAAGTCTGCCGGCGCTGCGACGTCCGCGACGCGTGCCTGCAGTGGGCGCTCGAGGCAGGTCAGGACCACGGGGTCTGGGGCGGGCTCAGCGAGGACGAGCGGCGGGCGCTGAAGCGTCGCGCGGCTCGCGCGAGGATCCGCACCGCCTGAGCAGTAGCACCACCAGAAGACGCCGGGAGCTCCGCTTCCGGCGTCTTCTGCGTCCGGACCCAAGCCGGATCGCGCGCCTCCGTCGAAAGGAGGAGCCGGTGAAACATGTTCTTCGTTTCACCGGCGACGACGTCGACGGAGGGCTGGAGCGCGATCCGCGCCCGAGCGGAGCGAGGGCAGAAGGCACGTCGACGGAGGGCCGGAGCGCGATCCGCGCCCGAGCGGAGCGAGGGCAGACAGCGCGGAGCGGGCCCATCAGACGGGTATCTCGAAGACTGCTCTCGTGCCCGGGACGTCGGTCCGCGGGCCGATGATGAAGCAGCCCTCCATCTCCTCGATCAGGGTGTTCACGATGGAGAGCCCGAGGCTGCGCGACTGCCGCCAGTCGAAGCCCTCGGGCAGACCGCGGCCGTCGTCGGTGATCTCCACGCGGAGCTGACCGTCACGCCGGCTCGGGCGCACCAGCACCTCCCCGGACGTGCCGGCCATGCCGTGCTCGACGGCGTTCTGACACAGCTCGGTGACCACCATCGACAGTCCGGTGGCCATGTCGGCCGAGACAACTCCAAAGGTGCCCCGTCGAACGGCCGACACCCCGGCCGCGGTGGAGGACACGTCGCCCACCATCTTGAGCAGTCCGTCGACCACGCGGTCGAACTCGACGGTCTCGTCGAAGGCCTGCGACAGCGTCTCGTGCACGATCGCGATCGAGGCGACCCGTGACATCGCGTCGGTCAGCGCTACCTTCGCCTCCGGTGACTCCATCCGCCGGGCCTGCATCCGCAGCAGGGCCGCGACGGTCTGCAGGTTGTTCTTCACCCGATGGTGGATCTCGCGGATGGTCGCGTCCTTGGTGACCAGCTGACGTTCCTTGCTGCGCAGGTCGCTGACGTCGCGGCAGAGCACGATCGCACCGACGCGCTCGCGGCCGTCCAGCAGCGGCAGCACCCGGACGGTCAGGTGGGCGTGGCCGGAGACCACCTCGGTCCGGCGGGCGATCCGCCCACCGAGCACCGACGTCACCGACTCGTCCACCGGTCCAGGGCCGGTCGGCGCCAGCGCCGCGGTCAGGCTCGGCAGGTGCTCGTCGACCAGGTCGCCGATCAGCCCGAGCCGGCGGTACGCGCTGACGGCGTTCGGGCTGGCGTACTCGACGTCGCCGTTCACGTCGACCCGGATGAAGCCGTCGCCGACGCGCGGTGAGAAGGCGAGGTTCGAGGTGTCGGCGGGCAGCGGGAAGGCGCCGACGGTCACCATCCGCGCCAGCACGGCCCCGGTGCTGGAGTAGGCCGTCTCCAGCGAGCTGGGGGCCTGGGTCCCGAGCTGGCTGGTGTGCTGCTCGACGACCGCGATCACCCGTTCGGCCAGCTTGACCGGGATGGCGTGCGTGTCGACCGGCATCCCCGCCTGCAGCTTGGCCGCGCTGGTCTGGGTCATCAGACCGCTGCCGAAGGCCTCGGAGACCAGGTGCTCGGGTGAGTAGGCGATCAGGTCACCGACCACGTCGTCCACCAGCGCCGTCGGGCCGGTGTTGGGCCGGATCTGGGCGACCGCCCAGAAGACGTTCTCGTCCCGGTCGGGAACCCAGAGCACGAGGTCGGAGAAGGACAGGTCTGCAAGGAGCTGCCACTCCGAGACGAGCAGCTTCAGCCAGCGGTGGTCGGCGTCGGAGAGCTCGGTGTGCTCGGCGATGATCTCAGACATCGACGGCATGCAGACACCCTATGTCGGCCCGGCCGGCGCCACGCCGCGCCGGCCAGCCCCGTGATCACCGGCGGTGTCGCACGCTAACGTGCTGTCCGGCCCCGCAGTGGTGGCCGCTCGAAGGAGGCCCCCCGCATGGCACACGCGTCGCCGACCAGGCCGAGCACCAACGGGCCCGGCGGGCCCGACCCGCGCTGGCGGGTGACCCCGACCAAAGCGGTCGTGGCGGTCATCCTGCTGGTCGCGATCGTCCTCCCGCTGCTGGTCTCCACCTACGACCAGGTGGATCCCCGACTCTTCGGCTTCCCGTTCTTCTACTGGTACCAGCTGCTCTGGGTGTTCATCGCTGCTGCGCTGTGCGGCCTGAGCTTCCTGCTCCTCAAGCGTGAGGCCGCCGACTACCAGCGCCGTCTCGACGCGGACCGGGACGAGCCGGAGCAGGGCGAGGCCGGCATCCACCCGAGGCGGTCCCGATGAACATCAACTGGGTCACCCTGGTCGTGGTGATCGTCTTGTTCGTGGCCGTCACCGTGATGGGCTTCCTGGCGGCCCGCTGGCGGCGCCCGACCAACCTGGAGTCCCTCCACGAGTGGGGCCTGGGCGGCAAGAGCTTCGGCACCATCACGACCTGGTTCCTGCTGGGCGGGGACCTCTACACCGCGTACACCTTCATCGCCGTCCCCGCGGCGATGTGGGCCACGGGTGCCGTGTCGGGCTTCTTCGCGGTGCCCTACACGATCGTGCTCTACCCGGTGATCTTCTTCTTCCTCGGTCGGATGTGGTCGGTCGCGCACCGGCACGGCTACATCACCACCGCGGACATCGTGCAGGGCCGCTACGGCACCCGCAGCCTCAGCCTGGCCGTCGCCATCACCGGCATCCTGGCCACGATGCCCTACATCGCCCTCCAGCTGGTGGGCATCCAGGCGATCCTGGAGGTCATCGGGCTGGGCGGTTCGAGCGCGCTGGCCCGGGACCTGCCGCTGCTGATCGCCTTCGCCGTGCTCGCCGCGTACACCTACTCCTCCGGGCTGCGGGCGCCGGCGATGATCGCGGTGGTCAAGGACCTCCTCATCTACATCGTGATCGCGGTCGCGATCATCCACCTGCCGGGCCTGTTCGGCGGCTGGGGCAGCATCTTCGACGCCGCGCAGACCAAGATGGCCGCGCCGTCGGCGGCCAACCCGAAGGTGGCGACGGGGGTCTTCATCCCCGGCGCCGCGACGCACTGGGCGTACGCGTCGCTGGCTCTCGGTTCGGCGATGGCCCTGTTCATGTACCCGCACTCGGTCACCGCCGCCCTCAGCTCGAAGGACCGCAGCACCGGCCGCCGCAACGCGGCGATCCTGCCCGCGTACTCGCTGCTGCTGGGGTTGTTGGCCCTCCTGGGCTACATCGCGATCAAGGCGGGCACGAAGCCGATCGGGCTGGACGGCAAGCCGAACCCGCAGCTCGTCATCCCTCAGCTGTTCGAGGACCACTTCCCCAGCTGGTTCACCGGGGTCGCCTTCGGCGCCATCGCGGTCGGCGCGCTGGTGCCGGCGGCGATCATGTCGATCGCGGCCGCCAACCTGTTCACCCGCAACATCTACCGGGCCTACCTGCGGCCCGGAGCCGACGACAAGCAGCAGGCCAAGGTCTCCAAGATCGTCTCCCTGGTCACCAAGGTCGGGGCGCTGCTCTTCGTGCTGCTGCTGGACAAGCAGAACGCGCTCAACTTCCAGCTGCTCGGCGGCATCTGGATCCTGCAGACGCTGCCCTCGCTGGTCTTCGGGCTGTTCACCCGCTGGTTCCACCGTTGGGCGCTGCTCGCCGGCTGGGCCGTCGGGATGCTCTACGGCACGCTGACCGCCTACAGCGGCTGCACCGCCTGCACCACCCGCTCGTTCGGCAACTCGCTGGCGATCGTGCCCGGCCTGGGCAAGGCCGGCTACATCGGGCTCACCGCCCTGGCCCTGAACCTCGTGGTGCTCGTGGTCGGCACGGCGATCCTGCGGGCGCTCAAGGTGGGCAACGGCACCGACATCACCGCCCAGTCGGACTACTTCGCCGACGTGGACGACCCGCGGGTCGAGCCCGTGCTGAACGCGCACACCCCGGTCCACTGAGGGCCGAGCGGTCAGATCGGGAGAGGGCTCTGGCCCGCTGAGGGTTTGACACGTCGGTGGGCAGGCGGGGGTGTGGCAGAATGGGCGACCGACTCGACCAGAAGGAGGGACGCAGATGGGTAAGACCGGCCGCAAGCGTCGCGCCCGTAGGAAGAAGGGCGCGAACCACGGCAAGCGCCCCAACGCCTGAGGCGACGACCGACTCAGCAACGACGAAACCCCTCGCGGATCTCCGCGGGGGGTTTCGTCATCTCTGTCCCTGAGCTTGCCGAAGAGCAGTCGTCAGGGCGCGTCGTGTGCGGCCTGGCGAGCCGCGGACAGCCGGGTGAGCACCTTGGCCCGGAGCTCGGTGGGGGCCTTGTCCCCGCCGCAGCAGCGGTTGACCAGCGTCTTCACAGCCTGCTCGACGTCAAAGCGGTCCAGGCAGGGCTCGCAGGCCACCAGGTGCTCGCGGATCTCGTCGCTGCTGGCGGTGTCGAGCTCATGGTCGAGGAACTCATACACCCGCTCGAGCATGTGCTCGCACTCCGCCGACGTGGCCCCCCGCGCAGTGTCGTCGTTCACTTCCGCCCCCCTTGGCGTACGAGTCCGCGCTCGCGCGCGTAGTCGGCCAGCAGTACCCGCAGCTGGTTGCGGCCCCGGTTCAGCCTCGACATCACGGTGCCGATCGGGGTGCCCATGATGCTGGCGATCTCCTTGTAGGAGAAGCCCTCGACGTCGGCCAGGAAGACCGCGAGCCGGAAGTCCGGCGCCAGCTGCTGCAGGGCCTCCTTGACGTCGGAGTCCGGCAGGTTCTCCAGCGCGACGGTCTCAGCGGACTTGAGGCCGCTCGAGGTGTGCGACTCGGCGCGGGCCAGCTGCCAGTCCTCCACGTTCTCCCCGTCGGAGAGCTGCGGCTCGCGCTGCTTCTTGCGATAGGAGTTGATGTAGGTGTTCGTGAGGATCCGGTACAACCACGCCTTGAGGTTCGTCCCCGGGGTGAACTGGTGGAACGAGGCGTACGCCTTCGCGAACGTCTCCTGGACCACGTCCTGGGCGTCGGCCGGGTTGCGGGTCATCCGCATCGCGGCCGCGTACAGCTGGTCCAGGTACTGCAGGGCGTCGGACTCGAACCGCAGGTCGCGCTCGGCCGGCGTCTCGGACTCACGGGGGTCCAAGGCCACGGCTGCGGGGGAACTCGTCGGGATGCTCATCACGTACGAGAGTACCGGCGAGGAGGAGACGGGCCGGTCGGCCAGGGTCGCGGTGTTCGCCATGTGCGGTACAACACGCCGACCGCGGTGCTATTCCCCGGGGTCGCCGGTCGTCAGGAACGCCGCCACCTCGGCCACGAGACGCTCGCGCAGGTCGGCCGGGGTGAAGGCGGACCCCTTGAGCAGCCGGAACCCGTGGTCGGCTCCGGGCAGCTCGACCACCCGGATGCCGGACGCGCCGAGCACGGCGGTCCGGACCTCCTCGACCGTGCCGAACGTGTCCCGGCTGCCTTGCAGCACCAGCCGCGGGACCGTCGGGGCGGTCAGCTCGGCCACTCGCGAGCGTTCGGGTTGCCCTGGCAGGTGCAGCGGGAAGGCGAGGCAGACCACGCCGGCCACGCCAGTGACTGCGGCCGTCCGGCAGGCGACCCGCGCACCCGAGCTGCGCCCGCCGCCGAACACCCGCAGTCCGGTCTCCGACGTCAGCGCGTCGAGCCCCGCGGTCAGCTCCAACCACGCCTCGTCCAGCAGGGGCGGTCGGACGGCGACCTTGCGGCCGGCCAACCGCCAGGGCTGCTCGACCCGGACCACCGTGACCCCGAGCGGGGGCAGCCGACGCGCCAGCAGGGCGAGGTCGGCCGCCTGCGGTCCGCCACCCGCCCCATGGCCCAGCAGCAGCACGGCCCGTGGGTCGTCCGCGTGGTCGACGTGCAGCCGACCGGGTCCCTGCGCAGTCGGCTTCTCCCAGACCTCCGGGTCGTCCCTCAGAGCAGCCGGCCCTGGTCGCCGGGCTCGGGCTCGTCGCTCTCGGCCAGCGGCTCGAGCAGGGACGGGTCGTTGTTCTGCACGCTGTTCACGGCGGTCGAGACCGCGTACGCCTCCAAAGCGTCGGCCTCGGTCACCGCGAGCAGCTCCAGCACCTGCGCGGGGTCGGTCAGCGCCGGGTCGAGCCAGCGGTCGATCGACTCGCGCGGGACGACCATGGGCATCCGGTCGTGGATGTGCCCCGCGGCGTCGGTCGCGGTGGTGGTGATCACCGAGCAGGTCCGGAGCCAGGCCGACTCGTCGTCGCGCTCCTTGCTGGGGTCCCGCCAGATCTCGTAGATCCCGGCCATCACCAGCGGGCCGCCGTCGGTACGGTGCAGGTAGAACGGCTGCTTCACCGGCTTGGCGGCCTTCTTCCCCGGAGCCGGCGCAGCGAGCGGGCTCGGGCCTGCCGGCGGGCTGTACCACTCGTAGAAACCGGCGGCCGGCAGCAGGCAGCGGCGGGCGCGGAAAGCCTTGGCGTAGGCGGACTTCTCCGCCACCGTCTCCACCCGCGCGTTGATCATCCGGGAGCCGACCTTGGCGTCCTTGGCCCAGGAAGGCACCAGACCCCAGACCAGCGGAGCCAGCCGGCGCCGGACCTCACCGGACTCCTTGAGCCGCCGTTCGAAGACCGCCGGGACGGCGACGGTCGGGGCGACGTTGTAGTCGGGTCCCGGCAGGTCGTCGAAGAGGTCGTCCACCTCGAACTCCTGCGCGAGCTGCGCCGGCGAGGCGGTGGAGGCGTAGCGACCGCACATGCCGCCACGCTACCGCGGGGGTCGGGCTTGGCTCGGGCGCGGCGGCGCGATAGGAATGACCCATGACGTTGCTGCGCGCCGCCTCCCGGACCATGCTCGCCTCCTACTTCGTCGCCAGCGGCGTGAAGGCGGTCCGGAACCCCGACGCCCTCGTCGAGGCGGCCCAGCCGGTCGCCGACCGCCTGCTGCCCCTGATCAAGCAGTACGCGCCGGCCCAGGTCGCGGGCGTCGTCCCCGAGGACACCAAGACGCTGGTCCGGGTGAACGGGGCCGCTCAGGTCTTCGGCGGCCTGGCGCTGGCCACGGGCAAGGGCCGCCGGCTCGGCGCGCTCGTCCTCGCTGCCTCCCTGGTGCCCAGCACGCTGGCCAAGTACCCGTTCTGGACCCGCACCGACCCGCTCGAGAAGGCGGCCGACCGGACCCACTTCTCCAAGAACGTCAGCCTGCTCGGCGGCGTGCTGCTCGCCGCCGGTGACACCGAGGGCAAGCCAAGCCTGGTCTGGCGCGCGCAGAAGGGCGGCGCGAGCATCGCCAAGGACACCCGCAAGGCGACCAAGAAGCTGGGAAAGAAGACCGGACGCTCGTCGAGCACGCTCAGCAAGACCGCCGGTGACTTCGCCGACACCGTCAGCAAGAACGCGGGCGACCTGGCCGAGAGCGTCAGCAAGAGCACCAGCCAGCTGACCGACACCGCGCTGGCCAGCGGGGTGGCGCTGGTCGGTGCCGCGGTGGCCAGCGGGCGCAAGGCCAAGAAGGAGGCGGCCAAGCAGCTCAAGATCGCGCAGGAGGCGGCGGTCAAGCAAGCGGCGGTCGCCCGCAAGGAAGCCGTCAAGCAGGCCGGGATCGCCAAAAAGCGGGCGGCCGAGCAGGCCGAGATCGCGAAGAAGCAGCGGGACAAGCAGGCGAAGATCCTCGCCAAGCGGGCCGGCAAGGTCAAGAAGAACATCAAGCTCGGCGAGAACTGAGCCTGCCGCGCGCCCGTAGACTTCCGGCGTGCCGACCACCCCACCCGCCAGCGCCACGTCCGAGCCCCAGCCCTGGGTCGCGCCGTTGGCTCCGGCACCCATCCACGCCACGGTGAGCGTGCCCGGCTCGAAGTCCGAGACCAACCGGGCCCTGGTGCTCGCGGCCCTCGCGGACCGGCCCTCGGTGGTCACCGGCGGCCTCCAGGCGCGCGACACCTCGCTGATGCGTGACGCCCTGCGCGCGCTGGGGGTCGTCATCGTCGAGTCCGGGGACCAGTGGCTGGTCACTCCGCCGGCGACGTTCTCCGGCGGCGTCACCATCGACTGCGGCCTGGCCGGGACGGTGATGCGCTTCGTACCCGCGCTCGCGGCCCTGGCCGACGGGCCGGTCAGGTTCGTCGGCGACCCCCAGGCCGAGTCCCGACCGATGGCTCCGCTGCTCCAGGCGCTGACCGACCTCGGCGCCGAGGTGCGGACCGAGGGTGGGCCGGGCCTGCCGTTCACCGTCACCGGCTCGCCCTCGCTCCGCGGCGGTCCGGTGACCATCGACGCCTCCACCTCGAGCCAGTACGTCTCGGGGCTGCTGCTGGTCGGCGCTCGGCTCGCGGCGGGGCTCGACCTGCAGCACGTCGGCCCCCCTGTCCCCTCGCAGCCCCACATCGCGATGACGGTGGCCATGCTGCGCGATCACGGGATCGTGATCGACGACACCGCCCCGGACCGCTGGCGGGTCGCCCCGGGCGTGCTGACCGCGCACGACGTGGTGGTGGAGCCGGACCTGTCCAACGCGGCCCCGTTCCTCGCGGCCGCGGCCGTGACGGGCGGGATGGTCACCGTCCCGCGCTGGCCCGAGCAGACCCACCAGCCCGGGGACGAGATCCGCGAGATCCTCCAGGCCTTCGGCGCGGAGGTGACGTGGTTCCAGGGCGCCCTGACCGTCCGCGGCACCGACCACCTGCACGGCGTCGAGCTCGACCTGCGTCGGGCCAGCGAGCTCACCCCGGTCGTCGCCGCGGTGGCCGCGCTCGCCGACAGCACCACCCAGCTGCACGGCGTCGGCCACATCCGCGGCCACGAGACCGACCGGCTCGCTGCGCTGAACGCCGAGCTCTCGGCGCTCGGCAGCGGCGTGGTCGAGGAGGACGACGGGCTGACCATCAATCCCAAGCTCCTCGGCGGGTCGTGGTGGCGGACCTACGCCGACCACCGGATGGCCCAGGCCGGCGCGCTGCTCGGGCTGGTGGTGCCGAACGTCGAGCTGGACGACGTGAGCTGCACGGCGAAGACGATGCCGGAGTTCGTCCGGCTCTGGACCGGCATGATCGCCGACTCCGAAGCCCGCAGCGAGAGCGTCCGCGAGCCCGAGCACGACCCGCTGCTGTGACCTCCCGCAGCTTCCGCACCGACGAGAACGACGCCTTCGAGCGGCCGCGCCGGCACACCCGTCCGCGGACCAAGGACCGGCCGGACTACTCCGAGGCGGAGATCGGGCTGGTCATCACCGTCGACCGGGGACGGTTCCGCGTCCTGGTTCCCGGGCCTGACGGCGACCGTGACCTGACGGCCACCAAGGCCCGCCAGCTCGGCCGGACCGGCGTCATCGTCGGCGACCGGGTGCGGGTGGTCGGCGACACCAGCGGCGAGGAGGGCTCACTGGCCCGGATCGTCGCCGTCGAGGAGCGCAGCACCGTCCTGCGGCGGACCGCGGACGACGACGACCCGTACGAGCGCCCGATCGTGGCGAACGCCGACCAGCTGGTGATTGTCACGGCCCTGGCCGACCCGCCGCCCCGGACCGGGATGATCGACCGGATCCTGGTGGCCGGCTTCGACGCCGGGATCGCGCCCCTGCTCTGCCTGACCAAGGCCGACCTCGCCGGCCCCGAGGAGCTGCTCGCCCAGTACGAGCCGCTCGGCGTGCCGGTGCAGACGGTCTCCCCCGGCGCCGACCTGACCGCGATCCGCAGCGCCCTGCACGGCCGGAGCAGCGTCTTCGTCGGCCACTCTGGCGTGGGCAAGTCCACCCTGGTCAACGCCCTGATCCCCGACGCCCACCGCGGCACCGGAGCCGTCAACGAGGTCACCGGCCGAGGCCGGCACACCTCGAGCTCGGCGATCGCCCTCCGGCTGCCGGCCCTGCGCGACCTGCCGGGCGACCCCGGCTGGGTGATCGACACCCCGGGCGTCCGTTCGTTCGGCCTGAGCCACGTCACCCGCGAGAGCCTGGTCGCGGTGTTCACCGACCTGGCGGCGCTCGCGCTGACCTGCCCGCGGGGCTGCAGCCACGAGGCGGACGCGCCGGAGTGCGCCCTGGACGCGGCGGTCGGGCGCGGCGAGCTGGGCGCGGAACGGCTGGAGTCGTTCCGGCGGATGCTCGGCTCGGGCCAGTAGGTTGGCGACCGTGCTGGCTCCTGACGACGTCCTGCTGCGCAACCTCACCGACGACCTCCGCCTGGCCCACCTGCTGGCCGACGACGCCGACTCACTCACCATGAGCCGCTTCAAGGCGCTCGACCTGCACGTCAGCGCCAAGCCCGATCTGACCCCGGTCACCGACGCGGACACCGCGGTCGAGGAGGCGATCCGGCGCACCCTGGGGCGCGCCCGGCCCCGCGACGCCGTGCACGGCGAGGAGCTGGCCGACACCGGCTGGGGTCCGCGCCGCTGGGTGGTGGACCCGATCGACGGCACCAAGAACTTCGTGCGTGGCGTGCCCGTCTGGGCCACCCTGATCTCGCTGATGGTGAACGACGAGGTGGTGCTGGGCGTGGTCAGTGCGCCGGCGCTCGGGCGTCGCTGGTGGGCCTCGCTGGGTGGCGGCGCGTACGCCGGCAAGTCGCTGATGTCGCCGAGCCCGTGCCGGGTCTCGGCCGTGACCGAGCTCGAGGATGCCTCGCTCAGCTACGCCGAGGTGTCGGAGTGGGTCGAAGCGGGCCAGGGCCAGGAGTTCGTCGACCTGCTGCGGACCTGCTGGCGGACGCGCGCGTACGGGGACTTCTGGTCCTACATGCTGCTCGCCGAGGGCGGCGTCGACATCGCCTGCGAGCCCGAGCTGGCCCTGCACGACATGGCGGCCTGCTCGATCATCGTCACCGAGGCCGGCGGCGCGTTCACCGACCTGGACGGGACCCCGGGCCCGCTCGGCGCCGGCGCGTACGCCAGCAACGGTCGGCTGCACGAGGCGGTCCTCGCTGCTCTGCGCCCCGACGCCGACTGAGGTCCCGACCGCCGTGGCTGCGGTGACGGGGGTGCTGCTCGCCGCCGGGGCCGGCCGGCGCGCCGGCGGTCCCAAGTCGCTCCGCCGGGACACCGACGGGACGTCGTGGCTGGCCCGCAGCATCGCCGTGCTCGTCGACGGTGGTTGCGACGACGTGCTCGTCGTCCTGGGCTGCGAGGCCGAGGCGGCCCGCCGGCTGCTCGCCGAGCCGGCCGTCCGGGTGGCCGTCCGGGTGGCCGTCGGGATCGCCGAGAACCCGTCCTGGGCCGAGGGGATGGGCAGCTCGCTCGCCGTCGGACTGCAGAGCGTGGGCGCCGGACCGGGTCGAGCCGCTCTGGTGCACCTGGTCGACCTGCCGGACGTGAGCGCCGCCGTCGTGGCCCGGGTGCTGGACCGGCCGCTCACGCCGGACACCTTGGCCCGGGCGACCTACGACGGTCGGCCCGGCCATCCCGTCCTCGTGGGCGCAGCGCACCTGGCTCCTCTCGTGGCGTCGCTGGGAGGCGACCGGGGCGGGCAGGCCTACCTGCGGATCTCCGGCGCGCGCGAGGTCGAGTGCGCTGACCTGGCCACGGGACACGACGACGACCACGCGCCCGGACTGGCAGGCTGACCCGGTGCGCGAGGTGCTCGAGCGGCTGCTGGCCTGGTGGCGGGCCGGGGAGACGGTCGCCGTGGCCACCGTCGTCGACACGTGGCGGTCCGCGCCCCGGCCGCCCGGCGCGGCGATGCTGGTGGGCCCGGACGGCACCGTGGTCGGCTCGGTCTCTGGGGGTTGCGTCGAGGCCGACGTCTACGCCGTGGCCGAGACGGTGCTGGCCGACGGCGTGCCCCAGCTGCGCCGCTACGGGGTCAGCGACGCCGACGCGGGTGCCGTCGGGCTCCCCTGCGGCGGCGAGCTCGAGGTCTTCGTGGAAGCGGTCTCGCCCAGCACGCACCCTCACCTGGAGGTCCTGGCCGCCGCCGTGGCGGACGGGCGGCCGGTCGCGGTGGCCACGGTCGTCGAGCACCCCGACGCCGCGCGGGTCGGCCGGCGGCTGCTGGTCGAAGGGGACGGACCGCCCCCGCCCGGCGGGAGCCTGGGCAGCGACCGGACCGACGCCGCGGTGACCGACGACGTCCGCGGGCTGCTGGCCAGCGGCCACAGCGGCTGCCTGACCTACGGACCCGACGGCGAGCGGCTCGAGACGGGCATGCGGGTCTTCGCCGCCGTCCTCGCGGCCCGCCCGCGGATGCTGGTCTTCGGGGCCAGCGACTTCGCTGCGGCGTTGGCCCGGGTGGGCGGCTTCCTGGGCTACCGGGTGACGGTGTGCGACGCCCGCGGGCTCTTCGTCACGCCGTCCCGCTTTCCCGACGCCGACGAGCTGCTGGTCGCCTGGCCCCACCGCTACCTCGCGACCGAGGCCGCGGCCGGGCGCCTCGACGGGCGGACGGTGGTCTGCGTGCTGACCCACGACCCGAAGTTCGACGTGCCGCTGCTGGAGGTGGCGCTGCGGCTCCCGGTCGGCTACGTCGGGGCCATGGGCTCGCGTCGCAACCACGAGGACCGGCTGCAGCGGCTGCGGGAGGTCGGCCTGACCGACGCCGAGCTGACTCGGCTCGCCAGTCCGATCGGTCTGGACCTCGGGGCCCGGACGCCGGAAGAGACGGCCGTCTCCATCGCCGCCGAGATCGTCCGCCGGCACTGGGGCGGTGGCGGCCAGCCGCTGAGCGAGCTCGACGGCCGCATCCACCACGACCACCCGACCTGTCAGAACTGAGGTGTCCCCCAGGGCACCTCAATGCTGACACGTCGGTCCGGCGAGTGGGGCTCAGCCGATGACGCGCAGCCGGACGGTCTCCGGCAGGCTGCGGAGCTTGTCCAGCAGCGCGTCGTCGAACCGGCCGCCGATGTCGGTGACCACGTAGCCCAGCTGGCCGCGGGTGGCGAGGCTCTGGCTCTCGATGTTGACCCGGGCGTCGGCCAGCACCCCGTTCACGGTGGCGAGGACCCCCGGGACGTTGTGGTGCACGTGCAGGACGCGGCTGCGGCCCGGCGTCTCGTCGGCCTGGACGCTGGGCAGGTTGACCGACATGGTCGTGGTGCCGGCCCGGGCGAAGTCGCTCAGCTTGCCGGCGACGAACCGGCCGATGTCTTGCTGCGCCTCCTCGGTGGAGCCGCCGACGTGCGGGGTGAGGATCACGTTCGGGATCCCCTGCAGTGAACTGACGAAGGGGTCACCGGCCGCCTTCGGCTCCTCGGCGAACACGTCGAGCGCAGCGCCGGCGATGTGCCCGGACTCCAGGTGCTCGCGCAGCGCCTCGTGGTCGACGACGATGCCGCGGCACAGGTTGAGGAACAAGCTGCGGGGGCGCATCATCGCGAACTGCTCGGAGCCGAACAGCCCGGCGTTGCCGGCCCGACCGTCCACGTGCAGGCTGACCGTCTCGGCCTCGCGCAGCAGCTCTTCCAGGCTGGAGCAGCGTCGGGCGTTGCCCAGCGCCAGCTTGTCGGCGACGTCGTAGAAGATCACCCGCATGCCGAGAGCCTCGGCGACCACCGAGAGCTGGCTGCCGATGTTGCCGTAGCCGACGATGCCCAGGGTGCGGCCACGGACCTCGTGCGCGCCCTTGGCCGACTTGTCCCAGACGCCCGCGTGCATCTTGGCGTTCTTGTCGGTGAGGTGGCGGGCCATCGAGATGATCTCGGCCACCACGAGCTCGACCACGCTGCGGGTGTTGGAGAACGGCGCGTTGAAGACCACGGTCCCCCGCTCCGCCGCGGCGGCCAGGTCGATCTGGTTGGTGCCGATGCAGAAGGCGCCGACGCCGAGCAGCCGGGGGGCGGCGTCCAGCACGGCCCGGGTCACGGTGGTCTTCGAGCGGATGCCCAGCAGGTCGATGTCCTGGACGGCCCCGATCAGCTCGGCCTCGTCCAACGCCCCGTGCGCGGTCTCGATCTCGATCCCGTGCTCGGTGAGGACCCGGACGGCCTCGGGGTGGATGTTCTCGAGCAGCAGTGCCTTCATGGGTCCCTCGTCAGACGGGCGGGTGGGGTGACCGGCCCAGTCTAGGAAGGGCCGGCCGGCGATGCTCCCCGGTCTCAACCGGGCTCAGGACCGGGTAGCGGGCACGAGGTCGGCGTACGCCGGCCAGGACTCCCGCCCGGTGGCGGACAGCATCGCGTCGAGACAGGCCGCGGTGAAGACCTCCGCCGCCGCGCCCAGCAGGGCGTCCAGCTCGACGACCGCCGCGTACGGGTCGGGAGGCGCTGGCCGCTCGCCCGAAGCCAGGCAGAAGATGGTGTCGCCGTCGAACATCCCGTGCACCGGCCGGACGGCGCGAGCCAGGCCGTCGTGGGCCACAGCGGCGACCTTGCGGCTCTGGGCCTTGGTCAGGGACGCGTCGGTCAGCACGACGCCGATGGTGGTGGCCAGCGAGGGGGCAGGGTTCGCCACGGCGGCGGCCAGCTCGGCCCGCTCCGCCTCGGTCGGGGGCGGCAGCATCTGGCCGGAGTCGGCCCAGAGCCGCCCGGAGGCGGGGTCGACCGCCGAGCCGACCGCGTTGACGACCACCGCCGCCGCGACCGCGGTACGGGAGGGGAGTCGCTGCTCGGCGTACCCGAAGCCCCCCTTGAGTCCGCCGCACGTCGCGCCCGTGCCCGCTCCGACGCAGCCGCGGGCCGGATCCTCGGTCGCCGCCTCCAGCGCACGACGCCCGAAGTCCGCGGTCGGCCGGTGCCCGAAGTGGCCACCGCGGCCCAGGTCGAAGATCACCGCAGCCGGCACGATCGGCACCACCTGGTGCGGCTGCAGCCCGACCGGGAAGCCGACCTGCCGCTGCTCCAGGGCCTGCATCACCCCGTCCGCGGCGGCCAGGCCGTAGGCGCTGCCCCCGGTCAGGACGACGGCGTGCACCCGCTCGACGAGAGCGCTAGGGTCGAGCAGGTCCGTCTCACGCGTGCCCGGCCCACCGCCGCGGACGTCGACACCGCCGACGGCGCCCGATCCGGCCAGCACCACCGTCGTGCCGGTCAGCCAGCCGTCGCCGTCGGCGGTGGCGTGCCCGATCCGGAAGCCGGTGATCATCTGGCCAGGATAGGGCTCAGCTGATCTTGAACAGCGAGGAGCGCATTCCGAAGCGGGACTGGAAAGTACCGCCCGAGACGGTGACCGACTTCTTGCTGCCGATGATCTTGATGCTCGTCACCCGGCCACCGTAGCGGCCCGAGCCGTCACGCTTGGTCACCTGCAGCTTCTTCACGGTGCCGACCGAGGGCCAGGCGTGGGCGACGGACTTGGCGGTGATCGTCTTGTGCCACGCCTGCGAGGTGATCACGCCGTCGTACGGGTCGGGATGCGCGGTCAGGTAGGGCAGGTTGCTCTTCGCGGTGGCCCCGCCGTCGGAGGCGGCGAACTGGGTCAGGGCCGGCTGGTCCTGGTAGGTGAGGACCACCCCTGCGGTGGCCTTGACCGCCGCGTCGCCACCCGAGTTCTCCCGAGCCATTCCGCCGTAGACCTGGCAGGCGGTGGTGTCGCAGATGTCGTAGCCGGTGTAGTGGTAGACGTCGCGCAGGTACACGGCGTACGAACGCGCCGCCACGGCCTGGGCGTTCACGGCGTTCGCGAGCCAGGAGGTGGGCATCTCCGACGGGACGACGGAGCGGGCGTAGTCCTCGAGGGTGACGGTGTTGACGGTCCGCCCGCCGCTGCCACGCTTCACCAGCTTGACCGAGCCCCGGTAGGACTTCGTGCCGCCGGGAAGGACCACCTGGACGGCTTTGGCCGGAGTCGAGAAGGTCCAGGTGCTGGCGGTGAGATCGGTCGTCCTGGTCTTCCAGGTGCCGGACGCGTTCCGATAGGCCAGCCGGTAGCCCGAGCCGGAGCGGCTGATCCGCCAGGAGGTGTAGCTCCCGCCCGCGGGCAGCGTCAGGCTGTGGCCGTCCCGGTCGCTCACCTTCAGGCCGGCGGCCGGGCGCACCCGCAGGCTGTCGTCGTCGTCGGCAGTGAGCCAGACGTGGATGCGCTGGCCGGCTGGCAGCGTGGCGCGCTGGGTCCCGGGGTAGTAGAAGGCCAGGATCTTCTTCCAGGACAGGCCCTTCTTGGCCGCTCCGTAGGCGCCGTACTGGGACATCCCGTGACCGTGGCCGAAGCCCGCGCCGGAGACGCTGAAGCTGCCGCCGTCCGGCTTGACCGCCGAGTCAGCCGAGGCAGTCGGCGCAGCCAGCACGGGGGCCGTGAGCAGCCCCAGGGCCAGCAGGCCCCCGACCAGCCGCCCCTGACGGCTTCGGGAATGCGGGGTGGGGTTCGTGCGGGCAGGCATCGGGTTCCGTTCGTCGTCGGTCGGAAGCGACAGACTGCCTCACGTCAAGCACGACACGCCAGTGGTGCGCGAAGTATTTGCTGTGTCTGCTGGGAAGGTTGGGACCAAAGTCCCACCCTCGCGACAGGCTCAGGGAACGGCGAGGATGACCTCACTTCCCTGGTCGGCCGAGGCGTAGCAGGCGTCCACCACGACAGCCCGGGCGAGCGCCTGCTCGCCGCGGTAGGAGGTGAAGTCGCCGGAGGTGACCATCTCCAGGAAGTCCAGGACCGCCGCGCGATGCCCACCGTCCGGCGGGATGTCGGGCTGCAGGATCGCCGGCACGCCGTCCTTCTCGGTCCAGATGCTCAGGCTGCGGTAGGGCTCGGTGGGGGTGCCGCCGAACTCGACGTTGGCCCCGCCCTCAGAGCCGTACAGCGTCACGTAGGCCTGGTCGCGCGGGATGTACTGGGCCCAGCTGGACTCGAGCAGCAGCGTGCCGCCGCCGTCCAGCCGGAGGAACGCGGTCGAGAGGTCCTCGACGTCGAAGGCCCCCGCCTCGACGCCGGTCTTGGCCCCCGCCATGCCCGAGGAGTTGCCCCGGCCCCGCGGCCCGAACTCGGCGTACGTCGCGGCGGAGGCCGAGCGGACGCCAGGCTCGCCCAGCAGGTGCAGGGCCATGTCCAGCATGTGCACGCCGATGTCCATCATCGGCCCGCCGCCGGCGGTGGCCCGGCGGGTGAACCAGCTGCCCAGCCCGGGGATGCCTTCGCGACGCAGCCAGCCGGCCTTGGCGTAGTAGATCTGGCCGAGCAGTCCGGCGTCGATGATCTTCTTCAGCGCGGCGACGTCGCCGCGGCGGCGGTGGTTGAACGAGACGTCCAGCACCCGGTCGTTGCGCTTGGCCGCGTCCACCATGGTGCGTGCCGCGGTGCCGTTCTCGGCCATCGGCTTCTCGCTGAGCACGTGCAGGCCGGCGTCGAGTGCCGTGACCGCGATCGGGGCGTGCAGCGTGGTCGGGGTGGCGATGCTGACCACGTCCAGGGCACCGGAGCTGACCAGGTCCTGCCAGGCGGGGAACCGGTGGTCGGCGGCGATGCCGTAGCCGTCACCCAGCCGGGCCATCGCCTCGGTCTCCAGACCGGCCAGGGCGACCAGCTCGACGTCCGGGGCCTCGGCGTACGCAGCCATGTGCTGCTGGCCGGCCCAGCCGAGCCCGATCACGCCGGCGCGCAGGGTGGACCCGCTCACGAGGCCGCCGCGGACTGGGGTCCGGAGAACTGAGCCCCGGTGAACTGCGGTGGTGCCATGTTGACCACGGGCGGCGGCACGAAGTCGGCGACCTCCTCGGGCCGGGCCCACACCACGGCGTTGGCCAGCACCCGTCTGATGTCGGGGTGGTGGTAGACGGGGTAGTCCTGGTCGCCCGGGGAGAAGTAGAAGACCTTGCCCTTGCCGCGACGCCAGGTGCAGCCGGAGCGGAAGACCTCGCCGCCGGAGAACGTCGAGAGGAAGACCTGCTCGTCGGGGGCCGGGATGTCGAAGTACTCCCCGTACATCTCCTGGCCCTCGATCACGATCGGCTGGGGCACCCCCTGGCTGATCGGGTGCGACGGCGAGACGTTCCAGACCAGCTCGGTGTCGTTGGAGTCGCGCCAGGCCAGCGAGCACGAGGTGCCCATCAACGTCTTGAAGATCTTGGAGAAGTGGGCCGAGTGCAGGGCCAGCAGGCCCATTCCCCCCAGCACCCGCTGGTGGACCTTGGCCACCACGGCGTCGTCGACGTCGCCGTGCTTGATGTGTCCCCACCAGGTGAGGACGTCGGTGCTGGCGAGCACCTCGTCGCTCAGCCCGTGCTCGGGCTGGTCGAGGGTGGCGGTGCGCACCTCGACCTGCTCGCCCAGCAGCTCGCGCAGGCCGGTGGCGATGGCGCCGTGCATGCCGTCGGGATAGCGGACGGCCATCTCGGCCCCGTCCCGCTCGCTGGTCTCGTGGAAGTTCTCGCCCCATACGGTGACGCGGATCGGTGAGTTCACGGTCACCTAGTCTGCCCTCCCGGCCCGACCTCCGCTGCGGCGGGCACCATCATGTCCTCATGGCCGAGATCAGCTCCCCGGTGCAGCGGATGAAGCTGCGCGCGTTCGACGTCAGCGAGCGGACCACGCGGCTCGGCCGGCGCTCGCTGGAGCAGCGGGTCACCCGGCTGCGCAGCCGTGCCTTCCTGATCGTGCAGACCGCGGTCACCGCCGGGCTGGCCTGGTTCCTGGCCAGCGTCGTCTTCGCCCACCAGCAGCCGTTCTTCGCTCCGATCGCGGCCATCGTCTGCCTGGGCGGGACGTTCGGGCACCGGATGCGGCGCGGCGTCGAGATGGCGGTCGGAGTCGCGGTGGGGATCGGGGTCGGAGACCTCTTCGTCTCCTTCTTCGGCACCGGCGTCTGGCAGGTCGTGGTGGTGGTGGCCGTGGCGATGACCCTGGCGAGCCTGCTCGGGGCGGGCCAGCTCATGATCACCCAGGCGGCGGTCCAGTCGATCGTGGTCACCATCGTGTTGCCGAACCCTCACCAGGGGGTCGCACGATGGCTGGACGCCGTCGTCGGCTGCGCGATCGCCCTCGTCGTGGCCACGATCGCGCCCAGCTCACCGCTGCGGAAGCCGGCGAAGCTCGCGGCCCAGATGCTCCGCGAGCTGGCCGGCACCCTGGACGCGACGGTGGAGGCCCTACGGCTGGACGACGAGTCCGCGGCCGACCGCGTACTCGAGCGGGCCCGGGCCACCGAGGGCCAGCTGGGGCGGCTCGCGGAGGCGAACAGCGAGGGCCTGGCCGTCGTCCGCCACTCCCCCTTCCGACGTGGCCAGCTCTCGGAGGTCCAGCAGTACGCGGACCTGCTCGTCCCGCTGGACCGGGCCAGCCGCAACCTGCGGGTGCTGGCCCGGCGGACCGTGACGCTGGTCTGGCGCGGTCAGCACGTCCCGCCCGGCTACCTGGAGCTGATCGACCGGGTGGCCGGAGGTGCCCGAGCGATGGCCGTCGACCTGGACGAGGGCCGGCTGCCCGTCCAGGCCCGCGACGAGCTGGTCGCCGCCGGCCGCACCAGCGCGCACCTGGAGCTGTCGCACTCGCTCTCCGCCGTGGCGATTCTGGCGCAGACCCGCTCCATCGTGGTCGACCTGCTCGAGCTGACGGGTCTGGAGCCTGACGAGGCCCGCGAGCTGGTCCCCGACGTCGACTGACGGCCCGCGGATTTGTCTCGCCCCGGGCCGTCACCTACAGTTAACTCAACAGCGCGGGGTGGAGCAGCTCGGTAGCTCGCTGGGCTCATAACCCAGAGGTCACAGGTTCAAATCCTGTCCCCGCTAC
>NZ_CAXTHT010000015.1:0-45235 GCF_964244285.1 uncultured Friedmanniella sp.
AGTGGCGGACCGTCGTGCGGAGCACGACCAGTGGCGGACCGTCGTGCGGAGCACGTTCAGTGGACGACCCTCCTGCGCAGCACGACCAGTGGAGGACGGGGTTGGCGGCTGCCATCGGTACACCTGACCGGCGGCCTCAGGGTGCGGCGGGTGAGCGGGGCCAGTCCGTATGACCCGCCCGCGATGTGTTCCGTAAGCGGGGCGTGCTGCGGAGCGCCGGCAGAGTCGCCTCCCCGGACGGCGAGGTAGCGGGGGAGTCGGACCGAGCAAGAGGGAAGAGACTCGCTGACCTCGCCGTCGAGCCTCCGGACGATATCTGGCTGAAGGGCGCTACCTATATTTCCGACCCACCTGCGTCCCCGGCCCAGCGCTGTTGGGAGCTCGTTTACGGCGGCGCCCTCGGAGCGGGCGTCCAGGAGAGCGTCAGCCAGGCTTGATCAGCACATACCGTCGTATGAATTCGGGGTCTGTTGTGCGCCGAGAGGCTGATGCGTATCCGCGGAGCTGGGAGCTGCCAGCCGTGTGTCTCGCGATGGTCGTCTGCGTCGCGGTAGTTGCTCTGCAGGGTGGCCGTTCGGTGGCGTTCGCAGTCGCTGGGAGAGGCTGGCTTTGGCCACCCTCGGATCAGTTGTTGTCCTCGGTGCCGCAGCTGCTCGCCGGTCAGACCACATCGGGTCTTGCCAGTGCGGTGGCACCGCTGGCTCCGTCTCTGGTTGCGGTGGCAATCGCTGCGACGGAACTGCTCGCGTTCAGCGGGCTTGGCGTCCTTGGTTGGCAGCTGCTGGTCCGCTTTGGGCCCAATGCGCTCAGGGGAGTCGCCTCGTCAGCGGAGGCCAATCGGCTGCTCGGGCCGTCGCGCCTGTCGCGAGTGCGGAAGGTAGTGCGCCCAGATCTCTGCGCGCGTCGTGTGCTGCAGGAACACAGTGGAGACGATGCCCGATGACTCGCCGGTGGGTAGCTGCGGAGGTGGGCTGGCGGCTCGGTCGGTCCCGTCAGCCGCGGGCGGGTGAGCTGTGGGTGCCGTTCGACCGGACGGCAGGGGTGTTCGGCCCGCAGGGTTCGGGTAAGACGTTGGATTTGCTCGTGCCGGCGCTGCTCGAGGCGCCCGGCCCGGCTCTGGTGACGTTGACGAAGGTCGATGATCTGTTGCTGAGCATCGAGCGGCGGTCGGAGCGGGGGCCGTGCGTCGTGCTCGACCCGTTCGGGTTGACCCCGGGGCTGCCGGAGCTGGTGTGGGATCCGGTCGCTGGGTGCGCGGACTCGATGGTCGCCGAGCGCCGGGCGAAGGCGTTCACGGCGGGGACGATCCGGGCTTCCGCGGCGGGCGGTCAGGCTGATGATGCGGCCCGCTTCTACGCGGCCGAGGCCGCGAAGGTGGTGCAGGCGTACTTCCACGCGGCAGCGCTGACCGGTCGCACTCTGGACCACGTGCTGCGCTGGGTGGCGCATCCCCGGTCCGCATCCGAGCCGGCGGAGATCCTCCGCGAGCATCAGGAGGCGGCGCCGTTCTGGCACGGGCTGTTGCACGGCGCTCTGCACGGCGATGACCGGACGGCCGGTAACACTGCGGCGACGGTGCAGCAATCGCTCGGGCTGTTCTTTCAGGCGGAGATCCGCCGCCGGTGCGTGCCGGGGCCTGGTCGGCCGGCCACCGACCTCCGCGACGTCTTGAAGCGGAACGGGACGGTATACCTGCTGGGCCGGGAGGACCCGTACGCCTCGGCGTCGCCGCTAATGACGGCCCTAGCCGAGCACGTGCTCGACACGGCGCTCCAGCTGGCGAACGAGTCGCCGTATGGGCGGTTGTGTCCGCCGCTGCTGGCGTGTCTGGACGAGCTTGCCTCGACCGCGCCGCTGCCGACGCTGCGGACGCGGATGGCGAACGAGCGGGCGCTCGGGTTGTCGTTCATCTACGCGGTGCAGACCTGGCGACAGCTGGCGGCGATCTTCGGTGAACAGGACGCGCGGGCACTGTTCGGGCTGACCAACGTGGCGATCATCTTCGGCGGCTCGAAGGATGCGTCGTTCAACCGGGAGCTGTCCGAACTGATCGGCACGGTCCGGGTGGCCAGGTCGAGCTGGCAGATGCGTGGTGGTGGCGGCCGGACGGTCAGCGGTGAGACGGTCCCGATCCTGCGTCCCGAGCAGATCCGTGAGCTCCCCGAACGCCAGGCGCTGGTGTTGGCCGAGAACGGCCGACCGATCATCGCCCAGCTCGACCGCTGCATCGAGGGACGCAAGGGCCGGCTCCTGCTCGCCTCGCAGCGGGCGGCGCGCCGTCGGCTCTCCGAGGCCCGCCACACCGCCGAAACCTCGGGTGAGGGCGACCCGCTGGCCGCGGCCCGACGGCTGGGCCTCACCCCCCATGACCGCAGTGGCGGCGACGACAGTTCGGACTGATGGCCGAGTCGCAGGACGGACATGCCCTGGTCCGTGCCTTTCCTCCGGTCGGGCCGCTGATGTGGGAGGCCTATGAGGACCTTCGCCATGTCGAGCAGTCGAACGACTTGGCGCTGACCCATCACCTCGGCTCGGTCGATGACCTACCCCGACCGTGGTTGCCCGCGACCTGTGCGTCCGTCGACCTCCGCGAGGAGGTCTGGGAGTGGCTCGACGCGGTGGTCGACTGGCTGAACACCGAGTTTGTCTGGCTCGGGGAGGACGAGATCCCCGCCTGCTGGCCGCTGCACCCGCACCTCGTCCATGAGCTCGGCGTGATCGCCGACCAACGCCGACGCGCCACCCTGACGCTGACCAGCGACCTCTTGGAGGAGTGGCACCGCTACTGCCTGCCCGCCTTCTTCGACCGGCTGCGGACGCGCACACGCGGCTCCTGCGAGACCGGCCACACCGGCCCGCCGGCGGCGGCACGTACAACCCGCTACCGCTCGGCGAGCGAGCACGCGCGCCGCGCGGGCTGGTACCGCGCAGACCTACTTGCGGCCACCAAGCGAACAGGGCGGCAACCGTCCGTGCCCCGCCTGGTCGTGTCCGACGGACTCGTGATCGACCCCCGCACCGGTGAGATCTCGTGACCCCCGATATCTCATGACTCTTGACGCCGAGCAGATGCGCGGGCTGTGCCGGCGCCGCGACGCCGGTGTGGTCGCGGCCGCCGCCTCGACCGACGAGCTGGCGGCACGTCTGATGGCCGGCGTGTCCCCGCTGGAGCGTCAGGCACTCGTCGAGGACGGCCGGGCCGCTCGGCAGGAGATGATCGAGGGGAATCTCGGTTTGGTCCGCTTCGCCGTCGCCCGGTTCGTCCCCGCGGCTGGACTCGACCGTGAGGACTACTTCCAGGAGGGTGTGCTCGGTCTGACAGCCGCTGTTGACCGCTACGACCCGACCAAGTCTCCCTACTTCAGCTCGTTCGCGTTGCCGCACATCCGGGGGGCGGTGAGCAGTCTGGTCAGCACCCGCGGCGGCGATCTGCGGCCTTCCCAGGGCCGCAATGCAGGGCGGGTCGAACGCGAGGTCGCCCGTCGGGAGGCACTGGGGCTACCCATCAGTACAGCGGAGATCGCCGGCTCACTGCAGATGGAGGAACGCGTAGTAGTCGCGAGCTTCTCCTACCGCCGGCCAGCCCCCCTCATGGTGGCGGACGGGCGTCCGGACTTCCCCGATCGGCCTACCTCAGGTGTTGGCGATCACGCGGAACTGCCGTCCGCGGCAGGGATGTTGTTTATGCTGCCGCCGCACGAGCGGCGCGTACTGGAGTCGGTTCACGGCGACGCCGCCGTCGGTCGAACGATGATCGACATCGCCGCCGAGCTCGGCCTCAGCACCCGGCAGCTCCGCGGGGTGCTTGACTCCGGCCATCGTCATCTGCGAGCGCTGATGGGCAAAGTTGATCCTGATGTCGGCCCACTTGACCAGCGGCATGGGCGGCCGCGTCAACCCCGCGAGCCCGCGCGGCCGGCACGTAGCGTCCCAACTCCCGGACTGTGACGCTGAGGGCAAGGACGTTCTCCTCAGAATTTGACGGCGACGCCGACGGCGATCACCGCAGCGAGCGCGAGGCACGGTCCGAGGGCAATGTCGCGCCGATGTGTGGCTGCCATCCCGAGTGCGATCAGGCAGCCCAGCAGGGTCAGCCCCGCCACTGTCGGCCAACCGGCCGTGGCTGCTGAGGCTGCGGCGAGGGCGGCGATCAGTTTGACGTCTCCAAGTCCGAGGCCGTCTCGGCTGGCCAGGTGCAGTAGGAAGAAGATCATGGCGCTGGCGGCCGCGGCCACGACACCTTCCACCAACGGTCGCGTCCGGTCGGTGACCGCCGCTTCGGCAACGAGGAAGGCGGCCGTCCACAGCCCGGCCCCAGCGAGGCCGAGGTTGGGTAATCGTCTGACGTCCAGGTCGACCGCGGACACCCAAGTCAGTACGACGCTCAGTGGCAACCACAGCAGCACTGCCCGCCAGGAGGTCCACGAGAGCGTGAAGGTCAACCAAGCCCAGGTGGCCGGAACCAGTGGCAGTACCCACCGGTGCCGTGGGCGGCTGTCGAGCTCGTCGATGTCATCGTAGGGCCGCCGATAGTCGAGCGTCCGAAGCCGCAACCAAAGCAGTAGCCCGACCAGCGCGCCGATGAGCGCGGCAACGAGGGTGATGATCATGCGCGGGCCTCTGGATACATCGGGCAGCGTGCGCAGCTTCGGGTGTACAGCACTGTGTCAGAACCTGCGGGTGTGACGGCCGTCGCGGTCACCGGTGCGGCCCGGGCGTCGTGGCGGCTGGTGTTCGCGCGGGCTCGACTCGGTCCTGGCGGCTTGAGGGGGCGCGGGGCTGGGTGCTGTGCGCCGACGCGGCGGTCCCAGGCCCCGGAGCAGCGGTGAGCCGGGTGGTCGCGAGCCCGAGGGCGGCCGCTTGCCGGGGGTTGTCGTTCCAGGCGCCGACATGACGCAGCAAGGAAGCGCGGACTGCGTCCTCCGGAAGTCCGAGAGCGTCGGCGACAGCTGCCGTGTCGGCCAACCAGGTCGCGCGAGGTCTGGCGGCCATGATTGAAACGACGTCCTCAAGCTCTTGGCCGCGGGGCTCGCCGGCGAGGCGCGTCTCGATCATGGCTCGGGCCTGCTGGCGGGTGTTGTCGAGGACGGCTCGTAGCTGATCGGGGCCGTGTCCGGCGAGGACGGCGGCCGGGTCGGTGCCAGCAGGCAAGATCGCGCGAGAGGGGTCGACGCCGTGGACGGCGAGCCGCCAGAAGTCGCGCTCCGCGGCACGGTCTCCGGCCTGGTCGGCGTCGGTGGCGAGGATGACCGGCCGTCCCGCGAGGAGCGCGGCCTGCTGGTCGGTGAGGGCGGTGCCGAGAGGTGCGAGGCCGATGTAGCGGCCGCCGGTGCCGAGGCTGACGGCGATGGCATCGAGAGGTCCTTCGACGATCACCGGGAGCGCATCGGCGCCGGGGTCGCCGTAGAGCTGGTCGCCTTTGTGGAACAGCGGGGTCTCGGACGTGTTCAGGTACTTCGGGCCGCCGGTCCGGTTGTTCCGGTCGCTTGGGAGGTCGAGGTCGTGGCGGGGGTGGCGGCGTCCGACGAAGCCGAGGATCTCTGCGTCGTGGGTGATTGGAAGCATCAGCCGGTCGCGGAAGGTGTCGATCAGGCCTCCGGTGGACGCGGTCCGGGCGACGCCGGCCGTGAGCATCTCCTGGTCGGTTACGCCGAGCCGGCGCAGGTGCTGGACCAGGCCGGTCCAACTGTCTGGGGCGTAGCCGGGGAGCACGACGGGGTGGTCGGTGAGGTCGACGTTGAGCCGGTCGATCAGGTAGTCCTGTGCCCAGCTGCCCGGGAAGGCGCGGGTGAAGAAGGCCTGGGTCAGCTGGTTGATCTGGACCATCCGATGGCGCGAGACCGGGCTGTCGCGCCAGGCGTCGGCCCGGTCGAACATCCACCGCACCTCGTCGTCGCCGAGATAGGGCGGTCCGAGGCTGTCGCGGACCATCCCGGCGACGTGGAGCTGCGCCTCGACACCTGCGCCGAAGTAGCCATCTGTTGCCGCGTCGACGGCTTCGCCGGCTTCCTTGCTGTTTGCTGGGACGTCAGCGGCGATCTGGTCCCACAGCTCGGCGGTCGAGATGTCCGCTGTCGCCGGGGTGCCGGGTGCGTCGGGTGTCCACCCGTGGTGGAGGTCGTGGGGGGCGGGGTTCTCCGCAGGTGCGGTCTCGGCGTCGGCCGGGGGTTCGGTGGTGGCGCCGATCATGCAGACCAGAGCAAGGCAGGCGTCCATCGTGGGGTGCTCGGCAGCAGGGACCACCAGTTGGTCGAGCGGCCAGCCGCGGTCGAGGGCGTCACGGATCCGCTCGACGAGCAGCGGCCAGTACGGGCTGTCGCCGAGCTCGCGGGCCCGCGTCTCGCCGACCAGCGGCTGCAGCCGATCGAGCCACCCTTGGCCATCGATGGCTCGCTCGCCGGCTGGCGGCTGGCCGCCGTATCGCCGGTGCAGGTCGGCGGTGATACGCCACCAGACCGCAGCTGCGGCGTGGTCGTCCGGTAGCGGCCGCCTGCCATTCCCTCCGTGTGTCTGCGGGAAGAGGTTGCTGCCGGGGCCGCCGATGGCTTCTCGCAGGAGGTTGGCGGCGGGCAGCCCGGCCCGTGAGATTGCCGCGAGCTGGTCGGCGAGCTGGGGCGTGAACGGGTCGTTCGCGAGCGCCGGGTGCAGCTCGGTCAGGAGCGGGGCCCATTCCTGGAGTGCCGGCCGCCGATCGAGGCGCAGTCGTTGGTCGACCTGCCGCTTCCAGGCCGCGGCGGCAGAGGTGCGGGCCGCGACCCCGGTGGGTCTAAGGTCGTCAGGGTCGGTCTGGGTGGCGGCCCGCCAGATCTCGACATCGGCGAGGAGCTGACCGTCAAGACGGCGGGCACCGGCCAGCGACCAGCCCGGCGGGACCGCGGCACTTGCGGTCTGAGTCCGCAGCTCGTCGGCACACCCGGTGATCAGCTCGGCGCGGGCGGTCAGCCAGGGCCCGAAGGTCGGGTCGGCGGCAATGCGGTTGGGGATGGGCGGGAGCCAGGGCAGCGGGGCGGGCGCAGCGGCGGATGTGGTCCCTAGGCGGGTGTCGTCGAGCCGGAACACGAGCACGGCGGCGCGGTCACGGGCGCTACCGAGGTCCTCGCGGCGGACAGCTGTCGTGAGGGCGTCGATCGGATCGACGTCCTGGGCCGCCAGCAGGAGCAGGTGGGAGCGCAGAGCGGGCCAGGCCGGCTCGTCGGACACGCCGGGCAGGAGCCGGTCGGCATGCTGGTCGATCGCGCGGGCGAGGTCGGGTCCGGCGAGCTGTTCGGCGGCGACGCTGAGTCCGTCCAGGTAGCGCTGGGTGGCGTCGCCGAGCAGCAGCCGTGGATCTTGTTGTTCTTGGGCCAGGGTGGTGGCGGAGCGGGCGGTGTCGTCGCGGGCCAGGATGCGTTCAAGTAGGTCGGTCGGTGTCGGCGGGTGGGTGCCGTCGGGGTGGATGAGGGTGCCGGGGGAGCCGTCGCTCACGGTCTGCAGCCACAGGTGGTTGGCGTGTCGTCCGCGGGTCAGCATCGTGTAGAGCTGCTGGCGGCTCTCCTCTCCGGTCGCTACGCCGTGCATCGTGTCGACCGACACCCCTTGGGCGGAGTGGATGGTGCAGGCGTAGCCGAGCTCAACCGAGTCAGCCACGTAGCTGCGGGGCAGGGTGAGGATCCGGCGGCTGGTCTGGTGCTGCACGCGGAGGCTGCCGTCCCCCCGGACGTCACGCACCGTCCACCGGTCGCCGTTCTTGACCCAGTCCGTGCGCGAGGTCCGCAGCCGCCGGTCGTTCCTGCGGGTGATGATGATGTCGCCCGCTGAGGCGCGGTTCCCGCCAGCCAACCGGGCTTCCCTGCGCTGACTCGGCGTGTTCCGTCCACCAGTGGTCTGCCCGGGGCTGGTGGGGTTGTCGGCGAGGCGTTGGGCTCGGGCGCGGCGGTTCAGGTCGGCGACGACCGCGCGGGTGGGGGCGATCATCAGCGAGTCGCGTCCCTGCCGGCGGTCGGCGTCCCAGGCGGTGAACGCCTGCTCGGTGATGGTGGTGAGGTCGCCGACGTGGACGCGTCGGTGGTCGAGGTAGAAGCCGAGCGCGGAGGGTTGCCCGGCGCGGAGCGCGAGGGTGGCGGCGGACTCGGCCGGGTCGGCGAACCGCATCAGCTCGGTCAGCTGGACGGTGTGACTGTGCTGGCGGAGATCGCGGAGGATGCCGCCGGCGCCGATCGCGGCGAGCTGCTGGTCGTCCCCGACCAGCCGGATCGACGCTCCGCGGTCGGCGGCCCAGGTGCTGACGGTGGCGAGGGATCGGGTGTCGGCCATCCCGGCCTCGTCGATGATCAGCAGGTGCCGGCCCCCGATTTCGGCAGCCCAGGGCGGCAGGTCGCCGTGGCGGATGGACCAGGCGAGCTTGGCGAGCGTGTCGGTGGTCGTGCCGGTCTGCTCACGCAGCTGCGCTGCGGCCGACGCTGATGGGGCGAGCCCGACCACCGTGCCACCGCCGCCGGTCCAGGCCCGGGTCAGGGCGTGCATGGCGGTGGTCTTGCCGGCGCCCGCCGGTGCGATGGCCAGCTGCAGCCGGCGGCCGCTGGTGGCAAGTGCCAGGACGAGCGCCTCCTGACCCGGGGTCAGCGGGGTGGCCGATCCCGCCATTTCGTCGACTGTCGCCTGCGCGATGTGGGTCGGGAGGCGGCGGCCGTCGGTGCGTTCGGCGAGGTCGAGGACGGCCTGTTCGGCGGCCATCACGGTGGCGGAGGTGAACAGCTCGGCGCCGTGGACGGTGTAGACGCTGGCGCCGTCGGAGCGCCGCAGCAGCGTCGGTTCGTTGACCGGGTCGACGCGGGCGAGCGACACCGACCGGTCCTTCGCCAGCCGGACGAGGTGGTCGACGGCGGCCGGGGTCTTGTCGAGGGTGACATCGGCGAGGCGGATGCGTCGCTGCGCCTCGGCCCGCAGGTGGGTGTCCTGCCAGGTCGCGCCGCGCTGCTCCATCACGCCCACCATCTGATCGGCGGTGTGGTCGAACCAGCCGGCGTCGGCTCTGGAGAGTGGCGTCTGGTCGCGGTGGAAGACGCCGGTGATCATCTGCTGCAGCCGGTGGTCATCACCGAGGTTATCGCCGAGGGTCTCGGTCGCCTGGCGGTGCCAGACCGTCCGCTGCTCGGCCAGCGTCCGCGGTTCGTGCTTGGTGTCGCGGGTCTCCAGGGTGGCCTGCTGAGCGAGCTTGATCGACTCCACCGGCGACGGTGGCCGGCCGTGCCGGGCCTGGAAGTCGGTCACCAGCCGCTCGCGGCGGGCCTCGATGTCGGCGCGGCGGGTCGACCAGCGCTCGTTCAGCCGCTGGCTGACGCCGACGATCTCGCGGACCGGCCGACTACGCGGGTCAGCGGCCGGGCGGTCGTAGAACTGCAGCCCGAGCGCCTCAAGGGACTTCACCAGCGCGGTGTTGTAGGTCTCCGAGGCGGCGACGGCGCCCTTGTAGAGCACGCGGCCATCCACCGCCAGCCACTTACCGCTGTCGGTCGTGCGGACCTTGTTCGCGATAGCCACATGGGTGTGCAGGTCCGGGTCGCCGGCTCGGGTGTCGCGGTGGGTGAACGCCGCGGCGACCAGACCGTCGACCTCGACCTGCCGGACGCCGCGGGCACCTTCGCGGCTGAACAGCAGCTCCGCTTCGATAAAGCGCAGTGCGGTCTGGACAGCCTGCTGGTGGGCCCGTTCGATCCGGGCGGCCAGACGGGGCTCGGCGACCGCCCACAGCGTGCTGACGCTCTTCGGCGGGGAGAACGTCAGATCGAACCCGGCGACCGCAGTGGTCCGCGGCCGCGAGTGACGGGCGATGCCGGCGCTGAGTTCGCGCGCATCGGCGGGTGGGCGGCCGTGCTCGGCGGTGAAGAAGTCTGTAGCGACCTCGGTACGGATCCGGGCCCGGTCGTCGACCGAAACCGTGGCGTCCCGGGGGAGCCCGCGGGTGCGGTTGAGCGCACCGAGCCGGCGGGCCACCTGGATCCGGAAGTCCGACACCTCCCGGTCGCTGACCGAGAACGGCGCACCCAGGCGCAGGGCGGCTCGGGCTTCGCGGTCGGTCGCGTCGGCCGGGAGTGCGGCGAGGTTGTCCGCGCCGACGGGGGACAGCCCGGCGCCGAACAGGGCCTGCATCTGCTCGGCCGTCACGGTCGAGCCGGCGAAGTCGTCACGGATGCCGGCGCAGCCGGCACCGATCCACACCCCCGGGATTTCGCCGCGTTCGGAGTAGTACGACGCCAAGCCGAGATGGCCCTTCTCGGTGACGTCCTGCACCGCGACCTGCCGGGTCAGGTAGTCATAGCCCGACCCCGCCGTCAGCTTGTGCAGCGACATCGTCACAACCAGACCAACCCGCCACGGCGGTGCTCCTGGACGAGCCGACCGCCGACCCCGACCCGGAGTGCAAGAGGTGTGTGCTGCTCGGGTCGGTCGGGACGGCCGGGGGGAGCGCAGGTGACAGCCGGGACGCTCAGGTGTCCGGGAGCTGCGGGTGTCGTGCTTGCTGGGCCGTCGTCGGATGAGGAGGTGCTCGGTGGGGCGTGCGGAGAATCGGGTCGCGGCGAGGCGGGCGGTGCACGAGGCGCAGCTGGAACGGCGCCGCGAACAGGCGACCCGGGACAAGGAGCTGCAGGCGCTGGCGGTCGAGGTCCAGGTGACCCTCGTAGACGGGCGGGCGAGGCTGCGCGATGCTGAGATCGCGGCCGGCGTCACCCTCAACCGGATGATCACCGAACTCGGGCAGTCGACCACGTCGGTGGTCGACTGGTGCTGCGGCGCCGTCACCGCCCGAGAAGTCGCTCGGCTGCGGAGGCTTGCAGCCGAGACGGCGGCCGCAGAAGTGTGAGCACTGGTCAGGACGCAGGAACGGCGCCCCACCGGAGGTGGGACGCCGTCGCCTTTCGGCTGGCCGCCTGGGTTAGGCGGTGTCGACCTCACTCGTCTCCGCCGGAGCGTCCGCCGTTGCGGACGAATCCTCGGCGGTGACCATCAGGTCCTCGACCGCGCTCGGCTGGTCCCCCCAGCCGGTGATCGCGGTAAGGACGCGGGCGTCCCACGGGTTGTGTCGGCGCCACGACTCGCGGGACAGGCCTTCCTCCCAGGCGGCGAGGACAGCGGCGAGCGCCAACATGACATGACATTTCGGTGTGCGGACCTCGCGCAGGTAGCCGGGCAGCCCGTCGGGGGCCTGCCAGGTCTGTGGCTCGAGACCGAGCCAGCCGCGCAGCAGCCGGTGGTGGCCGGTCATCGCGCGGCTGAGGTTGTCCTCGGCCAGCAGGACGGCTGCGGTGATCAACTCCTCCGCCCTCTCGGGCGGGGTCTTACGGGTGCAGAACGTCGCGAGCCAGTCGCGGCGGACGGTCTCGGCACTGTCCCACTCCTTGTTGTTCGCGATCACCGCGCGCCGCTCGGCGCGCTTCGCCTCGCGCTCAGCCTCCGCGTCCGCGTCGGTCGAGGCTGCCAGGACCGGCCCTCCGGTGCCGCGGTGCTGTTGGCGCCACTGCAAGGACGGGACGAGGCCGGCCGCTTCAGGATCGAGCACAACCCACTCGCTGACCACCCGCAGCCGTCCGGAAACCCCGGGCTCAGCGGACCCGTCCGGGCCGCTTGGATCGTCCTGCTCGGTTCCGGGCTCGGGCTCCGCCTCGGACTCGGCCCACTCGACGCCGACGACCATGACCGCGGTCGGAAGGGCGGCCAGTTCTGACTCGGGCACGGGCTGGCCCGTGTCGGCGCGCACCAGGCCGTCGAGGCGGTGCCGCCACAGCGACACCGGCACCTCCGCCGGTTCGAGCACCGGCACACCTTCGCTCCGGAGCCGGTTGATCTCGGTCCGGATCAGGGTGCGCTCCTCGCTGTTGTCGCGGAGCCGCTGCGCGACGTGGACGAGCGGCTGCCCCTCCTCAACGGCGCGCTCCAGCGTCGCGGTGGCGTCCGGGTCCGCTTCGAACTCGGCGAACAGGAGTGCGTCCGGCAGGGACAGCCCGTGCTGGAGTCGTTCCCCGGGCGTGGGGCGCCCTGGTCACGGTGAGGGCGGCGTCGACGTGGCTGCGGGGGATCGCGACCTGCTTGGTGATCTGCGTGGCACTGACGCCGAGGAGGGCGAGCTGCTCGACCGCACCGAATACGTCGGTGTCGACCATCGGCTCGCGGTGCACGTTCTCGCCGAGCTGGTCGGTGATCCGGTCGACCTCGCCGGGGGTGTCGACGACGCGCACGGGAACGGTTACGGTCGGGGTGCCGACCTGGGCGGCGACGATCGCCCGCCGCTGTCCGCGGAGGACGACGAGCCGGTTGTCGGGGTCGCGGTGGCAGGTGATCGCCTCCAACACACCGCGCGCCTTGATCGACGCGGCGAACTGCTTCGCGTCGGCGTGGGAGTCGGTGCAGGTGGCGGTGCGGATGTTGGCGCCGATGATCAGATCGCCGGGTTCGACCTGGAGCAGATGCTCGAGCATTGGATGGTTCCTCTCCGTAGGGCAGCGGCGAGTCCCCTCACTCAAGGAATGGGCCGTTTCCGTCCCCAGGAACCGTTATCCACAGGCGGGGTCTCGGCTGTCCAGGAACGGCCGGCAAGCGCCGGAGCGTCCGGTCCTGTCCAGGACGTTGCTCCGGCCGGCCTGATCGGATCGACGACCACCCGATCCGGAGGTTGACCGATGGACACCCCGCAGCCCCCCGTGGAACCGCCGATCCCTGAACTCGACGACGCCCAAGCCGGCCTGCTGCGGGTTGCGCAGTCGCTCTACGCCGCCGCCGGGACAGCGGAGCAGATCAACGTCAACCACGCCGTCGACGACCAGCTGATCGAGTTCGAGGTGAAGACCGTGCTGTGGGAGGCGCTGTCGCTGCTGCCGCCTGGGCTCCGGTTGGACAGCGGGGAGCGGAGCGACCATCACACCGGCGACCGACGAGATGATCTTCGGTCGACGCTCCGCGCAGCGGCCCAGGAGCTCCGCCGCGGCCCCCTGACGAGCTTCCCCGCCGGGACCTCGACCCTGCTCAGCGACCTGACGGCGCTGATCGCACGCATCGACGCCTCGCCGCCCAGCCAGACCAGCGGACGGTCGCCACGGTGAGCACGCCGGCCCCACTGCTGGCGCGCACCGACCAGCTCGCTCGCGACCTCCTCGCCGACCCTGATCTCTCCGTCGGCGCCGGCCCCTACCGAAACTGGCAGGACATGATCAACCACGCCGCCCAGGCTTGGCGCGCTGCCACTTCTTCCTTGCGTACCTCCGCAAGCCGGGACCCGTTCCTGGGGATCCAGTCCATGATCAACAATGTTGGACAGCCGGGCCCATCACGTTTCGACAGCACCGACCCGCGGGTGACGGCGCTGACCCTCCAGTTCGACCGGCTGACCTCGCACTACCGGTCCGACCCTGCCCAATCAGGCGCCGCAGCAACGACAGGCGATCAACGGGGGCAGGGGTCGATGCTGCATGCCGGCTACCTGGTCACCCACGCCGCCGGTCTCGCTCTGCGGCGGGAGCTCGCCGCCACCAAGGACCCCGACCTTCTCGCAGAGATCGGACGAGCCTGCGAGACTGTCGGCATCGCTGAGCAGGTCCTCGACGTCCACCTGCACTGGAAGCCACCCCACTCGGTCGCCGGTCAACGACTCGACATGGCCCTCGCCCGATGGACGGCGACTGCCCACCAGGTCTTGTCCGAGCAGCCACCCGAGCCAAAGGACAACTACATCATCAGCGACGTCCAGCACGGCCTCCTCGCCCACACCGCTGCATTGCTGCAGAGTGCGGCTCGGTCCGGCCCTGCTGGAAATGACAAGCTGGCCGAGCAGCGCGAAAGAGTGCTTCCTGCGCTCGTCCGATCGGCCGAACACTGGCGGCAGGTCCGCCAAGCCTGGGCCGGACTCGCCGCACCGAGGACGGGGATCTCCCGCGAGCTCGCGGATGCGTCTCGTTCACTCAACCAGGCGCTCCGCGACCCGGAGCTCGACCGCGGCAACGCCGGCCACTTGATCGGCGGCAGCCTGGGCGCCGCTGTCAACATTGCGCGCGGCCTGGCCGACGCTTTCGACTCGGACCGGCTCCGCGCCCCCACCGACGTCGTCGTCAGGCTCACCCAGGGCGCACTTGAGAGGCTCCTCGATACCAACCCATTCCAGGTCTGGGTGGGCATGACCCGGCTCGAGGGCCGCGCGCCCATCACCCTTCCGGTCCCGCTCCGGGAAGACCTCACCCGGACTGGGCTCCGTAACGTCGATGCAGCTCAGCTACTCCGATCCGCTGCTCACGTCCTACTCGACACCAGCAGCCACATCTCTCCCACCGTCTGTCGTGTCCGCAGCCCCGGCGTTCAGGCCGTTGATCGCGCGGTCCCTCACCGGGCACGCGACACAGTCGGGCCTCGACGCTGAAGTGGAACACGAGACCAGGAACCCGGCTCAGTTGTCTTGCTTTCGTAGACGCCCGCTACCCAACGAAGGACGCTCCATGAGGGACACCCAACACCGGCACGTACCTCCTGCGGCCGCCGTCCACGCCAGCCTCCGGGCTTATGCCCGTGGATCCTACGGTGACGAGGCTGGCGTGGAGCTGCTCATCCGCTCCTTCGGCGGACGCTTCGCCTTGCCCGGCTCACCCTGGTTAGCGGCCCGGGGGAGGCCGGACGAGTACTGGCTCGACGCCGAGGCCATCAACCCGGCGACGGGCCAGCTCTCCGGCGGCGAGCAGCGCGTCCTGGCCGTCGTCGCTGCCCTGTCCGGCAACCAGCCACTCGGCCGGAACCTCGCCGAAGTGATGAGCGGCGTCGACCGCGGCAACCAGACCCTCATCCTCGCTGCACTCAGTCACGCCGGCGGATCCCACCAGCACAGCGACTACCAGCGGCAGACCGACGGCACGTATGCGGTCGCCATAGCTGGCTCACTCTTCCCTTGGCCGGTGCCTGAGAAAAGTCCGTCGCAGGATCGGCTGCCGATCGGAGCCACAAAGGCTGAGGCGAAGCGCATGACCCGTCCGAAGACGAGTTGATCATGCCACTGACTGATCTGGAGAAGTTGATGACGATGGCTGATCTGTCGGACATGCTCGGGGTGCCGGTACCCACTCTGTACGGGTGGCGGCATCGTGGCGAGGGCCCGACGGGCTACCGGGTCGGGCGCCATGTTCGCTACCGGCGCTCGGAGGTGGAGCGGTGGCTTACATCCCGAGCTGACACCTTCGGTCACCCTCGCGGCTCTCGGCATGGCCTGGGTTGAGCGCAGGACTGTAGGCCCCCGCGAGGGTGGTCGGACGACAGTTCGCTACGACGTTCGGTACCGGGATCGGGCCGGGCGCAAGCACGTTGAGACATTCCGCCGACGGGTGGACGCTGATCGACGCCGTGCGGAGGTCGAAGCCGAGCTCTCCAACGGGTCTTGGCTCGATCCACGTCGTGGCGAGATGAAACTGGAGGAGTGGGCGGTCGCGTGGGTCGAGACCCGGCATGACCTGCGGGCAACGACCTGGGCGCGATTGCGGGTGTCGATGGACCGTCAGGTTCTCCCACGGTTCGGTTCGACAGCCCTGGCAGCAATATCAAATGCCGACGTGCGTTCGTGGGTGGCGGAGATGATCGCCGCGGGCTTGTCGGCCGCCACCGTGCGAAAGGCTGTGTTCGCTCTGCGGCAGTGTTTGAGTGCTGCTGTCGCTGACCGCAGGTTGATGCTCAATCCGGCTTCGGCTGTCCCGTTGCCGTCCGAGTCAGCAACGTCGCCGCTCTTCTTGTCCCAGGCCGAGCTCGAGCGCTTGGTCGAGAAGATGCCTGAGCGCTATCGGGCGCTGGTCCTCGTTGGTGCATACGCGGGACTCCGCTGGGGTGAGGCGGTCGGCTTGACCCGACGGAACGTGGACGTGTTTCGGTCACGGATCATCGTTGAGAGCACTGCTGTCGAGGTGGCGGGCAAGGTCATGCTCGGCCAAGCGCCGAAGACCAAGCGGTCGCGGCGGACGATCCCGGTGGCGCGGTCAGTGATGCGCCGGATCGACGAACATCTGACTGCTTTCGTCGACGTTGGTCCCGGCTCGCTGCTCTTCACCGCGTCCAAGGGTGGGCCGCTGTTCCGAGGAACGTTCGGGCGGCACGTATGGCATCCTGCCGTCGCCGCCGCGGGTCTGGACGGATTCACCTTCCACGGACTACGGCACAGCTTCGTCGCGATCCTGGTGGCCGCCGGCTGCAACGTCCGGGAGGTCTCGGAGTGGGCCGGCCACAACAGTGTGGCGTTCACGCTCACCCGCTACGGAGGCCTTTTCGAGGACGGGTCGGCCGAGGCTGTTGACCGCCTGGACGCTCTGCTTGGTTTTCCCACTGCCCCATCAGCGCCCCATGGGGGCTCGCCCGATACCTGACCGGCTCAAGCCGAACGAATTATTACTCCTGGTCAGAGGCTTTTTGGACGAGTATCCCCAACGGGATTCGAACCCGCGCTGCCGCCTTGAAAGGGCGGTGTCCTAGGCCGCTAGACGATGGGGACCTGGTGCAGCGCGACTATACCGCCGCCCGCGGGCTCAGGCCGTGCCGTCGGTGGGGCGGGGGGCGAGGCCGGCGTGCAGCAGGTCGACGAGCCGGTCGGCGGCGTGGTCGTCGTTGCGGTAGCGGAGGGCGGCCTGGTAGCCGACGACCAGGGACTTGAGATCGGCCACGTCGATGTCGTCGCGGACCGCGCGGGCGGCCTGGGCGGCGCTGAGGAGCCGCCCGAAGGTGCCCACCCACGCGGACTCGGCCTCAGGCACGGCGGCGGCGAGGTCGAAGCCTGTCCCGGAGAGGGCTTCCATCAGCCCCTGGTCGACACCACCCTCACGGACGGTCCAGTCGAGGAACTCGAAGAACGCCGGCCCGGGAGCGGCTCGGGCGGTGATCTCCTGAGCGTGCGCGATGTGCTGGCTCAGACGGTCACTGATGATCGCGGCGAAGAGCAGGTCCTTGGTGGGGAAGTGCCGGTAGACCGTGCCGGCGCCCACCCCGGCCCGCCGGGCGATCTCGTCGACGGGGACGGCGAGCCCTTCGGCCGCGAAGGTGTCGAACGCGACCTGGAGCAGCCGAGCCCGGTTGCGGAGGGCGTCGGCCCGGAGCTTGCGCTCGATCACGTCGTCTCCTGCTCCTTGGGTCGCCCTCGCCTCTAGACAAGCGGGGCGCACGTTCCGCATAATTAAACGGAACGCTATCTCTCATATCGTAGGACGGGACCTCATCATGCCGAAGAACCGTTGGACCGAGTCCCAGATCCCCGACCAGCGTGGCCGGGTGGCGGTGGTCACGGGTGCCAACACCGGGATCGGCCTCACCACGGCGCGCGCGCTCGCGGCGCACCACGCGAGCGTCGTGCTCGCGGTCCGCGACGGGCAGAAGGGACAGGCGGCGGCCGCGCAGATCCTCAGCGCCGTCCCGGACGCCGACGTGTCGGTGCAGGCGCTGGACCTCAGCTCGCTCGCCTCGATCCGCGAGGCGTCGGCCGCTCTGTCCTCGGCCCATCCGACGATCGACCTGCTGATCAACAACGCCGGCGTCATGTACACCCCGCTCAGCCGCACCGCGGACGGCTTCGAGCTGCAGTTCGGCACCAACCACCTCGGCCACTTCGCCCTCACCGGTCTGCTGCTGCGCTCGCTGCTCGCAGCTCCGGCTTCACGCGTCGTCACGGTGTCG
Source organism: uncultured Friedmanniella sp. (assembly GCF_964244285.1). Classification (NCBI taxonomy): domain Bacteria; kingdom Bacillati; phylum Actinomycetota; class Actinomycetes; order Propionibacteriales; family Nocardioidaceae; genus Friedmanniella; species uncultured Friedmanniella sp. The sequence continues at coordinate 17,653 of NZ_CAXTHT010000015.1, forward strand.
AGCGTCGGGCACCGCATCCGGGCCGCTATCCACTTCGACGACCTGCAGTTCACGCAGAGCTACGACCGGGTGGCCGCGTACGGCCAGGCCAAGCTGGCCAACCTGCTCTTCACCTACGAGCTACAGCGCCGGCTCGCCGCCATCGGTGCTCCGACGACCGCCCTGGCCGCGCACCCCGGGGTCGCGGCCACCGAGCTCGGTCGGAACTCGCAAGCCTGGGTCAAGGCTGCGATGAGCGTCTTCAGCCCGCTGCTGCAGACCCCGCAGATGGGTGCCCTCCCCACGCTGCGGGCAGCGACGGACCCCACGGCGACCGGCGGTCAGTACTACGGCCCGGGCGGCCTCGCCGAGGCCCGGGGCAATCCGGTGGTGGTGGCCTCGAGCCCGCAGTCGCACGACGCCGCGCTGCAGGCCCGGCTCTGGTCGGTCTCCGAAGAGCTCACCGGGGTCGACTTCGCCGCCCTCGGCTCCGTGTCGGGACCGGGTCGGGAGCCGTCTCAGCCGTAGACGGTGATGTGGATGTGGTTGATGTGGTTGGCCGTGTCACTGCCCCGGCTTCCCATCAGTCGCCAGCCCTCGCCGTCGCGCTGGATGTTCCAGATGTGCTGGTGGAAGATCACGTACTGGATGCCGAGCTCACGGGCGTGCGCGCGGGCCCAGTCTCGGACGCGGTAGCCGAGAGCCTGGCTGGACGCGGACCGGTAGCTGCCGGGCAGCATCAGGTCGAGGGCGCGACCCGACGGGTGGTCGGGGATCGGGTCCTTGCGGACGCCGTAGTAGGTGACGATCTCCGGAAACGCCTTCAGCGCGGCGCGGTGCACCTTGATCGCGTTCGGCTTGAGGCCCTTCTCGACCGCGTAGGCGCTGCCGCCAGCCGCGGTCGCGGGCTTCTTCGTGGCCAGGTACCTCGCGGTGACCCAGCGCGCGGCCCCGTCGAAGATGATCTGCATCCTGGCCTGCCTGATCACGCCGGTGATCTTGAGCTTGGTGCCGCGCGGCACCTCGGAGACGGCCTCGTAGCGGTCCGCGCTGGAGGAGCGGATGTCCAGGGTCGTGGTCGCGTACCGGGTGCCGGTGATCGGCGGCAGGCCGGGGACCGTCGGCTTCGTGCTGGCCGGTAGGGCCAGGTACCGGGCGGTCACCCACCGGACGGTGGAGCGGTAGACGACCTGCGCCCGGGCGTTGGCCACGGCCCCGGTGATCGAGAGGTTCGTTCCCTTCTCGACCTCACCGACGGTCGTCGAGCCGGCGCCCGAGCTGGTGCGCAGGTCGAGCGCCGCGGTGGCCACCCGGGTGCTGACCACCGCGGGCAGCCCGCTGGCCGCCTTCAGGTATCGGGTGCTCGCCCAACCGGTCGTGCGTCCGGCGATCACCTCGGCGAAGGTGCCCTTGGTGCGGCCCGTCATCGTGACCCGGGTCCCCGAGGCGAGCACCCGTCGCACGGCGTAGGTGGTGCCCGCTCCCGCGCGGAGGTTGAGGTCCGTGCTCGACGCGCGGACGGTGCCGCTGTTGATCTTGCTCGTGCCCACCACCGGTGCTGCGGTGGCGGTCGACAGGTACTTCGTGGCGACGTAGGCCGTTCGGGTCCTGAAGTTGATCTTGGTCCAGCCAGCCGTGGTGCCGCGGGTGGTGACGGCCTGCCCGGTCTTCAGGGTACCGATGATCTTGTGGCTGGTCCCCGGACCGGAGCGGACGTTCAGGGTCTCGGTGACCGTGGCCTTGCCGGCGGCTTCCGCCGGCAGCGTCCCCACCAGGCCCAGCAGGAGGGCGGCCGCGACCACAAGTCCGGTGATCTTGAGCCTGGCTCGGAGCGCACGCATCGTTGTCCCTTCTGTCCGGACAACCCACTGAACGCCGACCGGTTGTTGAGCGACACGCGTTGAGTCACACGCATCACATCTGTCTCTCTGACCCCAAGTTGCACAGACTCTAAGCGTCTCTCAGGGCCTGCGGCAAGACGTGAGTAGAGATTGGTGAGAGATGGCAAGCCGACTCGCCGATAAGATCAGATGAGTTACAACGGTGTTATTTGGTCGTGGACGGGCTGGGTAGGGTTCCCGGATGACCTCGACGTCGGCGGCCCGACTGTGGCACACCGTGACGGCGCTGGCCGCGGCCGCGGGTCTCGGGACGCAGCTGGTCCTGGTCGTCACGGGCGCGTCCGTGCTGGTCGAGGACCGGCCACCGGGCCTGGCCGCACGCCTCCTCCACTTCGTCAGCTACTTCACCGTGCTGTCCAACCTCCTGGTGCTGCTCACCACCGCCGCAGCGGCGCGGCGGCCGACCGTGGACGGCCGTCTCTGGCGGGTCCTCCGGCTGGATGCGGTGGTCGGCATCACGGTCACGGGACTCGTGCACTGGTTCTTCCTGCGGCCGCTGCTGCAGCTGACGGGCTGGCCCTACGTGACCGACAAGGTGCTGCACGTCGTGGTGCCGCTGCTGGCCGTGGTCGGCTGGCTCCTGGTCGGTCCCCGGCCGAGGATCACGCTGCGGGTCGTGCTGCTCGGCCTGATCTACCCCGTCGGCTGGTTGGTCTACACGCTGGTCATCGGTGCGGCGACGGGCTGGTACCCGTACCCGTTCATCGACGTCGGCGCCCGTGGGGGAGCGGCGGTGGCGGTCACCTCGGTGGCGCTGGCGTTGCTGATCCTCGCCTTCTCGGTGCTGGCCTGGCTGGCCGACCGCCGCTGGCCACCGACACCGCGGGACCTCCCGACCGGTCGACCGTGAGCATCGAGATCGCCACGTCCGAGTTCGAGGACCTGGTTCGACAAGCGCTGGACGATATCCCGGCCGTGTTGGCGGAGCTGGTCGACAACTGCGTGATCCTGGTCGAGGACCACCCGCCGCCGGGTGAGCCCGACCTGCTCGGGCTCTACGACGGGGTGCCGCTGACCGAGCGGGACAGCTTCTACGCCGGCGTCCTGCCCGACCGGATCCTGATCTACCGGCTGCCGATCCTGGCCGTGTGCGACTCCGCGGCCGACGTGGTCGAGGAGGTCCACATCACCGTGGTCCACGAGATCGCCCACCATTTCGGCATCGACGACGACCGGCTGCACGAGCTGGGCTACGACTGATCGACCTCTCAGCCGAGCAGCGTGGCCCCAGTCCGGCGGAACTCTGGAAAAGGTCAGGTGGTCGCGGTGCGCCGCGCGACGACGTGGCTGGACGTAGCGGTGCTGACCCAGCGCTCACACCGGCCCAGGTCGACCGGTGGCAGGTAGCCCGCCTGCCGGTCGGAGCGCTCCGTCAGCCTCGCCCCGCACAGCCGTGCCAGTCGCTCCCGCTCGGCGGCGTCCGGGACCAGCACCACCACGACCGACAGCCGCCGCTGGATCCGGTTCACCTCCAGCGTGCTGAGCACGTCGCGGGCCAGCTCCGGCGCGACGAGGACCAGCGGCGTCCGGCTCAAGATCACCCGCTCGAGCAGTCCCAGCAGCTCGCGGGTGCTCACGACCTCGTCGCCGCAGATACAGACGACGGGATCCTCGAGCACCGCCCAGCGGCTCGTGGGATCGGTGACGAAGTCGGCCGAGGCGTAGCCCGCCGCCACCGTCGGAGTGCGGTCGTCGGCGAGCTGAGTGGTGATCTCGGTTCGCTGCTCCGCCGAGAGCGCGTCGGCCACGTTCGTGCTGGGCGCCCGGCGGGCCTGCAGCTCGGAGAGGTACTGCGGGGCTGGGGCGTCGGCGCGGAAATGGGGGATCGCGCGGGACGGCGGCGACAGCATCTCCTGCGCCCGCCGCTCGTTGCGTCGCCGGTCGTAGAGCGCACCGACGACGATGGCGACCAGCCCGACCACGACCAGCACCGCCAGCCCCACGCTCCACGGGTCCATCCCTCCAGCGTGGCACACCTTACTAATCTGGGCGGCCTGAGCAGCCGACAGGCAGGAGGTGCCGTGGAGCGCTACGAGAGCTGGGTCGACCGCCAGGTCCGGGAGGCGCAGGAGCAAGGGAAGTTCGACGACCTGCCCGGTGCCGGCAAGCCGATCCCCGGCGTCGGCGGACCGCACGACCCCGACTGGTGGGTCAAGGGGCTGATGGAGCGGGAGCAGATCTCCCCACCGCTGCCGCCGGCCATGGCGCTGCGCAAGGAGGTCGCCGAGCTACCGCAGACGCTGGCCGACGTCCGCGACGAGCGCGTCGTCCGCGACCTGGTCGAGGGGCTGAACCAGCGCATCCTGGACCTTCGCCGTCGCCCGGTCGCGGGTCGCCCGGTCTTCGTCGCCACCGTCGACGTCGAGGCGGCGGTCACCGACTGGCGCCGGGGGCGCTGAGAGCCATGGGGGAGCTCCGGCTGAGCGTCACCTACCTCAACCTCGGCACCCCGGACGTCGACCGGCTGGTGCAGTTCTACGCCGACCTGCTCGGCTGGACGGTCGAGACCGCTGACGCCGGCTGGGCGACCCTGGCCAACCCGGACGGCGGGCCGGGGCTTGCTTTCCAGCCCGAGCAGCACCACGTCCGGCCGGTCTGGCCCGCCCAGCCGGGTCACCCGCAGATGACCGCTCACCTCGAGATCCGGGCCAGCGACCTTGCTGCGGGCAGCAGGCACGCCGTGGCCTGCGGCGCCATCGTCGCGGACTTCCAGCCGCAGGACGACGTCCTCGTGCATCTCGACCCCGACGGCCACCCGTTCTGTCTCTACGTCGAGTAGACCGGTGTCGCCAGGCTGCGATCAGATGTTGGGGCGGAGTCCGTAGCCCGGGCCGCGCCCTGAACCTGCCCTTCGACCGGCCCAGGGCGCGGAGGACAAGCTCAGGACGCGGGTCGGTTACTTGGTCTTGACCGTCTGGACGGCGACCGTCAGGTTGCCGGCGGCGGCGCTGCCCCAGGCGTAGACGATGGTGTCCTGCTTGGCCTTGACGCGGACGTCGGCTGGGCCGATCACCGGGGTGGTGGTCCCGCTCAGGGCGACGGCCACGGAGTACGTACCCGCGGCGACGTTGATCTTCGACTGCTTCGGGTTGGTGAGGTGACGCATCGTCAGGGCACCGTCGGCGAAGATGTCGACCGGGGGTGCGGCGGCGTCGTGGCGCACGATCAGACGGCCGTTGCCCTTGCCGGAGCGGGCCCGGGTGTTGAAGTACCGGGTGGCCGTCGGGTTGCCGGCGGCGTCGAGGTGAGCCACGACGGTGTAGTTGTGGCCCGGGTAGAAGCGGTACTTGGCGGGCCCGATGATCGGGTTCTTGTCGTTCTTCGCGGTCGCGGCAGTGATGGCAACCTTGTAGCTGCCGGCCTTGAGGCTGAGCGACGGGCTGAAGGTGCCGGGCTGGAAGTCGTCGAGGATCTTCTTGTGGTTCACGTACACGTCGACGGGCGTGTCCGGCACCGCGTGCAGGATCGTGACGACGGCCTTCGCCGGCTTGTGATGATGGCTGGCGGCCTGGGCGGGTGGTGCTCCGGTGCCGAGGGCGGTGAGCAGCGAGGCTGCCGCGATGCCGGTCAGAAGTGCTCTGCGCACGATCCAACTCCTTGGGTCAGGCGGTGCGCGTCCATCGCGCCCGTCGCCTGCTCTGCGCTCGGGCCAGCCGTCTGGATGCACGGCTGCGCCATCGTCTGGAGGCCGGTAGCCCGGCCGGCGGCCCGGCCTCAGGCGATGGTCACCACCAGCGTCGAGCTGCCCTGGCCGCCCCCGCGGGCGACCGTGGCTTCGAGCCCCCGGGAGGTGGTGGTCAGACGCGGCCGGACAGCCCGGCCGTCCAGCGTGGCCGAGACGATCTCCGAGCCGCGGGGCAGGACGGCGCCGAGGGTCAGCGCGATCCGACCGTGCCGGTCGACGGTGGTGCTGTAGACCGAGCCGTGGTGCTGCGCGGCGACGTCCACGCTGCCCCGCCCGACCCGGATCTGGTCACCGGAGGCCTGCGTCTGGCCCTGGGGCACCTGCGGGACGACCGACACCCGGCCCCGGCCGGCGTCGGGAGAGACGCCGAGCCACTGGTGCACGACCGGCCACAACGTCCCGTACGCGCCCCAGGCCTGCATCACCATCGAGCGCTCGGTGAAGAGGCGTTCGATGTTGGCCCCGGAGTCGCCGCCGGGGACGACCTCGGGCATCATCCCGGGCATCTCCCAGAGGCTCGGGTCGAGCTGGGCGCGTGCGTTGCCGGTGGTGTAGAGGCCTTGCTGGCCGGTGCCGAGCCGACCGTAGTTACCTTCGCTGACCGCGGCGATGGCGGAGTTGAGGGTGTAGATGTTGCGCTCGCTGGGCACCGCGGACACGACCGAGTCGCAGCTCGACCCGGGGTTGCCCGTCTCGGCCGACGTCGGTCCCGTACCCGTGTGGAAGAGGCCCAGACCGACCGCGGCGTAGCAGGGGCCCTGGTGCTCCTTCAGCGTGGCCACGGCGTGCTTGCGGCTGGCGAGCGGAGCGGCCTTGCGTCCCGGGATCGCGGGCAGCACGGCGTCGGTCGGCGTCAGGCCGATCCAGTGCCGCTGGAACACCTGCTCGTTGCCCGGGTCGTCGAGGGAGTCGGCGTAGGACCGGGTGTCCCCGCCGTACCACCAGTCCGCCTCGAAGTGGTCGAGCAGCGCCCGGGCGTGGGCGACGGCCCAACGACGGGTCTTCGCATCACCCCGGGCCTTGGCCAGGTCGGCCAGGTCGGCGTAGCCGCGGACTGCGTAGACGGCGTTGTCCAGCTTCTCCTCACCCATCCCCTCGCGCTCGACGTTGCCCAGCCCCTCGGGCCAGCCGTCGCCGTCGGCGTCCTGCTTCGCGACCCACTCCATGGCCGCCTTGCTGGCCGGGTAGAGGTCGCGCAGGAAAGCCCGGTCGCCGGTCCAGTGCCAGACCAGGTTGACCGCCGAGGGGTACTTGGCCGACTCGTCGGTGTTGCCGGCATCGGCGTTGGCCCCGAAGTAGACGGCTCCGTCGGGGGTCACCTCGTGCACGATCTTGCCGCTGCCCCCGTTGGCGATCGCCGAGACGTCGCGCAGCGCGCGCAGGTGCGCCTCGATGGGGCCGAACTGGCCGGCGGCCACGGCAGCGAAGGCGGTGTACTCGCCGTCGGTGCCGAAGAGCCAGGTGTAGTCGGGCCAGCCGGCGCCGAGCCAGCTCATCGACCGAAGTGTCCCGACCGGTGCCGGGTAGTTCTGCCCGGCATTGACCACCCGCACGTGCACGTCGTCGACGGTCTGCTCCGACGCGGCCAGCATCTGCTTGGACCAGCGGACGCTGTCGGCCAGCTGGGGGTCGCCGGGCAGGTCGACGGTGGTGTTCGCGTCGATCTGCTGCCGGGCGGCTCGGAGGTCCTCGAGCGCACCGGCGGGGTCGCTCAGGGCGGCGCGGAGCTCGGAGCGGGCGCGGCCCACACCCTCGGTCGAGCCGCCGACGCCGAACCAGAAGGTCCGTGTCTCGCCTTTGCGGAGCTTGACCCGGTAGCTCAGCTGCCCGCCGGCGCCGTGGCCGTACTCGGTGTCGTCGCAGCGTGCTGGCTGCGTCGGCGCGTCGGGGCCAGAGGCCGGGCAGATCGTCGCCGGGTCCTGAGGGCCGCGGAAGTCGGCACCGGTCGCGTTCCCGGTGGCCGCCGGATCGAGGCTCGAGCCCACGACGGCCGCCCAGCTGTGCTTGGTCTGGTGGGCGCCGGGCGCCGTGCCCCGGTCGCGGAACTCGAGGTTGCCACCGCGCCGGGCGACGGTGTCGGGCAGGTTCACACCGGTCTGGCTCGGATTCGTCTCACCCCAGGGGTAGGAGCTCATCAGCTCCGAGTGCGCGTTCAACTTCAGGGTGATGGTGCGGGTCCGGGTGGCGCGCAGGCTCAGCCCCATCAGGACGCCCGAGACGCCGTCCGGCACCACGTCGGTCCGGCTCGCGGCGACACCGTGGGTGGTGGGGAGGTCGGTGCGGACGTAGCCCCAGCCAGCCGTGGTCTTGGTGCCCTCGCCGATCCAGTCGCCGTCGATCCCGAACCACATGCCGTCGAGCAGCTTCAGGTTCGGCAGCCAGATGCCGCCCATCTCTCCGCGGGTATGGAAGCCGGCGGCCGGGAAGCGGCCGTCCGCGGTCCCCAGCACCCAGGCACGGTCGCCGGTCACGACCGTCCGACGGTCGGCCAGCCGGGAGGTCTCGCTCAGCTCCGGCGACCGGGCCAGGCTGGTGTCCAGCACCGGTGCGGCGGCCGCTGCGGTCGGGGTTCCGGTCAGCGACACCACGGGCAGGATCAGGGCGCCGGTCGCCGCGATCGTGGCAATCCTGCGGCGGTTCGTGCGGTGGGCAAGCACAGGTCGGCCTCTCCGTCGAAGCTCGTGGTCTCTCCTGTGTGTATAGCGGCCGGTTCGCCGGGCCCGCAAGGTGGGTGCCGCAGACCCCGCCGCGGAGCAGCTCGTCTAGACGACGAGCGGGTGCGCGAGGTCGATCTCGTGGTGGTCGACGAGCCAGCGCAACGACTCCAGCACGGCGGCCTCGGGCTCGTAGCGTGGCTGGTAGCCGATGAGGGAGCGGGCTTTGTCGATGCTGACGTAGTGGTCGCGCATCAGGTGCTCCCAGCTGGCGTCGGCGTGGTCCCCGCTGGTGCCGGCCCGGAACTCCGCCCAGCTGACGGGGTTCAGCTGGGCCGCCTGCCCGAACCAGGAGGCGGCGATCTGCGCGTAGCCCCGTACGTTCAGTGCCGTGGGGGCCACGATGTCGAAGTCCTCCCCGGCCGCGGCGTCGCGGTGGTCGATCGCGGCCTGGAAGGCGTGGGCGACGTCGTCGGCGTGGACGTGGTGCATCGACTCCGTCCCGAGGCCGGGCACGTCGAGCGGCTGCCCGGAGCTGAGCTGCTGCCAGACGCCGGGGTCGAAGTTGCCGAGCGGGCCGACCGGGTGCCAGCCGGGGCCGACGATGTGGCCGGGGTGGATCGACGTCGTGGCCAGACCGCCGGCGGCCGTCTCGGCCTTCAGCGCGTCAGCCGTGGCGGCCTTGGCGATGCCGTACTGCCCGACGGGCGGGGCGCCGTTGGTCTCGGTGACGGGGAAGCGGGTGCTGGGGCCGTGCCGCCAGATCGAGCCGCAGTACAGCAGGTGGCCGGTGTTCCCGCGGAGCCCGTCGACGAGGGCGGTCGCGGAGTCGAGCGTGAAGCAGATGAGGTCGACGACCGCGTCCGGCTCCAGGGCGGCCACCCGGCCCGGGAAGGTGCCGTCGCGGTCCTCCGAGGCGCGGTCCGCCGTCACCCGTTCGACCTGCTGCCAGCTCGGGTCGTCGACGTAGCCGGTCGACTGGCCGCGGCTGATGCTCACCACCTCGTGGCCGGCCCGGACCAGCCGGGGAACCAGGAAGGTGCCGATGTGTCCACTGCCGCCGATGACCACGATGCGCATGGGCCTCAGCCTGTCAGGTCCACCGTGAGCCGGGACCCCGGCTCGACCCCCCATGCCGCAAGGGCGCCGGCCGCCGCCTCGAGCGTGGCCACCGCCCCCCGACGGAAGCTCGTCCCGCCCGTCCAGGGCCGGATCGTCCGCACGGCCAGGACGACGCCGTCGCGGTCCAGCACGGCGACGTCGATGGGGTAGCGCATCCCGATCATGTGCACCGACGGGCAGCGCGTGATCCACAGCGCGCCCTCCACCCGGTCGGTGCCGAGCAGACCTCGGCGACGGGTCGCGGAGGTCTGCGCCATCGCCAGCGGGGCGACCTGCCGGCCGTCGCTGAGCAGGACGTGCCGGCCGGGGCCGAAGACCCGCTCGCCGCGGCTGCTCACCGGAGGCCCCGGGTCCGCCAGAGAGCAGCCGTGACCACGACCTGCACCAGGACGGTCACCGCGACGCCCAGCGCGACCGCCGAGACCGCCGTCCCGGACGCCGTCGCCGGCGCCCGGAGCTGAGCCAGGCCCAGCAGGGCCAGCACCACCACCGCGGTCATGACGGCGGTCAGCACGAGCCGGGCTGCGATGCGCTCACCGGAAGGGGGCTGCAGCCAGAACCCCAGCCCGAGCCCGGCCAGCAGGCCCGGCGGCACGTCGAGCAGCCAGCCGAGGTGCGGGTGGGCGACCAGCAGCGAACCGGGCAGCAGCACGGTCGCGAGCAGGTAGCCGAGGAGCACCGCCGGCAGCACGACCAGAAACATCCGCACTCCCACAGCGGCGCGGCCGGCCGGGCCGGGACGGGTGCTCACCGCGCGGCCGCTCACTTGCTGACGCATTCGGGGAAGTCGACCGGCGGCCGGGTGCCCTCGGGGGTGGGGACGCCGAGGTAGGTGGCCGCGGTGGCCTTGGAGTCGGTGGTCTCGAGGCTGAGGTCGATCCCGAAGGCCACGCCCAGCTTCACCTCGGCGGCGAAGCCCTGCTTGTCGCTCACGTTGTTGTACTCCACGTTGCTGACCACTCCGTTGGTGAACATCAGGTTCTGGAAGGGGTCACCCGGGGCCAGGCGGTCCGGGTAGTAGGTCTCGGGGGAGACGTAGGCATTCGGGTCGCCGGCCTGCTCAGCCAGCCAGGCGTCCACCAGCGCGCGCTGCTCGGGGGTCTTGACGTCCAGGCTGGCGGTGGTGACCGTCGCGTGGCTGGCGCCGTCGGCGTCCGAGCCCGATCCGCCGAGGTCCTTCTGGCCGGCGGTGGTGGTGCTGGTGGCCTTGCCCTCACGGGTCGTGACCAGCGTGACCTTGGTGACCTGGTTGTTCTTGTCGCGGGTTACCGCCAGGCTCGAGCCGAGCACCCCCCGCAGCTCCCCGGCCAGGGGTCCGACCGTGCCGTGGACCTCCCCGTAACCCTCGCCGGAGGTCGTGTAGGTCTTCGAGCCGGTCACGGTGTCGGTGATCTGGGTCCACTTGTTGCTGCCGCCGAACTTGAGCCCGAAGTCGCTGAGCGTGAGGTTCGGGACGCCGGAGTCCGAGTCGGGGTCGGACTTCGGGAATGGCAGGCTCAGCCCGACGTGACCGTCGACACTGCCGCTGACCTCGACCGTCGACACGTGCAGGTTCGGCGGCTTAGGCGGCTCCTTCGGGTCGCTCCACAGGAACTTGATCGAGTACTCCGGGTTGTGCTTGATGATCTCCTGCTCCGTCAGGTAGTCGTCGAGCTGCTTCTTCATCGCGGCCGCCTCCTTGGCGTTGGCGAAGGTCCAGGTACTGCCGTAGTCGAACTTGAGGTCGGCACCGAAGTCGACGCGGGCGCCCCGCTCCACCTTGCCGATGTCCAGCTTGGTCCCGAAGCCGCCGGTCAGGCCGGCTGAGGCACCGTCGGTGGCGGTGTAGGTGACCGTACCGTCGCTGTAGGTCGTCTCGATGAAGCCGGCGTTCTCTCCGATCTTGACGAACGCGATCTTGACCTCCGAGGTCACCTTCTCCCCGTGCTCGGTGACCTTGCACCGGGTCGGCTTGGGGTCCAGAGGCGGCTCGACAGGATGGTCCGGGTCGGGCGGGACGGGCGAGCCGCACGACCCACCCTCGCCCAGCGCGGTGTAGACCTTGCAGAGCGCCACCCGGACGGTCTCGGCCACCGGCGCGGCCTTCATCGGGACGACGACGGCGCCGATCAGCAGGGCCACCATGGCGATCGCCGCGGAGTACTCGAGCGTGGCCGCACCGGCCGAACGTCGGCGGGTGTCGGGCCTGCAGGTGAGCCGGTGTGGCATCAGGTCCGCTCCCCGGAGTGTGTCGTGCGCGGCCGGGACCGGGTCGGTCCGGGCTCTCTTCGGGGAGCGTAGGAGGGCGCGGCGTCACCGGTCGTGGGTCTCTGGGCCCATTGTCGGGCCCAAGAAATCCCTCAGCTCTTCGGGCTGAACCGCATCGAGTCGACAACCCGTCGTTCGAGGTCGGGTTGGTACTGCGGAGTGAGGATGGACACCGCGGCCGACTGCTGGGCCGGCCACTGGTTGGCCACGATCCACTCCCCGGAAAGCTGGGAGTCCTGGTTGTCGGTGATCGTGTAGCGCACGACCTGGGCGGTGGTGGCTCCCTGGACCGTCAGGTCGCGGGTCTCCACGACATGGAACTCCTTCAGCCCCACCTGCGCCTGGCCGATCAGCGAGCCCACGGCCTCCCCGGCCGTGACGAAATGTCCGAAATCCCCCGACAGCTGGATCTGCTCCACCGCGGTAGGCGTGGGCCGGAAGCCCACCGCCCACGGCGCCTGCACCGGGATGACGTCCTGCCAGCCGGCCGGCCGGTCGACGACGAGCATGCCGGTGGTGACGCTGGTGTAGTCCTGGTCGGCCGGCTGCGAGCAGCCGCCGAGCCCGAAGGCCAGGGCGGTGATCAGGGCGGTGAGCAGGGCGGGGACGTGGGGGCCGCGCCGTCTCGGTCGGGTCATGATCTCCTCTCACCGGGCTGGTGGCCCCTGGCGCCGGTACGGTCTGGGCGCTCGGTGAGTGTACGAGCGTGAAGGTCCAGCAACGGTCGACGAGGAGGTCTGGTGAGCTGGCTGTGCGTCCTGCTGGCCGCCGGGCTCGGCCTGGCGGCTGCGCTGTGGTTGCGTACCCGCCGCTACCGCTACGACGACGACCTCGTCCGGCGCACCCTGGCCCCGGGGTGGCTGCCGGTCACCGCCGCGGCCGGCGCGCTGCTCGGCACCCCGTTCTACGCCGGGGTGCCGGCCGCCGTCGCCGTCACCTACGTCGTCGCGTTGGTCTGGGGCCTGACCTTGGCCTTCATCGACCTGGAGGTGCACCGGCTGCCGGACGTGCTCACGCTGCGTGCCTACCCCGTCGGTGCGGTGCTGCTGGCGCTCTGCTCCCTGGTCGCCGGCAACTGGACGGCACTGGCCCGGGCCGCTCTCTGCGCCGGGGTGGCCGTGGCGGTCTTCACCCTCCTCGTTCTGGTCTCCGGCCTCTTCTACCGCGACGGGGACGGCTTCGGCTGGGGCGACGCGAAGCTGTCGGGAGGGCTGGCCGGGCTGCTCGGCTGGTTCTCCTGGTCCAACGCCTTCTACGGCCTGGTGACCGGCTGTCTCGTCGCGGGCGTCGTCGCGGTCGCGCTGATCCTGAACCGGCGTGCCCGCACGTCCCATGTGTCCTACGGCCCGCCGTTGATCCTCGGTGCCTACCTGTGGGCCCTGCTGCTGCCGGCCTGACCCGAACCCGTCCCCGCGCAACCGGGGGGGGGGTGCGTCATTTGGCTGACGACCCCCCGGGTACCTAGGTTGGCCCCGCAACCGGAACCACACACGGGGAGTCGACGGTGCCGATCACCAGGCTGGGGCGCAGGCTGGCGCTCGCGATGCTGAGCGTGCTGCTGGTCGCGGCCGGGTCCTGGGTCGCGAGCCCGCGGGCCAGCGCCGACGAGTCGACCAAGGTGCTGCTGCTGCTGGACGTCTCCGGCTCCATGAACGAGCGCATCTCCTCCGGCGGCACCAAGTTCGCCGCCGCGAAGAAGGCCCTGAAGCAGGTCGCGAGCGCCCTGCCCGCCGGCACCCAGGTGGGCCTCCGGGTGTACGGCAGCACGATCGCCGAGCCGAAGGCGCAGAACCCGAAGGCGTGCACCGACACCAAGCTCGTGCTGCCGATCGGGCCGTTGAACACGTCGCGCATGGACAAGGCGGTCGACTCCTTCACCGCCAAGGGGGAGACCCCGATCGCGTACTCGCTGGGCAAGTCGGTCGACGACCTCGGCTCCTCGGGCAAGCGGGTACTCATCTTGATCTCCGACGGCGAGGAGACCTGCTCCGGGGACCCGTGCCCGACCGCTCGCAAGCTGGCCAAGTCCGGCGTCGACCTGCAGTTCAACGCCATCGGGCTCGACGTCGGCGCCAAGGCCCGCAAGCAGCTGCAGTGCATCGCTGCGGCCGGCGACGGCAGCTACTACGACGCCGGGAACAGCGGCGCCCTGCAGGACGCCGTCCGCAAGCTCACCCAGCGGGCCCTGCGGCCGTTCGAGGTGAGCGGGACCCCGGTGAAGGGGACGCTCAAGTCCGGCGACGCGCCGGAGATCGGCGCCGGTCAGTACCGCGACCGCTACGACGTCAGCAACAAGCCCCGCTACTACACGATCAACCGGACCCCCGGTTCGCTGGTCACCGCCTCGATCGGCACCGTGGTCAAGCCGTTCGGCATCTTCAACGCCGACCAGTGGTCGCTGAAGCTGACCACGATGGACGGCGAGGTCTGCTCCACGACCCAGACGGCCTCCGGAACGCTGACCGCGGCGTCGGTGTACGGCGGCGTGGTCCGCTCGGAGTACCCGCCCGGTGCGGGCTCGACGGCTCCACCCGCGTGTGCGACCGACCCGCAGCTGCGCTGGTCGCTGTCCCGGCAGGCTCCCGGTGGCGGGGCGGCCGACGTGCCGGTCGAGCTGGTCGTGGCCGAGCAGCCGCCGGTCACGAACCTGGCCACGCTCCCCGGGCCGGTCTCGGGCTACGACGGCCGCGGCAAGGCCGTCGGCAAGAGCGGGACTGTGCACAAGGTCGTGGGCGGTTCCGGCTTCTCCAACGCGCCGGAGATCGGGGCCGGGACCTGGTCCGACACGGTCACGGTGGGGGAGACCGTCGTCTACCGGGTCCCGCTGGACGTCGGCCAGCGGCTCCGTGCCACCGTGACCGCACCGTCGGGCCCGGAGAGGGGCGGGCTGGACTCCAACGAGGCCGTCACCACCCACCTCACCCTGTACTCCCCGGCCCGGGTCGCGATGAAGGAGCTGTACGAGAACGCGAGCCTGGCCCAGAAGGCAACCGTCACGGCCGCCTCGCCACAGGTACGGGTGCGCAACCGCGAGACGCCGCTGGCCGGCAACGGCAACGCCGCGAGTGTCAGCCCGGACTCCAGCACCGCCTCCGTGGCCGGTGACTACTTCGTCGGGATCAAGCTCGACCCGATCCAGAAGACCCTCACCGGCAGCCCCATGTCGGTCCGGGTCAGCGTGGCCGTGGACGGCAAGCCGGCCGGGCAGCCGCAGTATGCCTCGACCGCCTCGCCCAGCCCCACGCCGGACGCCAGCGTGTCGCCGTCGCCGTCGCCGGCGCCGGTGACCCCCGCGCCGTCCTCATCGGCGACCACCGGCGCGCCGCCGAGCGGCTCGTCCGGGCGCGGCTTCGCCGTCGGACTGCTCTCCGGGCTCGGGGTCGTGGTGGTCCTCGCCGCCGGCGTCGGGCTGCTGCTGCGCCGGCGCAGCCGCTCTCGCTGAGCCCTCTTCTCGGGCCCGGCCGTGACCCCCTCCCGCGGTAATTTTCTGCGCGTCCAGGCCGGCTCGACGGCGCGGCCGGACCGCGATCCGCGTTCCCGCGACCTCGCGACCACGCCCTTCGGCGACGCCGAGTCCGGGGAGAGAATCTGTGTTGATCGCGGTGACGGGGGCCTCCGGGCACGCTGACGTCAGCGGCGTCCTGCCCGAGGACCACCAGGGTCTGCTGCCGCTGGTCACCTCGAGCACCGAGCCGGTCCTGCTGCTCACCCCGCGGCACCACACCACCGCGGCGCGCGAGCAGGCCCACGTTCTCGTCGCCGCCCACCCGTTGGCCCGGGTGTGCGTGCTGCCCCTGGACCACCACCCGCTGACCCTGGTGCTGATCGCCCAGGCCCTGAAGTCCTCGTCCGCGGCCGCCGACGGCTGGCCGGACCCGAGCGCGGCCGTCCAGCTGGCCCGGCGACACGCCGCCCGGTCGCACAGCCTGGTCTGGTACCGGCGGGTGTGGGGGCTCGAGGAGCCCAGCCCGCGGGCCGACCAGCTGGTCGCGGGCCTGCTGCGCCGGACGGGCTACGTCCGCGACCTGGCCGCCGACCCCGCCCTCGTCCCCGCCCGCCCCGGTTCGCCGGTGCCGCTCGGGGCCACGGTGCACCACGTCGCCGGGGCCCCGGCCCTGCTGGCCGGGCAGCTCGGCGCGGTCACGCTGGTGCCTGTCGAGGTCGCCGTCGCCCGCGCCCCGTACTCCACCCGGTCGAGCGTGGAGCTGACCGTGCTGGTCACCTCGACGACGCGCACCTGCCCCCAGGGTCGTTGCGGCTCGTGCTCGGCCGGTCTGCTCGACGGCCTCTGCCCCTTCTGCGGCCACGGGCCCTGGCGCCCGGCCTCCCAGGCCGCTCGGGCTCCTACGGCGGAACCCGTCGCCCAGATCACCCTCGCTGCGCCGACACCCTCGTCGACCGCCGCACCCGTCCCCGCCGGCGTGGCCGGCACCCGCTCCTCAGAAGGTGTGCCCACATGAACCCTCGTCAGCGACGCGGTGTGCTCCTCATGGTGCTGTCCGCGCTGGCCGCGATCCTCGTCTTCGTCGGCGTGTCCACCTACGTGGGCAGCGTCAACAGCCGGGTCGGGCCGATGGTGACCGTCTACCACGTCACCAAGGACCTGCCGGCCTTCACGACCCTGTCGGCGGAGAACACCGAGCCCGCCGAGGTGCCCGAGCGCTGGGCGGCGGACAACACGGTGCTGAAGACCGCCGACATCGACGGCCGGGTCACCGCCACCCCGATGACGGCCGGCGCCACGATCAGCCTGGACGGACTCGTCCCGCCGAGTGACCTCGACGCCAACGAGCGGGAGGTCGCCGTGAACGTCGATGCGGTCACGGGCCTCGCCGGCCGCGTCCGTCCCGGCGACCGGGTGGACGTCTACGCGGTCTTCTCGAAGGTGGTCGGCCTGACCGACCAGTCGCGGATCCTGGTCGAGAACGTGCGGGTGGTCTCGGTGCTGGGCCAGCAGCAGGTGCAGTCCCCCGACGCGAAGTCGATCGAGAACGTCATCCCGGTCACCCTGGCCCTCTCCCCGAACGCTGCCCTCTCGGTGACCTACGCGAGCTCTTTCGCTGCTGAGGTCCGGCTGATCGGGCTGCCGCCGGGCGTCGCCCAGGACCGCAGCAAGGAACGCCGGACCTTCGACGCCCGTGGGCTCGGCGGCAAGGCCGTCCCCACGAAGGCGGCTCAGCAGTGACGCGGGCGGTGATCGCGGTCGCCGACCAGGTGATCGTGCAGGAGCTGAGGTCGCGGCTGGAGCAGAGCGACGCGGAGGTCGAGGTGGCCTTCGTCGCGGAGTCGACCCAGGAGATGGTCTCGGCAGTGCTGAGCCAGCGCCCCTCCATCGTCTTCGTCCACGACCAGCTGGGCCCGGGGCCGGTGATGCAGCTCGTCCGCGACCTCACGCTGCGCAACCCCGCGCTGGCGGTGCTCGTGGTCACCACCCGGGACGGGGCGGACTCCTACAGCGCCGCTCTCGACGCCGGGGCGCGGGGCGTCCTCACCAGCCCGTTCGGTCTGGAGGACCTCAACCACCGGCTCGCCAGCCTGCTGGAGTGGAACACCACCGTGCGCCGGGTGCTGGCCGACAACCAGGCCGCGGCGCAGGGCACCGCCAGCCGAGGCGCCCGCGTCATCGCCGTCGCCGGTGCGAAGGGCGGTGTCGGCGCCACCGTCCTGGCGTCCCACCTCGCCTGGGACGCGGCCACGACCGAGCGGCGGATGCGGGTCTGCCTGGTCGACCTCGACGTCGAGAACGGTGACGTGCCGAGCTACCTCGACGTCAGCCACCGGGTCTCGATCGCCGACCTGGCCAAGATCAGCGACGACCTGACGGGCCGGGCCGTCGCGGACACCGTGGTGGTGCACACCAGCGGGCTGCACCTGCTGCTGGCGCCGACCGAGATCCGCGAGACCGAGTTCATCACCCCCGAGGCGGTCCGGCGCATCCTCACCCAGCTGCGAGCGCTCTACCACCTGGTGCTGGTCGACGTCGGCTCGGCCATCACCACCACCCAGGCCGCGGCCGTCGAGTCCGCCGACGTCACCCTGCAGGTGGTCACCGCCGACGTCCCGGCGCTCCGGGCGGCGCGTCGCCAGGTGGTGGCCTGGGAGTCGCTCGGGGTGACCAGCTCCGACGCGGTCAAGGTGGTGGTCAACCGCTTCGTCCGCCGCAGCGAGATCCAGCAGGACACCATTGACGCGCTGACCCTGGGGACCCGCTCCCAGGTGCTGATCCCCGACCTCGAACGCGGCCTCGAGCGCGCAGGCAACAGCCGGACGCCCTCGGAGGTCAAGAACCAGACCTGGTGGAAGAGCCTGCGGGCCATCGGCGAGGAGCTCGACGTGCACGTCTCCTTCCGCCTTGCGCTGGCCAGCAACGGCGGGCCTGACCAGGAGCGGACGCCCGCCGCCGCGGCGGCTCCCGCGTCCCCCGGGGCCCAGCCCGAGAGCGAGTCGGTGAAGGCCGTGGCCGTCGCCGCGCCCGGGCGCGGGCCGCGGCGGTTGAAGGAGGCGGGTCAGGCCACCCTCGAGACCGCCGCCCTGTTCCCCGTCGCGCTGGTCCTGTTCCTGCTCTGCGTCGAGATGATCGTGTTCGGGGTGTCCCTGGCCTACGCCGACATCGCCGCCGGCGACGCCGCGCGAGCAGTCTCGCTCGGCCAGGACCCGCAGCTGGCGGTGGCCGAGGCGTTGCCGCCGGCCTTCCGGGCCAAGAGCTCGGTCGCGGCCGACGGGTCGTCGGTGGGGGTCACCGTCACCTCGAAGCTGCTGGTGGGCGACGGCGTCGCCCGCGAGGTGCCCATCCCGGTCAACCACGTCGTGGTCAAGGAGCCCCGATGAGCGTCCTCCGCCAGACCCACCAGACCCACCAAACCGGACGGGCTCCCCAGGCCGGTCGCGAGCGTGGTCAGGCCACCCTGGAGATGGTGGGCCTGATCCCCGTCTTCTGCGTCGTGCTCGTGGTGGTCGTGCAGGTGATGGCGCTGGCCTACACCGCGCATGCCGCCTCCCAGGCCGCCCGTGACGGGGCCCGGGCCTACTCCCTCGACCAGTCTCCGGTCGGCGCGGCTCAGGCCAGCCTGCCTGGCTCGGTGCACCTGGTGGCCGTCAACACCTACGGGCCCGACCACGGCGTCACCGTCACCGTGCAGTCGCCGCCGGTGCTGCTGCTCACCCGGACCGTCACCCGATCGGTGGTCATGCCGTGAGCGAGGCGAGGCGAGAGTTCAGCTCCGGCTTCGTGCGGGCGCAGGTCCGGCTGGCGTCGGAGAGCGAGGCCGACGACGCCCAGATCCGCCGGTTCAAGCAGATCCTGCTCGACGAGGTGGACCTGCAGGAGCTGTCCCGGCTGTCGGGGGAGGAGCGGCGGGCCCGGCTGGAACGGGTGCTGGCCCACCTGATCTCCCGCGAGGGCGTCATCCTCTCCAGCCGTGAGCGCTCGACGCTGGTGCGCCGGGTGGTCGACGAGGCCGTCGGGCTGGGCGTGCTCGAGCCCCTGCTGGCCGACGACACGATCTCGGAGATCATGATCAACGGGCACGAGACCGTCTACGTGGAACGGTTCGGCCGGGTCGAGCGGATCCCGTCCGGCTTCACCTCCGAAGCCCAGCTGCTGCAGACGATCGACCGGATCGTCTCCGCGGTGAACCGCCGGGTGGACGAGTCCAGCCCGATGGTCGACGCGCGGCTGCCCGCCGACGCCCGGATGCCCCGGGGCGCCCGGGTGAACGTGGTGCTGCCGCCCCTGGCCGTCGACGGCCCGGCCGTCACCATCCGGCTGTTCCCGAAGGCCTACGGACTGGCCGAGCTGCTGCAGCGCGGCACCCTCGACCGGGAGAGCGCCGAGCTGCTGTCGGCGTGCGTCCGGGCGCGGCTCAACATCATCGTGTCGGGCGGCACCGCCTCCGGCAAGACCACGATGTTGAACGCCCTCTCGCAGTTCGTGCCGAGCCGGGAGCGGATCGTGACCGTCGAGGACGCGGCGGAGCTGGCCCTCAACCAGGAGCACGTGATCCGGCTCGAGACCCGGCCGCCGAACGTCGACGGCCGCGGAGACGTGACGATCCGCGACCTGGTCCGCAACTCGCTCCGGATGCGGCCGGACCGGATCATCGTCGGCGAGGTACGCGGCGGCGAGGCGCTCGACATGCTGCAGGCGATGAACACCGGCCACGAGGGCTCGCTGGCCACCGTGCACGCCAACAACGTCTACGACGCCCTGTCCCGGATCGAGACCCTGGCCACGATGAGCGACATCGACATCCCGTTCGCGGCGGTCCGGGACCAGGTCAACTCCGCCATCGACCTCGTGGTCCAGCTGAACCGGCACGCCGACGGGACGCGTCGCATCGTCGAGCTGGCCTACCTGACCTCCGCCCGTCGGGAGGACTACCAGCTGGCCACGCTCGCCAGGTTCGACCCGCTGTCGCGGCAGTTCCTGCGTTCCGTGCTGCCGGCACGGCTGGTGAGCACCCTGCGGGCCGGCGGCGAGGACGTGCCCAGCGGCTGGCACGTGGAGGCGGCATGATCTGGATCTTCACGGGCCTGGCCGCGTTCACCGGCCTGCTGGTGGCCGGCGCCTACCAGTTCAGCACCAACGCGGCCGACCAGCGCACCATCCTGGTCGGTGCCCTGCAGGGCACCCTCAAGGAGGAGGCCCCGCGGTCCCGCTTCTCGCGGATGAGCCGGCTGTTCAACCGGTCGCGCCTGGGCCACTCCCTGGAGCGCAACCTGCTCTCGGCCGGCATCAGCCACCCGCCGGTCGTCGTCTTCGGCGTCACCCTGGCGATCTCGCTGGTGGTGCCCTACGTGCTGGCCCAGCTGCTGGCTCCGGCGTTCGGCGTCCTCGGCCTGGCCAGCGGCCTGCTGCTGCTGCGCAGCTGGCTGCGGCACAGCCGGGAACGACGCCGGGAACGCTTCGTCCAGCAGATCCCCGAGCTGGCCCGGGTGCTGGCCAACGCCACCAACGCCGGCCTCAGCATCTCCACCGCCTGGGTGGTCGCCGAGGGTGAGATGGAGGAGCCGGCCCGCAGCGAGATCCAGCGGCTGAACGCGGCCGTCCGGTTCGGCGCCTCGCTGGAGGAGGCGATGCTGCAGCTGCTGGACCGGCTGCCCGCCCGCGAGGTCCGGGTGCTGATGTCCACGCTGGTGGTCAGCTCGCGCTCCGGCGGCTCGTTGATCAAGGCCCTCCGCGACATCTCCCTCACCCTGGACGACCGCAAGGAGGTGCGCCGCGAGGTCCGGACCACGCTGGCGCAGGCGCGGACCACCGGGACGCTCGTGATGGTGATGGGCATCGGCATCCTGCTCATCCTGAACCTCATCCAGCCCGGCCTGGTGGACAAGATGACCCGCAACCCGCTCGGCCAGGCCGCGCTGGTGGTCGGTTTCGCTCTCTTCGCGTTCGGCCAGCTGGTCGTCCGCCGGCTGACCCGGATCGAGGCCTGATGCTCAGCTTCTCGACGCTGTGGCCGGCGCTGGGCTGTGCCGGTGCCCTGGTCGCCTTCCTGCTCGGCTACCGGCTGATGCGCGGCAGCGCGGGGGAGTACCTCGACGCGGCCGACCTGATCCTGCTGAAGGAGGAGCGGCGACGCGAGGCCGCCGGTCGGCTGACCCCGCTGGAACGGCTGGCCGGTCGTCTCGTGCCCCGGGTCCGGCGGCTGATCGGCGCCGGCGGGGTGCGGTACCTGCAGCGTCAGGTCGACTACGCCGGCCGCCCGGTCGGGGTCACGGTCGACGGCCTGCTGCGCAAGATGCTGTGGTGGCTGCTCCTGCTGCTGCCGGTCGGGGTGCTGTTGATCATCGGCGGGCTCGCCGTCGTCCTGCCCCTGCTGCCCGTCGTCGCGGTGTTCCTGCCCCTCGGCCGGATCGCGGGCACGGCCCGTCGCCGCCAGGAGAGCATCGACCGCGACCTGCCCGACTTCCTGGACATCCTGGCCGTCACGGTGAACGCCGGGATCGCGTTCCGCGCGGCCATGTCGCGGGTCTCGGACCGCTTCGACGGCCCGCTCCAGGGCGAGATGCGGCTGACCCTGGACCAGCTGGCCCACGGGGCGAGCCTGCGCGTCGCGTTCGCCAGCATGGAGCGGCGCTCGGGATCCCAGGCCATGCACAGCTTCGTCTCCGCCTTCCTCCAGGCCGAGGAGCTCGGCGCTCCGCTCGCGGAGACGCTGAACCAGATCGCGTTCGACATGAGGCGCGAGAGTGCGCAGCGGATCCGGCGGCGGGCGGCGCAGACGGCCCCGCGGGTCACCCTCGTCACGTCGCTGGTGCTGGTGCCGGCGGTGTTGATCATGGTCGGCGTCGGGCTGCTGATCGGCACCGGCCTCGACCTCGGCGAGATCCTGAAGACCTTCTCGTGACGACGGCGCGGCGGTGACCGCCGTTGCCGGGATCCGGGGCCTCGGTCTGCCCCGGACCCGTAGCCGGGGGTCGGCCTCCTCGAGTGAGCCGCTGCTCGCCGACCGGGGCTACGTGCAGCTGGTGCGCTGGGTGTTCACGGCCCGTCTGGTCTGCCTCGCCCTAGCCGCTCCCGCCGTCTTCAGCTCGAGCGCGACGACGGTGGCCGCGGCCCTGAGCCTCGGCCTGCTGACCGTGTCCAGCCTGGTGCTCGGCCGCAGCGACGCCCTGATCCGGATCCTGATCCGGCATCCGCTGCTGGCTTTCCTGGACACCGCGACGAGCGTCGCCCTGCTGGTCAGCGTCCCGGTGGGCCAGCCGGCCACGCTGACGGTCGTCTGCTCCGCCCTGCTCGGCGGGCTGCTGTTCCCGCGCGCGGTCCTGGTGCTGCTGTTGGTGCCTCTGGTGGTCGCGAGCCTCGGGGCGCCCGCGGCCTTCTTCGGCGCCGCCCCGACGAGCTGGACGGGGTGGCTCGCCCTGGTCGCCGGCCTGCCCGCCCTGGTCATCGGGGTCTGCGCGGTCGGGTCCGGCGTCCGCCGCAGCACCCAGGCGATGATCCAGGCCCGGCACGAGGTGGCCGAGGCTGTGGCCGCGGTCGGAGCCGCCGACGAACGCGCCCGGCTGGCCCGCGACATGCACGACTCGGTGGGCAAGTCGATCCACGGCATCTCCCTGGGGGCCAAGGCGCTGCGCCGGCTCGTCGACTCCGACCCCGTGCTCGCCCGCGACCTGGCCGGCTCGCTGGCCGGCGCCGCGGACCAGGCCGCCCGGGAGGCCCGCGCCCTGCTGCTCACGCTCCGCGCGGGCCAGCACGACCGGCCGACGGTCGACGTGGTGACCGAGGTGCTCGCCGGATGGCAGCGCGAGACCGGCATCCCGGCCCTGCTGAGTGAGGTTGCGGTGGTCGATGCCGACCCGGAGGTGACGCGCCAGCTGGCCGCGGCCCTGGGCGAGGTCCTGCACAACGTCGCCAAGCACGCCGGGGCGAGCCAGGTGCTCGTCGGCCTGGTGGGCAGTGAGCACGAGATCCAGCTGGTGGTGAGCGACAACGGCGTCGGGTTCGACCCGGCCGGCGCCCCGGATCGGGAACGGGACGGGCACTTCGGCCTGCGGGGCCTGCGCGAGCGCGCGTCGGCGGTGAGGGGGTCGGTACACATCGACTCCGAGGTGGGGAAGGGGACGACCGTGACCTGGACGGCACGACGACAGGGGGAGGGCGGATGACCGCCAGCGCCACCCGGCGGCAGACGGTGCGGGTCGCCCTCGCCGACGACAACGCAGTGGTCCGGATGGGCGTCCGCAGCCTGCTGGCCACGGCCGAGGACATCGACGTGGTCGGTGAGGCGAGCAACGGGGTCGAGGCGGTGGCCTTGGTCCGTCGGGCCTGTCCCGACGTGATGCTGCTCGACGTCCGGATGCCGCGCCAGGACGGCGTGCTGACGGCGTCGGAGATCGCCGAGCAGACGGCGGTGATCATGCTGACCTACTCCGAGAGCCCGGAGATCATCGCCGCGGCGGTGCGTGCCGGCGCCCGCGGCTACCTCGTGCACGGACACTTCGACGAGGACGAGCTGCTGGGGGCCGTGCGGATGGCCGCTCGCGGGATGGGCACCTTCTCGGCCCAGGCCGTCCGTGCCCTGTCCAACCCCACGCCCGGCCGGGCGGCGCTGGCGCTGCGCTACGGGCTGTCCGAACGCGAGGCCGACATCATGCAGCTGATCGCCCAGGGCGCGGCCAACCGCGAGATCGCGGCCGAGCTGTTCATCGCCGAGAAAACGGTCAAGAACCACATCAACCGGATCTTCACCAAGCTCCAGGCCAACAACCGGGGGCACGCGGTGGCGCTGTGGCTGGCCCTGTCGTGAGGGCTTTTCGTGGCCTTGCGAGGCCTGAGGATTTAGGTCCGGCAGTGGGTCTCTGGGCCCACGTCAGCGGCCTCGGATCTTCCTAGTGTTGACGTTGTAGGGCAGCCCCGACGAGGAAATGGGCTCTCCTCACCACCACCACCAGCCGTCGAGGCTCACCACAAGGAGTTCATCATGAACAAGCTCTTCATCACCCTGTTCGTCCTCCAGGACACCCTGCTGGACAAGGCGAAGGCCCGCCGCGAGTCCGGCCAGGGAACGCTCGAGTACGTCGCCATGGTCGCCGTCGCCTGCATCATCATCGCCGCCGTGGTGGCGATCCTGAAGCCCGCCGGCGCGACCCTGGGCACCCTGGTCAGCACCGCCATCCAGAAGGTCACCAGCATCTGATCGACCGACCCCACCGGGCGAAGGGCTACGGCTCTTCGCCCGGTCATCGTGTCGCTCCTGTTCGTCTTTTCTTCGGTCACAAGCCCTGCCGCCGAGAGGAACCCGAGATGGTCGCACGTGATCGGCGTCGTCGCCGCGAGGCCGGCGCGGGACCCGTCCTGGCGGTGATGGTGCTCGCCGTCCTGGCCCTGCTGGCCGCGGTCGTCCTGACCGGCAAGTTCGCCGTGGCGGGGGACGAGCGCTCCAACGCCGCCCACGCGGCTGATGCCTCCGCGCTGGCCGGGGCGCAGGCGATCCTGGACGGCCTGCCGGACCAGCTGGCGCCCGGGTTCCTCCGGCCCAGCGACATCGCGAATCTGATGGGGGGCGGCGTCTGCGTCCAGACCGGCCGGCTCGAGGCGAGCCGGCTGGCGGCCAAGAACGGCGCCACGCTCACCGGCTACTGCTACAACGTGTTTCGCGACGAGGTCGCCACCGACGTGGCGATGAACAGCACGCCGGGTACGGCCTCCGCAGTGGCCGCCACCAGCTTCGACGCCTCCAGCTGCACCCTCGACGCCGACTTCCACGCTCCGACCACGGCGCCGGCCGCAGACGATGACGACGACGCCCCGCCGCCCTCGCCGGCGCCGGTCGGCACCTCGATCGACTGCGGTACCGGTCTGCTCCGGCTCGCCTTCTCGCTTGCGTCGGCCCGGTTCGGGTTCGTGGGTCTGGCCGCCGACCTCGCCGACGTGAGGCCCCGCCTGGTCCGCTGAGCCCGTCAGCGCTCGTCGGGCAGGGCTGCTGAGCGGACCCGGCCACGGAGCCGACCCAGCGTTGCGCGCAGGCCGAGACCGCGCAGGACCGGCAGCCGGGCGCCGAGGGCCACCACCGGTGCGGCGCCGAGCAGCCACGGCAGGCCGGCCAGCAGCGCCGGGCCGAGGTCCGCGGTCGCCGCTACCAGGGCCGCCGTCCCGAGCGCCCAGACGATCGGGACCGTGCCGCCCCACAGCACCCGCCGCGGCAGGGTCCGCCCGGCCACGTCGGTGACCAGCAGGCCGGCCAGCGACGAGAGCGCGCTCAGGACGGCTGCGGCCACCGCCATCCGGGCCGTCGAGGTCGTGGTGCTGGTGGCGGAGACGGCGAAGAGGCCGGCTGAGGACACCAGCAGCGTCACCGACGACGCGGCCCAGGCGCGGGCGGTCGTTCGGATGCCTTCGTGGCTGCTCATCACGCGGTCCAGCGCGCGGAGTCGAGGACAAAGTCGACGTTCCCGGCGGTCAGGTCGTCGTTGCCCAGGACCACCAGCACGGCGGCCGGGGGCCGGGGGCGGGTCAGGACCATCAGGGTGCCGCGGTAGCGCAGCGCGGGACTGGCCTGGTAGCTGAGGTCGATCCGCACCTGGTCGCCGCGGTCACCGCCGAGGGTGCGGGTCCGGCGGGGCTCGAGCAGCAGCCCGGGCAACTGGCCTCCGCTGGTGCCGGCGAGCAGCAGTCCGAGGACCTCTTCGGGATCGGTGCTGTCGAGGTCGGCGCGGGCGAGCACGACGGTGGCGGGCGCCGAACCCGTGGCGCCCGGCGTGAGGCCCTGCCACGGCCAGGGCCGGGTGACGCCGGGAACTCGCGCGGCCGGCTGGACGGCGGTCGGCACGTCGAACCGGAGCCCGCCGAGGGTCACCGCGGAGACGCCGGCCGGGGCGCGTTCGACGCCCAGCCCGAGGCCGAGCACGGACAGCCCGAGCACCAGCGCGGACCGGCGGGTCCAGCGCCCGGACGTCACGTCGTGCATCCCGGGTCGGCCAGCACGCGGCGCTGCCCGCCGCTCGGCTGCGGGGCGATGGTGCCCGCGGACACGATCCTGGTGCCCGGCCACTCCTGGCGGCGCAGCTGCTGCAGCTCGGTGGTGACGCGTTCCTGCAGGTCGGCCACCCCGACTCCGCTCTCGTGCAGGACCGTGATCGTGACGGCGCGCGTGAGGAAGGAGCCCAGCTGGTCGTTGGCCGACGGCGCCCGTAGACCCAGCAGCTCGTCGAGCGGGACCACGACGGGGCCGGGACCCGACAGCCAGGACTGGACGAGGGCCCGTTCCGGTGCGGTGCTGACGGGGATGGCGATGTAGGCGACGCCAGGGTTCTCGGCGGCCGTCGCCGGCTCGCCGGGTGAGAGTGCGCCGGGCGAGACCACCGCGATCAGGACCGACATCACCGTGCCCTGGTCGTCGCGCACCCAGCGCATCGCGCCGGTGACGGGACGGGCGCCCAGCTGCCCGAGGACCGGGGCGACGACCGCGGCCTCGTGCGTGACCCGGTTGTAGGTCGAGACCGCCGGGGTCGAGGTCTGCAGGGTGACGGAGCTGGCCACCGCGACGGGGCCGGGGGTGCTCTGACCGGGTGCCCTGCGGCGGGGAGGCGCCGACGCGGCGCGTACACCGGGCCAGGCTCGGCCGCCGAGGTCGACCTGGCTGAAGAGCAGGGACGGCGGAGCGACGTCCCGACCTCGGCGACGGAGCACCCGCGAGACCAGCCCCAAAGCCGAATGCTGCTGCACGTAGGTGTGGTGCCCGTCCTGGACCGCGACGAGCAGCTGCTCCAGGCCCTGGCCTCGCGGCAGGTACCACTCCGCCTGCGCGGGTACCTGGACGCCGTCGATGACGTCGCGCGAGGGCCGGACCTGCCCCTGGAGCAGCGCCGGCGGAGCGGGCTGGGCGGACGACCCGAGCTGGACGAAGACGTCGCCGGAGCGCTCGGTGCTGATCCGGACGGGGATGCCTTGGGCGGCGGTCAGCTCCCGGACGCGGACCTCGGGCAGCGCGGCGTCGAGGGTGGCCAGCGCTGGACACCGAGCCTGGCCCAGCTGGGTGTCCTGCAGGTCGAGCCCCGGCGCCCCGCAGCTGCCGAGCCCCAGCGAGACGGCCCGGCACCCCAGCCGCGAGACGGCCACCTGGGTCTGGCTGGGCAGGATGCTCATCAGCCCTGACGCCGCGACCACCGCCAGCACCAGGACGACGATCCGGTCGACGACGGCTCTGCGGAAGGTCGCCTGCTCCAAGGCGCGGCGCCGGTGCGCCACAGGGTCCCCTTCCGGTAGCTCTGGGACGTCGGGCCTCAGCGTAGGGAGGGAGGGGGTCACGGGTCGGGGGTCGGACTGCGCCCGCTAGCCGCTTGGACTTGCGCCACCGCTGGGGTTGAATGTGGCGGACGCTCCGCTCCACCTGCATGGTGTGCGGCGCAGCGACCAGGGCCTCTAGCTCAATTGGCAGAGCAGCGGACTTTTAATCCGCGGGTTGTCGGTTCGAGTCCGACGGGGCCCACCAACAGCTTGTATGCCTTCGGGTGATGGTTGACATGGCTGCTGCGGTTGATGTTTTACATGG
>NZ_CAXTHT010000016.1:0-41532 GCF_964244285.1 uncultured Friedmanniella sp.
ACAGCACCTTGATCACGTGCCAACCGGCGCCGAGGAAGTACGACTCGAGCTCCTGGACGATCTTGCCGTTGCCGACGACCGGACCGTCGAGCTGCTGCAGGTTGCAGTTGATCACCCAGGTCAGGTTGTCCAGGCCCTCGCGGGAGGCGACACGGATTGCGCCGAGGGACTCGGGCTCACCCATCTCACCGTCGCCGAGGAACGCCCAGACCCGGCTGTCGGCGGTGTCCTTGATGCTGCGGTTGTGCAGGTAGCGGTTGAAGCGCGCCTGGTAGATCGAGTTGATGCCGGTGAGCCCCATCGAGACGGTGGGGAACTCCCAGAACTTCGGCATCAGCCGCGGGTGCGGGTAGGAGGAGAGGCCGTTGCCGGGCCCGCGTGAGACCTCCTGGCGGAAGCCGTCGAGGTCGTCGGTACTGAGCCGGCCCTCGAGGAAGGCGCGGGCGTAGATGCCGGGGGACGCGTGGCCCTGGATGAAGACCTGGTCGCCGCCACCGGAGGCGTCCTTGCCGCGGAAGAAGTGGTTGAAGCCGACCTCGTAGAGGCTGGCCGCGCTCTGGTAGGTGGCGATGTGACCGCCGACCTCGAGGCCCTTGCGGTTGGCCTTGCTGACCATGATCGCGGCGTTCCAGCGGATGTAGGCCCGCAGCCGGCGTTCGATGTGCTCATCGCCGGGGAACCAGGGCTCGGCCTCGGCGGGGATGGTGTTGACGTAGTCGCTGCTCCGCAGGGCCGGCAGCCCGACCTGGGCGGCGCGGGCGCGCTCGAGCAGCTTCAACATGATGTAGCGGGCCCGGTTGCGGCCCTTCTCCTCCAGCAGGCCGTCGAGGGACTCCAGCCAGTCGGCGGTCTCGTCCGGGTCGATGTCCGGGATCTGGCTGAGGAGACCCTCAGCGGTGATGGCCGGACGAGTTCCGGGCTTAGCCATGCCTGCTCCTCACGATCTCCAGCGATGGTGACGCCGGCGTGCTCCGTGGATGTTGCTCGAGGTGGTCGGGTGATCGACGCGACGCCCCATCCTGTCACTCCTGATCCTGTCACCCCAGCCCTGACCTCCGCCGCCGGGCGACGGAGCGCTGATCCGGTTCTCCAGGACAGATCCGGCGCGTCCTCGCCCCCTGGGGTTCCGCAGACGCCGCTCCCTCTGGCAGGCTGTGGGTCAGGTGTCCCCGGCGTGGGGGCACGACGACTGAGGAGGCTGCACCCGGAGATGAGCGAGCGGAGTTCTCGCGTTCCTGACACGATCCCGGTGCACGACGGCCTCGGACGGTCACGGCGGTCACGGTGAGTGCATCCGGGCCCGAACGGGCCGTGGTCGGCGGTTCTGCGGCCAACAAGCTGGGTCTCTCGCGCGGCATGGTCGCGCAGGAGCTGGGCTGGGACTCCGACGTGGACGACGACGTGCGGGTGCTGGTCGAGGACGCCATCGACGGTGAGCTGATCGAGGAGGCCGTCGAGGCCGTCGACGTGGTGCTGCTGTGGTGGCGCGACTCCGACGGCGACCTGGTCGACGGGCTGGTGGACGCTCTGCCCGACCTCACCGACTCGGGTTTCATCTGGCTGATGACGCCCAAGGTGGGCCGGGACGGCTACGTCGACGCCACCGATCTCGCCGAGGCGGTGGTCACGGCCGGTCTGGCCCTCACCAACAGCGCCTCGGTCTCCTCCGACTGGGCCGCGACCAAGCTGGTGCGGCCGAAGGGCTCGCGTCGGTGACCTCCGGCGACAAGCCTGCCCTCGGCCGGCCCGCGCCGGCCTTCCGTGCCCGCAACCAGCACGGCCAGGACGTCACGCTGGCGGACCTGCAGGGCGCCCCGGCGGTGCTGATCTTCTTCCCGTGGGCCTTCTCCGGGATCTGCACCGGTGAGCTCGGCGCGGTCCGTGACGAGCTGGAGCGCTTCACCGAGCTGGGCGCCCGCGTCCTGGCGGCCAGCTGCGACCCGATGTTCGCTCTCCGGGCCTTCGCCGACGCCGAAGGACTGGAGTTCGACCTGCTGAGCGACCACTGGCCCCACGGAGCGCTCGCGCGGGCCTATGGGGTGTTCGACGACGAGGTCGGGGTCGCCCGTCGCGGCTCGTTCGTGCTGGACGCGACCGGCACGCTCACCTGGTCGCTCGACCAGGGCATCGGCGAGCCGCGTGACATCGCGGCCCACCTCGCCGCCCTCGCCGCCCCCGCGTCCTGAGCCTGTCGAAGGCCTCGACGAGGTAGCGCCGGCCCACCCGCGAGCTGCTCACCGCGGAGTCCACTCCGCGTTGGCGCCGCAGATGACGAGGCAGGGCAGCTCCCCGGGCACCAGGCCGGCCAGCCACGCGGCCAGCGGCACGGCGGCGGCCGGCTCCACCGCCAGCCGGCACTCCTCCCACAACCGCTCACGGGCGTCGAGGATCTCAGCCTCGCTGACCAGCACCGACGCCAGCTGGCTCGACGGTCGTGCCGACAGGACGGCGAAGGGCACGTCACCGACCCGCGTCGCCCCGAGGGCCGAGGACGCCACCGACTCGACCGGCGCATCGACCGGCCGGCCGGCCTCGAGCGCGTCGTGGACGGCTCGGCAGCGTTCCGGCTCCGCCGCCACCAGCAGCCGGGCCCCGACGGCCAGGGCGCTCCCGGCCGCCAGCCCGCCGCCGCCCGCAGCCACCACCACCGTGTCCACCTCGGGGACGTCGTCGATGACCTCGGCGGCGACCGTCCCGTTGCCGGCCACCACGAGCGGGTCGTCGTACGCGGGGATGTAGCGGTGCCCGGGCTTCGCGGCCAGTTCCGCCGCGGCCGCCGCGGCCTCGGCGTAGGTGCGGCCGTGGCGGACCAGACGGACGCCCGTCGCCGCGATCCGGCGAGCCTTGATCTCGGGTACCGACTCGGGGACGAACACGGTGGCGGTGATCCCCAGCAGGCTTGCGCCCGTCGCCACCCCGAGCCCGTGGTTGCCCCCGGAGGCCGTCACGATGTGCTCCTTCGCGTGCCCGTCGAGGACCGCGTTCAGAGCCCCGCGGAGCTTGAACGAGCCGCTCAGCTGCAGCTGCTCGAGCTTCAGGACCAGCGCCCGGCCGTCGATGGTAATCCGCAGCAGTGGGGTGTGGCGTACATAGGGCCGGAGCCGGGACGCCGCGGCGCGTACGTCATCGGCGGTGGGGATGCCGGCAGGGGTCGAAGCGGTGGTGGTCACCTGCCCATGATCGAGGTTGCCCCGATCGGTCGCGTCGGCAGACCGGCCTCGGAGGCGTCAGAAGTGCCGCCTAGGATCCGACCATGCCCTTGGAAGGTGAGTACGAACCGAGCCCGGAGCAGTGGGTCCGCGACCAGGTCGAGCGTTACGAGGCGACCGACGGCCGTGAGGCGGGGACGCTGCGGGACACCGGCCTGCCTGTGGTCGTCTACACCACCCGTGGCCGCAGGAGTGGCCGCCTCCGCAAGACGCCGCTGATGCGCGTCGAGCACGGAGGGCGTTACCTGCTGGTCGCCTCGAAGGGCGGCGCACCCGAGCACCCCGTCTGGTACCACAACCTGAGCGCGGACCCCTCCGCGCTGATGGTGCAGGACTGCGCCGACCGCTTCGACGCCGTCGCCCGCGAGCTCGAGGGCGCCGAACGCGAGGAGTGGTGGCAGCGGGCCGTCGCGGCCTTCCCGCCGTACGCGGACTACCAGGTCAAGACCGACCGCGAGATCCCGATCCTGCTCGCCGAGCGGGCTGAGCCCCAGGAGTGACGATGATCCCCACCATGCCGTTCGGCCGGACCGGCCACGACAGCACCCGCATCATCTTCGGCGCGGCGGCGCTCGGCGACGTCACCCAGGACGAGGCTGACGCCACGCTCGAGCTGGTCCGCCGGCACGGCGTCAACCATCTCGACACCGCAGCCAGCTACGGCGAGTCCGAGCTGCGGATGGCTCCGTTCCTCGCCGAGCACCGCGACGAGTACTTCCTGGCCACCAAGACCGGGACGCGTACCCGTGACGAGGCGTATGCCGAGATCAACCTCTCGCTGGAGCGGCTGCAGACCGACCACGTCGACCTGATCCAGCTGCACAACCTCGTCGCGGAGGACGAGTGGCGATGCGCCTTCGCGCCCGGCGGCGTGTTGGAGGCGGTCGTCCGGGCCCGCGAGGAGGGGCTGGTACGCCACATCGGCGTCACCGGTCACGGCGTCACGGTTGCGGCGCAGCACCTGCGGTCGCTGGCGGAGTTCGACTTCGACTCGGTGCTGCTGCCCTACAACTTCCCGATGTCTCAGAACGCGGCCTACATCGCCGACTTCGAGGCGCTGACGGCCACCTGTGCCGACCGGGGCGTCGCGGTGCAGACGATCAAGGCGATCACCCGTGCGCCCTGGGGCGACCGGGAGCAGACCGCCGCCACCTGGTACGAGCCGCTGCGCGACCAGGGGGCGATCGACACCGCGGTCGCCTGGGTGCTCGGCCGCGACGGCGTCTTCCTCAACACCGTCGGCGACATCCACATCCTGCCGATGGTGCTGGACGCCGCCGAGCGCTTCGCCGGCCGTCCGTTGGAGGAGGACATGCGGGCTCTCGAGTCGGCCTTCGGCCTCGAGCCGCTGTTCGTGTAGATGCTCCGCGTCTGCGGGACAGCCCGTTCAGGCCAGCAGCTTGACCGTTTGCCGCGATGCCTTGGTGATGCCGCCACGCTCATCGAGCCAGCCGCCCGCGACCCCCACGACGGGCAGCTTGCCCACGGCACGGGTCAGGAAGCTGCCGCGCGGACGCTCGTCCAGCAGCCGCTGCAGCTCCAGGAATGTCCGTGCGAGCTGCCAGACCGTCAGCGCGGCCCGGGCTGCGCCTCGTCCGAGCGCGGCCACCGGACCCGAGGAGGGGGCCTCGGCCTCGTCCGGCTCCTCGACCAGCAGGCGCTCGGACTCTTCGGCGTCCGGGACCTCCGGCTCCGCCGCGATCTCGCGGTCGAAGAGCACCTGCGCGAGCAGTGGCACCCAGTCGGCCGGTGCGGTCCGGCCGTGCTCCCGGGCCGTGGCGCAGACGGCCAGCCCGGCCGCGGACGCCCCGAGCGCGGCCTGCAGCGGCACCCGGTCGGACAGGGCCCCGGCGAGTCTCGGCGCGGCGGCCGCCAGCCCCGCGCTGATACCGATCCGCGTCACCCACCACTGCACGCGCTTCTCGACGGGCTGCTGCGCCCAGGCCGCGGAAGTCGGGTTCGCCTTGCCCAGGGCCCGGTCCCGGAGGGCGTCGAGCGCCTTCAGCGGAAAGGCTGCGGTGGGCGGGGGCTCGTCGTCCAGGCCCAGCCAGCGCTGGGGGTCGGTGAGCACGTGACCCACCATCCCCGCGTAGAGGGCGAGGGCACGCGTGATCTGCTCGTCGGCGACGGCGGGTGTCTTGGCCATGGGCCTACCATCCCTGGCCGTCGGACTCCGTCGACGAGGGGTGGTCCGCTGGGTGGGGGCAGAGGGACTCGAACCCCCGACATCCTGCGTGTAAAGCAGGCGCTCTAACCAGCTGAGCTATGCCCCCTGACGGCGGCCAGACTAGCCCGTGCCTGAGTTCCCAGGGGCGCTCGACCGCCCGTGCGACATGCAGGGCGAGGATCCGCGCGGAGGACGTCCGCAGGCACCGGCCTGCACTAGGTTGGTCGGCAACGGGACCCCCGCCCCGTGACCGAGCACCCCGAGGAGCGTCCGATGCCCACCCTCAGTCCAGTCGCCCCGGTTCACCTGCCCACCGACGAGACGGTCGACGCTTCGGTACGGGCGCGCCCGGTCCCGGCGCTGCTCGGCGCCCTCACCGGGCTGGTCGGTCTCGCCGGGATGGCCCGGCTCGCGGCCGGTGCGTTCGACGGTCCGATGTCGCGTTTCGCCTGGGTCGTGGTCCTGGCGGCCATGCTGCCGTGGGTGGTCTACGTCGCCTCGCGGGCCCGGCACGGCCGGCTCTCGGGGGTACGCCTGGTGCTCGTCGCGGCCCTCGGCGTAGCCGGTGCGGCGACCGTCTGGCTGTCGGTCCCGGGCCCGGTGCTCGCGCTGGTCTGCTCGCTGGTGGCGTTCGTGCTGATCTGGGTCAGCGACTGGCCGGACCGCCGGTCGCGGGGCGAGGACCGCATCGTGGGCATCGAGGAGCTGCAGCGCCCCGAGGACGACTGAGCCCTCCCGGCGCCGCCCTCAGAGCGTGAACGCCAGCGCGGCGGCGCCCAGCAGTCCCGCGTTCTCCAGCACGGCCGGCCGGACCTCCAGGTCGCGGACGTAGTCGAGGACCGCGAAGTCGTGGAGGTGCCGGCGCAACGGGGCGAAGATCACCTCGCCGGCCTTGGAGACGCCGCCGCCCAGCACGAAGGTCCGGACGTCCAGCTCCGTGGCGGTCGTGGCGATCCCCGCGGCGAGCGCCCGCATTCCGGCGTCGATCACCTCGAGTGCGATCACGTTGCCGGTCCGGGCGTCGGCGGTGAGGGCCTTCGCATCCTCGCCCCGCCACCCCCGTTGCTGGGCGGCGGCCACCAGGGCCGGACCCCGGGCGTACATCTCGGTGCAGCCGTGGCAGCCGCAGACGCAGCGCGGGCCCCAGGCGTTGACGCTGATGTGCCCGAGGTGGACGGCGTTGCCCGTCGTTCCCGCGAACAGCACGTTGTCCAGCACGGCCCCGCCCCCGACCCCGGTGGAGAGCACCAGGCCGACCATCGAGTCGACGTCGCGGCCCGCACCCAGCCAGTGCTCGCCGAGGGCGAAACAGTGACCGTCACCGGCCAGGCCGACGCGGGGCTCGGCACCGGTCGCGGCCGCCACCACCTCGCGCACCCGGGCGACCACCGGGAACGAGCGCCACGCGCCGATGTTCACCGGCGAGACCGTGCCCCCCGGCCCGTCGATCGGACCGGCCGAGCCGATCCCCACCCGTAGCGGCTCACCGGGCTCGGTCAGCGCTCCGAGGGCCTTCCGGATCGCGTCCGCCGCGGGCGCGAAGACGGTCTCGGCGTCGGTCGAGGACGCCGTCGGGCGGACCACCTCGGTCGCCATCGTGCCGGCGTCGTCCACGACCGCCACGGCGATCTTCGTCCCGCCGATGTCGACCGCCAGCACCTGCTCGCTCATCCGCCACCCCTTCTCGCACACCAGGTGCGGCGAGCCTAGTGGCGGTCGAGCAGACGTAGACTCATCCCTCGTGGCTGGCCCGGACTTCTCAACTGACCTCGCGACCCTCGACCGCGCCCTGAGCTCGATCGAGGCCGTGCTGGACCTCGACCGGCTGCGCAGCGAGATCGCCGAGCTGCAGCAGGCCGTCTCCGCACCCGACCTCTGGGACGACGTCGACCACGCCCAGCAGGTGACGTCACGGCTGTCGGCGCTGCAGGCCGACGTCGACCGGGTGAGCGGGTTGCGGACCCGCCTCGACGACCTGGGGCTGCTGGTCGAGATGGGCCAGGAGGAGGGCGACGCGGCGAGCCTGGCCGAGTCCGAGACCGAGCTCGCCTCCCTGCAGAGGGCGATCGAGGCGCTCGAGGTGCGGACGCTGCTCTCGGGGGAGTACGACCAGCGCGAAGCCCTCGTCACCATCCGCTCCGAGGCGGGTGGCATCGACGCAGCCGACTTCGCGGCCATGCTGCTGCGGATGTACCTCCGCTGGGCCGAGCGTCACCGCTACACGACCGAGGTCTACGACACCTCCTACGCCGAGGAGGCGGGCATCAAGTCCGCCACCTTCCAGGTCAAGGCACCCTTCGCCTACGGGACCCTCTCGGTCGAGCAGGGCACCCACCGGCTGGTCCGGATCTCACCCTTCGACAACCAGGGCCGCCGCCAGACCTCGTTCGCCGGGGTCGAGGTGCTGCCCGTCACCGAGGCGGCCGACCACATCGAGCTGCCCGAGTCCGACCTGCGGATCGACGTCTTCCGCTCGTCCGGGCCCGGTGGCCAGAGCGTCAACACCACCGACTCCGCCGTCCGGATCACGCACCTGCCCACGAACATCGTCGTCTCCTGCCAGAACGAGAAGTCCCAGCTGCAGAACAAGGCAGCCGCCCTCCGGGTGCTGCAGTCGCGGCTGCTGGAGAAGGCCCGGCACGACCGGGAGGCCGAGATGAACGCCCTCAAGGGCGACGGCGGCAACAGCTGGGGGTCGCAGATGCGCTCCTACGTGCTGCACCCCTACCAGATGGTCAAGGACCTGCGCACCGACTTCGAGGTGTCCTCACCCGACGCCGTGTTCGACGGTGAGATCGACGGGTTCATCGACTCCGGCATCCGCTGGCGCCGTACCAGCGAGCTCGCCGCCGGCTGATCCGCTGGCCGGGCCGGAGCTGCTCGGTGAACGGCTGCCGGTGAGCCGACGCGCCCGCGGCCAGGGGCGATGAGCCAGGACGGGCTGACTCGCGCACCTACACTCGTCCGTGGCCGCACCGAGCCGCAGGCGCGGGCGCGGAAGTCGTCGATACGTGCGAGGCAGACCAGTGATCCGATTTGAAGGCGTGACCAAGACCTACGACGGGCAGCGTCGATCCGCCCTGGAGGGTGTCGACGTCGACATCGACAAGGGTGAGTTCGTCTTCCTCGTCGGAGCCTCGGGCTCGGGCAAGTCGACGTTCCTCCGGTTGATCCTGCGCGAGCAGCGGGCGACGCGGGGCAAGGTCTTCGTGGCGGGTCGCGAGCTGAACAAGCTGCACAGCTGGAAGATCCCGGCCATGCGCCGCCAGATCGGCACCGTCTTCCAGGACTTCCGGCTGCTGCCCAACAAGACGGTCACCGAGAACGTGGCGTTCGCCCTCCAGGTGATCGGCAAGCCCGCGTCGACCATCAAGCGGGTCGTCCCCGAGGTGCTCGAGCTGGTGGGCCTGGACGGCAAGGGCGGCCGGCTGCCCGACGAGCTCTCCGGAGGTGAGCAGCAGCGGGTCGCCATCGCTCGCGCGTTCGTCAACCGGCCGATGATCCTGATCGCCGACGAGCCCACCGGGAACCTCGACCCCGCCACGAGCGTGGGGATCATGAAGCTGCTCGACCGGATCAACCGGGCCGACACCACCGTGTTGATGGCCACCCACGACTCCACCATCGTCGACCAGATGCGCAAGCGTGTGATCGAGCTCGACGACGGCGAGGTCGTCCGCGACCAGAGCAAGGGCGTCTACGGCTACCAGTGAGCCGGCCCGTTTCCCGGCGGCCGCGCGCCCTGCGGTCGCACCCCTGAGTAGGACGAAGGACCAACGACATGCGCTTCCGCCACATTCTCTCCGAGACCGGCGCCGGTCTCCGGCAGAACCTCACCATGACGCTGGCGGTCGTCATGACGATGTGGGTGTCGCTCTCCCTCTTCGGGGCCGGGCTGCTGGCCAACCAGCAGGTCGAGCTGATGAAGGGCCGCTGGTACGAGAAGATCGAGATCTCGGTCTTCCTCTGCACCCAGTACAGCGACGGCGACCAGTGCGAGCCCAACCAGGACGTGACCCAGCCCCAGAAGGACGCGATCCAGCAGACGCTGGTCGCCAACCCGGAGGTCGCTCCGGACGGGGTCTACTTCGAGAGCAAGCAGCAGGCGTGGGAGGACTTCCAGCGCGCCTACGAGGGCAACCCGATCCAGAGCTCGCTCACCGTCGACCAGATGCAGGAGTCGTTCCGGGTCAAGCTCAAGAACCCCGAGCAGTACCAGGGTGTCGTCAGCTCGGTGGTGGGGCTTAAGGGGGTGCAGACCGTCCAGGACCTGCACAAGTACCTGGACCCGTTCTTCCGGGTCCTGCGCTTCCTGCAGTGGGGGACCATCGGCGCTTCGATCCTGCTGCTGGCGGCCGCCGCGCTGCAGATCGGCAACACCATCCGGCTGGCCACCTTCGCGCGACGGCGAGAGATCGGGATCATGCGGCTGGTCGGAGCGAGCAACCTCTATATCACGTTGCCGTTCCTCTTGGAAGCGGTACTTTCTGCACTCGCCGGCGCCGCTCTCGCCTGCGCAACACTGGCCTCACTGGTTTACTTCGTCATCATCCGTAAAGCTGAAGTCTCGATCCAGTCTTTACCTTGGATTGGCTGGTCTCAGGCGGGATGGGCCATGGCAGGGGTTGCGGCCGTCGGACTCGTGCTGTCTATCATTCCGACGCTGGTAACAACCAGGAAGTACTTGAGAGTCTGAGTCCGGCCTAAGCCTAAACCTCTACTCGAGAGTAGGGGTTCGGCGCGTCGGACGCGTCGGGTCCTGGTTGTGACGATCAACTGGGAGTCGATAGCTGTGCCGGATCTTCCTCGCGTCCTCGCCGACGTCCAGGGCCCTCGGCCGCGCCGGTCAGGGCGGCGGTCCGTCGCCGTGCTGACCCTCGTGCTCGCCTCGACCCTCACCCTCGGTCTGCTGGCTCCGAGCGCCGCCGCTGACAGCCTGACCGACCGTCGCGCTGAGGTCAGGCAGCAGCTCGCCAAGACCCGGAGCGACCTGAACGAGTCCAGCCAGGCGCTCTCGGCCGCCGGCGTCCAGGTCGACCAGGCCCAGATCCGGCTGGACCAGGCCCGGGTGGCGCTGGCCCAGACCCAGGCCGATCTGGTCACCGCCCGCCAGCGGGACGTCTCGATGGCCAAGAAGCTGGTGAAGGCCAAGCAGGCTCTGGCCAGGGCCAAGCGGGCGGTTGCGAAGGCGCAGCGCGCGCTGGACGCGGAGATCGCCATGGCCGGGGCGATGGTCCGCGACCAGTACCAGCAGCAGACCAACCTGCTGCCCCTCGCCGTCCTGATGCAGAACGACACCACCGTCGACCTGCAGACCCGGCTCCAGTGGTCGACGACCATGTTCGACACGAGCTCGTTCACGATCGACAAGCTGACCACGCTCAAGGCGAAGCTGGCCGCGGAGAAGGCCGTGCAGGCCAAGCTCACCGCCCAGGTGGCCAAGGACCGTCAAGCCGCGGCCGACAACCTCACGCTCAAGCGAAAGCTGGAGCTGCAGGCCGAGGAGCAGGAGCGCGGCGTCACCACCCTGGTGCAGCAGAAGCAGGCCGTCGAGAACGCCGCCGCGGTGGAGGTGGCCGCCGACAAGAAGCAGTACGCCAAGCTCGCGCAGGAGCGGGCCACCGTCGAGCACCGGATCGCCGTCCGGATCGCCAGAGCGAAGGCGGCAGCCGCCCGTCAGGCCGCGCACGAGCGGGCTCAGCGCGCCGCCCAGCAGCGCGCGGCGGCCAAGGCGGCGTCCCGCTCCGCGTCCGAGGCGAGACGGGCCAAGAAGTCCGCGAGCAAGCCCGTGCACCGCAGCGCGCCCGTCCGCCCCCCGTCCAGCTCCGGCTCGAGTGAGAACTCCGGTGGTGGGAGCTCCAGCTCGTCCGGGGCGCACCACGGCTTCATCTACCCGGTGTCGGCGCCGATCACCTCCCCGTACGGCATGCGGTTCCACCCCGTCCTGCACTACTGGAAGCTGCACGACGGGACCGACTTCGGCGCCTCGTGCGGCACCGCGATCCATGCCGCCTACGCGGGCCGGGTCGCCGAGCGCTACTACAACGCCGGTTACGGGAACCGGCTGATGATCGACCACGGCAAGGTCGACGGGCAGTACGTCACCACCGGCTACAACCACGCGATCCGCTACGTCGTCTCGGTCGGGCAGCACGTCCGGCAGGGCCAGGTGATCGGCTACGTCGGTACCACCGGCTTCTCCACCGGCTGCCACCTGCACCTGATGGTCTGGCTGAACGGCTCCGTGGTCAACCCCATGACCTGGTACTGAGCCGGCCGGTCAGACCTCCGGCTTGGGTAGAGTTCGTCCCCGACCCGACACGCGGAGGACCCTGGTCCTGTCCGCGTGACGAGCGAGGACGAGAGGACGGTGGGATGGCCAAGGAGAAGGGGCTCAAGCCCGTCGCGCAGAACCGGAAGGCGCGGCACGACTACAGCATCGGCGACACCTATGAGGCGGGGATCGTCCTGGGCGGTACCGAGGTCAAGTCGCTGCGCGAAGGCCGGGCGAGCCTGACCGACGCCTTCGCCACGGTCGACGAGGGGGAGGTGTGGCTCCGCAACGCCCACATCCCGGAGTACAGCCACGGCACCTGGACCAACCACACCGCGCGGCGGACCCGCAAGCTGTTGCTCAACCGGCGCGAGATCAGCCGGATCGAGCGGGACCTCGCCGACGCCGGCACCACCTTGATCCCGCTGTCGATCTACTTCTCCGACGGCTACGCCAAGGTCGAGATCGCCCTGGCCACCGGCAAGCGCGAGTACGACAAGCGACAGAGCCTGGCCGAGCGCGAGGGTCGCCGGGAGGCCGAGCGCGCCCTGGCCGCCCGCAACCGCGGGGAGCGGGGTTGACCCCCGTCCGACTCGGCCGCCGGTTGGCCCGCCTGCTCGCCGCGCTGGCCCTGGCACTCGGTCTCGTCGTCCTGGCCGCGCCCTCGGCGCACGCCGCCAGCGCGGACCAGATCGACTCCTACGCGATGGTCTTCACGCTGAAGCCCAGCGGGCTGTTGCACGTGCAGGAGACGATCGACTACCGCTTCGGCGACAGCTCCGGGCGTCATGGCATCCAGCGCGACCTCGTCACCCGCGAGAAGTACGACGACGACAACGACGCGGCCTACGACGTGAGCAACATCGACGTGAGCAGCCCGGACGGGGTCGCCACCGAGTTCACCACCAAGACCAGCGAGACCGACGGCGGCCGGAACACCTTCCTCAACATCAGGATCGGCGACCCGAACCAGACCGTCAGCGCCGCGACGGCGACGTACGTGATCAGCTATGACGTCAGCGGCTCCATGCGCACCTTCGCTGGGTACGACGAGCTCTTCTGGGATGCTCCCGGCTTCGGCTGGGATGCCGGCATCTCCGACCTGAGCGTCAAGGCCACCGTCCCCGGAGGGGCCGAGGAGACCAGCTGCTTCTACGGCGCTCCCGGCAGCAAGACGGTCTGCCCGACGAACAAGGCGACCGCCGGGGTGGCGCAGTTCGCGGTGCCGAGCCTGCCCGCGAACCAGAGCCTGTCCTTCGGCGTCAAGATCGCGTCCGGGCTGGTGACTGACAACAAGCCGCACCTCGAGCCCGACGCCTCCGCCTTGAGCGGCACGGCGAAGGCCGGTCTCGCCGTCGGCGGTGTGGGGGGCGCTGCGCTGCTGGTGGGCTCGCCGCTGGTGGGGTTGGCCTGGTGGCGCAGAAACGGCCGTGACCAGCGCTATGCCGGCCTGCCGCCGGGCGTGGTGCCGTTACCCGGTCAGCCTTTCACGGTGGTTCCTCACGACCCGGATCTCCCGATCCCGGTGGCGTTCACCCCGCCGAGGATCCCGGTCGCGGAGGCCGGCCTGCTGGCGGACGGCCAGGTGGACACCCGGGAGACCGCGGCGACGATCGTCGATCTGGCCGTCCGCGGGGCGCTGCGGGTGGAGAGCCAGGGCGACGACGACTTCCGCGTCACCCTGCTGGACCCGACGCGGGCCGGCGCCCCCCACGAGATGGTGCTGCTCAACGAGCTCTTCAACGGCGCTCCCCCCGGGGCCATGAAGGACCTCTCCAACCGGGGCAGCATGACCGAGGCCCACCGGGCGATGCAGACCTCCGTCATCAGCCAGGTCGCCGCCCGCGGCTGGTTCCGCAAGGTGCCGCCGGCTCGGGCGGCCGGCGGGATCGGGCTCGGGGCCGTCGCCTTCATCGTGTTCTTCGCCTTCCAGATCAGCCACTGGCTGCTGCTCGTCCTGGTGCCGCTGCTGCCGGTGGTGATCACCGTCAGCGTCATCCGGCGCAAGCTGCGGCGCGGTCAGCGGACCCCGGACGGGCGCGCGGTCTGCGACCAGATCGAGGGCTTCCGTACCTACCTGGCCACGGCGGAGGCCGAGCAGCTGCGCTTCGAGGAAGGGGAGGACATCTTCTCCCGCTACCTGCCCTGGGCGATCATCTTCGAGCTCGCCGACCGCTGGGCCGACATCTGCCAGCAGCTGGTGGCCATGGGCCGGCTGCCTGACACCACCCCGTACTGGTACGCAGGCAGCTACCAGATGGGCTTCTTCAACACCGCGTTCCTCACCAGCAGCCTGACCACCGCGGCGACGCCCGCGCCCTCGACGTCAGGCGGCAGCGGAACCGGCTTCGGTGGCGGCAGCTCGTTCGGGGGCGGCGGCTTCTCCGGTGGTGGTGGTGGTGGTGGCGGTGGCGGCAGCTGGTAGGACGCTCCGTCAGCCCGCCGGCTCCCGCTCCCTGAGCCTGTCGAAGGGCTACCGGACGTCGACCAGGTCGACGACGAAGATCAGGGTCTCGCCCGGACCGATGACCCCGCCCGCGCCGCGGTCGCCGTAGGCGAGGTGCGGGGGGATCACCAGCCGACGGCGGCCGCCGACCTTCATCCCCTGGACGCCCTGGTCCCAGCCGGCGATGACCCGGCCGGCACCGAGCGGGAAGTCCAGCGGTGCCCCCCGGTTGTAGGAGGCGTCGAACTCCTCGCCGGTGCTGTAGGCGACGCCGACGTAGTGCACCCGCACCTGGTCGCCGGCACCGGCCTCGGCACCGTCGCCGACGGACAGGTCGGTCACCTCCAGCTCCTGCGGGGGCGGGCCGTCGGGGAAGTCGATCTCGGGCTTGGCTGCAGTCATGACGTCCAACCTAAGCGGTCGCAGCAGGGGGGCCAGGGGCGGGCTCGGGGTCGGTCCGGGGGAGCGCCGGATGGTGCGGTACCTCCTGCCGGCGCACCCTTGACCCATGACCGCCACGTACGAGCACCCCAGTCTGAAGATGCACGTCACCCCCGAGCAGCGCGACCGCGCAGAGGACTGGCTCAAGGACGCCTACGCCGACGGCCGGATCAGTGAGTCCGAGTTCGACTCCCGGATCGGCCAGGTTCTCTCCGCCGGTACCCGTGGGGAGCTGAACTCGGCGTTCTACGGCCTGGTCCACGTGCCCAGTGCGTCGACCGCCATGGGTCTGCACCCGGCCTACCAGCCGCTGGTCCGGCCCGAGGCGCGGGACCGCGCGGGCAACGGCGTCGCC
Organism: uncultured Friedmanniella sp.; assembly: GCF_964244285.1. NCBI lineage: Bacteria > Bacillati > Actinomycetota > Actinomycetes > Propionibacteriales > Nocardioidaceae > Friedmanniella > uncultured Friedmanniella sp. The sequence continues at coordinate 14,893 of NZ_CAXTHT010000016.1, forward strand.
GCTCTCGCCCACTTCTCGACCTTCTTCGTCTGGCTGCTCGGACCGGCCCTCATCTACGCGCTGTCCAGCCCCGGCACCCGGGCCCGGCGCGAGGCGGCCAAGGCCTTCAACTTCACCCTCGTCACCTTCTTCGGCCTGCTCGGCAGCAGCATCGCCGGCGGCATCACCAACCTGGACATCTTCGACCTGGTCAGCGGCCTGATCTTCGTCGGCTGGGTCGTGCTGACGGTCGTGGGCGGGGCCAAGGCGGCCCAGGGCGAGAACTGGAAGAACCCGGTGCGCCACGTCGCCCGGCTGCAGGTCCTCTCGGAGAAGTAGACCGGACGCAGCGATCCGAGCTCCCGCCCCGGCGCCTGGCTGGCGCCGGGGCGGTGACGCGTCCGGACCCGGGAATACCGAAGGGCGCGCCGGCGCTGCCGTGCGGGTAGACTGGCCTCGCGGCCGAGGCTGCACACCGGGGTCGTACGAGCAGGGGGTACGGGCCGGGACAACTCCACAGGGGGTGATCGGTTTCGACTTGGGTCGGTAGTCCCAGGAGAAGCGGGCCGAGAATCCAAGGTCAACTCGTTAATGTCCCTTGGAAACCAATAAGTGCCAATTCTAAGCGCACTCAGTTCGCTCTCGCTGCCTGAGCAGTGATCGAACGGTCAGACCGGGCGTGCCTCCGTCCCGGATCCTGGCCTCATCTAGGGGGCTTACCTGCTGAGAGTCGTCTGAGGGCTTAGCGGGAACATCAACTGAGACTGGGCTTGTCTGCAACGTGCTGTCGCGAGTGCAGGAGCCGAGAAAACGCCTAGCCAGCTGCGCCCGGAGAAGTTCTGGTTCGCCGTCCGAGGACGCGGGTTCGATTCCCGCCACCTCCACCCCTGATCCGGACGGGTCCCGCCATCAGCGGGACTCTGTCTAGACCATGCAGGCCTGTTCCTTCCGGAACAGGCCTGCTGTACGTCTCGGGCGGCGGACGCGTTCATCGCCCCGCGGTCAGCCGCTGACCGCGCCGCGCCGGTCGAACCTGGCCCCGTTCGGGTTGGGACCCATGATCATGAAGACCAGCAGGATGATCGCGCCCACGCCGCCGACCAGGGTGAGGATCCCTCCGCCCACCAGGGTCCCGACCGGCACGGCGCCCGCGCCGAACTGGTCGGCGACCAGGGAGCGCAGGCCCACGATGAGCAGGGCGTAGCCGGGCAGCGCCGGCAGCACGATGAGGTACCACCAGCCCGACCGGTCCGTGTCGTGCAGCCGCCGGACCGTGAGGGCCAGCTGGGGAACGAGGGCGACCAGTGTCCAGACCAGAGCAGGAATCAGCGGGACGAAGAGCCGCGACAGGTCCAGCCTCGGGTTCCTGGCGTCGGCCATCAGGCTGCCACCCAGCAGGATCGAGCCGATGATCTGCAGCACGATTCCCGATCCCGAACGAGATCAGGTACCACCACCAGTACTCGCTGCGGCTGGCGCGGCCGGAGAACACGGCGTACTTGCGCCAGAACCGGGACGCGGCCTGGCCGATGGTGGCGTCGTACTGCGGCTGGTCCAGCGGCGCCGGACCCGAAGGTGCCGGTACCTGGTACTGCGGCGGGGGATAGGACGACGGGGGATAAGACATCGTGTTCCTCCTGGCGAGGCCGGGAAGACCGTCCTCGTTGGCTGGGTCGGGGGACCATCCTCGCCGACACCGGGGTCGCTGTCCGGCCATTCGGTCACTCCGCGGCCCGCGTCCCTATCCTGTCCGGATGGAGCTGGAGTTCAGCGGACCGGTGTGGTTCTGGCGGGGACCCTCGCCCTTCCACTTCGTGACGGTGCCCGAGGTCGAGAGCGCCCAGATCCAGGCGACGGCCGCCGCCGTCACCTACGGCTGGGGGATGATCCCGGTGACGGCCACGATCGGGTCGACGAGGTGGACCACCTCCCTCTTCCCGAAGGACGGCGGCTACGCGGTGCCGGTCAAGGCCGCGGTCCGGCGGGCCGAGCAGGTCGAGGTGGACGAGGTGGTGCGCCTCCGGCTGACCATCGACATCTGAATCCGGCCCGCGTCAGCCCGGCCCGCGTCAGCCCGGTCCGCGTCAGCGGGTCGTCCTCAGCTCGGCAGCCGGAGGCCCCGGCGCTCGACGAGCTCCGCCGGTGCGGTCAGCCGCCAGGCCTCCAAGGTCAGCTCGGCCAGCTCGACCCGTTCGATCCGCCCCAGGTGCACCACCACCCAGCCCATCGACCCGGCCGTGAACTGCACCTCGAAGACGTCCGGGCGCTCAGCGACCAGGGCCAGCTGCTCACTCAGCGGCTGCTTGAGCCCGACGGTCTGCGTCCGGACCCAGACGTAGCCGAAGCCCTGGCCGTGCACCCTCAGCTGGCTGTAGCGGCCGTGGTCGGTCACCGTCACGTCCTCCAGCTGACCGACCAGCTGCAGGAACTCCTCGCTGGTCACCCCCACGCTCCTATCGAACCACCCGGAGCTCTGGTGCCCTGCTGACATAGGGTCGTCCGACGTGAGCTCGTCAGCGCCCTCGGCTTCCACGCGCCGCCGCTCGGAGACCCTGAACCGGCCGCTCGCCCTGCTCGTCGCCGGCACCTTCTTCATGGAGAACCTGGACGGCACGATCATCGCGACGGCCGCTCCGGCGATCGCGCGCGACCTGCGTGTCGACCCGGTCGACGTCAACCTCGCCATGACCGCGTACCTGGTGACGATCGCCGTCGGCATCCCGATCAGCGGCTGGCTGACCGACCGCTTCGGTGGCCGGCGGATCCTGGTCACCGCGATCGCCGTGTTCACCCTTGCCTCCGTCCTCTGCGCGGTCAGCGTCAACCTGCCGATGCTGGTGGCGATGCGGGTGCTGCAGGGGGTGGGCGGAGCGCTCATGGTGCCGGTCGGGCGGCTGGTCGTGCTCCGGGTCACCGAGAAGCGGGACCTGCTGGACGCGATCGCCTTCCTCACCTGGCCCGCACTGGTCGCTCCTGTGATCGCCCCGGCGCTGGGCGGCTGGATCACCACGGTCGCGAGCTGGCACTGGATCTTCCTCATCAACGCCCCGCTCGGCGCGGTCGCCCTCGTGGTCGCCCTGCGGGTCGTGCCGGCCCTGCCCGGTGGCCGGATGCCTCCGCTGGACTGGCGGGGGTTCGGGCTCTGTGCGCTCACCCTCGCCGCGCTGCTGCTCGGCTTGGAGCTGGTCGGGCCGCAGGGTGGCGGCGGTCTGCCCGCGGCGGCCACCCTGGTCGGGGCGGCCGTGCTCGGGATGGTCACGGCCCTGTGGCTGCGTCGGGCCGCGCACCCGCTGCTGCGCTTCGGCGCCCTCCGGCTGCAGTCCTTCCGCGTCAGCAACGTGGCCGGTGGGGTCTACCGGATGCTGATCAGCGCCGTGCCCTTCCTGCTGCCGCTGATGTTCCAGGTCGGGTTCGGCTGGAGCCCGGTCCGGGCCGGACTGCTGGTGCTGCTGCTCTTCCTGGGCAACGTCGCGATCAAGCCCGCGACGAGCCCGCTGATCCGCCGCTTCGGCTTCCGGACCGTCCTGATCGCCAGCATCGTGGGCGGCCTGCTGGCCTTCGCCGCCCTCGCGTTCGTCCGACCGGGAACGCCGCTGTGGCTGATCGCGCCCGTGCTGGTGCTGAGTGGGGTGTTCCGGTCCGTCGGCTTCAGCGCCTACAACTCCCTCCAGTTCGCCGACGTCGAGCAGGCCGGGATGACCGACGCCAACACCCTCGCCTCGACGCTGCAGCAGGTCGCCATCGGGCTGGGCGTCGCGATCGGTGCGGTGATCCTGCGCCTGGTCGACGTCGTGGCCCGGCCGGGGACGCTCGGGCCGGAACTGCCGTACGGCATCGCGTTCGGTGTCCTGGCCGCACTGATGCTGCACCCGCTCGTGGCCGCGCTGCTGCTGCACCGGGCCGCCGGGGACGAGGTCGCGGGTCGGTGACGGCCCGACCCTGACGGGGTTTCGCTCGTCCTGGTTGGCGGGGTGGGTCAGGATGAGGCGGTGCCTACGACTGCTTACCTGCCACCGATCCGCCGGCCGCGGCGGCGTATCGGACGACGGGTCTTCGACTTCTCCACCGAGATCGTGGTGATGGGCATCGTCAACCGGACCCCGGACTCGTTCTTCGACCGGGGCCGCACCTTCGCCCTGGACCGGGCGGTGTCGGCCGCCCTGGCCGCCGCGGCCGCCGGTGCCGGCTGGGTCGACGTCGGTGGCGTGCCGTTCTCACCCGACACACCGGAGGTGGGTGAGTCCGAGGAGCTGGACCGGGTGCTGCCGGTGGTCGAGGCCGTGGCCGCGGCGAGCGACGTGGTCATCTCGGTCGACACCTTCCGGCCCGCTGTCGCCGCGGCCGCGATCGCCGCCGGGGCGGCCGTGGTCAACGACACCACCGGGCTCCACCACCCGCAGCTGGTCGAGGTGGTCGCCGACAGCGCCGCCACCGTGGTGGTCACGCACAGCCGGGCGCAGCCGCGGCAGCACTTTCCGCGACCCACCTACGACGACGTGGTGAGCGAGGTCAAGGCGTTCCTGGCCGGACGCGTGCAGCGGGCCGTGGACGGCGGCATTCCCGAGGACCGGATCGTGATCGACCCGGGTCACGACCTGAACAAGAACACGCGGCACAGCCTCGAGCTCACCCGACGCCTCGCCGAGATCGCCGACCTCGGCCTGCCCCTGCTGGCTGCGGTGTCCAACAAGGACTTTGTCGGGGAGTCGACCGGTCTGGCCAAGCCCGACCGGGGTGCTCCGTCGGTCGCCGCGGCAACGGCGTGCGCCCTGAACGGGGCCCGGCTCTGGCGGATGCACGACGTCGGCGCCGCGGTCGCCGCCGCGCGGATGGTGGAGTGCGTCCTCGGCCTCCGCGAGCCGGCCGATCTCCGGCACAACATGAGCTGAACGGTCAGGCCGCCCGGTCGGTCAGGTGGTGACGGTCGGCAGGTCGGCCAGCAGCAGCGCGAGCTCCCGGGCCCGGACCGGCTTGCTCAGGTAGCTGTCCATGCCGGCGGCCGCGCAGGCGTCGCGGTCCTCGACCAGGGCGCTCGCGGTCATCGCGACGATGTAGGGCCGCTTGGTGGCCACCGACCGCGACAGGATCTGGCGGGTGGCCTCCAGACCGTCCATGTGGGGCATCTGAACGTCCATCAGGACGACGTCGTAGGTGCTGCTCTGGACGGCGTCGACGGCCTCCTGACCCGTGCTGACCGTGTCGACGGAGTAGCCGAGCCGGTCGAGCATGAGCTGGGCGACCCGCTGGTTGACCGGGTTGTCCTCGGCCAGCAGCACCCGGAGCGACGACGCGGTCGGGGTCAGGTCGTCGCCCGAGCCGGCGCCCACCTCCTCCTGGTTGCTCCGCTGGTTCAGCAGCGTCACGAGCAGGTCGCGGAGCTGACCGCTCCGGGCCGGTTTGGTCAGCGACGCGGCGAAGACGTCGTCGACCCCGTCCGGCCGGTCGCCGACGCTGGTCAGCAGCACGAGGGGTGTGTGCTCGAGCCCGGGCCGCCGGCGCAGGGCCGCACCGAGCTCCACACCGTCGAGCTCCGGCATGTTCATGTCGATCAGGGCGATGTCGAAGGTCGCCCCCTCCACCACCAGCGCCAGAGCCGCGGCGGGAGAGAGGGCGGTCCGGCAGGTCATGCCGTAGCCGCTCAGCTGCAGGTCCAGGATCCGCAGGTTGGTGGCGTTGTCGTCGACCAGGAGCACCGACCGGCCGACCAGGGTGCTGACCGTCCCGTGGGCCGGCTGCCCGGCCGGCTGAGCGTCTGGACCGACCTCCAGCACCAGGGTGCAGGTGAAGGCCGAACCGATCCCGGGGCTGCTGGTGGCCGTGATGCCACCACCCATCGCCACGGCGAGGCGCTGGCTGATGGCGAGCCCGAGCCCGGTACCGCCGTAGACGCGGGTGGTCGAGGCGTCGACCTGGCTGAAGGACTTGAAGAGGCGTCCGAGACCCTGCTCGTCCATGCCGATGCCGGTGTCGATGATGGTGATCGCCACCTCCACCAGGTGGTCGGCCCTCATCCCCGCGCTGACCGTCAGCAGCACGTCGCCGCGCTCGGTGAACTTCACGGCGTTGGACAACAGGTTGGCCAGGATCTGCCGGATCCGGACCACGTCGCCCCTGACCTGGGTGGGGCAGTCGTCCTCGACGTAGCAGACCAGGTCCAGGCCCTTCCGCGAGGCGGCCGCCACCACGAAGTCCAGGCAGCCCTCGACCTCCTCACGGAGCGCGAAGAGCTCCGACTCCAGCCGGAGCTCGCCCGCCTCGATCTTGGAGAAGTCGAGGATGTCGTTGATCACCGCCATCAACGCGTCGCCGCTGGTGCGGACCGTGTCGACGAACTCGCGCTGCTGCTCGTCGAGGTCGGTGTCCAACAACAGGTCGCTCATCCCGATGACGGCGTTCATCGGCGTCCGGATCTCGTGGCTCATCGTGGCCAGGAACGCCGACTTGGCGGCGTTCGCCGCGAGCGCCGCGTCCCGCGCCTGGGTCACCAGCTCGGCCACCCGCTTTCGCTCGGTGACGTCGTTGGCCATGCTGCAGATGGCGTACGGGTCGCCGTTGCCGTCGCGGAGGGCGAACTTGGTCACCTCATAGGTCCGTGGCCCCTCCGGTCCCGGCCGGACCTTCTCGAGCTGGACCGGCTCGTCCCGGGCGCGGCTGTCGTGCTCGCGCCAGCTGTAGCCGTCGTCGGAGTCGACCTCGTCGATCGTCCGCCCGATCAGCTCCGCCTCCGACAGGCCGATGAGCTGCTGGAAGGGCTTGTTGGCCATCAGCAGCCGGCCGTCGAGGTCCTTCACCGTGATCAGCGAGGTGCTGTTGTGGATCACCGACCGAAGCATTGCCGCGTTGGCGTCCCGGTCTCGTTCGGCCTCGGCCCGGGCCTGGTTCAGCACGCGTTCGGCCTCCAACGCCTCGAGACGCTGGCGGGACGCGAAGGAGTCGAAGAGAAAGGCCTGCATCAGCATCCGGCCGTAGGAGCGACCGTTCACGACGAAGTAGAGCGCACCGGCGGCGAGCATGACCTGCCACAACGCCAGCCACCAGACGTTGCGCTGCCCCGCGGCGAAGGTGCGCCCGTCGTCCCCGAGCAGGTTGGCGACCTGGTAGCTGACCTGAAGGATCCGCTGCAGGCTGAGCAGGAGGAAGACGAGCACGGTGGCCGAGGCGAGACGGTTGGTCCGCAGCTGGTCGAGTCGGACGAGGCGGACGATGATCAGGACGACCATCGCCAGGCCGGTCAGACCCACGACGGCGTTGGCCGTCGAGCTGATCTGCCACCACAGCAGCCCAGCGAAGGGGCCATCGCGCACGGGAACCTACTTTCCATGACCCCGTGAAGGCTGAGGGTACCTCAGCGAACGCGGATTCCGTCATCATCGGGACCGACTCCACGGGCCGCTGCGAGCAGGAGCTGGACCGTCAGTGCTCGCCACTAAGGTTCGTGGCATGGCGAAGTTGACCGCGGCGGAGGTGGCAGCGGCGGAGGTGGCAGCGGGGGAGGCGGGCGCGGGATGGGACCGGCCCCGGGTGCTCGCTCTCGCCACCGACGAGGCGGCGCGGCGGGCGGCCGCCGGGGTGGCCCTCGGCAGCTGGTTGCAGCTGGGTCGTGAGACCGACCAGCTGCTCTGGGGCGTTTGCCGAGGCAGCGGGTCGAAGCCGTACGAGGTGGTGGTCGATCCGGGCGCCCCCGCCTTCACGTGCAGCTGCCCCAGCCGCAAGTCGCCCTGCAAGCACGCGTTGGCCCTGCTGCTGCGCTGGGTCGGCGGCGGGCTGTCGGAGTCGCCACCGGCCGACTTCGCCGAACGCTGGCGCCAGGGCCGTGGTCGTGCCGTGGCCGAGACGCCACGGCCGACCGGGCCGAAGGGCCAGCTCGCCGACCCGGCCGCCGCAGCCGCGCGCGCCGCCGCCCGGCAGCAGCGGGTGGGGGACGGTCTCGAGGAGCTGAGCCGGTGGCTCGAGGACCAGCTGCGCGGCGGGCTGGCCGGACTGGAGCGGACGGGGTACGCCGCGTTCGAACCCGTCGCGGCGCGGATGGTCGACGCCCACGCACCGGGCGTGGCGGGTCTGCTGCGGGCGATCCCGGGCGAGCTGGGACGCGAGGGCTGGCCCGGTCGGGTGCTCGAGCGGCTGGCTGCGCTGCACCTGCTGGTCGAGGCTCACCGCCGGCTGCCCGAGCTGCCGGCGGACCTCGCGGCCACCGTCCGCGCCCGGATCGGGTACCCGGTGACCAGGGCCGAGGTGCTCGCTGGACCTGGCGTGGACGACGACTGGTACGCCGTCGGTCAGGTGGACGCCGTGGAGTCCCGGTTGGAGACCCGACGGGTCTGGCTCCGGGGCCGGCGCAGCCGGCGCTGGGCGCTGTGGCTGACATTCGCCGTCCCCGGGCAGGCGCCCGACACCACGGTGACATTCGGGGACCGGCTGAGGGGTCGGCTCCACTTCTACCCCGGCTCGGGCCAGTACCGGGCGGTGGTCGGCGAGCGGGCGCGTGCTGAGCCTGTCGACGAAGCTGTCGTGAGCCTGACGACAGGCCTCGAGGAGGTTGCGCCTGCCCTCACCACGAAGGATCTGGCGCCGGAGTCGCTCGCCGCGGCCCGCGCCCGCTACGCGGCGTTGCTGGCGGCCGACCCCTGGGCCAGCCGGATGCCCGCCGTCGTGGCCGTGACCCCGGTGCCGCCCCAGGGGGCCGGTCCCTGGCGGCTGCGTGACCGCGACGGCCACTGCCGCGACGTGGTCGGTCCCGGCGCCGACCCGTGGCCGCTGCTGGCCCGGGCCCGGGGGCACGAGGTACCGGTCGTGGTCGAGTGGAGCGACGCCGGGATGCGACCCCTCGCTGTGCTGGACGCCGACGTCCCGCACCCCGATCGGGCCGGCCTCCTCCGGCAGTCGGCCTGAGGTGTCCACGCTCGAGCACGGCCCGGTCGCGCCGGAGGGGGACGAGCTGGTCACCACGGCGCTGCTGGGTACTGACCGGCGGCCGGCCCTCACGGCAACCGAGCTGCTCGGTGAAGCGGCCCGGCGCTGGGTCCGCACACGGTCCTCGCCGACCCTGGCGCACTGCCCGGCCGCGGCCACGGCGCCGGAGCCGGAGCGACCCTGGGCTCCGCCGGCGGCGCAGGACCTGCTGGACGCCCTCCTCGCCCGGCCGGTCGCCGAGCTGGTCAACGCGTGGCTCGCGGCCGCCGTCGAGGCGCACGTGCTGCTGCCGCCGCAGCACTGGACGCCCCTCGCCGGTCTCGCCGCCACGCGTCCGGACTACGACCGCAGACTGCTCGCGGGAGCCCTCGGCGCGGCCGGTTGCTGGTTCCTGGAACAGAACCCGGCGTGGCAGCGGCTCGCCGTCGCCGTCCGCGCCCCCGCCCCCGTCCCGGCCCGCAGGGACCCGACCGGCGGGGCCGGCGCCCTGCCCGGTGAGGCCGAGCTCCGTGCGCGCCCCGACGCCGCGTTGGACGTGCCCGGCCCGTGGCCCCGTTCCCTCGCCGTCGCCGCGCTCCGGGTCCTGCTCAGCGGTCAGCTCGGGTGGCGGGCGGCGGCGTACGGCTCGGCGCTGGGGACGCGAATGCACCCCGGGGACGCCGACCTGCTCGCACAGGCCCACGAGGCGCTGGCCGACGACGGTCGGGCCTCGGCCCCCGGCGTCCGGCTCGTCCAGGACGCCCTGGTCGCCGCCGCGCGGTCGGTCGAGATCCGCGCCGAGATCGCCCGGACGTTCGCGACCGGCCCGGTCGACCCCCCGCCCAGTCGGAAGGACCCCGATGGACCCGAGTGACCCCCGCCTGAGCGACCCGAGCTCACCCGCAACCTCACCCCCGGCCTCACCCCCGGACGCGTTGCGGCCGCACGCCGAACAGGTCTACGCCGACGAGCTGGCCGCCCTCGCTGCCGCCGACGAGCGACCGCGGCCGCCGCACTGGCGGCTGTCGCCGTGGGCGGTGGTGACCTACCTGATGGGCGGCGTCCTGGCCGACGGCACCGTGGTGAGCGCCAAGTACGTCGGCTCGCGGCGGCTGATGGAGGTCGCGGTCGCCACGCTGGCCACCGACCGGGCGCTGCTGCTGCTGGGCGTACCCGGGACGGCCAAGTCCTGGGTGTCGGAGCACCTCGCCGCTGCGGTGTCCGGTCGCTCGACGCTGCTGGTGCAGGGCACGTCCGGCACCACCGAGGACGCGATCCGCTACGGCTGGAACTACGCCCGGTTGATCGCCGAAGGGCCCAGCCCGGCCGCGCTCGTGCCCTCGCCGGTGATGGTGGCGATGCGCACCGGCAGCATCGCCCGGATCGAGGAGCTCACCCGGATCCCGGCCGAGGTGCAGGACGCGCTGATCACTGTCCTGTCGGAGAAGACGCTGCCCATCCCCGAGCTCGGCGACGAGGCGCAGGCGCTCAAGGGCTTCAACGTGATCGCCACCGCCAACGACCGGGACAAGGGCGTCAACGAGCTCTCCTCGGCGCTGCGTCGCCGCTTCAACACCGTGGTGCTGCCGCTGCCCGAGCGGGAGGAGGACGAGGTGGCGATCGTGGCCAGCCGGGTGGCGGCGATGGCGAGCACCCTCGAGCTGCCCGAGGTCTCACCCGCGCTGGAGGAGATCCGGCGGGTCGTCCAGGTGTTCCGCGAGCTGCGCTCGGGAGTCAGCGCGGACGGCCGGACGCGGATCAAGAGCCCGTCGGCCACCCTGTCCACCGCGGAGGCGATCTCGGTGGTCACCAGCGGCCTGGCCCTCTCCGCACACTTCGGGGACGGCCGGCTGCGCGCCGGGGACATCGCGTCCGGAATCGTCGGAGCCGTGGTCAAGGACCCGGTCTCAGACCAGGTGGCCTGGGAGGAGTACCTCGAGGTGGTCGTCCGCGACCGCGAGGGCTGGTCGGACTTCTACGCCGCTTGCCGCGAGGCCAGATGAGTGCCGAGCCAGATGAGTGCCGAGCCAGATGAGTGCTGAGCCAGATGAGTGCTGAGCCGGACGCGGACCCGCGGGTCGAGGTGTTCGGCATCCGCCACCACGGCCCGGGTTCGGCCCGGTCGCTGGTGCGCGCACTCGGGGAGTACCAGCCCGACGTCGTGCTGATCGAGGGGCCGGCCGACGCCGACCCCGTCCTGGGCTGGGCGGCCGCGGAGGGCACGGTGCCGCCGGTGGCGCTGCTGGCCTACGCCGTCGACGAGCCGGCGGTCTCCGCTTTCTGGCCGTTCGCCGCGTTCTCCCCGGAGTGGCAGGCGCTGCGCTGGGCTCAGCAGCACGAGGTCGAGGTGGGGATGTGCGACCTGCCCGCCGCGCTCACCCTCGCGCCCCGGCCGCGGGACCTGTTGGACGAGGCCGAGCCCGACCAGCACGAGCCCGAGGACGCGCTGGGCCTGGACGACCCGCGCCGCTGGGCCCGGTCGGACCCGCTGCGGGCGCTGGCGGAGGCGGCGGGGTACGACGACGCCGAGCGCTGGTGGGACGACGTGGTCGAGGGTCGTCGGGACGGCTCGTCGCCCTTCCCGCTGCTGCTCGAGGCGATGGTCGAGCTGCGGCAGGAGGTGGGAGCCGGGACCGACCCCGGGGCGCACTACTCCTCGGCCCAGCAGGAGGCCCGCCGGGAGGCGTACATGCGCCAGACCATCCGGGCGGCGCTGAAGCGCGGTCGCCGTCGCGTCGCCGTGGTCTGCGGGGCCTGGCACGCGCCCGTGCTCACCCTGCCGCTGCCGCCGGCGGTCGCCGATGCCCGGATCCTGCGCGGCGCACCCAAGCGCAAGGTCACGCTCACCTGGGTGCCCTGGACGCACAGCCACCTCGCCAGCGCGAGCGGTTACGGCGCCGGCATCACCTCTCCGGGTTGGTACGCGCACCTGTGGCAGGCGAGCGACGAGCCCATCGTGCGCTGGCTGACCAAGGTCGCGCACGCGCTCCGCCGGCACGACCTGGTGGTCTCCAGCGCACACGTGATCGAGGCCGTCCGGCTCGCCGAGACCCTGGCCGCGCTGCGCGACCGACCGCTGGCCGGGCTGGCCGAGGTGCAGGAGGCGACCCGGGCGGTGCTCTGCGACGGCGACGAGGCGTCCGCGCGGTTCGTGACCGCCGAGCTGGTGGTGAGGGAGGAGCTGGGTGCGGTCGACGAGCGGGTGCCGATGGTGCCGCTGGAGGCCGACCTCGTCGCGACGTGCCGACGGCTGCGGGTCCGGCGTGAGCCGCAGACTCGGAGCTTCGACCTCGACCTGCGCCGGCCGATCGACCAGGCCCGCTCCCAGCTGTTCCACCGCCTCCAGCTGCTCGACCTCGACTGGGTGCGCCCGGCCGACAGCGCGGTCGAGAGCCAGGGCACCTTCCGCGAGACCTGGTCGGCGACCTGGCAGCCGGTGTTCGCCGTCGACCTGGTCCGCGCGGCTGTCTGGGGCACCACGGTGGAGTCCGCCGCCACGGCGCGGGTCGAGGACCGGCTGGCCGAGGGCACCCTGGTCGAGCTCACCCGGGCGGTGGAGCACTGCCTGCTGGCCGCCCTGCCCGAGGCCCTGAGCCGACTGCTCGAGGTCCTGGCGGAACGGGCGGCCCTGGACGCCGACGTCGTGCACCTGATGGACGCGCTGCCGCCGTTGGCCCGGGCGCAGCGCTACGGCGACGTCCGGCAGACCGACACCAGCGCCCTGCGCCACGTCAGCGAGGTGCTGCTGGTGCGGATCTGCGCCGGGCTGCCGCAGGCGGTGGCCGGGCTCGACGACGACACCGCGACGCTGATGCGGCAGCGGCTCGACCGGGTCAGCAGCGCGGTCGGGCTGCTGACCGACGAGGGGTCCCGCGAACGCTGGCTCGGCACGCTGGCGGGTCTGGTCGACCGACGGGACGTGCACGGACTGCTGGTGGGCCGGGTGGTCCGGTTGCTGGTGGACGCCGAGCGGCTCGACGACGTCGACGTGAGGGTGGACCGCGCGCTCTCCCACGGCGTCGACGCCCGGGCCAAGGCCGCCTGGGTGGACGGGTTCTTCGCCGACGGGGCGCTGCTGCTGATCCATGACCCAGCCTTGCGGCTGCTGCTCGACCGCTGGGTGGCCGGCCTCGACGACGCCGAGTTCGCCGACCTGCTGCCCCTGGTCCGGCGGACGTTCGGCACCTTCAGCCCCGCCGAACGCCGTGCCATCGCCGGCCGCCTCGCCGCCGGGTCCGCGTCGGCGGACTCGACGACATCACAGCCACAGCCGGAGCCCGAGCCGGACCTGGTGGGGCCTGCCCTCGCCACCGTCGAGCTGATCCTGGCCGGCCGGTGAGCACCGACGACGCCCGCCGGCGGCGCTGGCGGCTGCTGCTGGGTGACGCGGCGGAGGAGGCGATGGACACCACGCTCGGCCCGGTCGAGGCCGGGATGGACCGTGCGCTGGCTCAGCTGTACGACGGGCGGGAGGGGGAGGAGCGGAGCAGCCCGCGGAGGGCCGGCGGGCTGGGCTCCTCGGCCCCCGGTGTGGCCCGGTGGCTCGGCGACATCCGGACCTACTTCCCGACCAGCGTGGTGCAGGTGATGCAGCGGGACGCGATCGACCGGCTGCAGCTCACGTCGATGCTGCTGGAGCCCGAGCTGCTGGACTCGGTCCAACCGGACGTGCACCTGGCCGCGACCCTGGTCGGGCTGAACCGGGTGATGCCCGAGACGACGCGCCGGACGGCGCGCCTGGTAGTCGGCCGGGTGGTCGCCGAGATCGAGCGCCGCGTCGCCCGGCAGACCGTGGCGGCTGTCTCCGGAGCGGTCAGCCGGGCCAGCCGGACCCGCCGGCCGCGGCTGCCCGACATCGACTGGCCCGCGACGATCGGGGCGAACCTGCAGCACTACCTGCCCGAGCAGCGCACCATCGTGCCCGAGCACCTGATCGGCTACGGCCGCCGCAGCTCCGCCCTGGCCCGCGACGTCGTGGTGGCCATCGACCAGTCGGGGTCGATGGCCGAGTCGGTGGTCTACGCCGCCGTCTTCGCCGCCACCCTGGCGTCGCTGCGCACCGTCCGCACCTCTCTGGTCGCCTTCGACACCGAGGTCGTCGACCTGACCGACCGGCTGGCCGACCCGGTCGAGGTGCTGTTCGGCTGCCAGCTGGGCGGCGGCACGGACATCAACCGGGCCCTGGCCTACTGCCAGTCGCTGGTGACCAGGCCCGAGGAGACCCTGCTCGTCCTCATCTCCGACCTCTTCGAGGGCGGCATCGCCGAGGAGATGCTGCGCCGCGTCGCCCAACTGCTCGCCGACGGCGTGACCGTGGTCGTGCTGCTGGCGCTGTCGGACGCCGGCGCTCCCGCCTTCGACGGCGAGCACGCGGCGGCGCTCGCGGCCCTCGGCGTCCCCGCCTTCGCCTGCACGCCGGACCAGTTCCCCGACCTGCTCGCGGTGGCGCTGAGCCGCGGCGACATCGGGCTCTGGGCGGCCCGCGAGGCGGTCGAGCGAGGCGCGGCCCGATGAGTGCCGGTCGGCGACGCCGCATGAGAAGATGCCGGACGTGACTGCCCTGCCCTCGGTGTCGTACTCGATCACGGTCCGGCTGGAGGTGCCGGCGGGCGGTGGTTCGGTCTCCGCGCTGACGTCGGCGGTCGAAGGTGCCGGCGGTACGGTCACCGCCCTCGACGTCACGGCGTCGGGCCACGAGCGGCTGCAGATCGACGTGACCTGCGCGGCGCGCGACACCGACCACGCCGACCAGCTCGTCGAGGTGATGCGCTCGGTTCCCGGCGTCACGATCGGCAAGGTCAGCGACCGGACCTTCCTGATGCACCTCGGCGGCAAGATCGAGATGCGCTCCAAGCACCCGATCCGCAACCGCGACGACCTGTCGATGGTCTACACCCCCGGGGTGGCACGGGTCTGCCTGGCGATCGCCAAGAACAAGGAGGACGCGCGCCGGCTGACCAGCAAGCGGAACTCCATCGCGGTGGTCACCGACGGGTCGGCGGTGCTGGGTCTGGGCAACATCGGTCCCGAGGCGGCCCTGCCGGTGATGGAGGGCAAGGCCGCGCTGTTCAAGCGCTTCGGCGATATCGACGCCTGGCCGCTCTGCCTGGACACCCAGGACGTCGACGAGATCGTGGCCGTCGTGAAGGCCATCGCGCCCGGGTTCGCCGGCATCAACCTCGAGGACATCTCGGCCCCGCGCTGCTTCGAGGTCGAGGCGCGGCTGCGCGAGCAGCTGGACATCCCGGTCTTTCACGACGACCAGCACGGCACCGCGATCGTGGTGGTGGCGGCGCTCTACAACGCGCTGCGGGTCACCGACAAGTCCATCGCCGACGTGCGCATCGTGATGTCGGGCGCCGGCGCTGCCGGGACGGCGATCATCAAGCTGCTGCTGGCCGCCGGCGTCAGGCACGTGGTGGTGGCCGACATCGACGGCGTCGTGCACCGGAGCCGGCCGGGGATCACCGGCCAGCTCGCGTGGCTGGCCGAGCACACCAACGAGGCGGGCCTCAGCGGCAGCCTGACCGAGGCGCTGGTGGGTGCGGACGTCTTTATCGGGGTCTCGGCGCCGAACCTGCTGACCGGGGACGACATCGCGGGGATGGCCCCGAAGTCCATCGTCTTCGCGCTGGCCAATCCCGAGCCCGAGGTCGACCCGATCGAGGCGATGAAGCACGCCGCCGTGGTGGCCACCGGCCGCTCGGACTTTCCCAACCAGATCAACAACGTGCTCGCTTTTCCCGGGGTATTCCGCGGCCTGATCGACGCCCGCTCGTCGGAGATCACCTCCACCATGTTGCTGGCCGCCGCGCGGGCCCTGGCCGGGGTGGTCACCGACGAGGAGCTGAACCCCGCGTACATCACGCCCAGCGTGTTCAACCCCGCCGTCCACTCGGCCGTCGCCACCGCCGTCCGCCGCGCCGCCGGCGGCCCGGTCGAGCTGCCGGTCGACCCCGACGCCGTCCCGTAGTGGCCACCTCCAGCCGATGAGAGGCGGGCGCAGCTGGCGGGTGCTCGCGGTGCTGGCGGTCCTGGCGCTCGCCGGCCAGCTCTACGGGCTGTACCGGGTGGCCGGGCCGCCGACGCCGTCCGGGTTCCCCCAGACCGACAAGCTGGAGCACGCGTCCGGTTTTGCGCTACCCACCGCCCTCGTGCTGACCGCGCTGGTCGTCCGGGCGCAGGCCCAGACCCCGGTCCGCGTGCTGTCCGGCCGCACGGTCGTCCGGGTGGCCGCGGTGTTCGCGACCCACGCGGTGGTCAGCGAGCTGGTCCAGCACTTCTTCTACACCCGCCGCAGCGGCGACCCGCTGGACGTCGTCGCCGACTGGGTGGGCACCGCGCTCGGCGT
This sequence comes from uncultured Friedmanniella sp., assembly GCF_964244285.1. NCBI lineage: Bacteria > Bacillati > Actinomycetota > Actinomycetes > Propionibacteriales > Nocardioidaceae > Friedmanniella > uncultured Friedmanniella sp. The sequence continues at coordinate 31,112 of NZ_CAXTHT010000016.1, forward strand.
GGCCGTCGGGCTCGCGCTCCGACGGCGCCCCGTTGACGCGGTCCGGGTCGCGTGACCGCCCGCGCCCCCGCGCCCGGGGACCTGCTGGTCGCGAGCGTGCTGCTCGCCGACGGCGTCTTCGACCGGACCGTCGTGCTGGTCCTGGACTGCGACGAGGACGGCGCGCTCGGCGTCATCCTCAACGAGATCTCCCAGACCCCGCTCGACGCGGTACTGCCCGATTGGGTCGAGACCGTCTCCGAGCCGCGGCTGCTCTTCCACGGCGGCCCGGTCTCGCCCAACGGCGCCATCTGTCTGGCCAGCGTGGCCAGCCCCGGCGAGGAGCCCCCGGGCTGGCGTCCGCTCTTCGACACCGTCGGCCTGCTGCACCTGGACACCCCGATCGAGATCGTCGCCGGGGCCTACCGCGACCTGCGGATCTTCGCCGGGTACGCCGGATGGGCCGCCGGGCAGCTCCAGGGCGAGGTGGCCTCGGGCATGTGGCACATCGCGACGGCCGAGTACGACGACGTCTTCGGCGCCCGTCCGCTCGAGCTGTGGCGCGGTGTGCTGCGGCGTCAGCGCAGCGAGATGGCCTACTTCTCGACCTGGCTGGAGGACCCCGACCTCAACTAGGGGGCCGTTTCGGCGCCGGGCTCGTTCGGCCCCGATGTCTAAGATCACGATTGAGGCACGGAGGCTTTATGGTGTGGTGCCGGGATTTGGTGCGGTGAGCGTGCTGGGCTTTTCCGACGCGCAGAAGGACGAAGGGAGAAATCGTGTCGGAAGCGACCAGGAATGGTGGCGCGCGAAGCCGGGTGTTGGTCGTCGACGACGATGCCGCCCTGGCCGAAATGCTCTCCATCGTCCTGCGGAACGAGGGCTATGAGCCGATCTGGTGCGCCTACGGCGACAAGGCCGTCACCATCTTCCGCGAAGCCCGACCCGACCTCATCCTGCTCGACCTGATGCTGCCCGGTCGCGACGGCGTCGACGTCTGCCGGGAGATCCGGCTGGAGTCCGGCGTCCCGATCATCATGCTGACGGCGAAGACCGACACCATCGACGTCGTCGAGGGCCTCGAGGCCGGGGCGGACGACTACGTCTCCAAGCCGTTCAAGGCCAAGGAGCTGGTGGCGCGGATCAAGACGCGGCTGCGTCGGCCGTCCGGTCCGGACGAGAACGAGCTCGAGACGCTGCGCATCGGCGACCTGGCGATCAGCGTCGACGGCCACTCGGTGAAGCGGAACGGGATGCCGATCCAGCTGACCCCGCTGGAGTTCGACCTCCTGCTGGCGCTGGCCCGGCGGCCGTGGCAGGTCTTCAGCCGCGAGACCCTGCTCGAGCAGGTCTGGGGCTACCGCCACGCCGCCGACACGCGGCTGGTCAACGTGCACGTGCAACGGCTGCGCTCCAAGATCGAGCGCGACCCGGAACGGCCCGAGATCGTGGTCACGGTGCGGGGGATCGGCTACAAGGCCGGCGAGACCGTCCAGGCCTGACCGCCGCCGACTGTGCCGAACCCACTCGACTGAACCAGACTGTCTCCCACGATGGCTGATCTCGACCCGGCGGTGCCCGAGGGTGCACGTGAGCCCTGGTGGCGCCGGCCCGCGAACCTGTGGTGGCGGTCGCTGCCGCTGCGGGTGATCGCCACGGTCTTCATCGCCTCGGTGCTGGTGCTGGTCCTCGGTGGGTTCCTGCTGATGCAGCAGGCGACCACGGGGGTGATGCAGGGCAAGGAGGACTCGGCCCGGAGCGAGGCGCGGCAGGCGATCGACCTCGCGCAGCAGCAGCTGGACGGGGCCGACCAGGTAGCCCAGGTCGACGTCGACCAGGTGCTGCGCGACCTGGTCTACAGCTTCGCGGCCCGGGCCGGCGGCACCGAGCCCTTCGGCGTCGTGCTGCCGACGAGCGGCCAGACCATCACCTCCGGCGCGATGCTGCCCAGCAGCATCCCGCCCGGGCTGGCCGCCCGGGTGCAGGAGAGCAGCGACCTGCTGATCACCCCGACCCTGGTGCACTACAACGACGGCACGCCGGCGGTGGCCGGCCTGGTGGCCGGGGCGTCGCTGAACCTGCCGGGTTCGGGGCGCTACCAGATGTACCTGGTCTTCCCGCTGACCCAGGAGGTCTCGACGCTGAAGGTGCTGCGGAACGCGGCGGTGACCACCGGGGTGATCCTGGTCATCCTGCTGACCTTCATCGCCGCCCTGGTCAGCCGTCAGGTCGTGACCCCGGTCCGGGCCGCGCGCCAGGCCGCAGAGAGCCTGGCCTCGGGAAACCTCTACGACCGGATGCAGGTCCGCGGCACCGACGACCTCGCCCGGCTGGCCACCTCCATGAACTACATGGCGAGCGAGCTGGAGAAGCAGATCACCACCCTCGAGGAGCTCTCCGCGGTCCAGCAGCGGTTCGTGTCCGACGTCTCCCACGAGCTGCGGACGCCACTGACCACCGTGCGGATGGCCGCCGAGGTGCTGCACGACGCGCGCGAGGACTTCGACCCGATCGCCGCCCGCTCCGCCGAGCTGCTGCAGGCCGAGCTGGACCGCTTCGAGGCCCTGCTCACCGACCTGCTCGAGATCTCGCGCTTCGACGCCGGCGCCGCCGAGCTGAGCCTCGGCACGATCGACCTGCGCGCCATCGTCGTCCGTGTCGTGGACGCCTACGCGCCGCTGGCCGACCGCAACAGCACCATGGTGCTGATCCACGCACCGGAGCCGGCCACCGCGGAGGTGGACGTCCGGCGGATCGAGCGCATCCTGCGCAACCTCGTGGTGAACGCGATCGAGCACAGCGAGTCGCGCCCGATCGACATCTGGGTGGAGAGCGACGACGACGCCGTGGCCATCGCCGTCCGGGACCACGGCGTGGGCTTCGAGGCCGGCCAGGCCAAGCAGGTCTTCCACCGCTTCTGGCGCGCCGACCCGGCCCGGGCCCGGATGGTCGGCGGGACCGGCCTGGGCCTCTCGATCGCGCTGGAGGACGCCAACCTGCACGGCGGCTGGCTGACGGCCTGGGGCCGCCCCGGCCTGGGCGCCCAGTTCCGGCTGACTTTGCCACGGACCGTCGGGGCCATCCTCGAGACGTCGCCGCTGCCCCTGGTTCCCCGCGACTACGCCACCCCGACGAGCCCGCCGGAGGAGCCCGCCGACGCCCTCGACGAGCGTGGCGGGTCCGGTGGGCCGTTGACGGTCAGCGGCTCCGAGCCGTCGGTGGTGGCCGGATGAGGGGGAGCCCGGTCCGGCGTCCGCCGGCACGGGTGCTCCTGCTGCTCCTGGTGCCGCTGCTCCTGGTGCCGCTGCTCCTGCTGAGCGGCTGCGTCAACGTGCCGACGTCCGGGCCGATCGAGAAGATCGAGGGCTCCCAGGCCAGCTGCGACAACTGCGTCAACGTCGAGGTGCCGCCGCCGGCGGCGGACGACGACCCCACCACCATCGTCCGGAACTACCTGCGGGCCAACGCCAACTACCAGCCCAGCTACGCGGTCGCCCGGGAGTACCTCAGCGCCACTGCCGCCGCGAAGTGGGACCCGGACGCCGGCGCCACCCTCTACAGCGACCCGAGCTACGTCGTCAGCGGCAACACGGTGACGCTGACGGGCCGCCAGGTCGGCTTCCTCAGCCCGCAGCGCACGTTCAGCGCCCGCCCCCAGAAGCTCCTGCAGAAGTTCCAGCTCATTCGGGAGAACGGACAGTGGCGGATCGACAGCCCGCCCGGCGGGCTGATGGTGGTCCAGTCCTCCTTCGACAGCCTGTACAAGCCCTACGACGTCTTCTTCCTCGGGAGTGCGGGCAGTCTCGTGCCGCAGTCGATCTACCTGCCCAACCTGCGCAACCCCGACAACGTGGCGTCCGCGCTGGTCAAGACGTTGCTGGGCGGGCCCTCGACCTGGCTGGCGCCGGCGGTGATCACCGCGGTGCCCAAGGGGACCACCCTCAGCGGGGACGCCGTGACCATCGTCAACGGGGTGGCGCAGGTGCCGCTCAGCAGCCAGGTCCAGCAGCTGGCGGCCGCGGACCGCACCCGGCTCACCGCGCAGCTGGTGTACACCCTGCAGCAGGTCACCGGGGTCAAGAAGGTGCTGCTGCTGACCGACAACCAGCCGTTCCCGGTGCCCGAGAGCGAGCCGGGTGACCTGGCCGTCCCTGTCGGGGCCGTGCCCGCCGGGCTCGACCCCGTCCCGTTCGTCTCCTCCGAGCAGCTGTACGCCGTCCGGCGTGGCGAGCTGGCCACGGTGAGCACCAACGCCGACAGCCACGAGCTGACCAGGGTGGTGGGACCGCTGGGGGACGGGAGGGTGCTCGTCACCTCGGTGGCGGTCTCGCTCACCAACTCGACGCTGGCCGCCGTCACCGACCGCGGATCGGTCCTCCGGCAGACCACCCCGGGCACCACGTCGGTCACCACCGTGACCCCCCCGGGGGCCTCCCACCTGCTGCGGCCCCAGTTCAGCCGGAACGACCAGCTCTGGGTGGCCGGTGAGCAGGGTGGGCGGCAGCGGATGTGGATCGTCACACCCGCGGCGGCGACCGAGGTGCGTGTCCCTGACCTCCTCGGGCACCGGCTCGTGGCCTTCCGGCTCTCTCCCGATGGCACCCGGATGGCGATGCTGCTCGAGCGCGGCGGCACGACCGAGCTGGGGCTGGCCCGCGTCGTCCGGAAGGGCACGACGACCACGGTCAGCAGCTGGTACGCCCTGTCCACCGAGACGGCAGCAGGAACGACCAAACCTCCGCCCAGGACGTTCATGCAGGACGTGGCCTGGACCGACGCGACCAACCTGATGGTCCTGCGCCGGCAGGGCACCGCCGGCCCCTTCGTGCCCGTCCGGGTCAGCGACGACGCGTCCCGGGTGACCCCGGAAGTGGAGTCCCACACCTGGGAGCCGCGCGGGCTCGCCGTCCTGCAGCGCACCAAGACGGCCCTGCTGGTCAGCGCCGACGGACAGGTCTACCGCGACGACGGGACCACCTGGCAGCCGTACCTGACCAAGGTCTCCGCCGTCGCGACGCCTGGCTGACCCGTCGCGGTCCGGCTCTGCCCACAGGGCGGCGGCGGGCGCCGAGTTCTCCACAGGTCGCCACGCCCACCTGCCGAGCCGACCATCCTCCGGCAGACTGGCGTGGGTGGGACTCGAGCCGTGGCTGGCCGCGGCGGGCGACCTGCTGCTGGGCTCGGCCTGCCACGGCTGCGGCCGGCCGTGGTGGGGGGTCTGCCCGGAGTGCCGGACCCGGCTGCGTGCGCTCCGCCCGTACCTCACCTGGCCGGAGCCGGCCCCCGACGGCTTCCCGATGACCGCGACGTGCTCGCCCTACGACGCGCTCGCCCGTGGCCTGATCGTGGCGCACAAGGAGCGGTCCGCGCTCGGCCTCAGCCCGGTGCTGGCCGACCGGCTGGCCCAGGCGGTGCACGCGCTGCTGAGCCAGGCGGCACCGGCGGGCCCCGTCGTCCTGGTCCCGGTGCCCTCCGCCGCGGCCGCGGTCCGGCGTCGCGGGTACGACGCGACGGCCGCGCTGGCTCGGCTGACGGCGCGCCAGCTGCGGGGGCGGCATGCCGTCTCGGCCGTCCCGGTGCTGGCCCAGCGCGCCGGGGTCGCCGACCAGGCCGGGCTGGACGCCGCTGCCCGACGCCGCAACTTGGCCGGCGCCCTGCGGATCGGGCGGCCTGCCGTCGTGGCCCGGCTGCGCGCCGAGGGGGCCGTGGCGGTGCTCGTCGACGACCTGGTGACCACCGGCAGCAGCCTCGCCGAAGCCGCCCGCGTGCTGCGCGGGGCCGGGCTGCCGGTGCTCGGGGCGGCCACGGTCGCGGCCACCGCCCGGCGTGCTGCGTGAGCGGGCAGCCGAGGCTCGGGGCTCTGTCAGCAGCCTGACAAGTCGCTGTGGACTTCGCCCCGCCGTGGTCAACGGCCAGACCAGGGTCTAGCGTCAGTTCATGGCGCTCCGTTTCCTCCTGCGCACCAGGCTCTGCCTGGCTGGGGGATGCTGAGCGCTTTCTCGTCCCCACCGATCGACCGAGAGAGGCAGACATGGATGTTGTCGTGAAGGGCCGCCACTGCAGTGTGTCGGAGGCGTTCCGGGCCCACGTCGAGGAAAAGATCACCAGGCTGGAGAAGCTCGACGACCGGGCGATCCGGGTCGAGGTCGAGGTCTCGACGGAGCGCAACAAGCGACAGCACGACCAGGCCTGCCGGGTCGAGATCACCCTGCGCAGCAAGGGTCCGGTGGTCCGGGCCGAGGCCGCGGCCGACGACAAGTCGGCGGCGTTCGAGATGGCCCTGGACCGGCTGATGGCCCAGCTCCGACGGGCCGCGGACCGCAAGCGGGTGCACCACGGCCAGCACGCGCTCGCCTCGCTCAAGGCCTCCGTCGAGGAGCCCGTGACGCTCGACTCCGCCGCCGACGGTGAGGAGTCCGACACCCACACCGTCGCTGGGATGCAGGTCCAGGGCGAGGGGCCGCTGGTGGTCCGGGAGAAGATGCACGCCGCGGTGCCGATGACCCTCGACCAGGCCCTGATGGAGATGGAGCTGGTCGGCCACGACTTCTACCTCTACATCGACGCCGAGCACCACATGCCCAGCGTGGTCTACCGCCGCCGGGCCTACGACTACGGCGTCATCCGCCTCGACTCCGCGCTGGCCACCGTCGGGGGCTGACCTGTCGTCGGGAACTGTCAGCCCGGCCCGCTAGCGTCCGACAGATGGAGTCGATCACACCCGGGCAGGCCAGGCGCGTCGCCGTCGCGGCGCAGGGGCTGGCCGTTCCGCGGCCCGGACGGCCGGTGGGGATGCGTGACCTCACCGCGACGGTGGGCAGGCTCGGGCAGTTCCAGATCGACTCGGTGAACGTGGTGCAGCGCGCCCACTACCTGCCGCTGTTCTCCCGGCTCGGTCCCTACGACCCCGCGCTGCTCGACCGCGCGGCCGGGACGGCACCGCGTCGGCTGTTCGAGTACTGGGGGCACGCGGCGAGCTTTCTCGACGTCTCGCTCCAGCCGCTGCTGCGGTTCCGGATGGAGCCCGCGCACCGTGAGGTCTGGGCCAACGTCGGCCGGATCGCTGGTGAGCAGCCCGACCTGGTCCGCAAGGTGTACGAGGAGGTGGCGGCCCGCGGACCGGTCAGCGCCCGCCAGCTGGAGGTCGAGGAGGTTCGCGACCGCAGCTCCTGGGGCTGGAACTGGTCCGCGGTCAAGACGGTGCTGGAGTGGCTGTTCACCTGCGGCGAGGTGACCGCGGCCTGCCGCAACTCCTCCTTCGAGCGCATCTACGACCTGCCGGAGCGGGTACTGCCCCGGGCCGTCTGGGAACAGCCGACGCCGACCCCGGCCGAGGCGGTCCGCGGGCTCGTGGCCCGCGCCGCGCGGGCGCTGGGCGTGGCGAGCGAGCGCAGCCTCGCCGACTACTTCCGCACCTCGCTGACCCTGACCCGGCCCGCGATCCGCGAGCTGGTGGAGGAGGGCCTGTTGCGGCCGGTCCAGCTGGGTCGGGAGATCGGCCGGCCGCTCTACCTGTGGCACGAGGCCCGGGTGCCGCGCCGGGTCCGGGCGCGGGCCCTGCTCAGCCCGTTCGACTCGATGGTCTTCGAGCGTGAGCGGCTGCACCAGCTGTTCGGCTTCTTCTACCGGATCGAGATCTACGTGCCGGCGGAGCGGCGCGTGCACGGCTACTACGTCTACCCCTTCCTGCTCGGGGACGCGTTCGTGGCACGGGTCGACCTCAAGGCCGACCGGGCGGCCGGGGTGCTGCGGGTCAACGCCGCGTTCGCCGAGCCCGGCCACGACGTGCTCGAGGTGGCCACCGAGCTCGCCGACGAGCTCGCGCTGATGGCCGGCTGGCTGGGCCTGAGTGGGGTCCAGGTGCTGCCGAGGGGCGACCTGGCCGCTCCGCTGGAGCACGCCGTCAGCCGAAGGGTGGCCTAGGATGGCGCAGTGCGTCTGCCGTCGCGCGGCCCGGGGGAGGCTGTGCGCGGGTGACGCGGGGGTCCAGCGGAACAACTGGACGCTCCGAGGAGTGCACATGGGTGACGACAACGTGAGGGAGCCAGTTTCGTGGCATTGATGGACAGGCTGCTGCGTGTGGGCGAGGGCAAGATCCTTAAGCGGCTGAAGAGCATCGCCGACCAGGTCAACGCCATCGAGGACGACTTCGTCGCGATGAGCGACGAGGAGCTCCGCGGCCAGACGGTGGAGTTCAAGGATCGGCTCGAGAAGGGCGAGACCCTCGAGCAGCTGATGCCCGAGGCGTTCGCGACCGTCCGCGAGGCCAGCCACCGGGTGCTCGGCAAGCGGCACTTCGACGTCCAGATCATGGGTGGCGCGGCGCTGCACCTGGGCAACATCGCCGAGATGAAGACCGGTGAGGGCAAGACGCTGGTCGCGACGCTGCCGGCCTACCTCAACGCGCTGACCGGTCGTGGCGTGCACGTCATCACGGTGAACGACTACCTGGCGAAGTTCCAGTCCGAGCAGATGGGCCGGATCCACCACTTCCTCGGTCTCGAGGTGGGCGCCATCCTCTCCCAGATGGACCCGGCGTCCCGTCGCGCGGCCTACCACGCCGACATCACTTACGGCACCAACAACGAGTTCGGCTTCGACTACCTCCGCGACAACATGGCCCTGACGCTGGAGGACTGCGTCCAGCGCGACCACCACTTCGCCGTCGTGGACGAGGTCGACTCGATCCTGATCGACGAGGCGCGGACGCCGCTCATCATCTCCGGCCCGGCCGAGGACTCCCACCGCTGGTACCCCGAGTTCGCCAAGCTGGTCGACCGGCTCAAGCGCGATGAGCACTACGAGGTCGACGAGAAGAAGCGGACCGTCGCGATCGTCGAGCAGGGCATCGACGTGGTCGAGGACCGCCTGGGCATCGACAACCTCTACGAGTCGGCCAACACCCCGCTCATCTCCTACCTGAACAACGCGATCAAGGCCAAGGAGCTGTTCAAGGTCGACCGCGACTACGTGGTCGTGGACGGCGAGGTGCTGATCGTCGACGAGCACACCGGCCGGTCGCTGGTCGGACGGCGCTACAACGAGGGCCTGCACCAGGCGATCGAGGCCAAGGAGCGGGTCGAGATCCGCGACGAGTACCAGACGCTGGCCACCATCACGCTGCAGAACTACTTCCGCATGTACGAGAAGCTCTCGGGCATGACCGGCACGGCGATGACCGAGGCCAGTGAGTTCCAGAAGATCTACGGCCTCGGCGTGGTGCCGATCCCCACCAACAAGCCGATGGTCCGCGCCGACCAGCGCGACCTGATCTACCGCACCGAGGAGGCCAAGTTCGACGCGATCGTCAAAGACGTGGCCGAGCGGCACGAGAAGGGGCAGCCGGTCCTGATCGGCACCGCCTCCGTGGCCAAGTCGGAGATCCTGTCCAGGTTGTTGAAGGCCGACGGCGTCCCGCACGAGGTGCTGAACGCGAAGCAGCACGAGCGGGAGGCCGCCATCGTCGCGATGGCCGGCCGCGCCGGTGCGGTCACGGTGGCCACCAACATGGCCGGCCGCGGCACCGACATCATCCTCGGCGGCAACCCGGAGTTCCAGGCCGACCACGAGCTGCGCGAGCAGGGCATCGACCCTTCCGAGCACGTCGAGGAGTACGAGGCCCGCTACCCCGAGGTCCTCGCGGGGCTGGAGGAGGCCGCGACGGCCGAGCACGAGCAGGTCGTCGAGGCCGGCGGGCTCTACGTGGTGGGCTCGGAGCGGCACGAGTCGCGGCGGATCGACAACCAGCTGCGCGGTCGCTCCGGCCGCCAGGGTGACCCGGGCGAGAGCCGCTTCTACCTCTCCCTGGGCGACGACCTGATGCGGCTGTTCAAGTCCGACATCGTCGAGTGGGTGCTGCAGGCCCTCAGAATGCCCGACGACCAGCCGATCGAGAACAAGCGGGTCAGCTCCTCCATCGCGAGCGCGCAGGGCCAGGTGGAGTCGCAGAACTTCGAGATCCGCAAGAACATCCTCAAGTACGACGACGTCATGAACCGCCAGCGGCACGCCGTCTACGGGGACCGTCGCAAGGTGCTCGAGGGTGCCGACGTCGAGAGCCGGCTGCGCTCGACGGTGGACACCGTCGTCGAGCAGTACGTCAGCGCCGCGACCGAGGGCTTCGCCGAGGACTGGGACCTCGAGCAGCTGTGGACCAACATGAGCACCCTCTACCCGGTGTCGCTGGTCCGGGCCGAGTACGAGGATCGCGACGACCTCGAGCTGGCGGAGCTGGTCGAGGACTTCAAGACCGACGCCCAGGCGGCCTACGACCAGCGCGAGGAGGCACTCACCCCCGAGGTGATGCGGGAGCTCGAGCGCCGGGTGCTGCTGACCGTCCTGGACCGCAAGTGGCGCGAGCACCTCTACGAGATGGACTACCTGCGCGAGGGCATCGGCCTGCGGGCCATGGCGCAGCGCGACCCGCTGGTGGAGTACCAGCG
>NZ_CAXTHT010000017.1:0-29954 GCF_964244285.1 uncultured Friedmanniella sp.
CATGGCCAGCCGTCCCGTCCCCGACCCGATCGCGCCCGGCCAGGAGTCGGTCTGGGACTACCCGCGACCGCCGGCGCTGGTGGCCAGCGACGAGCTGGTCGTGGTGGTGCTGGGCGGGGTCGAGATCTGCGAGACGTCCACCAGCTGGCGGGTGCTGGAGACCTCGCACCCGCCGACGTACTACCTGCCCCGCAGCGCCTTCCTCGAGAACGCCCTCGTCCCGGCTCACGGCGGCTCGTTCTGTGAGTGGAAGGGCGAGGCGTCCTACCTGGACCTGGTCGGCGGGACGGCCGTGGCCCCGCGCGCGGCCTGGTACTACCCCCGTCCCAGTACCCGCTTCGGCGCTCTACGGGACCACATCGCGCTCTACCCAGGCCAGGTCGACTACTGCCTGGTCGACGGCGAGCGGGTCGAGGCCCAGCCCGGCGGTTTCTACGGCGGCTGGATCACCTCCACGGTGGTCGGGCCGTTCAAGGGCGGCCCGGGCAGCAACGGCTGGTGACCCCCTCCGTGCCGGAACCCGAGGACGCCGAGGCCTACGTCGAGGCCGTGCTGCGGGTCGTCGAGTCCCTGCCCGCCGGCCGGGTCGCGACGTACGGCGACATCGCGAGGGCGGTCGGCCGGGGCGGTCCGCGCCAGGTGGGCACGGTGATGTCGCGGTTCGGGGCGGCCGTCCCGTGGTGGCGCGTGGTCCGCGCGGACGGGCAGCCCGCCCGCGGCCACGAGGCCCGCGCCCTGGACCTGCTGCGGTCCGAGGGAACCCCGGTGGCGGGGTCGCACGTTGTGCTCTCCGAGGCCCGCTGCCCGCTGCCTGAGCAGGCGGCGGGTGGCGCTTCGCCGCACGCGGACGAGAATTATCGCGCAGGGTTCACAAGCGAGCCTTGCATGTGAAATGCTCAGTTTGCTGTTGCAAGTGGTCTGTGCCGTGGTTAGTGCTACGCCTCCAGAACTATTGCGTGGGCGTCAGAACGTTCCTGGTGTCCGGCAGCTGATCGGGGCCGTGAGGTGCGGCCTCGGGTGTCAGATCCAGAGGGAGAGTTCCATGGCGCAGGGAACCGTCAAGTGGTTCAATGCCGAAAAGGGCTACGGCTTCATTGCCGTGGACGGCGGCGGTCCGGACGTATTCGTCCACTACAGCGCGATCGAGTCGACGGGGTTCCGCTCCCTCGACGAAGGTCAGCGCGTCGAGTTCCAGACCACCCAGGGGCCCAAGGGTCCTCAGGCCGACCAGGTCCACGCGATCTGAGCCGCCCGACCAGTCTGTGACGGACAGGACCCCCGCACCAGATCCTGGTGCGGGGGTCCTGTGTCGCTAGGCGAGCCGGCGAGCGCGCGCCATCAGTACGCCGGCTGAGAAGGGTCGACCTGGCTGACCCAGGCGCTCACCCCACCGCCGACGTGCACGGCGTTGTCCAACCCGGCGCCGCGGACGATCGCCAGGACCTCCGCGGAGCGGATCCCGGTCTTGCAGTAGAGGACGACCTGCTTGTCCTGCGGCAGGTGCGACAGCGCCTCGCCCGTCTGGAAGTCGCCCTTCGGGATCAGGATCGAGCCGGGGATCTGGTTGATGTCGCGCTCAACCTTCTCCCGGACGTCGATCAGCACGAAGTCGCGCGCCCCACCCTCTCGCTCGTTCAGCCAGCTCTCGAGCTGCTGCACGCCGACGGTGTGCCCGGCGACGGCCTCAGCCGCCTCCTCGGTGATCGCCCCGCAGAAGGCGTCGTAGTCGATCAGCTCGGTGACCGTCGGGTTCTCCCCGCAGACGGCGCAGTTGGGGTCCTTGCGGATCTTGAGCTGCTGCCAGCTCATCTCCAGCGCGTCGTAGATCTGCAGCCGGCCGACCAGCGGCTCACCGATCCCGGCGAGCAGCTTCAGCGCCTCGGTCACCTGGGTGGCGCCGATGGCGGCGCAGAGCACGCCGAGCACACCACCCTCCGCGCAGCTGGGCACCATGCCGGGGGGCGGCGGCTCGGGGTAGAGGCAGCGGTAGCAGGGGCCCTGGTCGGCCCAGAACACGCTGACCTGCCCGTCGAAACGGAAGATCGAGCCCCACACATAGGGGAGGTGCATCAGCACCGCGGCGTCGTTCACCAGGTACCGGGTGGCGAAGTTGTCGGTGCCGTCCACGATCAGGTCGTACTGGCCGAAGATCTCGAAGACGTTGTCGTTGTCGAGCCGGACGTCGTGCACCACCACGTTGACGTACGGGTTCGTCTCGGCCAGCGACTCCTTCGCCGACTGCGCCTTCGACTTTCCGATGTCGGACTGGCCGTGGATGATCTGACGCTGCAGGTTGGACTCATCGACCGTGTCGAACTCGACGATGCCGAGGGTGCCCACGCCGGCCGCCGCGAGGTAGAGCAGAGCCGGGCTGCCGAGTCCACCGGCGCCGATCACGAGCACGCGCGCGTTCTTGAAGCGCTTCTGCCCGTCCATGCCCACGTCCGGGATGATCAGGTGCCGGCTGTAGCGACGCACCTCGTCGATGGTGAGCTCGGCGGCGGGTTGCACCAGAGGCGGCAGAGCCACGGTTCCTCCTGGGTCAGGTCGTGCAGGGCAAAGACGATCTTCGTCGCAACGCCCCCCGCCTCCCGCGCTATTCCGGGATACGGGACCGGCAGGCGCGCGGCTCTCAGCGCTGGACGGCCTTGACGACGGTGGTGCAGCGGGTGATCCAGTCCCGGTCGGGCTCGCCGTCCCGCGACGCCCAGAGCACGTTCACCATCTCGCGGACGGTCACCCAGTCCCGGACCCGGTCCTCCTCGAGCCCGGCCGCGTCGACCACGGTGTAGAGCCGTTCCAGCAGCGCCCCCCGCAGGTCCCGGGTGGCCACGGCCTCGTCCCAGCGGTTCCACAGCAGCGGCGCGACCTCGTACGCCGGGTCACCGGCCAAGGGGTGCGGGTCGATCGCCAGCCAGGGCTCCCGGGCGGCAGCGAGCACGTTGGCGAAGTGCAGGTCGCCGTGCAGCAACGCGACGTCGGTCCCGGGATCGGCGGCGAAGTCGGTACAGAGCCCGATTGCCTGGTCCACGAAACGCCGCGGCGCCAGGGCGCCGTTCCGTAGCGCGGCGAGCTCCTCGGCCCAGCGGGCTGCGTGCTCGGAGAGCCGATCCAACTGCGGCAGCGGTGGGCGGTGCAGCTGCGGGTACAGCCCGGCGACGACTTCGCAGGCCTCGGTGACGTCGAGCGCGTGCAGGTCGTGGCCGGGGTCAGCCCGTTCCAGCAGCAACGCGGACCGGCGCGGGTCAGCCCGCACCAGCCGGACCGCGCCCTGCCCCTCCCACGCCCGCAGGGCCAGGTGCTCGTGCCGCGCCTCCCGCCGGGCGGGCGCGATCTTGAGGACGGCTGGCTCTCCAGCCCCGGTCCGGACGGGCACCAGGTGCGCCGGCCCGCGGGCGACCGCCGGGCCGTCGACGACCAGCCGCCACTCCTGCACCAGGTCGGTGGCCAGCCTGCGCAGGTCGGGTTCCACCGCGGCGATGGTAGCGGCTCCGGCGCGGCTGGCAGGATGACGGCTGTGCCGGACGTGCTGACCGAGGTCGAGGGGCGGCTGTTGGGCCTGTCGAACCTGCAGAAGGTGCTCTACCCGGCCACCGGCTTCACCAAGGCCGAAGTCATCTCCTACTACCTGGAGATCGCGCCGACGATCCTGCCGCACGTCCGGGACCGGGCGATGACGCGGCTGCGCTACCCCGGCGGGGTGGGCCTGCCGGAGCGGCGCGAGGAGCGCGGCGGCACCACGCCACCGCCGCCCGGCGCCTTCTACGAGAAGAACGCGCCGGCCGGTACGCCGGACTGGGTGCCGCGGCAGCGGGTCGGCACCAGCGACGGGGTGATCGACTACGTGGTGGTCGAGGAGCCGGCCACCCTGGTCTGGCTGGCCAACCTCGCGGCGCTGGAGCTGCACACCCCCCAGTGGACGATCTCCAGCGGTACGGCGGACGCCGACGGCGTGCTCGACCTGCCGGGCGAGTTGCCGCGGGAGGGCGAGCCGCTGGCCGACCGGGTGGTCGTCGACCTCGACCCCGGCGCGGGGATGGGCATCGTGGAGACCGCCCGGGCCGCCCTGCTGGTCGCGGCACGGCTGGCCGAGGACGGCCTGGTCCCGGTGCCGCAGAGCTCGGGCAGCAAGGGCCTGCAGGTGTACGCCGCCGTCGCCCCGTGCCGCTGCCGGGACGCGTGGGCCTACGTCAAGGGGCTCAACGCCACCATGGCCAGGGCTCACCCGGACTTCTTCGTCGCTTCGATGTCGGTCGAGCAACGCCGGGGTCGGATCTACGTGGACCACAACCAGGACCTGGCGGCACGGAACACCATCGCCCCGTACTCGCTGCGTGGACGGGAACGACCTTCGGTCGCCACTCCGCTGACCTGGGAGGAGGTGGGTGCGGTCGGCGCCCCCGACGACCTGCGGTTCTCCCCCGAGGAGGTCCTCGCCCGGGTGGCCGAGCACGGCGACCTGGCCGCCGACCTGCTCCACGACCAGCGGCCGCCGCTCCCGTTAGGGTGAACGGGTGACTTCTCGGGCCGACGCGGCGGCAGCGGACTCCGCCGCCGCCACGGTCCCGGACGGGTCTCTCTCGACCCGCGCCACCCGGATGCCGCGCGACCAGCGCCGCGTCTCGCTGCTCGACGCGGCGAACGAGGTCTTCACCACGAAGGGCTACCACGCTGCCGCGATGGACGACATCGCCGAGACGGCCGGGGTGTCCAAGCCCGTGCTGTACCAGCACTTCGGCTCGAAGCTCGACCTCTACCTCGCACTGCTCGACGCGAGCTGCGACACCCTGGTCGACGTGGTGCGCGAGGCGCTGGCCGCCACCGACCACAACGCCGACCGGGTCAGCGCGACGATGGGCGCGTTCTACGCCTTCGTCTCCTCCGCCAGCGGTGAGTTCCGCTTCGTCTTCGAGTCCGACCTGACCGGCGACGCCGCGGTGCAGCAGCGGCTGTGGCAGGTCAACTCCGACATCGCCGACCTGATCGCGGAGGTGATCGTCGAGGACACCGCCCTGCCGCCCGACCAGTCGAAGCTGCTCGCCATCTCGCTGGTCGGCATCGCGCAGGTCAGCGCCCGCTACTGGGTCTCCAGCGGCATGACCGTGCCGATCGAGGAGGCCACGTCCCTGGTCAGCCGGCTCGCCTGGCGCGGCATCCGGGGCTTCCCGCTCACCACGTACGACCCCTCCCGACTGCACTGACCACCCACGGGCCAAGACGCAAGTGGATCCTCACGCGTAGTCGCGTGAGGATCCACTTGCTTGCCGCGGTACGGCGCGGATCAGCCCCGCTGCAGGGTGGTGGCGCCGGTCATGATGGCCACCGCCTCGGTCGGCGTGTGGGACTTCGGGGTGATCACGCCGGCGCAGCCGCCCAGGCGGGCGATGTGGATCCGGTCGGCCACCTCGAACACGTTCGGCATGTTGTGGCTGATCAGGATCACGGGCAGGCCGCGCTCCTTGATCTGGCGGATCAGGTTGAGCACCTGGCCGGTCTCCTTGACCCCCAGGGCCGCGGTCGGCTCGTCCAGGACGACGAACTTCGACGCGAACGTCGCCGCCCGGGCCACGGCCACGGCCTGTCGCTGGCCGCCCGAGAGGGTCTCCACCGCCTGGTCCATGTTCTGCACGGTGGCGATGCCCAGGTTGGCCATCGAGCGCCCGGCCTCCTCCTTCATGCCCTTCTTGTCGAGCATCCGGAACACTGAGCCGAGCACGCCCGGCCGGCGACGCTCGCGTCCGAGGAACATGTTGGCCGAGATGTCCAGCGCCGGCGCGACCGCGAGGGTCTGGTAGACCGTCTCGATACCGGCGGAGCGGGCGTCCTGCGGAGTCTTGAAGTTGACCTCACGGCCGTCCAGGAACACCTGCCCGGAGTCGGGTACCAAGGCACCGGTCAGCGCCTTGATGAGCGTCGACTTGCCCGCCCCGTTGTCGCCGATGATCGCCAGCACCTCGCCGGGGAAGAGGTCCACGTCAACGCCGTCCAGGCCGATGACCTTGCCGAAGGTCTTGATCAGGCTGCGTCCCGACAGCACGGTCTGGCTGGGATCGGCGAGGTCGCCGGCCGGCCCCCGGTACTTCTCGCTCGTGGGCTCTGCGATGGAGCTGCTCATCAGGACTTCACCTTTCGGATCCACTGGTCGATGGAGACGGCGATGATGACGAGCAGACCGGTGGCCAGCACGCGCCACTGGTCGTCGACCCCGGCGATGCTCAGCCCGATCCGGAACACCCCGACGATCAGGGCGCCGAGCAGGGTGCCGATGATCGCGCCGCGACCACCGAAGAGGCTCGTGCCGCCGATCACCACCGCGGTGATCGAGTCGAGGTTGGCGTCCACGATGGCGTTGGCGCTCGCTGTGCCCGACCTGCCGATCTGCACCCAGGCCGTGATGCCGTAGATCAGGCCCGCGACGGTGTAGACGCTCAGCAGCACCCGGTCCACCCGGATGCCGACCAGGCGAGCGGCGTCCGCGTCGTTGCCCACGGCGTAGACGTGCCGGCCCCAGGTGGTCTGGCTGAGCACGAAGGCCATCACCAACGCCAGCACGACCACCACGATGACGCCGGTGGTGATCCGGAAGTCTCCGAACTGAATGGGAGTCCCGGCCCAGTTGAGCGAGTCGGGCATCTGCCGCCGACCCACCTGCTGGCCACCGGAGTACAGCAGCGCGATGGCGGTGAAGATGCTCAGGGTGCCGAGCGTCACGATGAACGGGGGCAGATTCAGCCGGGTGACCAGGCTGCCGTTGATGTAGCCGGCGATCACGCCCACGGCAACGCCGATCAGCACCGCGATCAGCCCCGGCACGTTCTGCTTGACAGCCAGGTTGGCCGAGAACAGCGTGGCCAGGATGGCGATGGCCCCGACGGACAGGTCGATGCCGGCGGTGAGGATGACGAGCGTCTGACCGATGGCCAGCGCGGCGATCACCGCGGTCTGCTGGAGGATGATGCCCATCGTGCTCGGCTGGGCGAACCGGTCGTTGAGCAGGGTGAAGACGATGCCGGAGATGACCAGCACCAGCAGCGGACTGATGGAAGGGTGGGCGTGCAGCAGCTGCTGCACCCTCTGCACCGGCGACTGTCGTCGCATCGCGAATTGCTCGGCCGCCGTCGCCGGGGCTGTGGGGTCAACTGTCGTGGTCACGTGGCTTCCTTGCCTTGAGTGTGCTCAGAGTTGTCAGAGGAGGGCCACCGGCCCCCCGGGGGGTCGGCTCCGCATCGGCGGAGCCGACCCAACACCGGCTCGTGAGGGCTCACTTGCCCCAGCAGAGCTTTTCGCCCTCGGACACGCTGATCGAGTCGAGGCCGTCGACCTTCTTGTCGGTCACCAGCGAGACGCCGGTGTCGAAGAAGTCGAGTCCCGGCGTGACGGCGGGCTTGTCCGAGCCGTTGGAGTCGGCGATCTTCTTGATCGCCTCGACGCCGAGCTCGGCCATCTTCACCGGGTACTGCTGCGAGGTGGCACCGATGGTGCCGTCCTTGACCGCCTCCAGGCCGGGGCTGCAGCCGCCGTCGACCGAGACCACCAGCGCACCCTTGACGCCCGCGTCGCTCAGGGCCTCGGCCGCGCCGACCGCGGCCGGCTCGTTGATCGTGTACACGACGTTGATGTCCTTGGTCTTCGACAAGCAGTTCTCCATGGCGCTCTTGCCCTCGTCCTGCGCGCCCTGGGTGGGCTCGTTGCAGGCGATCGAGTACTGCCCGCCCTTACCACCGGTGTAGCTTCCGGTCTTGTCCTCGTCGCCGTTCTTCTTCTTGTCCTTGACGTCGATGCCCATGCCGGTCAGGAAGCCCTGGTCGCGGTTGTAGTCGACCGAGACGACCTTGTCGTTGAACAGGTCGAGCAGCGCGATATTGGCCTGTTTCCCGTCCAGCTGGGCCGCAGCCCACTTGCCGATCAGCTCGCCGGCCTTGAAGTTGTCGGTCGCGAAGGTGATGTCGACGGTGTCGGCCGGGTCGGGCGGGGTGTCCAGCGCGATCACGTACAGGCCCGCCTGCCGGGCGCTGTCGATGGCGGAGTTGACACCCGGGCCGTTCGGGGTGATCAAGATGCCCTTGTCGCCGCGGGCGACGGCAGCCTCGATGGCCTTGACCTGGCCGTCCTCGTCACCGTCCTTGGCTCCGGCCGCCTTGGTGATCGTGACGCCGTTCTTGGCGCCCGCCTCGTCGGCGCCCTTCTGCATGGCGACGAAGAACGGGTTGTTGTTGTCCTTGGTGATCAGCGCCACCGAGATGGGTTTGGCGCCGCCACTCGCGCTGGTGCCGGTGCCGGGGTCGGCCGAGTTCGAGTCCTGGCAGGCGCTGAGCGCGAGGGTGGTGGCGCCGAGCAGGGCCAGTCCGGCCACGAGCCGGGACTTGCGGGAGCTGTGCTTCATGTATGCCTCTCCATTGGGTCATACGCGCCGATCCCGGAAATGGGTGTTCGCCGCACGGTCAGGTGACCCCCATCGGGCCACCGGACACCGCTTAACCTGACAACGGTGTCATGGGCTATTTCTAGACGATCCTCAGGTTTGCGTCAAGAGCAACCGGCTGAACCCCCCACGATGTCGTTATAGTGCCTGGGAAGGGAAGGAGACACCGTTGTCACCCAATGCGGTCCCCGTACGCCCCCGCGCCACGATTCGCGATGTGGCGGCACTGGCCGGCGTCGGTATCAAGACGGTCTCCCGGGTGATCAACAACGAGGCCAACGTATCGGCTCCGATGCGGGAACGCGTGCAGCACGCCGTGGTCGCGCTGAACTTCCAGCCGAACCAGGGCGCCGGCGCACTCCGCCGCAGCGACCAGCGCACCCGGACGCTCGGACTGCTGCTGGACGCGGTGGACAACCCCTTCTCGGCCTCGGTGAACCGGGCGGTGGAGGGCGCCGCCAGCGGGCGCGGCACCGCGGTGTTCGCCGCCAGCTTCCACGACGACCCCGCGGTGGAGCGCTCGATCATCGACGCCTTCACCCGCCGTAGGGTTGACGGCCTCATCCTCACGACGATCAGCGCCGATCACCGCTACCTGCAGGTCGAGCTGGAGCAGGGCACCCCCGTCGTCTTCATCGACCGGCCGCCCGTCGGGCTGGCGGCCGACGCCGTGCTGACCGACAACTACGAGGCTGCCGCCGCTGCCGCCCGCCACTTGCTGCTGTACGGCCACCGCCGGATCGCCCACCTGGCCGACGAGCTGGTCATCTCCACCTCGCGCGAGCGCCGGCGGGCGTTCGCCGACGAGATGGCCGCCGCCGGACAGGCCCCGACCCACGTCGACGACCTGTCGTCCGAGGCCATCGCGGAGGCGGCCGTCCGCGAGCTGATGACCCTGGCCGACCCGCCGACGGCGATCTTCGCCTCGCAGAACCTGATCACGGTCGGAGCCCTCCGCGCCCTGCACAGCCTGGGACTGCAGCACTCGGTTGCGCTGGTCGGCTTCGACGACCTGCTGCTGGCCGACCTGGTCGACCCGGCCGTCACCGTGGTCGCGCAGGACCCGACCCGGATGGGCACCGTGGCTGCCGAGCGGGTGTTCGCCCGGCTGGAGGGGGACACGTCGCCGGCCGCCACCGTGGTCGTGCCTTCACAGCTGGTGGTCCGTGGGTCCGGCGAGATCCCACCCCCACCCGACTGACCCAGCCCGACCGGCCCGCCTCCGCGGCTGGGCACCCGAGGAGACTGTCAGGGCCCGCCATTAGCGTGGGAGCACGCAGACCCACCTCAGGAGAGACGTGACCAGCTCGACCATCAGCCCTCCGGCAGCCCCGACGCTCACCGCCGTGCTCGACGACCTCCGGGCGCAGCTGGACGGGGTCCGGCGGCTGGGCGTGGCGTTCTCCGGCGGCGTCGACTCCTCCCTGCTGCTGGCGCTGGCCGCGCGCGTGCTGGGCGTCGACGAGGTGGTCGCCCTGCTCGGGGTCTCCCCCAGCCTCGCGACGGCCGAGCGGACGGCGGCGCACGAGGTGGCGGCCGGACTGGGGGTACGGGTGCGGGAGGTGACCACCTATGAGGGTGAGCGCCCGGCGTACCAGGCCAACGGTCCCGACCGCTGCTTCCACTGCAAGGACGAGCTCTTCACCCGGATCGACGAGGAGGTGGTCGCCGCCGAGCACCTGGATGCGGTGGGGTACGGGGAGAACGCCGACGACGCGCTCCGACCCGACCGGCCGGGCTCGCGGGCGGCCACGACGCACGCCGTCCTCCGACCGCTGGCCGCGCTCGGGCTGACCAAGGCCGACGTCCGACGACTCGCCCGCGAGCTGGGGCTGAGCGTCGCGGACAAGCCTGCCGCCCCCTGCCTCGCCTCGCGGATCCCCCACCACGAGCCGGTTACCCCGGAGAAGCTCGCGCAGATCGACCGGGCCGAGGCGGCTGTCCGCGCCCTCGGCCTCGCCGACCTCCGGGTCCGCCACCACGGCGACGTGGCCCGGCTCGAGCTGGCGACCGAGGACCTGCCGCGTGCCGTCGCCGAGCCGTTGCGCGGGCAGCTGCTCACCGCCGTACGCTCGGCGGGCTTCCGGTTCGTGACCCTCGACCTCGGCGGAATCCAGTCCGGCGCGTTCACGCTGCCGCTGGTCACAGGCCGGTAGGGGGCGGACCTTGAGCGAGCTGGACGCCGTCGCCACCCTGGACCTCGAACGCGCGGCCCGGCGGGGCTATCCCGAGGCCGTCTACTGCTCCGGCAAGACCCCCGAGCAGGTCCGGCTGATCGCCGCCGCCGTGCGGGACGCGGCTCAGGTCACCCTGTTCACCCGGGCCGACGCCTCCCACGCCGCGGCCGTGCTCGCCGAGCTGCCGGACGCGCTGCACGACGAGACGGCCCGGCTGCTGGCCTGGCCACCGGCGCCGCCGGAGCCGGCGGGTGGCCTGGTGGTGGTGGTCTCCGCCGGCACCTCCGACCTGCCCGTGGCCCGCGAGGCGCTGCTGACCGCGCGCTACCTCGGCCGGGAGGCCGAGCTGGTCGTCGACGTCGGGGTGGCCGGCCTGCACCGGATCCTCAACCGGCTCGAGCTGCTGCGCCAGGCCCGGGTGATCGTGGTCGCCGCCGGGATGGACGGTGCCCTGCCCGGGGTGGTCGCCGGACTGGTCGCCGCCCCGGTGGTCGCCCTGCCGACCTCGGTCGGCTACGGCGCCGCGTTCGAGGGCGTGGCGGCCCTGCTCACCATGCTCAACGCCTGCGCGCCCGGGGTCGGGGTGGTCAACATCGACAACGGCTACGGCGCGGGGCACCTCGCCGCCCAGATCGCCGCGCCGTGACCCGGCACGCCTGGATCGACGCGTCGGCCGGCGTGGCCGGGGACATGCTGCTGGGCGCCCTGGTCGACGCAGGTGCCGGCCTGTCGGCCGTCCAGGAAGCGGTGGATGCCGTGGTACCCGGTGCCGTCCGGCTGACGGCGCGTCCTGTGCTGCGGGCCGGCCAGTCGGGGACCAAGGTCGAGGTCGAGGTGCTCACCGACGACCTGCCCGAGCGGCACTGGTCCGAGATCGAGGAGATGCTCGTCGGGGCCGACCTGCCGGCTCCGGTGCGGGAAGGCGCCCGGCGCACCTTCGCGCGGCTGGCCGAGGCGGAGGCGGCCGTGCACGGCATCGCGGCGGGGCAGGTGCACTTCCACGAGGTCGGTGCGCTCGACTCCATCGCGGACGTGGTCGGGGTCTGCGCCGGGCTCCACCTGCTGGGCGTCGAGACCGTCAGCGCCGGTCCGGTGGCCGTGGGGTCGGGACGGATCCGCAGCGCCCACGGCGACATCGCCGTCCCGGTGCCGGCCGTGGTGCGGTTGTCCGCCGGCTGGCGGGTGCTCGCAGGCGGCCGCGGCGAGCTGGCCACCCCCACCGGGATGGCGCTGGTGACCGCGCTGAGCGAGCGCTGCGAGGACCTGCCGGCCCTGCTGCTGAGCGCGGCCGGCTCCGGCGCAGGAACCAAGGACGTTCCCGACCGCGCGAACCTGACCCGCGTGCTCCTCGGGGAGCTGGCCGAGCCCACGAGCAGCGACCGCGCGGACCCGGACGCCGAGACGTTGACCGTGCTGGAGGCGAACGTCGACGACCTCGACCCGCGGCTGTGGCCGGGGGTGCTGGCCCGGCTGCTCGCCGACGGGGCCCGGGACGCCTGGCTGGTGCCGATCCTGATGAAGAAGGGCCGTCCGGCCCACACGCTCACGGTGCTGGCCCGGCCGACCGACGCCGACCGGCTGCAGCTGCTGGTGTTCGCCGAGACGAGCACCCTGGGCGTCCGGCGCTCCACCTGGCGGCGGACGGCGCTGGACCGCGGCTGGGCCGACGTGGACCTCGCTGTCGAGGGGGGCGAGGCGGTGGTGGCGGTCAAGGTCGGGCACCGGCGGGGTCGGGTCGTCTCGGCCAGCCCGGAGTTCGTCGAGGTCGAGCGGGTGGCGGCCCGGACGGGCGACGCTGCGCGTACCGTGCTGGGCCGTGCCGTGGCCGCCGCATCGGCCGCCGGGCTGACCGGCGGCGCCCCGGTCCCAGACGGCCTGCGGGACACCGCGGAGCGACCGGGCGAAGCCTGAGCGCGGCGCTGTCGAAGGGCTCGCCGGACCCGACGTTCGGCTAGATTGAGCCCCTGTCCGCCAGGCCGATCCGCCGGCCCCCGTCGTCTCCGTCCTACCGGCCCCCTCGTCCCCGACCTACCAGCCCCCGAGAGGATCTCGATGTCCGAGCCCACGTTCGGCGGTGCGGCTGCGCCGGCACCCTTGACCGCGCCGCAGCCGAGCCCGCTCACCCTGACCGCGCCTGCCGCCCCGGCTCCGGTCGTCGCGACCCAGGCCCCGGCGATGGCCCCGCAGGTCGACCCGGCCACCGTGCCGGCACTGGACAGCAAGGTCGACACCTTCCTCACCACGCTGACCACGGCCCAGCCCCGCTCGCCGCAGTTCGCCGCGTCGGCCGACAACGTCCGCACCATGGGCGACGCCGACATCCGGCGTGCGGCAGAGACCTCGAACCGGCTGCTACAGACCCCCGTCCGAGCACTGCAGGAGGGCGGTCTGGCCGAGGGCTCGGCGGTCGGCAAGACGCTGCTCGAGCTGCGCCGCACGGTCGAGGAGCTCGACCCGAGCCAGGCCACGGGCGCCCGGAAGTTCCTCGGGATGATCCCGTTCGGGGACAAGATCACCGACTACTTCCGCAAGTACCAGGCGGCGCAGAGCCACCTGGACGGCATCCTGCACGCGCTCCGCAACGGCCAGGACGAGCTGACCCGCGACAACGTCGCCCTCACCATGGAGAAGCAGAACCTGTGGGAGTCGATGGGCCGGATCAACTCCTACATCTACGTGGCCGAGAAGCTCGACGCCAGGCTGGTCGCCCTGATCTCCTCCCTCGAGCTCACTGACCCGGAGAAGGCCAAGGCGCTCAGCCAGGACGTGCTGTTCTATGTCCGGCAGAAGCACCAGGACCTGCTCACCCAGCTGGCCGTCTCCATCCAGAGCTACCTGGCCATCGACGTGATCATCAAGAACAACCTCGAGCTGATCAAGGGCGTCGACCGCGCCAGCACCACCACGGTCTCCGCGCTGCGGACCGCCGTCATCGTCGCGCAGGCCCTGGGCAACCAGAAGCTGGTGCTCGACCAGATCAACGCCCTCAACACGACCACGTCGGACCTGATCCAGCGGACCTCGGAGATGCTCCGCGACAACTCTGCCGCCATCCAGCAGCAGGCGGCCTCGGCGACCATCGGACTGCCCCAGCTGCAGGCCGCCTTCGCCAACATCTACGCGACCATGGACTCCATCGACAGCTTCAAGCTCGCCGCGCTGGACACGATGGCCACCACCATCGGGACCCTCGAGGGCGAGGTGGTGAAGTCGCGGGAGTACCTGGACCGGGTCTCCCGGCAGGACAGCCAGCTGGCTTCGGGCGCCCTCGACCTCGACGCCCCGGCGCCTGAGCGCGGCATGCGTTGACCCTGCGCAGCTGGTGGGACCGGGCCACCGGGCGGACGCCTGCCCCGGACCCGCTGCCGGCCGCACCCGCCCCGCCGACCGAGGCCGACATCACCGTCGCGCTCGACCGGGTCGAGGCGCTGGTCGCCGGCGGTGCCGTACCCGGGCTGGTCCAGTCCCGCGTCCGGCGGGTGTCCCGGACGGTCCGGGAGACCATGCCGCGGCTGCGCAACCTCGGGCTGGGCAGCGCCCAGGCGTACTCGGTGATGGCCACGGCCACCGACTACCTGCCGGCGGCGATCGGCAACTACACCCGGCTGCCCCGGGACTGGGCCGACTCCCGTCCGATCGAGAACGGCAAGACCTCGCTGATGCTGCTCGTCGACCAGCTCGACCTGCTGGGCTCGACCATGGACGACATCCTGGACGCCGTCGTCCGGGTCGACGCCGACGCCGTGATCGCGCACGGCCGCTTCCTGCAGGCGAAGTTCGGCTCCGCCTCCACCGGCGGGGAGCTGAACCTGACGTGAGCTTCTTCGACGACGTCCCCTCCCTGCACCGTCCCCTCGGCTGGAAGGACCCGCGCCCTGAGCCCGTCGAAGGTCTCGAAGAGGTTGCGCCCCCCGTCGCCCCCGCGGAGCCCCGAACCCAGCCCGATAAGCCCGCGCCCACCCTGGACGAGCTGTTGGCCCAGCTGGACGCGCTCACCGGGCTGAGCGAGGTGAAGGCGGAGATCCACCGTCAGGTGGCGGTGCTGCGGGTGGAGGGCCTGCGGAGCAAGGCGGGACTGCGGTCGCCGACGATCACCCGGCACCTGGTCTTCGTCGGGAACCCGGGCACGGGCAAGACCACCGTGGCCCGGCTGGTCGGCGGCATCTACCGCGCGCTCGGGCTGCTGAGCCAGGGCCAGCTGGTCGAGGTCGACCGGTCCGAGCTCGTCGCCGGGTACCTGGGTCAGACGGCGACCAAGACCGCCGAGGTGGTGGCCTCAGCAGCCGGCGGCGTCCTCTTCATCGACGAGGCCTACAGCCTGTCGGGCGACCAGTACGGCCGCGAGGCCGTGGACACCCTGGTCAAGGAGATGGAGGACCGGCGCGACGACCTCGTGCTGATCGTGGCCGGCTACCCCGACCCGATGGTGGTCTTCATCGCCCAGAACCCGGGTCTGGCCAGCCGGTTCCGCACCACCATCGAGTTCGCCGACTACACCGACGACGAGCTCGTGGCGATCCTCGGCTCGATGGCCGCAGCGGGCGACTACGACCTCGGCGAGGGCTGCCTGGGCCGGTTTCGCAGCATCCTCACCACCACCCCGCGCGGCGGGACCTTCGGCAACGGACGCTTCGCCCGCAACCTCTTCGAGGCGGCCGTGGGCCGCCACGCCTGGCGGCTGCGCGAGGTCGAGGAGCCCACGGTGGAGCAGCTGCGCACCCTGCTGCCCGACGACCTCGACGGCCCCACGCCCGAGCCCCTCCCGAGCCCGACCGAGCAGGAGGTCGCCGGATGACCGCGACGAGCGCAGCCTCGGCGCCCACGACCGGGCCGACTCAGACGCCGCCGCAGACGACCAGCGTGACGCCGGCGGTCCCGCAGAAGCAGCGCCCGACCCGCAGCACGCCCCGGCAGCTCCAGCTGCTCAGCACCGGCGCGGTCGTCGTCGGGGTGCTGGTGGGGCTCGTCGGCGCGCTCACGTTCGCGTTCCTCGCGTACACCCTGCACCGGGCGCAGGCCGACGCCACCCAGCTGATCCGGGTGCAGAAGATCCAGACCGACCTGCTCAGCGCGGACGCGGCCGCCACGAACGCCTTCCTCGTCGGCGGCCTCGAGCCCGCGGCCCAGCGGGCCGGCTACGACTCCGCCGTCACCGACGCCAGCAGCCTGATCGCCGAGGCGGCGCGCGCCCAGCCCGCCGACGCCACCGCGCTGGCCGCCCTCAACACCGAGCTCGTCGACTACACCGCCTCCATCGAGCAGGCCCGCGCCAACAACCGTCAGGGCCTTCCCGTCGGCGCTCAGTACCTCAGGCTGGCCAGCGCGCAGCTCCGGTCGGGCGCCCTGCCCGTGCTGGACGAGCTGGTCAGCGCCAACACCAGCCGCGCGGCGGCCGGGATGCACGTCGGCTGGGGCTACCTGTTCCCCGTGGTGGCGCTGCTCGCGCTGGCCGGGTTCGTGGTCGGCCAGGGGTGGCTCGCCCGCCGCTTCCACCGCCGGATCAACCCCGGCCTGCTGGTCGCTTCCGTGGTCCTCGCCGTGGCGGTCATCGCCGGACTGGCCGGGGTGGCGCGGCTGGGCGGCCGGGTCAGCGACGTCCGTACCGGCAGCTTCGCCGACCTGAACGCGGCCGCCACCTCGCGGACCGGGGCCTACAACGCGAAGGCGAACGAGAGCCTCACCCTGATCGCCCGCGGTTCGGGCTCGGCCTTCGACCAGGCCTGGACCAGCTCCGCGGCCACCGTCGTCCAGCAGCTCACCCTGCTCGACGACCCGAGCCTGACCGGGAACTGGACGGCCTACGCCAAGGTGCACACCGCGATCCGGGCCCTGGACAACGGCGGCAACTGGGACGGCGCGGTCGCGCGGGCCACCGGCTCGGCGCCGGACTCGGCCAACCTGAGCTTCACGACGTTCGACGGCGCCCTGGCGTCGGTGCTGGACTCGGCGAACGCCCGCACCTCGACCGCCCTGGCCGGGCAGACGCCGGGGCTGGTGGTCGCCGCCGTGCTCGCCCTGCTGGCCGGGCTGGCCGCCGCCCTGCTCGGTCGCCGCGGGATCGCCGCCCGGCTCCGGGAGTACCGATGAGACCGGGCCGCGTCCGCGGGCTACGGCTCACCCTGGCCGGCACCCTGCTGGCGCTCCTCGCCGGCTGCTCCGCGTTCGACTACGCCGCCACCCCGCTGCCCCCGGCCACCCCGTCCACCACCGCCGCCCCGGCGCCGGCGACGACCCCCGCGACCTGCAACAACCCGACGGCCTCCTACGCCGCGGACGACCCGCTACCCAAGCCGGGCGACCTGCCGTCCGGATCGACGATGGCCAAGATCCGCGCCCGTGGCCGGCTGATCGCCGGCGTGTCCGCCGATACCTACCTCCTGGGTGCTCGCGACCCCCTGAACGGGCGGATCCAGGGCTTCGACATCGACATGGTCAAGGCCGTGGCCAAGGCGATCTTCGGCGACGAGTCGAAGTACCAGCTGCGGGTGATCACCGCGGCGGACCGGATCCCGCTGCTGCAGAAGGGCGACATCGACATCGTCGCGCGAGCCATGAGCATCACCTGCGACCGCTGGAAGCAGGTGGCGTTCTCCACCGAGTACTACCACGCGGGACAGACGATCCTCGTCCGGCGCGGGGACAAGGCGACCAGCCTCGCCGACCTGGCCGGCAAGCGGGTCTGCGCCCCCAGCGGCACCTCCAGCCTGACCCAGCTCCGCGCCCGCGCGCCGAAGGCGATCGCCGTCGAGTCCGACAGCCACACCGGTTGCCTGGTGCTCTTCCAGCAGGGCCAGGTGGACGCCATCACCGGCGACGACACCGTGCTGGCCGGGCTGGCCGCGCAGGACCCGTACGCCGTGGTACCCGATCAGAAGCCGTTCACCGACGAGCCGTACGGGCTGGGGATCAACGCCGACCACGTGGACCTGGTCCGCTTCGTCAACGCGCGGCTGGCCCAGATGCGCAGCGACGGGGAGTGGACGACGATCTACAACCGCTGGCTGGCCGGACCGCTCGGCCCGGCGCCCGCCCCGCCCCGTGCGGTGTACGGGCGCGCCCGGTGAGCCTGCCCGTGTCCACGCCTGACCTCGGGACGGGAGGGCCGGACGGCGGCACCGTCACCGCTCCGGCGGCTCCCGGACGGCTGGGCGTCGCGCTGGAGCCCTCGGTCGCGGCCCGCTACCTCGCTGACCTCGAACGCTGGTGCACGCGGCGCCGGACCGAGCTGGACACGCTCGACGCGGCCGCTCTCGGCACCGCCACCCCCGGGGCGGCCACGGCCGACCTGACGCTCTCGATGGCGCTGTGGAAGGCGGTCTCGGACCGGTACGCCCTGCTCGCCGCCACCTGGGGCGGCGGCCGCGTCGGTCCGGCCGAACGGGAACGGCTCTCCACCCTCATCTGGGGTCGGCTGGACACCTCCGGGGTCGACACGTCCGAAGTGAGCGGAGCCGGTGCCGCGGCAGGTCTGGCCCTGTCCCTGCCGGAGGCGTGCCGGCTCTCGGACTCCCTCGTCGCCGCGCTGCGGGTACGGCTGGGACTGGACCTCTCCGGCGCGGAGGTGACGTCGCGGCTACGGGCGCTGCGAGCCGGCCTGGAGCGGATCCGTGACCAGGTCGGGCTGGAACCGGCCGGGGCCCGGCAGCAGCAGGCGGCCGCGACCTCGGCCCGGCTGGCCCGCCGGCTGGCCGAGCTGAGTGACAAGGCCGGTCGCGGGGGCGACGTCGCGGGGCTGCTCGGCCCGCTGGAGATCGAGGCGGCCACCTTCGAGCGGGACCTGATCGTGGGTGCCGCCCGCCGGCAGCAGGCGGCTCTCCAGCTCGCCGGGGTCCGTCGGCTGCTGGCCGAGCTCGAGACCCGCAAGGCCGCGCTCCGGCAGCTCGTCGCCCGCTGCGTGGACACCGTCGAGCCGGCACCCCGCTACGCCGTACCCGACGTCTCCGCGCTCGGTCCCGTCCCGAACACGCCGGCCGCGCTGGAGGCGTACCGGTCACGGCTCGAGCAGGTGCGCCGCGCGATGGCGTTGGTGCAGGACGCCTACGGCGCCGCCCTGGCCGACCACGCCGAGCTCGTCGGACGGCTGGACGCCCTACGCGCGAAGGCCCGTGGCACCGGCGTCGCCGAGCAGCCCGACCTCAGCCGCGCCCACGCCCTGGCCGCGGAGACCCTGGCCCGCCGACCCTGCCCGATGAGGATCGCCGCCCAGCTGGTGGGCCTCTACGCCAGCTACCTCGAGGAGGCGCGGCCGTGACCGCCTGCACCCAGCCGGGCTGTACCGGCACGATCGTCGACGGCTACTGCGACGTCTGCGGCATGCCGCCCTCGGTCACCCCGCCCGTCCCGGTCGCGACTGCGTCTGCGGCCGCCCCGGCCACCCCGCTGGACCCAGGCGGCCCGGTCAGCGCCGCCAGCGCCCCCGCCGGAGCGGTGTCGACCCGCACGCGCGGCTCCAGCCGGCTCTCTTCCACCGCGCTCGGCTCCTCACGCGCGAGCCAGGGCGGGTCCAGACTCACCAGCCGGGTCCGCTCCGGTTCGGTCCGGATGCGGGCGGCCCGGCTGGGCGCCGGTCTGACCCGGGTGCCGCCGGCCCCGGTCGTCGACGCAGCGTCGGCGGTGCTGACCAACCCGGTGGTGCCGGAGGACAAGCGGACCTGCTCCACCTGTGGCGCGCCCGTCGGCCGCGGCCGCAACGGCCAGCCCGGACGGCCGGAGGGGTTCTGCGCGCGCTGCGGCGCCGCGTACTCGTTCACCCCGAAGCTGAAGGCTGGCGACGTGGTCGCCGCCCAGTACGAGGTGGCGGGGGCGCTCGCCCACGGTGGGCTCGGCTGGATCTACCTCGCCCAGGACCGCAACGTCTCCGACCGCTGGGTGGTGCTGAAGGGCCTGCTGAACACCGGTGACGCGGACGCGATGGCCGTGGCGATCATCGAGCGGCAGTTCCTGGCGCAGGTGGAGCACCCGCTGATCGTCGAGATCTACAACTTCGTCAGCCACGAGGGCGCCGGCTACATCGTGATGGAGTACGTCGGGGGGGTCTCCCTGAAACAGATCCTCAAGTCCCGGATGCGGGCCAACGGCGGAGTGTTCAGCCCGCTGCCGGTCGACCAGGCGCTGGCCTACATCCTGGAGATCCTGCCGGCGTTCACCTACCTGCACGACCTCGGCCTGGTCTACTGCGACTTCAAGCCCGACAACCTCATCCAGGTCGGGGACGCGGTCAAGCTGATCGACCTCGGCGGCGTCCGTCGGCTGGACGACGACGAGTCCGCGATCTACGGCACGGTCGGCTACCAGGCTCCGGAGGTGGCTCGGCTCGGCACCAGCGTGGCCTCCGACATCTACACCATCGGCCGCAGCCTGCTGGTGCTGATGGCGGAGTTCCGCGGCTACCAGACCCGCTACGTGGCCACCCTGCCGCCGGTGGAGGAGACGCCGGTCTTCACCGCACACGACTCGCTCTACCGGCTGATCGCCAAGGCCTGCGCCCCGGACCCGGCGGACCGGTTCGCCTCGGTCGATGAGTTCCGGGTGCAGCTGCTGGGCGTGCTGCGCGAGGTGGTGGCGGCGTCCACCCCGGGCACGGCGCTCACCTCGGCGGCGTCGGTGCTGTTCGAGGCACCGGCGGTGACCAGCGACGCCCTCGAGTGGGACCAGCTCCCCGTGCTGCGGGCCGACACCAGCGACGCCCAGTACGCGTGGCTCAACAACCTGGCCGCCGACGACCCGGCCGAGCGGCTGCGGGTGCTGCAGTCCGCGCCGGACTCCACGGTGGAGGTCTGGTTGGCCCGGGCCCGGGCCGGCCTGGAGCTGGGCGCGCGGGCCCAGATCGACCGTGCGGTCGAGGCGATGCTGGCGGACGACCCGTGGGAGTGGCGCGCGGTCTGGGTGAGCGGGCTCGCCGCCTTGGCGCGCCAGGACTTCGCCGCCGCCCAGGCGTCCTTCAACGCCGTCTACGGGCAGGTCCCGGGAGAGCTTGCTCCCAAGCTGGCCCTCGGCCTAGCCTGCGAGCGGGGCGGGGAGGATCTCGTCGCGGAGAACCTGTACTCGACCTGCGCGAGCACCGACGCCAACTACGTCGCTCCCGCCGCATTCGGCCTCGCCCGGATCCGGCTGGCCCGCGCAGACGTGGCCGGCGGGGTCGCGGCGCTGGACCTGATCCCCTCCACCAGCCGGGGCTTCACCGAGGCCCGCCGGCTGCGCGCGGAGGCTCTCTACACCTCGGCCCAGGCCCTGCCCGCCCTGTCGGCGGCGATGTCCAGCCTGGACGGGGTCCGGCTGGAGACCCGGGAGCAGGCTCAGCTCACGGCCCAGATCCTCTCCCGCGCCCTCGCGCTGGTCGAGCGCGAGGGACCCGAGGAGGCCGTGAAGATCGGCAGCTACGGCGCCAACAGCGACGAGCTGCGGGACGGGCTGGAGACGACGTACCGCCAGCTGGCCGGCACGGAGACCGACCAGGAGCGCCGCTGGGCGCTGGTCGACCAGGCGAACGCCGTGCGAAGGTGGAGCCTCCGTTGAGGGTCAGGACGACGAGAGTGGCAGGCCGATGAGCGAACCGCTGATGGCGGCTGCCGGTGCCGCGGCGACGACGCAGACCCGCTGCCCTTCGTGCGGCACCGAGGTGGCCACCACCGAACGCTTCTGCGAGGCCTGCGGAGCTCCCCTGACGCCGACCGCGGACGTGACCCCGCTCGGGCCCGACGGCGCCGAGAGCCCGGTCGAGCTCAGCCGACCGGTCACCCCGAGCGCCACCGCCACCACCTCGGCCACCGTGGCCGCTACGGTCGCCGCGCCCTGCGTCAGCTGCGGCGGGGAGGTGGGCGAGGACGGCTACTGCACCACCTGCGGCACCAAGGCGGCGAGCCCGCGGGACCACTACGTCGAGCAGCCCGCCTCGTGGGTGGCCGCGTGCTGCGACCGCGGCATCCGGCACACCCGCAACGAGGACGCGACCGCGATCGCCGCCGACGAGATGCCCGGGTCGCGGGCGGTGCTCGTGGTCTGCGACGGCGTCTCGACCTCGACCGACTCCGACGTGGCCGCCCTGGCCGGCGCCCGCAGCGCCCGGGACGTCCTCGTCGCCTCCCAGCCGACCGGTCTCGGCGTGGCCGCCAGCCGGGCCGCGGCCCTGGCCCAGGCCCTGGGCACCGCCACCGCCCAGGCCAACGCGGCCGTGATCGCCAACACCGCCCCCGAGAGCGACAACGCCGCCTCCTGCACCTTCGCGGCCGCGGTGCTCGAGAAAGGCCTCGTGGTCTACGGCAACGTCGGCGACAGCCGCGTGTACTGGCTGCCCGACCCCGGAGCCGGGGACCCGTTGGAGCTCAGCCTCGACGACTCCGTCGCCCAGGTCCGGATCGCGATGGGCGTGCCGCGTGCCGAAGCCGAGAACGGACCGCAGGCGCACGCCATCACCAAGTGGCTGGGTCGGGACAGCCCCGACATCTCGCCCCGTACCGGTTCGGTGGAGCTGCACGTCCCCGGCTGGCTGATGGTCTGCTCGGACGGCCTCTGGAACTACTGCTCCGCCGCGCCCGACCTGCAGGCACTGGTGGCCACCACCAGCGCGCAGACCGGCGGCGCGCCGCTGCCGCTGGCGCAGGCGCTGGTCGCCTGGGCCAACGCCCAGGGCGGCCGCGACAACATCTCCGTCGCGCTCGCCCGCCACTCCCCCGTTTCCTGAACCTGTCGCGGCCAGCGCTTGCCTAGTGGTCAGGCGGCTTGCCCGGAGCCTGCCACCAGTCGCGCAGCCGGTTGGCCGCGGCGCCACCGGCCGACCCCAGCACTCCGCCGAGCTTGCCCACCAGGCTGACGAGCGGGTCCGCCGAGGTGCTGAACGCCTTCTGGTAGGAGGCGGCCGCGGCGCGCACGTCCTCCCCGATCGGCGCTTCCCGGTCCTCGCTGCGCCGCGGGTAGTCACCGGCCAGGATGGCGCGGTACTCCCTGCCCGCGGCCCACTGCTGCAGCTCGGCGGCCCGCAGCGCCGCCATCGGATGCGTCTGGCCGGAGATCTGCAGCAGCTTGAGCACCGAGTCGCGGACGTCCCCGCTGGCCTGGTACTCCTTCGCCTGGTCCAGGAAGCCGGCCACGTCCATGTCGTCGGGGTCGAGCGCCCCCGCCATGGCCGCGTGCACCCGCAGGGCCAGGTCGGCGTCCTGGATGCACAGCAGCCCGGCCCGGTCGGCGGAGAGCTCGGCCTTGCGGTACCACTCGTGCAGGGCCAGCACGATCGCGCGCAGCCCCCATGCGCCCAGCGGCAGCCACGAGATCGAGGCGGAGATGGCCACCAGCTGGGTCAGCACGGTGCGGTAGAGCGCATGCCCGGACAGCACGTGGCCCACCTCGTGCCCGATCACGAAACGCAGCCCGGCCCTGTCGACGAGCTGGAGCATCCCGGTGGTGGTCACGACCAGCGGCTTGTCGGTGCCGACGGCCATCGCCGAGGGCACCGGGTCCTGGACGACGTACAGCTCCGGGACCGGGTACAGGTCGAGGGTGGTGGCGCACTCGGCGATCATCGTGTGCAGCTCGGGGTACTGCCGGGCCGAGACGCGGACCGCCGTGGCCAGGTACAGCAGCCGCACGCTGCGCTCACCGATCGCGCCCAGCACCGCCTTGAGCACCGCGTCGAAGCCGGGGATCGCCCGCAGGGCGACCAGCGCGCCCCGGTCGGCCGGGTGCTCGTAGGCGCGGGGGCTGATGTCGGGGAAGCGGATCCGTCCCGCTCGAAGCTCCCGGTCGGCGGCGTAGCTCACGAGAGCGATCGTAGGGCCGGATCGGGCCGGAGGAGCTGACCGCGGGCCAGATGGCGCCTCCGGTAGGTGATACTGAACCGGACCCGACCAGCGACGACGGAGGACCCCAGCGCCATGGCAGAGTTCAGCGCCAGCGTCTACCAGAACGAGTTCCTGCCCGACGGCGGCACCGACGTCAACGCCATCGTGACGCTGACCTGCTCGGGTGCCGGAGCGGCCGGTCAGGCCGGGTCGGGTGACGCCGGGGAGATCATCATCGTCGACACCTCCGGCTCCATGGGCCGGACCAAGCTCGAAGCCGCGAAGCTCGCCGCGTCCGCCGCGGTCGACCAGATCCTCGACGGCACGATCTTCGCCGTGGTGGCCGGCACCCACCAGGCCTACCTCGCCTTTCCCCCGGTACGGACGGGGGCCGGGATGGTCCGGATGGACCCCGGCGCCCGCTACGCCGCCCACCAGGCGATCGCCCAGTTCCGAGCCGACGGCGGCACGGCGATGGGCACCTGGCTGACGCTGGCCGGTCGGCTGTTCGACTCGGTCCCCCAGCTCGCGCAGCGGCACGCGATCCTGCTCACCGACGGT
This sequence comes from uncultured Friedmanniella sp., assembly GCF_964244285.1. Lineage (NCBI taxonomy): Bacteria > Bacillati > Actinomycetota > Actinomycetes > Propionibacteriales > Nocardioidaceae > Friedmanniella > uncultured Friedmanniella sp. The sequence goes on from NZ_CAXTHT010000017.1 coordinate 23,934, forward strand.
GAGAACCACAACGAGACCCCGCAGCAGCTGAGCGCCGCGATCGCCGCGGTCACCGGCCGCTTCCAGTGCGACTGCCGCGGCGTCGGCGTCGACTGGCAGGTCGAGGAGGTCCGCCGGATCGCCCAGGCGCTGCTCGGGACCGTCGACATCATCCCCGACGCAGCGCAGATGCGACCGGTGTTCGCCGCCCTGATGCAGCAGTCGATGAGCCGCGGCGTGGCCGAGGCGCAGCTCCGGGTCTGGGCGCCGCAGGGCGCGCAGGTGCTGTTCGTCCGACAGGTCTCCCCCACCGTGGAGGACCTGACCGCCCGTCGCGTGACGGTCAACCCGCTGACCGGCGGCTACCCGACGGGCTCGTGGGGCGACGAGTCGCGCGACTACCACGTGGCCGTCCGGCTGTCGGCCAAGGCGATCGGCCAGGAGCAGCTGGGTGCCCGGGTGCAGCTGGCGGTCGGCGACCAGGTCGTCGCCTCCGGGCTGGTCAAGGCCCGCTGGTCCGACGACGACTCCCTCACCACCCGGATCAACCCGGCCGTGGCCCACTACACCGGGCAGACCGAGCTGGCCGACGCGATCCAGCAGGGGCTGGCGGCCAAGGCCGCCGGTGACGTGGAGACCGCGACCACCAAGCTCGGCCGCGCGGTCCAGCTGGCTGCGGCCACCGGGAACGAGGAGGCCACCAGCCGGCTCCGCAAGGTGGTCGACATCGACGACCAGGACACCGGAACGGTCCGGCTCAAGCGCGCTGTCGAGCGCGCCGACGAGATGGCGCTGGACACCGCCTCGACGAAGACCACGCGGGTGCGTGGCTGAGATGGCTACCTGCCCGAACGGCCATCCCTCGTCGGCGACCGACTACTGCGACGTCTGCGGTGCCCCCCTCGCGGAGGCGGGAGCGACCCCTGCCGTATCCGGCGGCCCGGCCCCGGCTGCGGCGACCGGCACCCAGGCCTGCCCCAGCTGCGGGACCGCGAACGCCACCGACGCGCTCTTCTGCGAGGCCTGCGGCTACGACTTCACCACCGGCAGCATGCCGCGGCCGCTGGACCCACCGGAGGCGCTGGTCCCGCCCGACGCAGCGTCACCGCCGCCCGAGGCCGCACCGCCGCCCGAGGCCGCCCCGCCGGTGCCGGAGGCGGCGAAAGCAGCCACGACGCCCGAGGGCGACTTCTCCTGGGTCGTCGAGGTCTGGATCGACCCGGCCTGGTACGCCGCTCAGGAGAGCCCGGACTCACTGCCCTCGGCCGGGGCCCCGGTGGTCCGGCCGTTGCGGGGCCGCTCGCTGCTGGTCGGCCGGACCTCGGTCAGCCGCAACATCCACCCCGACGTCGACTGCGAGAGCGACACCGGGGTCAGCCGGCGCCAGAGCCAGCTCACCACCGACGGCTCGCGCTGGTGGGTCGAGGACCTCGACTCGGCCAACGGCACCTTCGCGGGGCCGGCCAGCGGGACGCTGCCGAAGGACCCCGTTCCGGTCGGCACCAAGCACGAGCTGAAGTCCGACGACCGGGTCTACGTCGGGGCCTGGACCCGACTGGTCATCCGCACGGCGACGGAGGAGGAACGCGCCACCCTGACCTGACCCGGCCTGGCCAGCGCCGTGGTCGGGCGCCGCGAACGCTGTGGGCGAACAGGTTCGGCCTCCGGCGGGGCGATGTGGCACGGTGGAGGCGAGCTCGACGGCCCGGACGGGCCGTCGAGGAGATTCAGGAGGATCTGTGGAGATCAAGGTCGGCATCCAGCACGTCAACCGCGAGGTCGTGGTGGAGACCACCGAGACCGCCGCCGCCGTCGAGCGGGCCTTCGCCGAGGCCATCGGCAGCGAGGGCGTCTTCACCGTCACCGACGAGCGGGGCCGCCGGGTGCTCATCCCCTCCTCCAAGATCGCCTACGTCGACCTGGGCGAGGAGCACGCTCGCAAGGTGGGCTTCGGCTCTCTCTGACCCGCCCTCGACCCGGTGACGACCGGCGCTCAGGCCTGCAGCCCCAGCGCCGCCATCCGGCGGGTGTGGTTCTCGATCAGCCGCGAGAACATCCGGCTGACCGCGGCCAGGTCGAGGCCGGGACGGTCGACCGTCCCGGTCAGCAGGCTCGTCAGCGCCTCGCGGTCGGCGGCGACCCGCTGGGCCTGGCTGAGGGCCTCCCCCACCAGGCGTCGGCCCCACAGCGCGAGCCGGCCGGCCACGCGGGGCTGCGCCTTGATCGCGGCCCGGACGTGCTCGACCACGAAGTCGGCGTGGCCCTCGTCGGCCAGCACCTCGTGCACCAGGGCCCGGGTGTCGGCGTCCACGAACGCCGCCACCTCGCGGTAGAAGTCGGCCCCGATCCCGTCGCCGACGTAGGCCTTGACCAGGCCCTCCAGCCAGTCCTTCGGGCGGGTGTGGTCGTGGAAGGTGTTGAACGGCTCGTGGAACGGCTTCATTGCCGTCATCACGTCGACGTCGAACTCGGCCAGCCGCGCACCGACGCGTTCGAAGTGCGTGACCTGGTGGGCCGCCATAGAGGCCAGGGACGCCTTGTCGGCCAGCGTCGGAGCCAGCCGTGCGTCCTCCGCCAGCCGGTCGAAGGCGGCCAGCGCCCCGTAAGCGAGGATGCCGAGCAGGTCCAGCGCACCCCGTCGATACGCCGCGTCGGGGTCGTCCGCGAGGGTCAGGTCCGGCTCCGTCGGGTCCTCCTCGGCGTGCTCCACCGTCGCAGCCTAACCAGTACGGCGGCGCCGGTCGGGTCGACGAGTGCGGTCGAACGGGCGCGACCAGGTAGGATAGTCCATGAACGCATCAGGTGATGCGTCCCTGGTTCTTGCCTGAGGTTCGTGGTGCCGCGCTCCAGCGTGGCTCGCAGCACCGTCGGTGAGCGCCGCAGCGGTGGTCTAGCCGGGTGGCCGGAGCGCCCGCGGCACCGCTCCCCCTCGAGGGCGGGCGGACCAGGTGTGACCGTCCGATCTCCGCAAGCGAAGGCGACCATCCTGACCAGCGACACGTTCGAGCAGCTCGACCCGAGCGAGCTCGACCCCCAGTCCAGCACCGACCAGTCCGACATCGACGCGGTGACCATCCCCAAGCCGGTGCTCCAGCAGACCTTCGCCGACCTCGGCGTGCTCGACACCATCGTCGACGCGCTCAGCGAGGTCGGCATCGTGCACCCGTTCCCGATCCAGTCGATGGCCATCCCGATCGCCCTCACGGGCACCGACATGATCGGTCAGGCGCGGACGGGTACGGGCAAGACGCTCGCCTTCGGCATCCCGATGCTGCAGCGGATCGTGGTGCCGGAGGAGCGCGACTTCGAGTCCCTGTCCAAGCCGGGTGCCCCGCAGGCCCTGATCGTCGCGCCGACCCGTGAGCTGGCCAGCCAGGTGAGCAAGGACATGTCCGTCGCGGCCGCGCAGCGCAAGGCCCGCGTGGTCACGCTGTACGGCGGGATGGGCTACGAGCCCCAGCTGGACGCGCTGAAGTCCGGCGTCGAGGTGGTCGTCGGCACGCCCGGGCGGCTGCTCGACCTGGCCGACCGTCGCGCGCTGGACCTGAGCCACATCAAGGTCCTGGTGCTGGACGAGGCCGACGAGATGCTCGACCTGGGCTTCCTGCCCGATGTCGAGCGGATCCTGGCCAAGACTCCCGAGCTCCGGCAGACCATGCTGTTCTCCGCGACCATGCCGTCCGCGATCGTCACCCTGGCCCGCCGCCACCTGCGGCACCCGGTGAACATCCGGGCCGAGTCCGCGGAGGATTCCACCACCGTCCCGGCGACGGCCCAGTTCGTCTACCAGGCGCACGACCTCGACAAGCCCGAGGTGGTGGCCCGCATCCTGCAGGCCGAGAACCGCAACCGGGTGATGATCTTCTGCCGCACCAAGCGGTCGGCGCAGCGGGTCTCCGACGACCTGGCCGAGCGCGGGTTCAGCGCCACCTCCATCCACGGTGACCTGTCCCAGGTGCTGCGGGAGAAGGCGCTGAAGCGCTTCCGCAGCGGCGAGGCCGACGTGCTCGTGGCCACCGACGTGGCGGCCCGCGGGATCGACGTCACCGACGTCACCCACGTGATCAACTACGAGTGCCCCGAGGACGACAAGACCTACGTGCACCGGATCGGTCGGACCGGGCGCGCCGGGGCGTCTGGCATCGCCATCACCTTCGTGGACTGGGCAGACCGGACGCGGTGGAAGGTCATCAACAACACCCTCGGGCTGCCGTTCGAGGAGCCGGAGGAGACCTACTCCACCTCCGAGCACCTCTTCCACGACCTCGGCATCGACCGCAGCGCCAAGGGCCGGATCAACGAGCCGCCGGCGCCGGTCCGGGCCGAGCGTGGCAGCGGCCCCAGCTGGGAGGAGCGTCGGGCCCAGCGTTCGGGCCAGCCCCGCAAGCGCAGCCGTACCCGCAACGGTGGCCAGACCGAAGGTACCGAGGCCGGGACCGGCACCGCCCCCGCATCCTCGGAGGCCCCGACGGTCGTCGAGTCGGTCGAGTCCGGTGACGCGCCCAAGCGTCGGCGTCGTCGCCGTCGCTCCGGTGGCGGCGGGTCGTCCGACCCCGTCAGCGCCGAGGCGAGCAGCTAACTGCAGCTCGGGCGGGACAACCGAGCCGGAGCTAGCGAGCCGGACCGAGCGGCGCGGCGGTGACGACGACGTTGCTGTCGTAGCCGCCCCGGTCGGCCCGGTAGGCCCCGCCACAGGTGATCAGCACCAGGCGGTGGTCGCCCAGCTGGTCGAAGGCCGAGCTCGAGGTGGCCAGCGCCTGCTTCTTGACCGTCTTGACCGACGTGACGCGGTAGCGGGCGCGGTGGTGACCGTGCGTGACGGTGACCACCTGGCCCTTCTTGACCGCCAGCAGCCGGGAGAAGAAGCCGAGACCCTCGGTCGCGGAGTCGACGTGACCCGCGATCACCGTGGTCCCGAACGGGTCACCGGCCTCGGCGCTACCGTCCCACCACCCGACGTGCTGGACGTTCTCGGGCACCTTCAGCTCACCGCCCACCGTCGCTGCCGGCTCCACCACCGCCGTGGCGCCACCCGACAGCACGACCGAGGTCGGGACGAACCGGACCCGGGTGCTGGGGGCAGCCGCGCCCACGCGTGCGCTGGGTACCGGCTCGGGCGGCGCGGTCGAGCTCGGGACGCTGGAGGGCGTGGACGCGGCTGGTTCCGGCAGACCGGCCGAACCCGGCGTCACCGGGCTGCCGCAGCCCGCCAGCCCGAAGGCCAGCACGACCGCGGCCCCGGCGAGCCGGCCGCGCCTCAACGCCAGAACGACGCGAGCGACTTCAGCCCGACGGCCTGGCCGCCCGTCCCGGTGTCCACCCGCTGCGGCTTCTTGGAGCCGCTGGTGCCGGTGTCGATGACGTGCACCGCGACGTTCATCGTGTTGTCCGCCGGGTTGCCCAGTGCGTAGACGCGGTTGAGCGCGCCACCCTTGACCGTCAGGTCGACCGGACCGAGCAGGACAGGCTTGGCCTTGCCGGCCGGCACGATGGCCACCTTGTACGTCTGCACCGGTACCACCAGGTTCAACGACTGGCCGTTCGCCACGTTCTTGAAGAGCACCTTGCCGTCCACGCGGATGTCCGCGGGAGCGACCTGGGCGGTGTGCGCCACCACCAGGTCCGCCTTGCCGGCGGGCACGGCCGAGGTGTCGTTCCGGAACACGGTCACGGCCGGCTTGCTCTTGGACGCCGCCGGCAGGTGGACCACGACGTCCCAGCTCGACTTCGCCTTGACCGAGAACATCCGTTCGAGCAGCACCTTGCCGTCGTCGGAGAAGGTCACCTTGCGACTGCCGGGCTTGACCGCGATTGGTCCGACCACCGCAGCCGTCTTGACCGCCCGCGCCACCACGTGCCCGTCGACGGCCACGTCCACCGTCTGGCCGGGCAGCCCCTGCACCACGTACACCTTGGCGCTGTCAGACGCATAGCTCGGCCCGGCCGTCAGCACCACCGACCCAACCACCGCCAACCCCGCCAACGCCAGCGCCAACCAGCGCCGAAGAATCTTCGTCGTCACCCCAACCCCCGATGGTGTGG
>NZ_CAXTHT010000018.1:0-29945 GCF_964244285.1 uncultured Friedmanniella sp.
CCATGTAAAACATCAACCGCAGCAGCCATGTCAACCATCACCCGAAGGCATACACTGACGCTGAGCCGCCTCGGGGAATCGAACCCCGGACCTACGCATTACGAGTGCGTTGCTCTGCCATCTGAGCTAAGGCGGCGAGTGCGCCGCGGCCGGGGCCGCGTGGCACGGTCGCCCACTATATCGAGCCGCGGAGCTCTAGTCGAAGCGGATGGACGCGGGCTCGCAGCCTGCTCACAGCCCTGGTCCGTGTCCGGCACAGGCGGCTCCGGTGGTCTGGGGGCGTGCGCATCCCGGGCTCGACGGGGCCCGGGAGGCGCATCCACCACGCCGAACTCGAACGACCCGCCGACCCGAAGGGTGACTCCCATGACCGACAACCAGGCCCCCCAGCCCGAGCAGGGCGCCCCAGGCGCGCAGAGCGCGACCGAACCCGAGAAGACGCCCACGCACTGGCGGACCCGGCGTTGGCTCGCCGGCGCGACGCTGGTCACCGTGGGTCTGGCCGCCGGCGGCGGGGTGACCTACGCCTTCACGGCAACCAACAACGACGGGGCCGGGAACGGCACCTCAGCGGTCAGCTACGGCGAGCCCACCTGACCGATGAGGGGACGTGCGTAACCACTGCGTGGGCCTTCGACAGGCTCAGGACGCTGTGATGAGGCTCAGGACGGGTCGCGAGGGTCAGGAGGTACAGCGGACACCGTCGGGCGGAACCTGGTCCTGGACGAGGTAGGCGTCGACGAGACCACGGATGCAGCTGCTCTGGCCGTACGCGGTGTGCCCCTCACCCTCGAGGGTGACCAGGACGCCGGAGCTCAGCTGGTGGGCCATGCCCACCGCGTCCTCGTACGGGGTGGCCGGGTCGCCGGTGGTGCCCACCACGACGATCGGCCGGGCCCCCGTCGCGGTGATCTTCGGCTCCTTGGGCGCCGGGGCGACCGGCCAGAGCGGGCAGACCAGGTCCGGGCCGGCCAACGGGCCCAGCAGGGGCGCCAACTCGCCGTCCCGCTTGGCCTCCCGCTCCGCCGCAGCCACGCTGGTGTCCTGGCTGTCCAGGCAGCGGATGGCCGGAAAGGCGTCGACGATCTGGCCGTAGGTGCCGTTGCTGCTGCGGAAGTTGCCCGCGTCGGCCAGCTCCAGCAGGTCGCGCCCGTTCCCCTTCTCGGCCGTTTCGAGAGCCTTGAGCAGCCGCGGCCAGTCGTCGCGCTCGTAGAGCGGGTCCACGACTCCCTGGACGCCCTGGGCCTGGCTCAGCTGCCGGTCGCCCACCGGCAGCGGACGGCCGTCCAGACCGGTCAGCAGCGTGCGGACCCGGCTCAGGACCTCTGTCTGGCCGGCTCCGAGCGGGCGCCCGGCGGCGGTCGCGGCCCACGCGGCGAAGTGGGTCAGGGCGCGCTCGAATCCCTCGATCTGGCTGACCTTGTCGCCGGAGATGTTGACGGCGCCGTCGAGGACCAGGTGGCCGACGTGGTCTGGGTAGGTCTGGGCGTAGAGCGCGCCGATCTGGGTTCCGTAGGAGGCGCCGAGGTAGTTGAGCCTCGCGTCCCCGACCAGGCCGCGGAGCAGGTCGAGGTCCTGCACCGTCGCCGCCGTGGAGATGTGCTCCAGCAGCGAACCCGAACGCGCCAGGCACGAGGTACCGAAGGCGTAGTTCTCGGCCTGCAGCCGCTGCTCCTCCGCGGCGTCGTCCGGTGAGACGTCGACGGAGAAGTACCGGTCCAGCTCGGCGGAGCCGAAACAGGTCACCGGTGTCGACGCACCGACGCCTCGCGGGTCCCAGCCGACCACGTCGTAGCGCTCGAGACCCTTGGCGTTGAAGCCGGCGGCGTAGCCGCGACCGGAGCCGCCCGGCCCGCCCGGATTGACGAACAGCGTGCCCAGCCGGTCGGGCGCCGTGGCGTCGCGCTTGGCGAGGGCCAGGGTGATCGCCGTCCCGTCCGGGTCGGCGTAGTCCAGCGGGGCCAAGACGGAGGCACAGCTCACCCCCTTGGCGCAGGGCCGCCAGCGCAGCGCCTGCCGGCGGTACCGGTCCAGGCCCGAACCCGCAGGTGGGTCGGTGAACCCGGCCGGTCGGACGTCTGGTACCGGCTGGACCGGACGACCCGTGGCCGACGGCGAGGGCAGCGCCGTCGGGGTGACCAGTGGCGACGGCGCCGGCTCGGGGGCTGGAGCAGGAGCCGAGCAGGCGGCGAGGCCGACGGCGAGCAGCACGGTCAGGACGGCCCGCCGCTGACGTCGGGGCGCGGCGGGCATGGTGCGAGCCTACGTGGCGCCCTTCGACAGGCTCAGGGAACAGCGACGGCTCAGGGAACGGCGACGGCTCAGGAAGCGGTGGGGTCCTGGTGGCGGCGGTGGCGGCGCTTGCGGGGCGGGGCGGGGGGCCCCTCGGGCTCGGGGAGGGGCGCGGTCCGGGTGGCGAAGACCTCGCGGGAGCCGCAGACGCCGGCGCGGGAGCAGCTCGAGACCGTGCCACCGGCATTCATCCGGACCAGCACCGCGTCGGCGGGCACGGAGTGGCCGACGACGACGCCGTCGCCGTCCGGGGTGCTCACCTTCGCGCCGACCCGGGGCGCCTGCTCGGCGAACTCGACGTAGAGCGGGTGCTCGTACTTGAGGCAGCACATCAGCCGGCCGCAGGCCCCCGAGATCTTCATCGGGTTGGGCGGCAGGTCCTGCGTCTTGGCCATCCGCAGGCTCACCGGCTCGAAGTCCTTGAGGAACGTCGCGCAGCAGAGGTCCCGGCCGCAGCTGCCGAGGCCACCGGTCAGCCGGGCGCCGTCGCGTGAGCCGACCTGACGCAGGTCGATCCGGGTCCGTAGCGCCCGGGCCAGTTCGCCGACCAGGACCCGGAAATCCACCCGCTGCGGCGCCGTGAAGTAGACGACGGTCAGCTCGTCGTAGCTGTCGCCGGAGTCGACGTAGTCGATCCCGACCACCTTCATCGGCAGCTCGTGCGCCCGGATCAGCTGCTTGGCCACCAGCTTGGCCTGCGCGCGGCGCCGGCGGTTGGTCGCGTCGCGCTCGAGGTGCGCCTCCTCGGCCACTCCCGCACACTGCGGCAGGTCCGAGAAACCACCGTCCTCCACCCACTCCGGCGCCCAGACGCACTCGGCGACCTCGGGTCCGGACTCGGTGGGCACCAGCACCCGGTCACCCACGCGGTAGTCGCGCTCGCCCGGGTCGAGGTAGTAGAGCCGCCCGTAGCGCTCGAACGAGACTGCCATCACCCGGGCCACCGGCCCAGACTAAGTCGCCCCCGCGAGAAGAGAAAGCGCCTCGGGAGAACGGAAGCCCGGCAGATGCGGGTCTGCCGGGCTTCCACGGGTGGGCGTACTGGGGGGCAGGTCCCACCCGCGCCAGGGAACGTCTACGCGATCTTCAGGACCTCGCCGATGCTGATCCGGTTCGGGTCGGGCACCGACTTCTTGTTCATCTTCCACAAGCCCTTCCAGCCACCCTTGACCGAGTAGCGGCGGGCGATCTTGGCGAGGGTGTCGCCCTGGCGGACCCGAGCGGTGCCGGCCTGGTGCTTCGAGCCGGAGGCCGCCTTCTTGGTCCAGCTGACGGTCTTCTTCTTGACCGCCTTCTTCTTCGCGCCCGGGTTCGTCGACGGGGTGGCGTGCTTGTTCGCCTTGCCGTTGCTCTTGGTCAGGTGCGCACGCCGCCCGCAGCTGGCCCAGGCTCCGGCACCCTGCCCGGCCAGCACCCGCCGGGCGATCGCGATCTGCTCGGGCTTGCTGGCGTGGTTGGCCTTGCCCGCGTACTTTCCGCCGCCGTAGCCCTTCCAGGTCCGGGAGGCGAACTGCAGTCCGCCGTAGTAGCCGTTGCCGGTGTTGATCTTCCAACGGCCTCCGCTCTCGCACGAGGCGACCTTGTCCCAGACGGTCTTCGCACTCGCGGGGGCAGCCCCGGCGGCGCTGATACCCACGGCCAGAGCCACCGCGGCGAAGATGCCGACCACGCGACGAAGAAGAGGGTTGAGGATGCGGCAACTGGCCCGCGCAAGTGACGTCGACAACGTCTCACCTTTCCTGACTGACGTCTGCGAAGTTAGCTGACGGGTTCGGACGATCAGGTGCCCGGCGGCCCCGGAAAATGTCCCGGGAATACGCTTTACCCCAGGCGCCCTGAGCCCAGGGCGCCGCTGGTTCCTCCGCCTTCGCTGCGCCCGAGACCGTCTCGACCAGGGAGCCCGTCCAGCGAAGCTCGACGTGACGGACCCGCGTCCCGACTGCTGGCCCGAGCAGCAGTCAGGTCCTACCAGGTCACGCTCTCAACACCGTTCGATCACGAACCGATCACGGACCGGGATCAAGGTAGAGGTCGCGCCCCTCTGGGCGCAACCCCTTGCGCGGGGCCAGATCCGGCTGGACGTCGACGACTGATTCCGAAGCAATCACGGGCGATCAGTGCGGCCTTGGACCCGTGATCGAGCGGTCGATCTTCGGATAGTCGCCATCCGCAGCGTCCGAGCGGAGCTCGAAAGGCGGTACGTGGCGTGGCCCGCTCACCCGGCCACGACGCATCTCCGGCTCGGAAGCCCCCTGCGGGGATCGGGCCCGGGGACGACAGAACCCCAGGGCACCAGCCCTGGGGTTCGGGTCGATCTACGGTTTCAGTTGTCGGAGAGGACGCTCGGGGGTTCGTCCCCTCCGGCAACCGAGGGCAACGTTACTGCACCTGCCGTGGAAATTCGAGTCCCCGCGTGATGTCTGCTCATCCTTCGACCAGAGCGATGAGGGTGGACTCGACGGCCAGCAGCGGGGCGACGTTGCCCTCCAGAGCCGTCCGGCACCCCAGCAGGGCGTCGATGCGGCGCAGGGTGGCCTCGGCACTGGAGCGCCGCGCCAGCACCTTCACCGACGGTTCGAGATCGCTGTTCACGAGCGGCGCACCGGACCGCGTCTGAACGCTGAGAACGTCGCGGTAAAAGCCGGTCAACTCTGTCAGAGCACGATCGATAGCGTCACGTTGAAAGCGTTTCGCCCGCGCTTTCTGCTGGTCTTCCAGCTCTTTCATGGCTGATTGTGCCTGGCGTGGCCGCGCCCCCCGGGTGCCGAATCCGAGCGCTTCCTCGAGCGCGGCGCGCTCGCGGGCGTCGACGGCCGCCGTCGCTGCCGTCGCCTCCGCTGCGCAGGCCTCCACCAGGGTGGCCGCCGCGGTGAGGCAGGCTCCCAGGTCGTGCAGCTCGGCCGGGATCTGCAGGATCTGACGACGCCGCTGCCGCGCCCCCTCGTCCCGCGCGAGCGCCCGGGCCCGGCCGACATGACCCTGGGCGACCCGGGCCACGTACGCGGCCAGCTCGGGCTCCACCCCGTCCCGCTGCTGCAGCAGGGCCGCCACCGCAGCCGTGCCCGGGGTCTGCAGCACCAGGCTGCGACAGCGTGAGCGGATGGTCACCACCACGTCGTCAGGCATCGGCGCGCACAGCACCCACACCGTGAGCGGCGCCGGCTCCTCGATGCTCTTGAGCAGGGCGTCCGCGCCGCGCTCGGTGACCCGGTCGGCGTCCTCGACCACGATGACCTGGCGTCGGCGGTGGGTCGGGCTCATGGCCGCCCGCCGCACGAGGTCCCGGACCTCGTCCACCCCGATCGACAGCATCTCGGTCCGGACCAGGGTCACGTCGGGATGGGCACCGGAGAGGGCGGTCCGGCACTCGGTGCAGACCCCGCAGCCGCCGTCGGGACACTGCAGCGCCGCCGCGAACGCACGCGCAGCGTTCGAGCGCCCCGAGCCGGGCGGCCCGGTGACCAGCCAGGCGTGGCTCATCGCGTGCGGCTCGCCCGCCACCGCCCGGCGCAGTGTGGCCACAGCGGCGTCCTGTCCGACGAGATCGGCCCAGACGCCGGAAGCCATCACCGACGCGGCCGGGGACGGGGTCGGGGCGGGAGCGCTGGTCACGGCTCAAGTCTGCCCGAGCGCGGTGACACTACCGCCCCACCTCCGGCGCGGGACAGCACCCGCTGGACGCGGAGCCAGATCTCCTCGGCCAGCTCGTCGCGGCCGCGGCGTGCGGCCAGCACCAGGTACCGTGACGGGTCCCGGCCCGCGAGCTCCAGGAAGTGCGCGCGGGCCCGCTCGTGGAACGTCAGCCCGGCCGCCTCGACCCGGTCGAGATCGGCCTTGGCCTGGACCGCCTGCCGGGGGTCCACGTCCAGCAGCACCGTCACGTCCGGACGCAGGTCCTGGGTCGCCCACCGCGCCACCTGCTCGACCTCGGCCGCCGCCAGCACCCGACCGGCGCCCTGATAGGCGAGCATCGAGTCGACGTAGCGGTCGCAGACCACCACCGCACCGCGGTCCAGCGCGGGTCGCACCACGGCGTGCAGGTGCTGGGCCTTGTCGGCGGCGTAGAGCAGGGCCTCCGCACGCGGGTCCAGGTCGCCGGTCGCCGGGTCCAGCACGAGAGCACGGATCCGGTGGCCCGCCGGAGAGTCCCCGGGCTCGAAGGTGCGGACGACCTCGCGTCCGGTCCTCTCGAGCCGGCGGCAGAGCCGGTCCACCTGGGTCGTCTTGCCCACGCCGTCGCCGCCCTCGAAGACGACGAACGCCCCGCTCACCCGGTGAGCTTCCGGCCGGCCTTGGTCCAGGCCCTGACGAACGCCGTCCGCGCCTGCCGGGTCTGCTCCAAGGCCTGCTCGTAGACGCGGCCCGCCGCGAACGCCTGCTCCGGGGTGAGGCCGGCGACCTCGGTGGCGGCGAGGTGGCCGGCGGCGGCCCGGGCCAGGAGCCGGCGCGGCTTGGCCAGCCGGCGGCTGACCGCGGCCGCGCGGTCGGGCAGCACGTGCACCGCCACGGCAGCCGCGGCGTCGACCAGGCCGACCGCCCGTCGCACCTCGTCCCAGGCCGCCAGGTCCTCCGGGTCGACCGTCGAGGCATCGACGGCGACCTGAGTTCGATCCAGTGCCGTCTGCACCAGCCGGGCGACCACCTGGGCGGCCGTGCCGTTGGTGCTGTCGGCGGCCCGCGGCCCGCGTCCCGCGGCCACCAGCCGGTCCAGCAGCGCCAGGTAGCGCTCGCCCCGGATCCGGGTCGCCAGCTGGGCGGCCGTCAGTGGTTGCCCGGGGAGCATCCACTCGAGCTCGTCGGCCACCTCCTCAGGCCAGCTGGCCGCCAGCGCCAGGCTGACGCCGGCCAGCTCGGCCTGCAGCAACCGGGCCTGGTCGACCAGCCGTTCGCACGCCCGCAGGTCGCCGCCGCGGACGGCCAGGTCGGCCTCGACCATCCGGCGCAGCCGGAGGCCGACCAGCTGGCCGACGAACCTGCGGAACGAGCCGTCGGGCTCGAACGGTCCGGGCTCGCCGACGTCGCTCGGGCTGGTCGCCGGAGCACCCAGCCGGGTGACCAGTCGCGGGAACCGGGTCACCTCGGTGGCACCGGCACCCACCAGCGCCCGGTCCAGCCACGCTGTCTGCTCGTCGTCCAGCCCCGGCCCGACCGGGGTCAGCATCACCTCGCGGTAGCGGGCGGTGGTCAAACCACCCCGGCGCACCGTCACCTTGTCGTCGCGCAGCAGGGCGACGGTCGCCCCGTGGTCGGCGCGCAGCGCGAACTCGCGCCGGTCGCAGCGCAGCGCGGCCACCGGTCCCAGCGCGGCACGGCGACGCAGCGGCCGGATCAGGTCGGCCAGCTCCTCGGGCAGGTCGGCGTGACCCATCGTCTCGATCCGGTCCTTGGGCAGCAGCGGCTGCCAGTCGGGCGCGGTCAGGTACCACTCGCCGCGGCCGTCGAGCACCCGGTGCGCCAGCAGCACGCCGGAGCGGATCAGTCGGTGATCCGGAGCGTCCAGCAGCGTGACGTCGATCTCGTACGCAGCGTTGTGACCGACCCGCGTGACCAGGTTGCGCAGCCCGAACGCCGGGTTGACCAGCCGCGGCTCGACCGCGCTGTAGGGCATGTCGTACAGCCGCTGGCCGGGCGGCCGGACGCGGCGGGGCGCCGGCGTCGGAACCAGCGGGGCGGCCCGCTCGGCCGGCGAACGCTCCTGCGTCGGACGCTCGGCCGGCCAGCCGGACGCGATGCCACCCCGACGTTCGGTCACGACGCTTCCCGGGGCACGGGGTCAGCCTGGCACACCGACCGAGCCCCGTCCTGACGGCTCAGCGCGCTCCGGCCTCCGCGGCCGGCGCCTTGGCCGGGGCCTTCTTCGCCGCGGCCTTCTTGGCGGGAGCCTTCTTCGCCGCCGTCTTGCGCGCCGGGGCCGACTTCTTGGCCGGGGCGCGCTTCTTCGGTGCCGGACCCTTGGCCCGCTTCTCCGCCAGCAGCTCCGCGGCCCGCTCGGGCGTGATGGTCTCGATCTCGTCGTCGCGGCGCAGGGTCGCGTTGAACTCGCCGTCGGTCACGTACGCCCCGAAGCGGCCGTCCTTGATCACCATCGGCGCGCCGGAGACCGGGTCGGGGCCCAGCTCCTTCAGCGGCGGCTTCGCGGCGGCCCGGCCCCGCTGCTTGGGCTGGGCGTAGATGGCCAGGGCCTCCTCGAGGGTGATCGAGAAGATCTGGTCCTCACCCGTCAGCGACCGCGAGTCGGTACCGCGCTTCAGGTAGGGGCCGTAGCGGCCGTTCTGGGCGGTGATCTCGAGGCCGTCGCCGTCCAGGCCGACCACCCGCGGCAGGCTCATCAGCTCCAGCGCCTGCTCCAGCGCGACCGTCTCCACGCTCATCGAGGCGAACAGCGAACCAGTCCGGGCCTTCGCGTTCTTCGGCGCGTCCTCGGGGAGGAGCTCGGTCACGTAGGGACCGAAGCGGCCGTTGCGCGCGACCACGGTGTTGCCGGTCTCGGGGTCGACGCCGAGCTCACGCTCCTCGCCCATCGGCTTGCTCAGCAGTTCGCGGGCCAGCTCGAGGGTGAGCTCGTCGGGCGGCAGCTCGTCGTCGACTCCTGCCCGACGGGCCTCCGCGTCCTCGACGTAGGTGCCGTAGCGCCCGACCCGGACCACGATCTCGCTCTCGTCCTCCAGGTCCCCGATCGGGAAGGTGGAGAGCTTGCGGGCGTCGATGTCGCCCAGCTCCGACACCAGCCGCTGCAGCCCTTCGTGGTCCCCCCTCGCACGGTCACCATCGCCCTCGGGCGAGCCGAAGTAGAAGTCGGTCAGCACTCCGAGCCGGGCCGCGTGACCCTCGGCGATCTGGTCGAGGACCTGCTCCATCTCGGCGGTGAACTTGTAGTCCACCAGCTTGGGGAAGTGCTCCTCCAGCAGCCGCGTGACCGCGAAGGCCAGCCAGGTCGGCACCAGCGCCGACCCCTTCTTGAACACGTAGTCGCGCGAGGTGATGGTGCGGATGATCGAGGCGTAGGTCGAGGGCCGGCCGATCTCCAGCTCCTCCAGCTTGGCTACCAGCGACGGCTCGGTGTAGCGGGCCGGCGGCCGGGTCTCGTGGCCGGAGGCGGTGACGCTGTCGGGCCGCAGGGACTGGCCCTGGGCCAGCTGCGGCAGCCGCGTTTGGGCGTCGTCGGAGGCCGAGTCGTCGTCGTGGGACTCCACGTAGGCCTTGAGGAAGCCGTGGAACGTGATCGTGCGGCCGGACGCGGTGAACCGGCAGACCTCGGCGGCCGGGCGGGTCGCGTCGATCCGGACGGTGATGGACTGACCCTCGGCGTCCTTCATCTGCGAGGCGACGGTGCGCATCCAGATCAGCTCGTAGAGACGGAACTGGTCACCGGTCAGCTTGGTCTGGGCCGGGGTCTGGAAGGCGTCGCCGGCGGGTCGGATCGCCTCGTGCGCCTCCTGCGCGCCCTTGACCTTGCTCGCGTAGACGCGCGGCTTGTCGGGCAGGTAGCTGGCGCCGAACAGCTGGCGGACCTGGTTGCGGGCGGCGGTGATCGCGGTCTGGGACAGCACCGAGGAGTCCGTACGCATGTAGGTGATGAACCCGCCCTCGTAAAGGTCCTGGGCTACCGACATCGCCCGCTGCGCGGTGAAACCGAGCTTGCGACCGGCCTCCTGCTGCATCGTCGTGGTGCGGAAGGGCGGGTAGGGCTTGCGGCTGTACGGCTTGGACTCGACACTCTGGACGGCGTAGCTCGCACCGCGCAGTCCGGTGGCCAGCGCCTGCGCTGCGGTCTCGTCGAGGTGGACCAGCTGCTCGCCCGGCTTCGTGCCGAGGGCGCCGTGGCTGTCGAAGTCACGACCCTGGGCCACCCGACGCTCGCCCACGTGGGTCAGCCGGGCGCCGAACAGCGGCGGGTCGGCGGGGGCTCCGGCGTCGAGCACCGCGTCCAGGTCCCAGTACGAGGCCGAGCGGAAGGCGATCCGCTCCCGCTCGCGGTCCACGACGAGCCGGGTCGCCACCGACTGGACGCGGCCGGCCGACAGCCGCGGCATCACCTTCTTCCACAGCACCGGCGACACCTCGTAGCCGTACAACCGGTCGAGAATCCGGCGGGTCTCCTGGGCGTCGACCTTGTCGGTGTCGAGCTCGCGCGGGTTGGCCACGGCGTCGGCGATAGCCTGCTGGGTGATCTCGCGGAACACCATCCGGCGGACGGGGACCTTCGGCTTCAGCTCCTGCAGCAGGTGCCAGGCGATGGCCTCGCCCTCGCGGTCGTCGTCGGTGGCCAGCAGCAGCTCGTCCGAGCCGGCCAGCGCGTCCTTGAGGGTGCGCATGGTGGCGCGCTTGTCGGGGCTGACGACGTAGATCGGCTCGAAGCCGTGGTCGACGTCGATACCGGTGCGGGCCCACTTCTCGCCCTTGTACTTGGCCGGGACCTCGGCGGCCCCGGTCGGCAGGTCCCGCACGTGACCGCGGCTGGACTCGACGACATAACCGTCCCCGAGGTAGCCCGCGATCGTCTTCACCTTGGTGGGCGACTCCACGATCACGAGCCGCTTGCCACCTGCTTTGCCTGCCACGCTGCTTCCTGTCTCTTGGCCGTACCAGGCCAAACTCGGCCCTCCCCACGGCGGTTCCCGCGCGGATCGGTGCGCCGTCCCCCCGCTCGGGGGCTCGGCGCGCTCACTCTACGACCGCCGTCCACCCCCGCCGCGCACGCGGACACGCTCAGGACAGGAAACCGTCGACCACCGCGACACGGACGCGAGGCAGCAGCTCGGCGGTCAGCGCGTCGGCGTCGACCTCGAGCAGACCGGCCACCGTGCTGATCAGCCGGTCCAGGGCGAGGTCGCCGTCGCAGGCCCCGAGCACCGCCGCGAACGCTGTGCCGGGCTCGATCGCCCGGCGGAAGCCCCGCTGCTGACGCAGCACCAGGTGCTGCGGGTCGGCGGCCCCCGGCAGGCCCGTCGTCTCCTCGACCACGTCGGCCGCGAGCCGCCAAGGGTGGGCCAGCAGCGCCTCGTCCGTCAGCGTCTGCACCCGGGCGACCGCCGTCAGCTCGGCGGCCAGGGCGGGGGCAATCGGCTGCTCGATTCCGTACGGCCACTCCTCGACCCGCCGCCACGGGTCGTCGCGGCCGGCCTTGTGCAGCAGCAGCCAGCCCATCCCCACGGCCTCGATGCCGAGTGCCTCGAAGTAGTCCAGCCACTCGGCGTAGCGACGGCGGTAGTCCGGCGACCCGGCCAGGCCGGCGTCGGCCAGCCACAGCTCGACGTAGGCGCAGGCGTCGAGCACCTCGCGCTGGACGACGTGGGCGTCGCACCCGCTCTCGGCGAGCCAGCCGTCGATCCGCTCGGTCCAGTCCTGGCCCTCGACGAGGGCCCAGTTGGCCAGGACCTGGAGCGTGCCGCCGTCGCTCAGGTGCGCAGGGCCGTCGCGGACCATCCGTTCGACGAGACCGTCGGAGGTCCACGTCCCCTCGCGGTAGGCCAGCCGGTCGGCATCGGTCCGCGGCGGCGACAACACGTACGGCGGGTTGGTGGTGATCAGGTCGAAGCGCTCCCCGGCCACCGGCTCGTACAGGCTGCCGGCCCGCAGGTCGACGTCGAGCCCGTTGTCCCCCTCGAGCCCGTTGATGATCATGGTCAGCCGGGCCAGCTCGAGGGCGCGCGGGTTGAGGTCGGTGGCGACGACCGCATCAGCGTGCCGGGCCAGGTGCAGGCTCTGCACCCCGCAGCCGGTACCGAGATCGAGCGCTCGCCCGACCGGTCGGCGCAGGGTCAGCTGGGCCAGCGTGGTCGACGCCGACGACACGCCGAGGACGAAGTCGGGTCTCATCGGCCGGGTCTCGGTGTCGAGGTTGGGCGACAGGTCAGAGACCACCCAGCCGCTCGCGCCGTCGTCACTGGCGTACGGGCGGACGTCGACCTCAGCCCTGATTGTTCTGTCACCCCGGCTGAGGACGCCGGCGGCGGTGAGCGGGTCGACCAGTCCGGGCAGCGCCGCCTCCAGCGCGTCCGCCGGCACGGTCTGCTGCAGCAGCCACAGCCGGGTCAGCACCGCCAGCGGGTCGCGGTCGGTCCCCAACGCCCGGACGCCCGCGACCGTGCTGTTGCGGCCGAGCGCGGCGTGCGCTACCGGACCGATCCGGTCGACGACCGCGTCCACCCCGTAGCGGTGCTCGGTGAACGCGGCCCGCAGGTCGGCGGCCTGGGCGGGAGTCAGGGTGTGCACCGGCTCATGCTGCACCACCGCGCGCTGAGCCCGGCTCAGGGCGCGAGGACCGGACGGAGGGCCTCGATCACGGAGGCGTCCTCGATGGTCGAGGGGACCGGGCCCGGCCGGCCGTCGGCGATCTCGCGCATGGTGCGGCGCAGCACCTTGCCCGAGCGGGTCTTGGGCAGGGCGGCCACCACGTCGACGCGACGAAGGGAGGCCAACGGTCCGATCTCGGCCCGGACCAGGGCGACCAGTTCGGCGGCGAGCCGCTCGGCCGGGATGTCGACACCCTCCTTCACCACCACCAGCCCGCGGGGCAGCTGGCCCTTCAGCTCGTCGGCGACCCCGATCACCGCGCACTCGGCGACCGCCGGGTGCGAGGCGAGCACCGACTCCATCGCCCCGGTCGACAGCCGGTGGCCCGCCACGTTGATCACGTCATCGGTGCGGCCCATCACGAACAGGTAGCCGTCGGCGTCGACGTAGCCGCCGTCGCCGCTGAGGTAGTAGCCGGGGTGGGCCTGGAGGTAGCCCCGCCGGAAGCGGTCGTCGTCGCCCCACACGGTCGGCAGGGTGCCGGGCGGCAGCGGCAGCCGGAGGCAGATCGCACCCTCGCTCCCGGCGGGCAGCTCGGTCCCGTCGGCGCCGAGCACCCGCACGTCGAAGCCGGGCACGGGCACCGAGGGCGATCCGGCGACCAGGGGCAACGGCTCCAGGCCGCGGGGGTTGGCCGCGATCGGCCAGCCGGTCTCGGTCTGCCACCAGTGGTCGACGACGGGGACGGCTAGCCGCTCCCCCGCCCACCGGAAGGTCTCGGGGTCCAGTCGCTCGCCGGCCAGGAACAGCGTCTGCAGGCTCGAGAGGTCGTAGCGCCCGATCAGCTTCCCCTCCGGGTCCACCTTGCGGATCGCCCGTAGTGCGGTCGGCGCGGTGAACAGCGCCTTGACGCGGTGCTCGGCCACCACGCGCCAGAAGGCCGCGGCGTCCGGCGTCCCCACCGGCTTGCCCTCGTACAGGACGGTGGTCGCGCCGACGAACAGCGGCGCGTACACGATGTAGGAGTGCCCGACCACCCAGCCGACGTCGCTGGCGGTGAACATGACGTCACCGGGGCCGATGTCGTAGACGGCACCCATGGAGTAGGTCAGGGCGACCGCGTGCCCGCCGTGGTCGCGGACGATGCCCTTCGGCTTTCCGGTGGTGCCGGAGGTGTAGAGGATGTAGAGCGGGTCGGTCGCCGCGACCTGTGCGCACTCCGCCGGCGGGAACTGCCCGGGCCGCATCAAGGCGGCGAGGTCGAGATCACGTCCGGGCTTCAGCTGAGCCGGGGCCTGTTCGCGCTGGAGCACCAGGCACCAGTCGGGCTGGTGCCGGCTGCGGTCCAGGGCGGCGTCCAGCAGGGGCAGGTACTCCACCACGCGGCTGGGCTCCAGGCCGCAGGACGCGGTGATCACCACCGTCGGCTCGGCGTCGTCGATCCTCTGCGCCAGCTCGGCGGGTGCGAACCCGCCGAAGACGACCGAGTGCACCGCGCCGATCCGGGCGCAGGCCAGCATGGCGAACACCGCCTCGGGGATCATCGGCAGGTAGATGACCACCCGGTCGCCACGGGTGACGCCGAGCTCACGCAGGGCGCCGCCGAGCTGGGCCACCCGCTCGAGCAGCTCGGCGTAGGTGTAGCTGCGGCGGGTGCCGGTGTAGGCGGAGTGGAAGATCAGCGCCGGCTCGTCGGCCATGCCGCGGACCACGTGCCGGTCCAACGCGTTGTAGCAGGTGTTGAGGACGCCGTCGGGGAACCACCGGCCGACCGGACCCGCGTCGTGGTCGAAGACCGTGGCCGGTCGGCGGAACCAGTCGACCGCGCGGGCCTGCTCGGCCCAGAACCCGTCCCGGTCGTCCAGACTGCGTCGGTAGGCCTCCGCGTAGGCGCCCATCGCCCCTCCCCTTCGAGTAGTGCCGTCTCGGCACCGGCCGGCCCGCTTGTCCGCTCAGCGTACGATCCGCGACGTGCTCGCCAGTCTCCTGGACACCCGCCTGCTGGACCCCCGCACGCTGGTCACGCGCTCGCGCGCCGGGCTCACCGCCACCGTCCGGGACAAGATCGGCGGCGACACGTTCGCCGACACCCACGAGCGGATCTGGTTCACCGAGGGTGAGCGATGGTTCGCCGACAGCGACCCGATCTGGCGGGTGCACGGGGACGCGGCCATGTTCATCGGCGGCATCCGCGCCCTGCTGCTGCAGTCGCTGCACCCGGTGGCGATGCTGGGGGTCAGCGAGCATTCCGGGTTTCGCAGCGACCCCTGGGGCCGGCTGCAGCGGACCAGCACCTACCTCGCCACCACCACGTACGGCACCGTCGAGGACGCGGAGCGGATCATCCGGATCGTCCGGGCGATCCACGGCCGGGTCACCGGCACCACCCCGGGCGGGGAGCCGTACCGGGCCGACGACCCGCACCTGCTCGGCTGGGTGCACGTCGCCGAGGTCGACAGCTTCGTGTCGGCGTACCAGGCTTTCGGCGGCCGTCGGCTGACCAGGGCCGAGGTGGACACCTACGTGGCCCAGTCCGGTTCCGTCGCCGAGCGGCTCGGCGTGGTCGACCCGCCGCAGACCTGGGCCGAGAACCAGGCCCTGCTCGAGGCCTACCGACCCGAGCTCAGCTCGTCACCGGCCGCTCGCGACGTCGCGCACTTCCTGCTGCGGGAGCCGCCGCTGACCGGCCCGTCCAAGCTCGGCTACGCCGCGCTGGCCGCCGGCGCGGTCTCGCTGCTGCCGCCCTGGGTGCGCTCGACGTTGCTGCTACCCACCCTGCCGACGACGGACCGTTTCGTGGTCCGGCCGGTGGTGCGGTCAGCGCTCGCGGCTCTGCGCTGGGCTCTCGCCGACCCGACCGGGATGCCCGAGCCCCGTCGTTGAGCAGAACCCTGGTCCCGGCGGTCATCGGGTAGACCTGAACCGGGACTATGCGGCCGCGGTCTACCCACTCCTGCTTGGCGAGGGGAGCTGCCCCTCAGCGAGGCTCAGGGCCGGGAGGTCGCGGGCCCACCGGCGGCCACCCGGGCATCGGCGCCGGTCGGGCTGCGGGGCGGGAGCGGTTGGCCAGCCCTGACCGCTTGGCCTGCCACCAGATCAGCGCGAGCGCGACGCCGTGGACGGCCAGGGCCAGGCCGAACTCTCCGGGCGTGCCCTTGGTGTCGCTGCCGACGAAGGCGGTCTGCCAGCCGCCGATCCCGATGCTGACCACGAAGACCAGCACGTTGTTGGTGGCGTGCATGGCGATTCCGGCCTCGAGGCCGCCGGTCCGCCACGCGGCGAGGCAGCTGGCCACCGCCAGGCACGCGATGCTGCCCAGCACCCAGATGTCCGGGCTGCCGTGGGCCGCGGCGAACAGGACGGCGGATACGGTCGTGCCGACCACGAGGCCGACGACGGGACGGGCGAACCAGGAGCCGACATTGAGCAGGATGAAGCCGCGGAAGAAGTACTCCTCCCCGGCCGCCTGCAGCGGGGTCATCACCACCATGATGAGCAGCAGCGCGACCCAGTGGGCAGGGCGGCCTGGCTCAGGCGGGTCGGTCAGTACACCCAGGCCGACGTAGAGCAGCCAGACCGGCACGGTGATCGCGAGGCAACGCAGCAGCCAGCGCCAGCGCAGGCCCCCGGTGACCGCGGCCACGAACCGGGGCCGCACGCCGTAGACGATCCAGATCGACAGGGTGGTGGTGGGGATGAGCAGGATCAGCGACAGGTTGAGGGCGACGAAGCCGACGGGGCCGAGGTGGGCGGTGTCGGTGATCGTGGTGATGACGTAGCTGACGAGGTTGGACTGCCCGGTCGCCAGGCCGACCACCACCGGTGGCACGAGGGTCAAGAAGCTGGCCACCACGTACAGGCCGAGGGCCAGCAGCGCCGCGAGCAGCGGTTTCCACCAGCGGCGCCGCGGCCCGCGCAGCAGCTGCGGGTAGCGCTGCGGCTCGGTCGGCAGCGCCGGCGGCCGCGGGGACGGAGTCCAGCCGTACGGGGGCAGGGTCGCGGGCTGCGGAGAGTTCTGAGCCATCGGTCCCGGGAGTGGTGGGGGCGGGTAGCCCGCCAGCCGTGGGTCCGGCTCGGGGTGGTCGGGCGCGTCGCCCGGCGGGCGGCCGTAGGTCTCAGACATCGCGGCCCAGTGTGCCATCGGCCCCGGACCAGGAAGTCTGGTTCGGGGCCGAGAGAGCGAGATCTCGTGACAACCTCAGCCGGACGCCCGGCTGAGGCCTGGGAGGTGACCCGTCAGAGGGTGTGCTCCCGCTCCGCCGGGACCGGCGTCTCCTCGACGGCCTCACCGACCGTGGTGGTCGGCGCAGCGTCGTCGGTGTCGGCGCCCGGGGTGTCGGCGATGGCGACGTGGCGACGCGAGCTGACCGCGACGGCGGCCACGATGATCGCCACGGCCGCGAGCGCGATCAGGTAGCGCCAGGCGCTCGGGCTGTCGCTGAGCGGGGACATGGCCACGACCGCCGGAGCGATCAGCACCGCGACCAGGTTCATCACCTTGATCAGCGGGTTGATGGCCGGACCGGCCGTGTCCTTGAACGGGTCGCCGACGGTGTCACCGATGACGGTGGCCTCGTGCGCGGACGAGCCCTTGCCGCCGTAGATGCCGTCCTCGACGAGCTTCTTGGCGTTGTCCCACGCGCCACCGGAGTTGGCCAGGAACACCGCCATCAAGGTCCCCGAGGCGATGGCCCCACCGAGGTAGCCGGCCAGCGCCGAGGCGCCGAGACCGAAACCGACGGCCACCGGCGCGAAGATCGCCAGCAGGCCCGGCGTCGCCAGCTCGCGCAGCGAGTCCTTGGTCACGATGTCGACGACCTTGCCGTACTCCGGCTTGCCGGTGCCCTCCATGATCCCGGGGATCTCCCGGAACTGGCGGCGCACCTCGAAGACGACCGCACCGGCCGCCCGGCCGACGGCGCTGATGGCCAGGCCGGAGAACAGGAACACCACGGCCGCACCGAGGATCAGTCCGACCAGGGTCTGCGGGGCGAAGACGACGGCCTCGCTGGTGAACTGCGCGTAGCGGTCGGCCAGCACGTCGCGGATGGCGTCGGTGTAGGAGCCGAAGAGCGCCGTCGCCGCCAGCACCGCGGTGGAGATGGCGATGCCCTTGGTGATGGCCTTGGTCGTGTTGCCGACGGCGTCGAGCTCGGTGAGGATCTGCGCGCCCTCCCCGTGCACGTCGCCGGACATCTCGGCGATGCCCTGCGCGTTGTCCGACACCGGTCCGAAGGTGTCCATGGCCACGATCACGCCGACGGTGGTCAGCAGGCCACAGCCCGCCAGGGCGATGGCGAACAGCGCGACCACGCCGGAGCCGCCGAGCAGGAACGCCCCGTACACGGCGGCCGCGATCACGATGGCGGTGTAGACGGCCGACTCGAGGCCGACCGAGATGCCTGAGAGGACCACGGTGGCCGCACCGGTGAGGGAGGTCCGGGCGACGTCCTGGACGGGCTTGTCCTCGGTGCCGGTGTAGTAGCCGGTCAGGGACAAGATGATGACGGCGAGGACGATGCCGATGATGACGGCACCGATGGCCACCACCCGCGGGTCGTCGATCGGGCCGGTGAAGGCCGCGGCACCGGGCACGTTCAGCGCGGCGAACGAGGACGGCAGGTAGGCGAAGGCCGCGATGGCGCACAGCACCGCCGAGATCCCCGCCGACAGGTAGAACGCGCGGTTGATGGTCTTCAGGCCACCCTCGCTCGGCCGGGGCCGGGTGAGGTAGATGCCGATGATCGCCGTGAGCACGCCGATGGCCGGCACGATCAGGGGAAACACCAGGCCGGCCTCGCCGAACGCCGCCTTGCCCAGGATGAGGGAGGCGACCAGCGTCACCGCGTAGGACTCGAACAGGTCGGCCGCCATCCCGGCACAGTCGCCCACGTTGTCGCCCACGTTGTCGGCGATGGTGGCGGCGTTGCGCGGGTCGTCCTCGGGGATGCCCTGCTCCACCTTGCCCACCAGGTCCGCACCGACGTCGGCCGCCTTGGTGAAGATACCGCCGCCGACGCGCATGAACATGGCGAGCATGGCGGCCCCGAAGCCGAAGCCCTCGAGGATGACGGGGGCGTCGCTGCGGAAGATCAGGACGACGATCGCCGCGCCACCCAGGCCGAGGCCGACCGTCGACATGCCGACGTGCGCTCCGGTCCGGAAGGCGATCTTCATCGCCGGGTCGCGGCCCTCGCTCCGCGCGGCCGAGGCCACGCGGACGTTCGCCCGCACCGCCAGCCACATGCCGAGGTAGCCGATCAGCGCCGAGAAACCCGCCCCGGCCAGGAAGGCCAGCGAGCGTCCGATCCGCAGCGTCCACTCACCGAAGTCGTCACTTCCGCGCGCCGGCAGCGCCAGCAGCAGGAAGAACGCGGCGACCGCGAAGACCGCGAGCGTGCGGAACTGCCGGCCCAGGAAGGCACTCGCCCCCTCCTGCACGCCGACGGCGATCTCCTGCATGTTCTCGGTGCCCTCGTTGGCGGCCAGCACCTCGCGACGGAAGATGAAGGCCATGACGAGCGCCAGCAGCGCAACCGCGAGGACAATCACGACCAGCGTGAGATTGCCCCCCGAAACGGGGATGGCGGTGACTTCCAAAGGAACTGGAAGTGCGGACATATAACGTCCTCCTGAGCTGCATGCTGTGTTTCCGGACCGGTATGACCGGGCGAGTCTAACCACATGCACTACTGGTCCGCCCCTCGCGAGGCCCTCGTGGGCGGCCGACCCGTCGAGGCTCGGTCCAGGGCTGACGGTCGTGACAGGCTGGCGCGGTGCGGAGCGCGTCGGAGCAGCAGGCGGAGGCCGCCGTACGGCACGTCCGCCAGCTCGCGGCGAGGGAGGGCGTCCGAGCGGCCTGGCCGTCGTGGCTGCCCGACTCCGTGGTCGCCGCGCTGCAGCAGAACGGCATCCCCCAGCCCTGGGCGCACCAGGTCGACGCCGCCGAGGCGGCGTGGCGGGGGCAGCACGTCGCACTGGCCACCGGGACGGCGTCCGGCAAGTCCCTTGGCTACCTGATGCCCGTCCTGGCCAGCACCTACGCACGCGTGGAGCCGGCCGGACCGGTCCGCCCCCCGCCCACCGGGACGGCGGCGTGGCGGCTCGGCGGACGCCAGCACACCGCGCTCTACCTGTCCCCCACCAAGGCGCTCGCCCACGACCAGCTGCGGGCCTGCACCGCGTTGACGCTGCCCGGCTGGCCGGTGGCGGCCGTCGACGGCGACACCGACCTGGCGGTGCGCGACTGGGCTCGCGACCAGGCCGCCTACGTCTTCACCAACCCCGACCTCCTGCACCTGTCCCTGCTGCCCGGCCACGCCCGGTGGGCCCGGTTCCTGGCGGCGCTGCGCTTCGTGGTCGTCGACGAGGCCCACCGGTACCGCGGCGTCTTCGGCGCCCAGGTTGCCCTGGTGCTGCGACGGCTGCGACGGCTGGCGGCCTGGTACGGCGCCGAGCCCACCTTCGTCACCGCCTCCGCCACCTCGACCGGTGCGGCCGCGAGCACGGCCGCGCTGCTGGGCGTGGACGACGTGCGAGTCACCGTGGTGGACCAGGACCGCTCCGCCCGCGGCCCCGTCGAGCTGACCCTCTCGCAGCCCGACGGCGACGCCGACGACGCGACGGCCGACCTGCTGTCCCGCTCGGTCCGCGCCGGCGCGCAGACCATCGCCTTCGTCGGCAGCCGCCGGGGTGCCGAGCTGGTGGCACGACGTGCCCAGCGGCAGCTCGACGCCGTCCCCGCGGTGACAGCAGCCTCGGCCGGCCCGGAGCCGGTGGGGCCGGAGCCGATGGAGCCGGAGCCGTCGGTCGCGGCCTACCGCGGCGGCTACCTCGCCGACGACCGACGCCGGCTGGAACGGGACCTGCAGGAGGGACGGCTCCGGGGGGTCGCCGCCACCAACGCTCTCGAGCTGGGGGTGGACATCGCCGGTCTCGACGCCGTCATCCTCTCCGGCTTCCCGGGCACCCGCTCCGCCTTCTGGCAACAGGCCGGTCGCGCCGGCCGGCGCGGCCAGCCCGCATCGGTGACGCTGGTGGGTCGCGCCCACCCGCTGGACGCCTACCTGCTGGCCCACCCTGCCGCTCTGCTGGACGCTCCGGTCGAACCCACCGTGCTGCACCCCGAGCACCCCGAGCTGCTCGCACCCCAGCTGGCCGCGGCGGCGCAGGAGCTGCCGATGACCGAGGCCGACGGCGGCTACTTCGGCTCGACCACCGGTGGCCTGCTCCGTCGGCTCGCGGCCGGCGGCAGCCTCCGGCAGCGCGCCGAGAGCTGGTACTGGACCCGACCCGAGCGAGCCGTGGACTCCATCGACCTGCGCGGCTCCCGGCAGGGCACCGTGGAGATCATCGAGCTCGGGACCGGGCGCGTCCTCGGGCACGTCGACCCCCAGGCCGCCGACCGGACGGTGCACCCCGGGGCGGTGTACCTGCACCGGGGCGAGACCTACCTGGTCGAGGAGCTCGACCACCTGGCGTCCGAGGCGCTCGTCCGTCCCGCCCGGCCCGGCTACCTCACCCAGCCCCGGGTGCTCACCGAGGTGACCGTCCTGCAGCAGCAGGACCGTCGCCCGGTCGGTCGCGGCTGGCTGCACCTCGGCCAGATCTCGGTGACCACGCAGGTGACCGGCTACCTCCGACGCGACGAGACCCTCGGCACGGTCTGGGACCAGACGCCGCTGGAGCTGCCGGAGCACCGGCTCACCACCAGCGCGGCCTGGCTGACCCTCGACCTGGCCGACGTCGACCCCGAGCTTTCGCTGGCGCAGGTCACGGCCGGAGTGCACGCCGCCGAGCACGTCGCCCTCGGCCTGCTGCCGGCCTTCGCCGACTGCGACCGCTGGGACGTCCGCGGCCACTCCTCGACCGCGCCGGACCCGACGCTGTACTTCTACGACCAGGAGCCGGCCGGGTCGGGCGCCGCCGCCCAGGCGTTCGAGGTCGCCGGGCCGTGGCTCACGGCGGCCCGCGACCGGGTCGCCACCTGCGGCTGTGAGGCGGGCTGCCCGGCCTGCATCGTGACCGCCGACTGCGGCGAGCCGCGGCGTGGGCTCGACAAGAGGGCGGCCGCCGACCTGCTGGCCCTCGTCGCCGGCTGATCTGCGACCCGGCAAGCCATACTGGCTCCATGGTCAGCCGCCCCCGCCCGTCGCCACGGGCTGGGAGACGGTGAGCTTGTTCGAGATCTTCCAGCCCGGTATCCGCCACCTGCGAGAAGAGAGGGACCGACAAAACATGCTCGTCTCCAAACCCACCCACGGCGGGGGCGCTCCCCTGGGCATCGACCTCGAAGCCGGCATCGCCAAGATCAAGATCTCGCGACCGGCGCCCGCGGCCCCCGCCGAGGACCCGCCGACCGAACCGGAGCAGGCCGCGACCCAAGCCGCCGAGCCGGTCGAGAACCGACCCGACCAGACCTGAGCGACGGCTCCGGCACCTGAGCCGCCTCATCCGACCGGGCCTGCGTGAGCCTCGGCCTGCACCTGACGGGGCAGGCCGGCGACGTGGCTGGGCGTGCGGATGGATACCCGTACGGTCACCACGAAGCCGAGCTGGTCCCCGACCCGGTCGCAGCTGAGCAGACCAGCCCCGTTGCTGGTCGCGGACCGCCGCGCCTGCCCGCAGGCGTCCTGGCCCATCTCGAAGGCGCCTGCCGCGCTCACCGCCACCAGGTCCGCTGCCGCCCGGGCGCGGTGGTAGGCCACGGCGTACCCGGCCACGAGCATCAGCGTGTAGCTGAGCAGCACCACCACCCCCATCACCCCCGCCATGAGCACCGAGGCGCTGCCCCGCTCGTCGCGGCTGATCGGCCGCGAGGACCAGCCACCGGCGGTCACCGCGCCGCGCCTGGTTCCGGCACGACCACCGCTTCGGCACGCAGCGGCACCGCCGGCAGCCCCCGGAGAAACGGTCGGACTCGCAACGTCACGGTCACTCGCACCTGGTTTCGCTGCCGCTGCACGCCGATGACGGCCCCCTGCGGCGCCTCCTGCCGGGCTCGGGCGACCGCCGCCCGGTCCGACCGAGCCTCCTGCCGCGCTACGGCCGCGGCGGTGTCGACACAGCGCAGCTGCAGACCGATCAGGACCAGTCCCCAGCACATGAGCGCGAACAGGCTGAGCGCCGCCAGGATGGCGACGGCCAGCTCGGCCGTCACCATCCCGCGCGAGGTCCGCCGGCTCGCCCGACCCGCCACCCGGAGCCTTCCGACCCGTCCGGCGTCGACCTAGCCCAGCCCCACGGAGAAGTGCCGGATCACCTGGAGGATGAACTTCAAGATCGCCGCCTCGACTCCACCGCTGGTGACCACCGAGAGCAGCACCCCCGCGATCGCGATCGCGGCGATGATGCCGACCGCCCACTCCGCGCTCACCATCCCCCGCTCGCCGAGGGTGAGCCGACGACCCGGCCGCACCACGACCGCCGCCTCCGCCAGCCCCTCCTGCGCCACGGGAACCAGCCGGTCGCCCGTCGCGTCGATCGTTTCCTTCATGTTGTTCCTCCTCTGTCGAGCACCCCGGGGTGCGGCAGCCCAGCTGGCTGCGGAGAGAGTCTCCGGACGCGGGACCCGTTCGTGCGGGTGGGCGGGCAGGCTGTGGAGAACGCGATGACACCGAGATGCTGTGGACAACTGCCGGTCAGGGGAAGGCCTGCACCACCGCCGACACGACGGTCGGCACCACGCCGAGCAGCAGGAAGGCGGGGACGAAGCAGAGCATCAGCGGCAGCACGCTCCGGACACCGACGCCCCGGGCGACCTGCTGCAGCGCCGACCGCCGGTGCTCACGGGCAACCCGGGCGTGCGTGCGTAGCGCCTCCACCATCTGGGTGCCGGACTCGACCGACCGGGCGAGGTCCACGGCCGCAGGCCCGAGCTGGGGGTGACCGGCCAACGCCGTCCATGCCTCGGTGTCGGTGCTGCCGAGCTCGACCGCGAGGAGCACCGGCTGAAGGTCCTCGGCGACCGGCCCGTCGAACGCCCCGATGAGGGCCCCGCACGCGGCTCGCGGTGGGGTCCCGACCGCCAGGCAGGCAGCCATCAGCTCCAGCGCCTGCGGCACCTCCAGCACCAGCCGTTGTTGTCGCCGCCGGGCGGCCAGCGGCTCGAGCCAGCCGAGGGCGAGGACGCCTCCCGCGGTGACCAGCGGCCAGCCGACCCAGACCCATGACCCGAGGTGCGGGACGGAGTCGCTCAACGCCCAGCACGACGCGCCGCCGGCCGCCAGGCTCAGCCAGAACCGCCGGCCCAACGACGGAGCTCCAGGACGGCCCGCCATCAGCCGGACGACCGCCGGGCTCCCGCGCGGTGGCCGGCGGGGCCGGACCAGGAGGCGGAGCCGCGCCGCCGGGTCCCGAACGGCGAGCAGGACCGCCAGGGCGGCCAGGCCTGCCGCCAGCAGCACCCGGCCGTTCACCGGGCGACCGCCGCGGCGGATCGTCGGCGCTGCTGACGCCGCCGTCGGTGCGGATGCCGCCGCCGTTCCTGTCGGAGTCGAGGATGGGTGTTCACGTGTCGCCGCCTTCCGGCTCAGGCCTGCGCGGCCGCCCGCCGCGCCAGGTTCTCGATCCACAGCACCCCGGTGCAGGCGAGCCCCACGCCGAGGATCAGGCAGGCCCAGCCCGCGTGGCTTCCGGCCAACCAGTCGAGCGGGTCGCCACCGATCAGGTAGCCCATGCCGATGCCCAGCGCCGGCAGAGCCGCCATGAGCTTTCCGGTGGCCCGGGGCGCCGCCAGCTCGCTACCGACCACCGACCGCAGCGACTGATCCGCGGCCAGCCCGGCGGCCACCTCCTCGAGGGTGCCGGTCAGCGAGGCGCCCGAGATCCCGGAGACCTGCCACGCCCGGGCGAGCTCCCGTAGTCCGCCGAAGCCCTCCCCCACCGCCTGACGGCGCCACCGGGCCGGCACGTCGCCGCCCATGCCGAGGGTCGCCCGGCCCTCCTCGAGGACCGGACAGCTGACCGCGGCCACGGCGAGGGCCTGGGCCGGCACCAGGCCAACGCGCAGGTTGGCGGCCAGCACCGACGCCGCCTCGGCGACGGCGAGCCGCGCGCGTTCGGCGCGGCGGCGTCGCGCCCGGAGGCTCACCAGGTGGGCGACCGTCCCCACCACCAGCAGACCGGCGACGCTGAACGCCAGCCCCTGCAGGCCGTCCAGCATCGTGGCCAGCGCCAGCGCGGCCACCACCAGGCTCGCCACCCCGAGGCCCCGCCACCACGACCGACGCGGAGCCGCCCGCTCCGACCCTCGAGCGGGCAGCCGCTGCAGGCCGGCGGCGGCCGGCCCGCGTACTGCCAGCAGGGCCGCCAGCACGGCCAGCACCACCGCCAGCCCGCTCACCGGTCCAGCAGCCTCTCCAGCCGGGCGGCTCCGGGGCCCAGCCGGATACGGCCGCCCGGCCCGAACTGGACCGCCGGCTCCGTACGGGTCAATCCCGACGCGGGGTCGGCCTCGACGACGTGCACCTCCGCGACGCGTCGGCGGCCCGAGTCTTCTCGCTCGATGTGGATGACCGCGTGCAGGGCCGCACCGATCTGGGCGTGCAGCGCCGCCCGGCCGAGGCCGCCGAGCGAGCCCAGAGCCTCCAGTCGCGCGGGCACGTCCTCCGCCGAGTTGGCGTGGACGGTCCCGCAGCCGCCTTCGTGGCCGGTGTTCATGGCCATCAGCAGGTCGACGATCTCCGGCCCCCGGACCTCCCCGACGACCAGCCGGTCCGGTCGCATCCGCAGGGACTGCCGCACCAGGTCGGTCAGGGTCACCGCACCGGCCCCCTCCGCGTTCGCCGGCCGGCCCTCCAGCCCGACGACGTGCGGGTGCCGGGGCGCCAGCTCGCGGGAGTCCTCCACCACCACGATCCGCTCCCGCTCCGGCACCAGCGCCAGGAGCGCCGCGAGCAGGGTGGTCTTCCCCGAACCCGTGCCCCCGCTGACCAGGAAAGCGAGCCGGGCTGCCACCATCCGGCCCAGCAGGGCGGCCCCCCGCTCACTCAGCGAGCCGGAGGCGACGAAGTCGTCGAGGCTGAACGTCCGGGCAGCAGGGACGCGCAGGGACAGGCAGGTCCCCGGACGCGCCACCGTGCCGAGCACGGCGTGCACCCGGCAGCCGTCGGCCAGCCGCGCGTCCACGAAGGGCGCGGCGTCGTCGAGCCGTCGTCCCACCGACGCGGCCAGCCGCTGAGCCAGGCCCCGTACCTCGGCGTCTGAGGAGAAACGGACCCCGGTCAGCTCCAGACCGCGACCCCGGTCGACGAAGACCTGGTCGGGCCCGTTGACCAGCACATCGGTGACCCCGGCCTGTCGCAGCAGCGGCTCCAGCGGCCCGGCCCCCACGCTGTGCCGGCGCAAGGCCTCGACAGTGGCGACCAGGGCCGAGTCGGTGACGACCCGGCCCTCCGCCCGCATGGCGTCGGCGACGTCGGCGGGGGTGTGGGAGCGACCGAGCGCAACCAGCCTGGCCCGGATCGGCTCCAGCTCGGTGACGGCCTGACCCAGGGCGGCCTCGGCGACGGCGGTGTTCACGCGGGCGCCCCTACCGGCTCGAGCTCCGAAAGCACCTGGCGGGACAGCTTGGCCAGGCTGCTGCGGGCCGCGCGGGCCGGCGGATCGCCCCGCTCGGCGGCCAGCACCAGGCTGTCGTCGTGAGGAACCGTCCCCAGCAACGGCAGCCCGACCGCAGCGGCGGCCGCCTCGGCGTCGAGCCCGCGCAACCGGGACTCCCGGACCAGGACCGCCAGCGGGCCGCACGCGGGGACCAGCTCATGGGCGACCTCCCGCGCTGCGGCCACGCCGCGGAGGTCCGCCCGCACGACCAGCAACGTGAGGTCGGCCGTACGCAGCACCTCACGGGCGGCGACGCCCAGCAACCGGGGCAGGTCGACCACGACGAGCTCGTGGCTGCGCTGCAGCGAGAGGAGCACTGCAGCGAGCTGGTCGGCGGGCAACGGCGACGCCGGCTGCGGCTCACGGGCCATCGCGAGCACGTCCACGCCGGCGGCGGCCGGCAGCTGTCCGCGCAGGTCACCCAGGTGGCCACGCGCTCCGGTCAACCGCGGCCAGCGCCAGCCCGCCGTCTGCTCAGCGCCCAGCAGCAGGTCCAGGCCGCCGCTGCGCTCGTCGGCGTCGACCAGCACCACCCGCCGGTTCAGACCCGCGGCGGTCACCGCCAGCCCCGTCGCACAGGTCGAGCTGCCGACCCCGCCCGAGCCGCCCACCAGGCAGACCACCCGACCCCGCCCCCCGCGGTGACCGTCAGAGGCGGCGACCGCCGCGGTCAGGGCGTCGGCACCGCTGGGCAGCGTCAGGACGACTGCCCCTAACCGCGCCGACCACGCCACTGCGTCCTCGGGCAGCTCGTCGTCCCCCAGCAGGTAGAGGTCGGTCCGACGCGGCAGCACCAGAGCCGCCACCGAAGCCGCCTGGTCGACCCCCACCAGCACCAGCGGCGCCGCGTGCCAACGGCCGCGCAGCGCACCGGCGTCGGGGACCACCTCCGGCTCCACGTCGAGAGCGGCCGTCACCGAGAGCACCCGGTCGAGCAGCTCCGGGTCGCGGGTGACGACGACGACCGGCGACGCGTCGGGCTGCAGATCCATGCCGTCAGTCTCGGCCGGTCAGAAGCCCTGCACGAGGGCTCGGCCAAAGCTGTGGACAAGTCCGCAAGCACGCTGCGGCTGTGGACAAAGGGCGCAACCGGTGAGGGGCCTGTGACCGGGAGCCGACGAGGTCGGTGGGGTGTATCCACCTTGCTGATCAAGGAACTGCAGGCTGTTGATCATGAGGATTGAAGAGTTGATCTTGAACTTTCCGAGCTCGACCTTGTCCGGTCATACCAGATCGCTGGCTCCAAAACCCTTCCCCTGCAACAGATCGGGAGGTAGAACTGTCCCCAGGAAAGCCGAGCACAGCAGACACTAGCTCAAACCGTCAGGCCCGGTCGATGATCAGGTCGGACGGGAGCCGTCGGCGGTGTTCGGTCGGCTCGACACGAGTACCCACGCGGCGATCACCCATCCCTGAGGGGCAGTTGCGTCCAGGTTTCGCCTGGCCAACGCGGAGAAACGGCACGCATGGTCGCTCGATGAGCGAGCACGGCACGGCGCCTGCCCGACGGGCGCCGTGCCAACCCAATCTCTCCCGCCTCAGCCGGCCGACGACGCGCCGAGCAGCTCGGCCCCGCGGCCGACCGCGGTCGCGCAGTGCACCAGCCACCCACGGACCCCGCCGACGCTACCGCTGCGGTAGGCCGCGAGTCCCCGACCGTAGGCCTCGGGGTCGGCCGCGTGCCCGGCCTCGACCGGGACGGCGCCGCGGGGGTCGACCCCGGACGAGATCAGCACCAGATGCTCAGCGACGCGGGCGACCAGCCCGTCGGCCGAGCCGAACGGGGCCACGGTGGCGAGCTCGGCGTGCGCCACCGCGCCGAGGACCAGCGCGGACCCAACGCGGGCACCCGTGAGCAGCGCGGTCAACCCCGCCATCCGGGCAGCCGTGGCCGGATCGGACCGGATCCGGCCCAGCTGGTCCTCGGGAGCCACACCACGGGCGAGCAGCACGTGAGCCCGCGCGAGGGCCTGGGCCGGAGCGACCCGGATGACCGCAGCCAGCGTCGTCAGCTCGGCGGAGAGCCGGACGGCGCCGGGCAGCCATGTGTCGGGCGCGTCGGTGAGAGCCGCGTTGCCTCGCGCCCCGATCAGCAGGGTCGAGGTCATCACCTCCGGACCGAACGCGCGCAGCCCACGGTCACGGAGCACGGCGTCCACGGAGTCGATCGCCGCGGCAACGGCCGAGGGCACGCCCTCCAGGCGCGCCAGCTCGGCGAGCGGGTCAGCTGGCGGATGGTCGACCACCACTAGAGTCTGAGCCATGACCGACCCCCCGCGGACGCCCTACCCGGCTGCCGCGACGGCCTGGATGGTGGGTGAGGAGCGCGCCCGGGTGCTCGATCTCGGCTCGGGTCGCGGCAGCTTCGCGACCATGCTGGCCGACGCGGGACACGAGGTCTTCACCCTCGACCGCGACGCGGACCGGGTAGCCGTCCTGGCCGGCCGGCTGGACTCGGGACTGCACGTCGCGGGGCAGGTGGAGGCCATGCCGTTCCTGTCCTGTCACTTCGACGTGGTCACGGCCTCGCAGACCCTGCACCACTTCGCCCCGGGTCTGGCTCTCACCGAGATCGCGCGGGTGCTGCGTCCCGGCGGGCACCTCGCCATCGCGTACAACACCCGCGACGACACGGTGCCCTGGGTCCGCCGCCTGACCGCGATGATGCGCGCGGCCGACCCGACCGCGATGTCCGGCGACTTCGGCCAGGAGGCCGTCGACACCGTCGCGGACAGCCCGTACTTCGTCGGCCTCGAGCGTCGGACCTTCCGCAACTGGGTTCCGATCACCCGCGGGGGCCTGCTGAGCATGGTGCGGCGCCAGCCGTGGGCTGCGGGCCTCGACGACGACACCCGTGAACAGCTGCTGGGCGAGGTCGGCCAGCTCTACGACACCTCGGCCCGACCCCCGGAACCGCTGCTGCTGCCCTTCCAGGCCGCCTGCTGGCGGGCGGAGGTCGACCACACCGACCTGGTGCTCGACGAGGTCGCCGACGCGCTGGAGATCCGGATCTGAGCCTGGCTCCCGGCTGCCGCGTCGCCCCGATGTGTCCTAGGTCACCGCTAGGCTGCCGATAGGACTACCCGTGGAGGCTCCAATGACGGAGAGCACGCCCCGACCCGAGGCCGCCGAGCGCAGCCCGGACCCCACCCACGACGACGGCTACGCGGCGATCGCCGCCGACCCGGAGTTCGCCGAGCTGAAGCGGCGCTACCTGCGCTTCGCCTTCCCGGCCACCCTCGCGTTCATGGCCTGGTACGTCACCTACGTGATCTGCAACAACTGGGCCCGGGACTTCCTGGACACCCCGGTGGTCGGCAACATCAATGTCGCGGTGGTGTTCGGGCTGCTGCAGTTCGTGTCCACGTTCGTCATCGCGTTCCTCTACTCCCGACACGCCCGCTCGGCGCTCGACCCGCTGGCCACCCGGCTGCGCGGCCGGTTCGAGCAGCGGGCCGGCACCTTGGGGCAGAGGGGCCGACGATGACCCCGCTGCTCACCCCGCTGGCAGCGGCCGACAACCGCGGCCTGACCATCGGGTTGTTCCTCGCCGTGGTCGCCGTGACCCTCGGCATCACCTTCTGGGCGTCGCGGCAGAACAAGACCGCGGCCGACTACTACGCCGGCGGCCGCTCGTTCACCGGTTTCCAGAACGGTCTGGCCATCGGCGGCGACTACATGTCCGCCGCGTCCTTCCTGGGCATCTCGGGCTCGATCGCCCTCTACGGCTACGACGGCTTCCTCTACTCGATCGGCTTCCTGGTCGCCTGGCTCGTCGCCCTGCTGCTGGTGGCGGAGCTGCTGCGCAACTCCGG
>NZ_CAXTHT010000019.1:0-29921 GCF_964244285.1 uncultured Friedmanniella sp.
ACGTCGAGCTGGGCCCGATCTTCGTCAACTTCGTGCTGGCGGACGAGATCAACCGGGCGCCGGCCAAGGTGCAGGCGGCGATGCTCGAGCTGATGGCGGAGAAGCAGGTCTCCATCGGCGGCACGACCTATCCGGTGCCGCGGCCCTTCATCGTCATCGCCACCCAGAACCCGGTCGAGTCCGAGGGCGTGTACCCGCTGCCCGAAGCCCAGCGCGACCGCTTCCTGCTCAAGATCGACGTCCCGTACCCCCGCGGTAACGAGGAGTTCGAGATCCTCCGCCGGATGAGCGTCGACCCGCCCAGCGCCAGCCCCGTGCTGGATCCGGCGATGGTGCTGCAGCTGCAGCGTCAGGCCGGCGAGGTCTTCGTGCACAACCTGGTGGCGGAGTACATCGTCCGGCTCGTGCTCGCGACCCGGACGCCCGCGGAGTTCAACCTGCCCGACCTCACCTCGGTGATCCAGATCGGCTGCAGCCCCCGCGCGACCCTCGGCCTGGTCGCCGCGTCCCGCGCGCTGGCCCTCATCCACGGCCGCGACTACGTGCTGCCGACCGACGTCCAGGCGGTGGCCAAGAACGTGATGGCGCACCGGATCGTGCTGGGCTTCGACGCGGTCGCCGACAACATCTCCGCCGCCCAGGTGGTCGAGCGGATCGTGGCCATGGTGCCGCCCCCCACCCCGGTCTGGAACGCGTCTCAGCAGGGCCAGCCCCAGGGACAGCCTCAGCCCCAGCACCAGGGCCAGCCGCATCAGGGCCAGCCCCAGCAGGGACAGCCGCACCCGGGTCAGCCGTACCCGCAGCAGCAGTACCCGAGCCAGGCGCCCTACGGTCAGGCGCCTGCGGGCCAGTACCCGCCGCCGGACTTCTCCTGAGGTAGCCGGTGTCGACCGCCCCTCCCGGCCCCGCCTTCCCTCCCCCCACGGGACGGCCCGCCGGCATGACAGCCCCGTCCTCGAGCAGCACGGAGGACCGCTTCGGCGCGGTCGCGTCCGTGCTGAGCCAGCCGACCCGGGCCACCATCCCGCTGAACAAGCTGGCCCCCGAGGCGGCGCT
Organism: uncultured Friedmanniella sp.; assembly: GCF_964244285.1. Lineage (NCBI taxonomy): Bacteria > Bacillati > Actinomycetota > Actinomycetes > Propionibacteriales > Nocardioidaceae > Friedmanniella > uncultured Friedmanniella sp. Next base: position 1,057 of record NZ_CAXTHT010000019.1, read on the forward strand.
GCGCCGGCTCGAGCTCACCATCGTCCGGCGGCTCGAGGGCTACCTGCACGGTGACCACCTGGGGCTGCTGCCCGGGCCCGGCTCGGAGACCAACGACGCGCGGCTCTACATCGCCGGCGAGGACGACGTCCGCAAGATCGACTGGTCGGTGACGGCACGGACGACCGTCCCGTACGTGCGGGACACGATGTCGGACCGCGAGCTGGAGGTGTGGGCCCTGCTCGACGTGACCCCGTCGATGAACTGGGGGACCGAGGGGGTCACCAAGCGCGACCTCGGCATCGCCGCCGTCGCCACCATCGGCTTCCTCAGCCAGAAGATGGGCGACCGGTTCGGCGGCTACGTGATGCGTCCCGACACGCTGCGCCGGCTGCCGGCGCGTTCGGGCCGGTCGGCCTTGTACGGGCTGCTGCGGTCGATGCTGACCGAGCCGTTCGTGCCCGACCACGCGACCGGTGAGATGTCGCTCGCGGCCGGTATCGAGGCGCTTTCCCGCACCCAGCGCCGTCGTGGTCTGCGGGTGGTCGTCTCGGACTTCCTCTCACCCGGCGACCACGAGCTGGACCCGAACGTCGAGCCCGAGTGGGAGCGGTCGATGCGCCGCCTCGGCGTCCGCAACCAGGTGCTGGCCATCGAGGTGGTGGACCGCCGGGAGGTCGAGTTCCCCGACGTCGGCGACATGCTGATCCGCGACCCCGAGACCAACTTCGAGCGTTACGTGAATACCGCCGACCCGGACGCGCGGGCCAGGATGGATGCGGCCAGCGCCGCCCAGCGGGAACGAATCCGGATCGCGCTTCGTCGTGCCGGTGTCGGTCACATCCAGCTGCGCACCGACCGCGACTGGGTCTCCGACATCGCACGTTTCGTGCTGGCCTACCGGCGGGTGGCCAGCATGTTGCACGCCCCGCCGCAGGGAGTGACGAGATGACCTCACCTGTGCCGATGCTGGCCTTCCTCGACCCGCAGCGCCTGCTGATCCTGCTCGCCATCCCGCTGCTGGTCGCGGGCTACGTCTTCGCGTCGCGGCGCAAGAACCGTCGGGGAATGCGCTTCACCAACACCTCGATGCTGGCGGTGGTGGTACCCAAGCAGTCCCAGTGGCGCCGCCACGTCGCCGTCGCCCTCTCGCTGCTGAGCCTGATCACCCTGACGGCGGCGTTCGCCCGGCCGAAGACCGAGGTCGAGGTGCCGCGGGAGCGGGCCACCATCGTGGTCGTCCTGGACGCCTCGCTCTCCATGCAGGCCACCGACGTCGCCCCGACCCGCCTGGACGCGGCCAAGAAGGCGGCGGTGGAGTTCGTCGCCTCGCTGCCCGAGAAGTACAACGTGTCGCTGGTCTCGATGGCCGGCTCGGCCTCGGTCCTGGTGCCGCCGACCACCGCCCACGACACCGTCGAGAACGCGGTCGGCACGATCAAGCTGCAGGACTCCACGGCGATCGGTGAGGGCATCTACGCCGGTCTGCGCGCGCTGAGCCAGGCTCCGAAGGACCCGGCCAACCCCGACTCGGTCGCGCCCGGCGCGATCGTGTTGTTGAGCGACGGCTCCAACACCACCGGCCGGGCGCCCGAGCAGGCCGCGACCGACGCCAAGAACGCGAAGGTCCCGGTCTACACGATCGCGTACGGCACCGAGAACGGCTACGTGGACCTCGACGGGAAGCGGGAGCCAGTCCCGGTCGACCACGACGAGATGCGGTCCGTCGCCCAGATCAGTGGTGGTGAGTACTTCGCCGCCGCCACGGCCGACCAGCTCAAGACGGTCTACCAGAACATCGGCTCCGAGGTGGGCTATGAGAAGGCCGACCGCGAGGTGACCTCTCGGTTCGCCGGCTACGGCCTGGCCCTGGCCGTGCTCGCCGCCCTCGGGGCGATCTCCCTGGGGGCGAGATGGCCATGATGTCGTCGCTGATGATGAGCCCGATGCTGGCCTTCCTGGCGCCGAGCCGGCTCTGGCTGCTGCTGCTGATCCCCGCCCTGGTCGGGCTGTACCTCGGGCTGGTGCGCCGTCGACGCCAGCGCACCCGGGCGACCGGACGGACCATGTTCGACCTCGTCATCCCCCGGGACCGGACCTGGCTGCGGCACGTCGCCGTGGGGCTGTCGATCGCCAGTCTGCTCACCCTGACGCTGGCCTTCGCCAAGCCGAAGGATGAAGTGTCGGTCCCGCGCGAGAGGGCCACGATCGTGGTCACCATCGATGTCTCGCTCTCGATGATGGCCACCGACGTGCAGCCCAACCGGCTCGAGGCGGCCAAGGCGGCGGCGTCGGACTTCGTGAACAGCCTCCCGCCCAAGTTCAACGTCTCGCTCGTCTCGTTCGCCATGTCGGCCACCACGCTGGTGCCGCCGACCCTGGACCGCGGGGCCGTCACGGCGGCCATCAGCGCCCTGCAGCCGCAGCAGTCGACCGCCATCGGGGAGGGCATCTACACCTCGCTGGCCGCGCTGGCCCAGGCCCCGCCCGACCCGAGCGACCCCACGGCGGTGGCGCCCGCGCGGATCGTGCTGCTGAGCGACGGCAAGACCCAGGTGGGTCGGCCCTCGGACGAGGCGGCCGCGGCGGCGAAGGCCCAGAACGTGCCCGTCTACACGATCGCCTACGGCACCGCCGACGGCTACATCGAGATCGGTGGCCGCCGCGAGTCGGTGCCCGTCGACCGCTCCGAGCTGGCCCGGGTGTCCCGGATCTCCGGCGGCGAGGCCTACACGGCGACCTCGGCCGGCCAGCTGAAGGAGGTCTACAAGGACATCGGCAGCTCGGTCGGCAAGGAGAAGGTCGACCAGGAGGTCACCTCCCGCTACGCCGGCTTCGGCCTCTTCCTGGCCATCCTGGCTGCCGCCGGCATGATCTCCCTCGGCGCCCGCTGGCCCTGAGCCCGTCGGACCGTTCACGAGCGGGTCAATAGGCGGGGAGTCAGTTCTCGCCGGCTTCGCCCCGCCCCTCGGCCTCGCGCCGCTGCCGGTCGCGGTAGGCCCGGCGCTGCTGCTCGGCGCGTTCACGCACCTGACGCAGGAACGCCGCGTCGGCCTCGGGGTTGGTGGCGGTGGCCCGGCCGGGCCGGTCGTACTCCGGGTACTCGGGGACCGGGCGCTCGAAGCGGGACGGTGTGGCCGTCGTCGCCGCCGGCCGTCCGACGACCAGCCAGGCGATCGACCCGGCCAGCGGGAAGAGCAGCACGATCACCAGCCAGGCCAGCTTCGGCAGCTGGCGCACCGCGCCGTCCCGGCTGACGATGACCTCGATCAGGCAGAACACCCAGAGGGCGAACACGATGAGCCCGAACACCACTTCGACGCGGATCACGGGTGGAGTGTCCCGCAGACTGCAGGCTCGTGTCGCCTGTCCGCGCATATCCGTGACCACATCTCCACCGCCGCTCGACGACGGCTGGGCGCGCGTCAGCGAACGATGCGCGTTCCGGCGAGCACGAGGCCCCGGGGGGTGAACTCGACGACCACCGGTTCCGCCGCCGGCCGCGGCGCTCCGATCTCGGCCATCAACGGCCAGATCACCTCCCGGTTGCATCGGTCGAACTGCTCGGGGGTGTCCCAGACCTCGATGATCTCGAACCCCTCCTCGGTCGCCCGACCGATGTGCAGCAACAGACCGCCGAGGTCGCCACCGGTTCGCTCCACGGTGGCTTCGTGGAGCTGGTCGTAGTCGGCGACGTCGCCGGCGACCCTCACGATCACGCCGTAGGTCATGGGTGTGCTCCTTCTGCTGGTGGCCGAACAGGTTGGTCTCGGGCGACTCGGCGACCCACGACGTCCGCCCCCGGCCCACGGACACGCTCGACGGCGCCGACCCGGCCGGTCATCAGCAGCAGCAGGTGCCCCGCGCTCCCGAGGAGCTCGGGCCCGTTCCCCGCGGTCCAGTCGCAGTCGTCGGCACGCAACGAGACCCCGTCGAGCCGGCGGCGGGCGTGGAAGGGCCAGCCCATCGACCAGATGCGAGCCAACGCCAGCCGCCCGGCCGCCGCCGGAACGGGCCTCGTGATCTGCAGCGGGACGGCGATGTCCTGCCCGTGGATGACGAGGTCCGGCAGGATGTTGTCCGCGACCACGAACACGGGCCTCGTCCGGGCGGCCGCGTCACGCCGCAGCCCGGCGACGATCTCGGCCGTCGGCATCGCCGCGTACGCGACCGCGACGTCGCGGCCAGCCGCCCACAGACGACCTCGGTTCGCGAGCAGGGCCCGGAGCATCGTCGCGACCGAGGGGGCGCCGCCCGGCGTCATCCCCAGGTGGGCGGCGACGTCGCGGATCCGCCACTCCGCGCACAGCGAGGGCGACGACCACTGCTCGGGCGTCAGCGGCTCCAGCAGGTCCGCCAGGGTCCGGCGTTCGTCCTCAACCAGGCTCCAGGTCTCGTCGTCCATCGCTGCCCTCGTTAGTAATAGCCTTTGACTAGTGTGACGCCGAACCGGCCACGAAGGCAAGAGGTGCGAATGACCACAGCGACGCCCGAGGGAGCAGGGCATGCCGGCCCCAGCCTGGGGGTCCTGCTCTTCATCCCCTACCGGCACATGGAGCAGCGGATTCTCGACGCCGTCGTCGCGGCCGGCCATCCCATCACGCTTGTGCAGGCGCGCCTCTTCCAGCGGGTCGACCCGAACGGCTCGCGACTCACCGCGCTGGCTGCGGCCGCTCAGGCCAGCAAGCAGGCGGCCAAGTTCCTCGTCGACCAGCTCGAGGCCGCGGGATACGTCGAGCGGGTCCCCGACCCGGACGACGGCCGGGCTCGGCTGGTGTGCATCACGAGCCGCGGTCACGACGTCATCAGGATCGCCACCGCCGTCCAGTCCGGGATCGAGGACGAGTGGAGCCGGCACCTGGGTGGTCAGGCCGACGAGGAGCTGCGCCGACACCTGCTGCGGCTGCGGGAGATCACCGATCCGTTCGCGTGAGGTCGACGCCGCCACGGGTCACGCCGGGGAGCGCGGGTCGCTCGACCGGCGGTTACCCTCGCACCATGTCCGACCTCGCCGACCAGCTGACCGAGGTCCAGCGACGCATCGCCGCTGCCTGCGCCGGTGCCGGGCGTGACCCGGCCGAGGTCCGGCTGATGGCGGTGACCAAAACGCACCCGGTCGAGGTGCTCCTCGAGGCGTTCGACGCCGGCCTGCGGCTGTTCGGGGAGAACCGCGTCCAGGAGGCCGCTGGCAAGGCCGAGGCGATGACCGACCGGTCCGACCTGCGCTGGGCGGTGATCGGGCACCTGCAGACCAACAAGGTCCGCGCGGCCCTCGGTTTCGCCGACGAGCTGCACACCCTCGACTCGCTCAAGCTGGCTCAGGCGCTGGACCGCCGCCTGCAGGAGGAGGGACGCGGCCTCGACGTCTTCGTCCAGGTCAACTCCTCGGGCGAGATCGCCAAGACCGGGCTGGCGCCGGCCGACGTGGAGCAGTTCGTCCTGGACCTGCGCCCGTACGCCTCGCTACAGGTCCGTGGGCTGATGACGCTGGCGGTCTACTCCGACGATCGGGACGAGGTGGCGGCCTGCTTCACCCGGGTGCAGGAGCTGCAGCGGCGGCTACGGCAGCTCGACGCCGCCCCGGGCAGCTACGAGGAGCTCTCGATGGGCATGTCGGGCGACTTCGAGCTGGCCATAGCCCACGGGGCGACCACCGTCCGGGTGGGTCAGGCGCTGTTCGGCACGCGGCCGCCGTTGAGGTGACCGTACGTGTGTGAAGAAGGCGTGCATGGTCACTTCTCGACACCCTGAGGAGGACCTGCTCAGGGCAGGTTGTCGATGGAGATCTCCGGCACGTCGTCGGCGGGGGTGAAGCCGAAGATGCGGCCGAGGAAGTACTGCTGGGCGTCGAGCGAGGCGCGGATGTTCTCGGCCCGTCGGAAGCCGTGGCCCTCGCCCGCGAACATCAGCAGGGCCACCGGCAGCCCCTGCTCCCGGGCGGCGGCGGCCATGTCCTCGGCCTGCTCGGGCGGCACGACCTTGTCCTCGGTGCCCTGCAGCAGGAGGATCGGCGCGGCCAGCTGGTCCAGGTGCTGGATCGGGGAGCGGTCCAGGTAGACCTCCCGCGCCTCGGGGTACGGTCCGACCAGGCCGTCGAGGTAGCGCGACTCGAACTTGTGGGTGTGCAGGGCCAGGGCCTCGAGGTCGCCGACGCCGTACTGGCTGATCCCGGCGGCGAAGGTCTGGGTCGCGGTCAGGGCCCGCAGGGTGGTGTAGCCGCCGGCACTGCCGCCCTTCACCGCGAGCCGGGCGGGGTCGGCCAGCCCGCGCTCGCCCATCGCCGCCGCGCCGGAGGCGCAGTCGGCCACGTCGACCAGCCCCCACCGGCCCACCAGCCGCTCCCGGTAGGTCCGTCCGTACCCGGTGCTGCCGCCGTAGTTCACGTCCAGCACGGCGTAGCCGCGGGAGGTCCAGAACTGGTGCCCGAGGATGAGCGAGGACGAGCTGTAGGAGGTCGGGCCGCCGTGGGACAGGGTGATCAGCGGCGGCAACGCACCGTCGGGCCCGCTCAGCTCGGGGTGGGTGGGCGGGTAGAACCAGCCGTGCACGTCGCCGGAGCCATCCGCGGCCGGCCACCGGACCGGCTGGGCCAGTGACACCGCCTCGATCGGCAGGGCCAGTGTGCTGGAGCGACGACGCTCGGTCCAGCCCGCGGCGTCCGCGTCCAGCACCGCGACCGCTCCGGGCCGGTCGGGGTAGGCCAAGGTGGCGGCGATCCGCCCGGAGCCGGCCGCGAGGTCGTGGGCCGAGGTGCCGTCGCTGGTGAGGGGGGTCAGCTCGCCGGTGGAGAGCCGGAGCAGCACCACCGACTCGACGCCGGACCGGTTGACCGCGCAGACCAGCCGGTCGTCGTCGAGCACCGCGTACGGGGTCTGGCCGAGCACCCACTGCGGTCCGCAGAACTCCGCCTCGGCCGGGGACAACGCCCGCGGCCGCTCGTCGTCGGGACCGAGGGCGTACAGGTTCCACCAGTCCGTCCGGTCGGAGCAGAAGAGCAGGGCGCCCCCGGTCAGCCAGCGCGGCTGGACCGCGGACTCCTCGCTGCCGCCGGCGACGTGCTGCGACGCGCCCAGCCGCCAGCCGGACGAGGTGTCTCCCTCGAGCGGTGCGACGCTCAGCGCGGTCGCGTCCCAGGGCATGTTCGGGTGGTCCCACTGCACCCAGGCCAGCCGGCCGTCGGGGCCGAGCTCGGGAGTCGCGTAGAAGTCGGCGCCGGAGGCCAGCACCCGGCCGCCGTCCTCGTTCGGGCCGGCCAGGTCCAGGGCGACCACCGTGTTCTGAGCCTCGCCCTCGCCGCGGTGGTCCTCGCGGACGGCCAGCACCAGCCCCCGGCCGCGGTGCACGCGCAGGTCGGCGTAGCGCAGGGCCGCGTCCGGGGTGATCGGCTCGCTGGTCACGCCGTCCTGGACGACCCGCAGCCGGCCGTCGGACATCTCGGAGTAGACGACCACCCCGTCCTGTACGTCATAGGCACCGCCGCCGTACTCGTGCACGCGGGTCCGGACGTTGGCCGGGGCCTCGGTGACCTCCTGCGCCTCGCCACCCTCGACCGGCGCCCGCCACAGGCTCAGCCGGCCGCCCTGGTCGGCCCGGGACTCCAGCCAGTACAGGTCGCGGCCCTCGATCCGGACCTCCGACAGCCCCACACTGGCGGAGGTCAGCTGGTCGACGGTGACGGGGGAGGGCCAGGAGCCGTAGGGAGCCGTACGCATCAGGCCACCCTACGGAGGCCGGTCGCAGGGGCCGACACGCCATAGGCTGGCCACCGACTGCGAGGAGGGCCATGGACGCCGACGTCATCGTCGTGGGCGGGGGGCTGGCGGGGCTCGTGGCCGCGCACGAGCTGGTCCGGGCCGGCAGGGCCGTCCTGCTCGTGGACCAGGAGAACGAGGCGAACCTTGGCGGTCAGGCGTTCTGGTCCTTCGGCGGCATCTTCCTGGTCGACTCACCCCAGCAGCGGCGGCTGCGGGTCCGCGAATCCTTCGAGCTGGCCTGGCAGGACTGGCAGGGCAGCGCCGGCTGGGACCGGCTGGAGGGGGAGCACCCTCAGGACGAGTGGGCCGCCCGCTGGGGACGGGCCTACGTGGAGTTCGCGGCCGGTGAGAAGCGGGCCTGGCTGGAGGCCCACGGCGTCCGCTTCACCCCGCTGGTCGGCTGGGCCGAGCGCGGCGACGGGACGGCCGGCGGCCACGGCAACTCCGTGCCCCGGTTCCACGTGCCGTGGGGGACCGGGACGGGCATCTCCGAACCCTTCGCCGACCGCGCCCGCGAGGCGGCCCGGGCCGGCGGACTGACCTTCGCGCACCGGCACCGCGTCGACGGGCTGGTGTTCGAGGGCGGTGCGGTGACCGGCGTCCACGGTGCGGTGCTGGCGCCTGATGACTCCGCGCGCGGTGTCACCTCGAGCCGCGACGTGGTGGGGGAGTTCTCGCTCTCCGCCCAGGCCGTCGTGCTGGCTACCGGCGGGATCGGCGCGAACCACGCGCAGGTGCGCCGGAACTGGCCGGCCCGGCTGGGCACCCCGCCGCAGCAGATGATCACCGGCGTCCCTGCCCACGTGGACGGCCGGATGCTCGACATCGCCGAGCAGTCGGGCGTCCGGTTGGTCAACTCCGACCGGATGTGGCACTACACCGAGGGCGTGGCGAACTGGGACCCGGTCTGGCCGGGTCACGGCATCCGCATCCTGCCGGGCCCGTCGTCGATGTGGTTCGACGCGCTGGGACGGCGGCTGCCCGTGCCCGGGCTGCCGGGCTACGACACGTTGGGCACGCTCCGGCTGCTGCGGGCCACGCCGGACATCGCCGCGTACGACCACTCCTGGTTCGTGCTCACCCAGACCATCATCGAGCGCGAGTTCGCGCTCTCGGGCTCGGAGCAGAACCCCGACCTCACCGCCCGCGACCTGCGACTGGTGGTCCGGAGCCGGCTGGGCAAGGGCGCGCCGCCGCCGGTCGAGGCGTTCAAGGAGCACGGCGCCGACTTCGTGGTGGCCGACAACCTGGCCGACCTTGGTCAGCGGGATGAACCGGCTGACCGAGGCTCCGCTGCTGGACCTCTCCCGGCTCCGTTCGCAGATCGAGCAGCGGGACGCCGAGATCGCGAACCCGTTCAGCAAGGACACCCAGGTCAACGGCATCCGCACCAGCCGTCGCTTCCTCGGCGACCGGCTGGCACGGACGGCCAAGCCGCACCGGATCCTCGACCCGGCGCACGGGCCGCTGATCGCGGTGAAGCTGCACATCATCACCCGCAAGACTCTCGGCGGCATCCAGACCGACCTCGACGGCCGCGCACTGGACGCCCAGGCGGCGCCGGTACCGGGCCTCTACGCCGCCGGTGAGGTGGCGGGTTTCGGCGGCGGCGGCGCGCACGGCTACAACGCGCTCGAGGGCACCTTCCTCGGCGGCTGCCTCTTCACGGGCCGGACGGTGGGCCGGTCGCTGGCCCGCGCGCTCTGAGGGCGCCGACGACGGCGAAGGCCAGCAGCACGGCGCCGGCTGCGACGGCCGCCGCGGGCACCGCGCGTGGGTCGGCGGGCAGCGCCAGCACGCTCCCGCCCACGGCGATCCCGATCAGGGCCACCGACAGCGGGCGGAAGAGGTCGACGTGGAAGGCCCGCGCGAACGGGAGGAAGTGCACCCCGACCACGAACACCGCAACGCCGGCGACCCGGACCACCGTCCCGACCGGCCGGCCGAGGCCGCCGGCGTTCAGCTGCACGAACAGCAGCCCGCCGATGGCTCCGATGAGAGAGCCGAGTCGTTGTCCCATGACGCCCGTCGGACCACGAGCGAGGGCAGTCGGAGGGAAGACCCGTCCCGCGGTCGGAGCGGGAATACCTGACGGGGTCGGATACTTGTACCCCCTGCCGTCCGGTGCAAGACCCCCGGGCCTCACCCTTCGCCGCTACGAGCGGCCACTCGCCGAGAGGCGTCTGCCGGACGGCGCTCATCTTTCTGGTCAGTCCTGCTGACCACGCTCACCGGGTGGACGTCGTCGTGGTGCCGGCCGACGGCGTGCTGACGGTGACCGAGCTCGACGACGACGCCCGGCCGGGGCCCGCGTCGATGCTCGACTGGGCCGACCTGCCGGCGCTGGTCGAACGGTACGAGCCCTCCCGTCCCCGCTGGGTCTGGCCGGACACGTCGGCGGTCTACCCGCGGCTGCTCCAGGCGGGCGTCCCGGTCGCCCGCGCGTACGACCTGCGGGCCGCGCACGCATCCTGGCGGCGTCCGCGTACGTGACGGTGACCTGGCCCGACGCCGCGGCCGAGCGCTGGCGGCGCGGGGAGGTGGTGGCCGAGACCGAGCCGACCCTGCTCGAGCTGCCCGCCGGTTCGGTGCCGGTCGACCCGGCCGAGACGCTGGCCGAGCTCGTCCGGCAGCAGCAGGCGGTGGCCTCCTCGACCCACCCGGACCGGCTGCGACTGCTGCTCGCGGCCGAGTCGACCAGCGCGCTGCTGGCCGCCGAGCTGAGCAGCAGGGGGCTGCCGTTCGACGAGAGCCTGCACGGGGCCAGGCTCGTGGACCTGCTGGGCCCGAAGCCGCTGCCGGGTGGGCGACCGGTCAAGCTGGAGGCGCTCGCGGTCCGGGTCCGCGCCGAGCTGGACGCGCCCGGGCTCAACCCCGACTCGCCGCCCGAGCTGCTGCGCGCCCTGCGCGTCCAGGGGATCGCGGTGGAAAGCACCCGTCAGGGCGAGCTCGAGCAGATCGACCACCCGGTGGTGGCACCGCTGCTGCAGTACAAGCAGCTGGCCCGGCTGCTCGGGGCCAACGGCTGGGGCTGGATGGCCGGCTGGGTCCGCGGGGATCGGTTTCGGCCCGACTACGTGCCCAGTGGCGTGGTGACGGGACGCTGGGCCACCCGTGGCGGCGGCGCGCTCTCGTTGCCCAAGCAGATCCGGGCCGCGGTGGTCGCGCCGCGCGGCTGCCGGCTCGTCGTCGCGGACGCGGCCCAGCTCGAGCCGCGGGTGCTGGCGGCGATGGCCCGCGACGAGGCGATGGCCCGGGCCAGCCGGCGTGGCGACCTCTACCAGGCCCTGGTCGACGAGGGCGTGATGGACACCCGCGCCCACGCCAAGGTCGCGATGCTCGGCGCCCTCTACGGAGCAACCTCGGGGGAGGCCGGCCACCTGATGCCCCGGCTGCTGCGGACGTTCCCGGCCGCGACCGGACTGGTGGAGGAGGCGGCACGCTCCGGTGAACGCGGCGGAGTGGTCACCACCTGGCTGGGCCGCACGTCGCCACCGCCGCCGGAGTCCTGGCAGCAGGGTCAGCGTCGGGCGAGCCTGCCGGAGGCCACCGCGGCCGACCAGCGTCGGGCCCGCAGCGCTGCCCGCGACTGGGGCCGCTTCACCCGGAACTTCGTCGTCCAGGGGACCGCCGCCGAGTGGGCGGCGGTCTGGCTGGCCGTGCTCCGCCGCAGCCTGGCCGAGCTCGGCGACGGGGGCGTCGACGGCGGTGGCGGGCGGCCCGCGCTGGTCTACTTCCTGCACGACGAGGTCATCGTGGAGACCCCGACCGAGCTGGCCGAGGCCGTTGCGGACGCGGTCCGCGCCGCCGCCCGGAGCGCCGGGGAGCTGCTCTTCGGCCGCTTCCCGGTCGCGTTCGAGCTGGACGTCAGCTGCGTCCAGAGCTACGCCGAGGCCGGCTGAGGGCCGGTCCCGGCGTCAGCTCAGTAGCCGTTCTTCAGCGAGACCTTGACCGACTTGCCCGAGGACAGGTCTCCGGTCGAGGTCATCGTGTAGAGCCCGATCGGCTCACCGTCGTAGCTCACGCTCCGGCCGTCGAGCGTGGCCTTCGCCTTGAAGTTGTACGTGGTGCTGAAGCTCGACTCGACGGTGGTCGGGTCCCTGCTGTCGATGTTGGCGCGCACCGTCTTGAACGGGTTGTTGGTCACGCTCCAGCGGACAGTGCTCTCCTTGAACTTCTGGCCCTTGTCGGCCTTGATCTTGTTCGGGCAGCCCGCGGGACGGAGCTTGTGCTGGTCCAGGCACTTCTCGAACACGGTCTTCGTGGCCTTCACGAAGGCGTCCTTGCCGGCCGAGGTCAGGGTCGGGGTGAGCTGGGGGCTCTTGTAGTCCGACGGCCCGGTCAGGGTCAGCGTGCTCTTGCTGCCGAGGGAGACGTAGGCGTTGTTGGTGGTGAAGGCGTAGTGCCCCGGGAAGAGCGAGATCTTGTCCTGCTTGACCTCGACGCCGTTGACGAGGATCGGCAGGGCGTCGCTGCGCTCGTAGGACAGGTCGATCTCGGTGACCGCCTGGCTGACCTTCCACGAGCCGCCGACCTCGGTGACGTAGTAGTCCTCGGTCACCGGCTTGTCGCCCAGCTTGTAGTGCGAGGTGACCTTGAACGCGTACTTGTCGGTCACCTCGGGGACGTCCACGGCCGAGATTGCGGCGGTCTTGGCCGAGACGGCGAGGACGTCGTGGCTGAGGAAGGTCTTGTCCGCCGGCTCGTCGTCGAGGTAGCCCACCGCCTTGTCCGCGTCCTGGTCGGCCAGTGCCTGCAGGTAGCCCTTCACCGCGTCCGAGGGCTTGTCGGCTTCGGGGGCGCTGCTGGAGCCCGAGCCCCCCGTCGTGGCCGGGTCGTCCGCGCTGTCGACGGCGCTACGGATCAGAGCCACCGCGCCCACGACGAGCAGCACCAGCACGACGCCGGCCGCCACCAGGATCAGCGGCAGCTTCGACTTCTTGGCCGGTCCCCGGGGAGGCATCGCGCCGTACGGTCCGGGCGGTCCGGGCGGCCCGTAGGGGTTCTGACCCGGTTGCCCCGGTTGCCCCGGCTGGCCCGGCTGGCCCGGCTGAGGGCCGTAGGGGCCACCCGGCACGGGGCCGTAGGTCGCCGGACCCGGCTGGCCGGGACCCTGCTGACCTGGCTGACCGTAGTTCTGGGGGGGCTGGCCGGGCTGGCCGTAGGGGCCGGACTGGCCGTAGGGACCGGGTTGCTGGGGACCCTGGGGGCCGCCCTGTCCGTAGGGGTTCTGCGGGGGCTGGGGACCCTGGGGCTGCTGCCCCTCCGGGCCGGGTGCGCCGGGACGGTCGGCGTCGCTCACGTGGTTCTCCTCGAGATAGGGGACGAGCGGTTCGCACCGGCACCCTAATGCCGACGCGGTTCACCCCCGGACCCCTGAACCAATTCGTGACTTTAGTCCATGAGGAGATGCCTGGTGCAGATGGGGCGGCTGGTGCAGACTAGTGCCGTTCCACCGCGTGCGGCCGGCTCTCGAGGATGTCGGGGAAGGCAGCTCTCAGGCTGTCGGTCAGCACGAGGAGGAACCCATGAGCACGACCCGTGGCGTCCTGTACATCCACTCCGCGCCGTCAGCCCTGTGCCCGCACATCGAGTGGGCCGTCGGCGGCGTGTTCGGCATGCCCGTCGGGCTGTCGTGGACCGCTCAACCGGTCGAGCGCGCCACGTACCGGAGCGAACACACCTGGACGGGGCCCGTGGGCACCGCGGCCCGGCTGGCCAGTGCGCTCAAGGGCTGGCAGCGGGTGCGCTTCGAGGTGACCGAGGAGGTGTCCACCGGTTCGGAGGCCGCTCGCTACTCCTACACCCCCGGCCTCGGCGTCTTCGCCGCCGTCACCGGTCTGCACGGCGACATCCAGGTGCCCGAGGACCGGCTGCGGCACGCCATGGCGAACGCCGGACGTGGACGGGACCTGGCCACCGCCCTGTCGGAGCTGCTCGGCGAGCCCTGGGACGCCGAGCTCGAGCCGTTCCGGCACGCCGGGGACGGCGCCGACGTCCGCTGGTTGCACGAGGTCGTCTGAGGCACCTTCAGCCGACTTGTCAGAACCTGGTTGCCCCAGGGGACAACTCAGTTCTGACAGGTGGGTCTCGCGGGGGCGTTACCGGGAGGAAACGCCGAGGGCGCAGACTGCTGCCCGTGATGTCGGAGACTTCCCCCCGGCCCCGTTCCGACACCGCTGAGCACCGCCGGCTGGCCGAGTCGGCGGCGGCGTCCGCGCCGTGGCGCCAGTGGGGGCCCTATGTGGCCGGACGGCAGTGGGGCACCGTGCGGGAGGACTACTCCGCGGACGGGGACGCCTGGGACTCCTTCCCCTTCGACCACGCCTACGCCCGCGCCTACCGCTGGGGCGAGGACGGCCTGGCCGCGGTGTGCGACCGCTTCGGCTTCGTCAACCTGGGGCTGGCCCTGTGGAACCGGCGCGACCCGATCCTCAAGGAGCGGCTGTTCGGTCTGACCAACGGCGAGGGCAACCACGGCGAGGACGTCAAGGAGCACTTCTGGGCCCTGGACTGCACGCCCACGCACAGCTGGATGCAGTACCTCTACCGCTACCCCCAGGCCGAGTACCCGTACGCGCAGCTGCGGCGCGAGAACGCCGCCCGCGGCCGTGACGACCGCGAGTACGAGCTGGCCGACACCGGCGTGCTGGACGGGAACCGGTTCTTCGACGTGCTGACCACCTACGCCAAGGGGTCCCCGGACGACCTGTGCATGACGGTCAGGGCCACCAACCACGGGCCCGACCCGGCCCCGTTGGAGATCATCCCCCAGCTGTGGCTGCGCAACACCTGGAGCTGGGGCCGCGACGACCGTCGCGCGTCCGTCTCGCCGTTCGCACCGTCTGGGACCTCGCCCCACACCGAGGCCGACGACGACGGCTTCGTCGCGGTCCGGCTGCCGCACCAGCACCTGGGCGCCGTCCACCTGGCCGCCGAGGGCGCACCCGAGGTGATGTTCTGCGACAACGAGACGAACCAGCTCAAGCTCTTCGGACACGGCATGAACGCGGCCCGCTACACCAAGGACGGGATCAACGACCACGTTGTGCACGCGGCCACCGATGCCGTTACCCGTCGCGGCGGCACCAAGGTCGGCTTCCGCTACGTCTTCGACGAGGTCGCCCCGGGGGCGAGCGTCACCGTCCGGCTGCGGCTCTCGGCGGCTCCGCCGGACGCGGACACGTTCGGCCCGACGTACGCCGACACCCTCACCACCCGCCGCGCCGAGGCCGACGAGTTCTACGCGACGGTCATCCATCCCGGGCTGGACGCGGCCGACTCCCACGTCGCCCGCCGCGCCTACGCCGGACTGCTGTGGGGCAAGCAGCTCTACCGCTACGACGTCGAGCAGTGGCTCGAAGGAGACCCCTCCGAGCCGCCGCCCCCCGCCGGGCGGACCCAGGCCGACGGCCGCAACACCCACTGGTCCCACCTGTCGCTGGCCGACGTGATCTCGATGCCGGACGAGTGGGAGTACCCCTGGTTCGCCGCCTGGGACACCGCGTTCCACACCATCCCGTTGGCTCACGTCGACCCTGCCTTCGCCAAGGAGCAGTTGGTGCTGATGTGCCGGGAGTGGGCGATGCACCCGAACGGCCAGCTGCCGGCCTACGAGTGGGACTTCGGCGACGTCAACCCGCCGGTGCACGCCTGGGCGGCGTGGCACGTCTACCGGATCGACGGCTACCGCGACCAGGAGTTCCTGATCCGGATCTTCACCAAGCTGCTGCTGAACTTCTCGTGGTGGGTGAACCGGCAGGACGCCGCCGGGCTCAACCTCTTCGAGGGCGGCTTCCTCGGGATGGACAACATCGGGCTGTTCAACCGGTCGGCGCCCCTGCCACCGGGCTTCCGGCTTGAGCAGTCCGACGCCACCAGCTGGATGGCCTTCTACTCCCAGCAGATGTTCAAGATCGCACTGGAGCTGTCCCGGCACGACTCCGCGTGGGACGACACCGCCACCAAGTTCCTCGAGCACTTTCTCTCCATCGCGCGGGCCATGAGCTCTTTCGGCAGCCGGAACATCTCCCTGTGGCACGAGCTCGACGGCTTCTACTACGACGTGCTGGTCGAGCCCGACGGCCGCGCCCACCCGATGCGCGTCCGCTCGATGGTCGGGCTGCTGCCCCTGCTGGGCGCCACGGAGGTGCCGCGCTGGATGGAGGACGAGTGTCCCGGCGTCGGGGAGCGCCTTCGCTGGCTGCAGAAGCGCCGGCCCGGTCTGGTCGGGCCGCTGCTGTCGGAAGCCGAGGGCGACGGCCAGCGGCGGCTGCTGTCGATGGTCGAGCCGGCCCGGCTGCGGCGGATCCTGGAGCGGATGTTCGACCCCGAGGAGTTCTGGTCCTCCTACGGCATCCGCTCGCTCTCGAAGGCCTACACGACCCCGGTGAGCTTCGAGTTCCACGGCAGCTCGACCTCGATCGAGTACGAGCCGGGGGAGTCCCGGACCGGCATGTTCGGCGGCAACTCCAACTGGCGCGGCCCCGTCTGGTTCCCGGTGAACGTGCTGCTGGCCGACAAGCTGCGCACCTACGGCCGGCACTTCGGCGAGTCGTTCCGGATCGAGATCCCCACCGGCTCCGGTGAGCTGAAGACCCTGACGGAGGCCGCGGACATGATCGACGGCGGCCTCACCGCGCTCTTCCGTCCGGTGGACGGGCGACGGCCGGCCGACGGGAACCGGATCGAGGCCAGCGACGACCCCCTGTGGGCCGAGCACCCGACGTTCTGCGAGTTCTTCGACGGCGACACCGGCGAAGGTCTCGGCGCCACGCACCAGACCGGTTGGACCGCCCTGGTGGCCCACCTGCTCAACCCGCGGCTGCCCCCCGACCCCCGCACCCAGGGCTGGGCCTGAGCCTCGCGGCTCCCACCGCTGAGGTTTGGCTGTGCTGCCTAGGGTGCCCAGATGAGCCGTCGCTCCCCGGTCGTTGCCGTCGCCCCTGTCCTGATGGCGACGGTGACCCTACTGGCGGCCGGCTGCACGACGGCCGCGGACACCGTCCCGGTAGCGACCTCGGCGCCCTCGACGAGCGGGGCGCCGCTGGTCGACTCGGCGCTGGGGGTCCGCGCCGGGCTCGACGCGGCACCGCTGGACGAGCCGCGGACGGTGCTGGCTCCGCCCGGGTGGACGGTCAGCGTCTGGGCTCGCGTGGGCGGTGCCCGGCTGGAGGCCTGGACGCCGGACGGACGGCTGCTGGTCTCCCGGCCGACGTCGGGTGACGTGGTGGCCCTGACGCCCTCGACCTCCGGGACTCCGAGCGCGTCCACCCTGGTCAGCGGGCTGAACCAGCCACACGGGCTCGCGTTCGCGGGTTCGACCCTGTACGTGGCCGAGAGCGACCGGGTCGACGCCTACGACTACGGCGCCGGCAGCGTGAGCGGCCGGCGGACGGTGGTGGAGGGTCTGCCGGACGCGAAGAGCCCCGAGCTGCGCGGGGCCTACGCCCACGCGCTGAAGAGCGTCGCCGTCGGCGAGGACGGGTCGATCTATGTCTCCGTCGGCTCCACGGGCAACGTCTCGGCCGAGGACCGCGACGCCAGCCCGCAGCGCGCGACGATCCTGCGGGTGCCTCCCGGCGGAGGGAACCCCACGGTGTTCGCCCGCGGCGTCCGCAACGGCACCGGCCTGGCCACCGACCCCGACGGCTCGGTCTGGACCGCCGTCAACAACCGCGACAACCTCGCGTACCCCTACGACCGGGCCTACGGGACGGGCGGCGGCTCTGACCAGGGCAAGGTCCTGCCCGCGTACGTCGCCGACCACCCGATGGAGGAGCTGGCCAAGCTCACCGCCGGCCGCGATCTCGGCTGGCCCTACTGCAACCCCGAGCCCGACGTCGACCCCGGCGCCGCGGGCAGCGCCCTGACCTACGCCGACCGACCGTTCGTCCGCGACGTGGAGACCAACGCCGACGGCTCGAAGCTCGACTGCGCCGGCCTGTCGCCGGTCGAGCAGGGGATGGGCGCGCACTCGGCTCCGCTGGGCCTGAGCTTCACCTCACGCCTGCCGGAGCCGTACGGCACGGGCGCCCTGGTCGGCATCCACGGTTCCTGGAACCGCCAGCCCCCGCGCGCACCCGAGGTGGCGTTCTTCGGCTGGAAGGACGGCGCGCTGGGTGACCAGCAGACCCTGCTCAGCGGCTTCCAGGACGCCGACGGCGACCGCTGGGGCCGTCCCGTGATGGCCGTCGTCGGGCCCGACAAGTCCGTCTACGTCACCGACGACGACGCCGGGGCGGTCTATAGGATGACCCCTCCCGCCCCCTGATCCGGTACGGGTGGGACTACAGCGGGATGTTGGTGTGCTGCCCACGCCCGCCGGAGTCGGCGTCACGGATGGCGGCGGCCAGGGCCGACCGGGTGGCGGACGGGCTGACGATCTCGTCCACCACCCCGATCTCCACGGCCTTCTCCACCCCACCGGCGATCCGCTCGTGCTCGGCCGCCAGCTCGGCCTCGACCTGGGGCCTGACGTCGTCGGCCACCGCGGCGAGCTTGCGGCGGTGCAGGATCCGGACGGCGGCGACCGGTCCCATCACGGCCACCTCGGCGCCGGGCCACGCGAACACCTTGGTCGCGCCGAGGGAGCGGGCGTTCATGGCGATGTACGCGCCACCGTAGGCCTTGCGGGTCACCAGCGTCACCCGTGGCACGACGGCCTCGGCGAACGCGTGCAGCAGCTTGGCGCCGCGGCGCACGACGCCGTCCCACTCCTGACCGACGCCCGGCAGGTAGCCGGGAACGTCGACGAGGACCACCAGCGGCACCCCGAAGGTGTCGCACATCCGGACGAACCGGGCGGCCTTCTCCGCGCTGAGGGAGTCCAGGCAGCCGCCGAGCCGGAGCGGGTTGTTGGCGACCACGCCGACCGTCCGGCCGCCGAGCCGGCCCAGCGCCACGGTCACGTTCGGGGCCCACCGGGCGTGCAGCTCGACCGTCGACCCCTCGTCGAGGACGCCGTTGATCAGCGGGTGCACGTCGTAGGCCCGGCGCGGCGACTCGGGCAGCAGCGCCGCCAGGTCGGTGTCCGCCACGTCGACTGCGGTCTGGCCCTGGTCGGCAAGCAGGGTGGTGATCCGTCGACCCTGCTCGAGCGCGTCCGCCTCGTCCTCGGCCACCAGATGCACCACACCGGAGCGCCGGCCGTGGGTGTCGGGACCGCCCAGCCGCAGCATGTCGACGTCCTCGCCGGTGACGGAGCGGACGACGTCGGGTCCGGTGACGAAGATCCGGCCTTCGGGGGCCAGGATCACCACGTCGGTGAGCGCCGGCCCGTACGCGGCCCCGCCGGCCGCGAAGCCGAGCACGACGGAGATCTGCGGGATGACGCCTGAGGCCTGGGTCATGGCGTGGAAGATGCGGCCGACGGCGTGCAGCGAGAGGACGCCCTCGGCCAGCCGGGCGCCTCCGGAGTGCCAGATACCGAGCACCGGCACCCGGTCGCGCATCGCGCGCTCGTAGGCCTGGACGACCACGTCGCAGCCCTGCAGGCCCATCGCGCCGCCCATCACGGTCGCGTCGGAGCAGAAGGCGACCACGCGGCAGCCGTTGACCGTGCCGACCGCGGCCAGCATGCCCGAGTCGTCGTCGGAGGTGATCAGCTCGACGGAGCCCTCGTCCAGCAGGGCGGCGAGCCGGAAGTTCGGGTTACGCGGATCCTGCTCCCGGGGCAGCTTGACCTTGGCGCTGCTCGGAGCGGCGGTCGGGGCGGGCGCGGCGGTGGGGGCAGGGATCGTGGCGGTCATGAGCGGAGCCTCTCGGGAGTGAGGAGCGGTCCAGGGCGACATGCCCGGCAGGCACGAAGCGTGAACCTGTCGCCCGGAACCGGGACGAACGAGTGAGATCGGGCGGAGCTCAGGACCGCGGTGCGCGGAGCGCGACCGTTCAGCGCGGTCATGCGGTACCCCCGGTGCGGTAGGAGTTGGTGAACGCGACGGCCACGTTGTGCCCGCCGAAGCCGAAGGAGTTGTTGACCGCAGCCAGGTCGCCGGCGGGTAGGTCGCGGACCTTGGTGGCGATGTCCAGCCGCAGGTCTGACTCGGGGTTGTCGAGGTTGATGGTCGGTGGGATCTGGCGGTGGTACAGCGCGAGCAGCGTGGCCAGGGACTCCAACGCCCCGGCGCCGCCCAGCAGGTGGCCGGTCATCGACTTGGTGCCGGTGACGATGGCCTCGGTGTCCTCGCCGAGCGCCTGCCGGATCGAGCTGAGCTCGGTCAGGTCGCCCTGGGGGGTCGAGGTCGCGTGGGCGTTGACGTGCACGATGTCCCCGGGCGCGAGCTCGGCGTCCCGCAGGGCCCGGACCATGGCCCGCGCCTGCGTCTCGCCCGTCGGGTTCGGCTGCACCATGTCGTGGGCGTCGGCGGTGATGCCGGCTCCGGCCAGCTCGCCGTAGATCCGGGCCCCGCGGGCCTGGGCGTGCTCGAGGCTCTCCAGCACCAGCATCGCCGCACCCTCGCCGAGGACGAAGCCGTCCCGGTCGACGTCCCAGGGCCGCGAGGCCCGTTCCGGCTCGTCGTTGCGACGGCTCATCGCCTGCATCTGCGCAAAACACGCGATCGGCATCGGGTGGATCACGCTCTCGGTGCCGCCCGCCAGCACCACGTCGGCGCGGCCGAGGCGGATCTGGTCCAAGGCGTGAGCGATCGACTCGTTGCTCGACGCGCAGGCCGAGACCGGCGTGGTCGCGAAGGCCTGGGCGCCGAGTCGGAGGCTGACGTTGGCCGAGGACGCGTTGGCCATCAGCATCGGGATGGCCAACGGGCTGACCCGGCGGTAGCCCTTCTCCTGCTGGATGTCCCACTGGCCGAGCAGCGTGTTGAGGCCGCCGATGCCGGTGGCGATCGCCACCCCGAGCCGCTCGCGGTCGACGGGGTTGTCCTCCTTGAGGCCGTAGCCGGCGTCCGACCACGCCTCCATGGCCGCGACCACGGCCAGCTGCGCCGAGCGGTCGAGCCGACGGGCCTCGACCCGGTCGAGCACCTCGCCGGGCTCCACGGCAATCTGGGCAGCGATCTTGACGGGCACGCCGTCGGCCCAGGGCTCGTCGATGCGGTTGACCCCGGAGCGGCCGGCCAGCAGCCCTTCCCAGGTCGTGGCGACGTCACCGCCGAGGGGGGTGGTGGCTCCGATCCCGGTCACGACCACACGAGTCTGGGGCATCTGTTCTCCTGGCTGAAGTGCTGGAAGTGCTGGAGTGCTGGAAGTGCTGGGGTGCTGGAAGTGCTGAGGGTGCCGAGCAGATGATCATGGTCCGCTCCTCAGGGAGCGGGCCATGATCATCTCTGCGGTCAGGAAGCGGCGCGCTCGATGTAGGCGACGGCGTCCCCGACGGTCTTGAGGTTCTTGGCCTCCTCGTCGGGAATGCTCACGCCGAACTTCTCCTCGGCGGCGTAGATGATCTCGACCATCGACAGCGAGTCCACGTCCAGGTCGTCGGTGAACGACTTGTCGAGCTGGACGTCGTCGGTGGGAACCCCCGCGACCTCGTTGACGATCTCGGCCAGGTCGCTGCGAACCTCTTCGGTGGTGGGCATCTGAGCATCTCTCCTTCAGTTGATCTTGCCGTTATCTGATCTTGCTGGTATTTGATCTTGCCGTTCTCGGCCTGGGCGCCGCCTCGGTCAGGGCAGGATGACGACCTGCCCGGCGTAGACGAGGCCGGCGCCGAAGCCGATGATCAGCGCGGTTTGGCCGCTCTGGGCCTCACCGGACTCGAGCAGGGCCTCGATGGCCAACGGGATCGACGCGGCCGAGGTGTTCCCCGTCCGGGCGATGTCGCGGGCCACGACGACGCCGGCCGGCAGCTTGAGGGCCTTGAACATCGCGTCGGTGATCCGCATGTTGGCCTGGTGCGGCACGAAGACCTCGAGGTCCTCGGGCCTCACGCCGGCGGCGTCCATGGCCTCGGCGGCGGTTTTGGCCATCGTGTAGGAGGCCCACTTGAAGACCGGGTTGCCGTTCATCTGCAGCACCGGCCAGTGCGCCTCGCCGTCGTCGTGCGCGTCGGCGTCCATGGCGGTGGTCCACGGCTCGCTCTGCACGATCAGGTCGGCCTGGTCGCCGTCGGAGCCCCACACGACCGGCCCGATGCCGGGGGTGTCGCTCGGACCGATCACCGCCGCACCGGCCCCGTCGGCGAAGATGAACGCCGTCGAGCGGTCGTGCTTGTCGGTCAGGTCGCTGAGCCGTTCGACCCCGATCACCAGCACGTACTTCGAGGCGCCGGTCCGGATGAACGAGTCGGCCATCGCGGTGCCGTAACAGAAGCCGGCGCAGGCGGCCGAGATGTCGAACGCGGCCGCGTTCTTGGCCCCCAGCTCGCTGGCGATCGTGGTCGCGATGGCGGGGGTCTGGTGCAGGTGGGTGACCGTGGAGACGATCACGGTGTCGATCTGGCCGGGCTCGACGCCCGCGCGCTCCATCGCCTTGCGCGCCGCCGCCTTGCTCATCATCGAGACGGTCTCGTCGTCCGAGGCCCACCGCCGCTCGGTGATCCCCGAACGGGTGCGGATCCACTCGTCGGAGGAGTCGATGTAGGTGACGATCTCGGCGTTGTCGACCACCCGCCGCGGCCGGTAGCCGCCGACGCCGAGGATGGCCGAGAACTGGGTGCCGGTCGAGATCTTCAGCGTGCTCATCGGGTGACCTCCGTCGCGTTCGCGGACTCTACGGTCGGGTGCAACCGCAGCAGGGGCTGGCCCGGGGAGACCGGGTCGCCGTTCTCGACCAGCCACTCGACCACGATGCCGCCGTGCGGGGCGCTGACGGGGATGTCGTCCCGGCGGTTCTTCACCATCCCGACGGTGCTGTGCAGCGGCAGCACGGTGTCGAGCTCAATGTCCTCGGTGCGGGTGAACTGACCCTTGCCCGGGGAGACCACGAGCCGCCACGTGGGGTTGCCGGCGATCGGGGAGGCCGAGGTCGCGCCGCCGTGTTCGTGCACGAAGTTCAGCGCGTCCTCCAGCTGGTCGGGGGTGTTCAGCGCGAAGAGCTCGACGCCCTTCAGGTTGCGCTTGGCGATGCCGGTCAACGTGCCGGCCGGAGGCATCTCGAGCAGGCCGGTGACCCCGAGGTCGGCTATGGCCGCCATGCAGAGGTCCCAGCGGACGGGGGAGGCGACCTGGCCGACGAGCCGGCGCAGCACGTCCTGCCCGTCGTGGACGACCTGGCCGTCGGCGTTGGAGAGCAGCCTGGTCCGGGGGTCGTGGGTGGAGATGCCGCGGCCCAGCCCGGCCAGCCGGGAGACCGCGGGCTGCATGTGCACGGTGTGGAACGCGCCGGCGACGCTCAGCGGAATCAGCCGGGCCCGCTTCGGCGGGGCTGCGGCGAAGGCCTCGAGCTGTTCCACGGTGCCGGCGGCCACCACCTGGCCGAGACCGTTGTGGTTCGCCGCGGTGAGGCCCTGGGCGTCCAGCGCCGCCAGCACCTCCTCGGGCTGGCCGCCGATCACCGCGGTCATCGAGGTGGGTCGGGCCGCGCTGGCCTCGGCCATCGCGCGTCCCCGCTCGCGGACGAAGACCATGGCCTGCTCGGCCGACATCACGCCGACGCCCGCAGCGGCGGTGATCTCACCGACCGAGTGACCCGCGGCGACCCCGATGAAGGGGAAGGCGTCGGCCGGGTGCGGGAACAGCTCGAGGGCGGCCAGCAGCCCCGCGGCCACCAGCAACGGCTGCGCGATGGCGGTGTCCCGGATCGTCTCGGCGTCCGCAGCGGTGCCGTAGTGGGCCAGGTCGAGGCCCGAGACGGCGCTCAGCCAGCCGATCCGGTCCTGGAAGGAGGTTTCGGAGACCCAGGGCTGCAGGAAACCTGGCTGTTGAGCGCCCTGTCCGGGCGCGACGATCGCGAGCACACGTTTACTATTCCGTGACCTGACACCCGAACCCGTGTAGGGACACTACCAAAGTCGTCGCCGAGTTCTGTTCGGTTCCTACAAGTGTCCGGGCGCCGTGGCGGGGGTAGGGCGACGTCAGGTTTCGCCGGGGGCGGTGGAACGACGCAGCAGGCGGCCGAGGGTCAGGGCCAGCCGCAGCGCGTACGCGTCCCGGGGGTCGGTCGGGCTGTAGCCGGTGACCTCGTGGATGCGGCGCAACCGGTACCGGACGGTGTTGGCGTGCACGAACAGCCCGCGCGAGGCCGCCTCGACCGAGAGCCCCGAGTCGAGGAAGGTCACCAGCGTCTCGAGCAGCCCACCGCCGGCGGCGAGCAGGGGGTCGTAGAGGTCGCGGGCCAGGGCCCGACGGGCGTGCCCGTCGCCGGAGAGCGCCCGCTCGGGCAGCAGGTCGTGGGAGGACACCGGGCGCGGCGCCTCGGGCCAGCCCACGGCGGCCCGGAACGCCGACAGGGCCTCGCGGGTGCTGGTCGCGGCCTCCATCAGGTGCTCCACGGCTGGCCCGACCACCACCGGGCCCGGGCCGAAGCTGCCGGCGAAGGAGGACACGACGGCGACCGCCCGGTCCACCGAGGCCAGGTCGGCGTGACCGAGGATCACGACCATCCGGTCGCCCTGGACCGCGCCCAGCATGTCGGCGCCGGCGATGGCGGCCGAGTGCCGCACCGCCTCCAGGGCTGCGGCGTGCTCGCCTGTCGGGGCGCCGCCGACCACCACGACCACCGCGGCCGTCGACCGCCAGCCGAGGGTGGACGCCCGGGACAGGACGGTCTCGTCGGTCTCGCCGCGCAGCACGGCGTCGACCACGAGCGCCTCGAGCCGCGCGTCCCAGGCGCCGCGCATCTCGGCGGCCCGGGCGTAGATCTCGGCGGCCGAGAAGGCGACCTCGCGGCTGTACTGGACGATCGCGGCGTGCAGGATCGGCCGGTCCGCCTTCGGCGTGACCTCGTCGATCTGGTCCTCGACGACCTCGATCGTGGTCCGGACCAGCTCGACGGTCTGGAACAGGGAGATCTTGCGGGCCAGCTCCCGCGGGGCGGAGCCGAAGACCTCCGAGGTGACCGGCCCGGACAGGTCGGGGTCGGCGAACCAGCGGACGAAGCCCGCGATCCCGGCCTGGGCCACCAGCGTGACCCAGGAGCGGTGCTCCGCGCTGAGCCGTCGGAACCAGGAGTGCCGCTGCTCCATCTCGGCGATGGTGGCCGTGGTCATCGCGCCGGTGGCCCCCGAGAGCCGCTTGGCGATGGTGGCCCGGGACTTGGCCGAGGGGAGGAGGGACTTGTTGATCCCCCTGGTGGTCGCGGCCATAGGCTGACTCTACGGGTGGGCGGACGAGAGGAACCTGTGAGCGACCAGGACGAGGCAGGCCCGCTGGGCCCCGTGGCCGCCCTGCGGGAGATCGGCTTCCTGCTCGAGCGGTCCCGGTCGGACACCTTCCGGGTCAAGGCGTACCGGGGTGCGGCGGACGCCATCGAGGCGATGACCCAGGAGCAGCGCACCCACCATCAGGCGGCCCGCAGCTGGAACACCGTCAGCGGCGTCGGACCCAAGACGGCCACGGTGATCGGCCAGGCGATGGCCGGTGAGGTTCCCGCCTACCTGCAACAGCTACGGGACGGCCGTGAACCGCTGACCGAGGGCGGCTCCCGGATGCGGGCGGCCGTCCGGGGTGACCTGCACGTGCACTCCACCTGGTCCGACGGTGGCAGCCCGCTGGCGGAGATGATGACCACCGCGCGGGACCTCGGGCACGAGTACTGCGCCATCACCGACCACTCGCCGCGGCTCAAGGTGGCCCGGGGCCTGAGCGCGGAGCGGCTGCGGGAGCAGATCGAGGTGACCCGCGAGCTCGGCGCCCAGCTGGCCCCGTTCCGGGTGCTGCAGGGGATCGAGGTCGACATCCTCGAGGACGGGGGGCTCGACCAGACCGACGCGCTGCTCGCCGAGCTCGACGTGGTCGTGGCCAGCGTGCACTCCAAGCTGCGCTCGGACTCGGAGACCATGACCCACCGGATGGTCGGCGCCATCGCGAACCCGCGGACGAACGTCCTGGGCCACTGCACCGGCCGGCTGATCGAGGGCGAGCGCGGCACCCGCCCGCCGTCGGTCTTCGACCCCGAGGTGGTCTTCGAGGCCTGCCGCACCTTCGACGTGGCCTTGGAGATCAACTCCCGCCCCGAACGGCGGGACCCGCCGGACGAGCTGCTGCAGCTGGCCATCGACATGGGCTGCCTGTTCTCGATCGACACCGACGCGCACGCCCCGGGGCAGCTGGAGTTCCTCGCCTACGGCTGCGCCCGGGCCGAGGACCTCGGCCTCGACCCGGACCGGGTGGTCAACACCTGGCCGGTCGAGCGGTTGCTGGAGTGGTGCGGCTCGGGCGCTCTATAGGGTCGTGCACGTGGATGACTTCTCCCTGGCCGCCGAGCTCGTACGCGAGGCGGGCCTGCTGGCCGCCCGGATGCTGGGGGAGGGGCTCGAGACCCGGTACAAGACGTCGATCTCGGACGTGGTGTCGGCGGCCGACCACGCGGCCGAGGACCTGGTGGTGGCCCGGCTCGACGAGCAGCGACCCGACGACGGGCTGGTGGGCGAGGAGGGGCACTCCCGTCCCGGTGAGCGGACCTGGTACGTCGACCCGGTGGACGGCACCTACAACTTCCTCTCCGGCATCCCCTACTGGTGCTCGGCGGTCGGCCTCGTCGACGGCGACGGCCCGCTGGCCGGCGCGGTCTATTACCCGTCGATGGACCAGCTATGGGTCGGCGGACGCGACCGGCCGACCACCCTGGACGACGTTGCGGTGACCCCGCTGGCGGACCGCCCGCTGGCCGAGGTCTCGGTGGTCACCTACTTCCACCCCCGGTACCGCTCCGACGCGACGCGCACCGCCTCCTGGCAGGCCGCCACCTCGGCCGCCGCGGCGGTCCGGATGCTCGGCTCGGCCTCGGTCGACCTGGGCGGGGTGGCCAGCGGTCGCGTCGGGGTCTTCCTGCAGGCCAACCTGCACCCGTGGGACTGGTTCCCGGGCGCCGCCCTGGTGCTGGGGGCCGGGGGCGCGGCCGAGCAGGTCGAGGTCGGCGCCACCACGTGGCAGGTCGCCGGCAACCGTCAGGCCGTCGAGGAGACCATCGCGCTGCTGCGGGGCGACTGACCCATCCCGAGCGGCACTACCCGGGAGATAGCGGTCGCCACCTCGGAAGGCCCCCGCTCTCGGACGGTCACTTCACAGCTTCCTGGGTCACGTCACACCCTCCCCAGAGGGTGTGAAGCCGGCCGGAAGGGTGTGAAGTGACCGTCCGGGAGCGGGACCAAGAGGGGTGACCCGGTGGCCACCCCCGGGTCCGTCAGGCGCCCGCGCCCTCCTGGGCCACGTGGGCGACGGCGGTGGGGTCACCGAGGGAGTAGGCGTCGTAGGCCTTCTTGGCTGCGGCGCCGTCGTACTGGCCCTCGCGGGCCAGCGTCTCCAGGGTGGCCACCACGATCGACTCCGCGTCGACCTCGAAGAAGCGGCGGGCGGCGGCCCGCGTGTCGGCGAACCCGAAGCCGTCGGTGCCGAGCGAGCACCAGGGCTGGTGCACCCAGGGCCGGATCTGGTCCTGGACCGCGCGCATGTAGTCGCTGACCGCCACGACGGGTCCCGGCGCACCGTGCAGGCTGCGGGTGACGAACGGGTAGCGCCGCTCCTCGTCGGGGTGGTTCAGGTTCCACTGCTCGGTCTCCACGCCGTCGCGGCGCAGCTCGTTCCACGAGGTCACCGACCAGATGTCGGCGGCCACCCTCCAGTCGTCGGCCAACAGCTGCTGAGCCTTGAGGGCGGCCGTCATCCCGACGCCGGACGCCAGGATCTGCGACCGTGGCGCGTCGCCCTCCAGCGGGGAGGACTTGTAGTGGTAGATCCCCTTGAGCAGGGCGTCGACGTCGAGATCGGACGGCGCACCGGGCTGGGCGACCGGCTCGTTGTAGACCGTGACGTAGAAGATGACGTTCTCGCCGTTGGGGTGGTCGGGGTCCTCGTGGCCGTACATCCGGCGCAGCCCGTCGGAGACGACATGGCCCACCTCGTAGGCGAACGCCGGGTCGTAGTGGACGACCGCAGGGTTCGTGCTGGCCAGCAGCGGTGAGTGCCCGTCCGCGTGCTGCAGGCCCTCCCCGGTCAACGTGGTGCGGCCCGCCGTCGCGCCGAGCAGGAAGCCCCGCGACATCTGGTCGGCCATCGCCCAGATCGAGTCGCCCGTCCGCTGGAACCCGAACATCGAGTAGAAGATGTAGAACGGGATCATCGGCTCGCCGTGCTGCGCGTACGCCGCCCCGGCCGCAATGGTCGAGCCCATGGCGCCGGCCTCGGAGATGCCCTCGTGCAGCAGCTGGCCCGCGGTGCTCTCCTTCCAGGAGAGCAGCAGCTTGCGGTCCACCGACTCATACGTCTGGCCGTGCGGGTTGTAGATCTTGGCCGTCGGGAACATGGAGTCCATGCCGAACGTCCGGAACTCGTCCGGCGCGATCGGCACGATCCGGTGACCGATCTCCTTGTCCCGCATCAGGTCGCGGAGCAACCGCACGAACGCCTGGGTCGTGGCGACCTTGGTCTTCTCCCCGGCGGGCTCCATCAGCGGCGCATACATCTCCGCCCCGGGCAGCTTCAGCTCCAGCGGCTTGACCCGCCGCTCCGGCAGGTACCCGCCCAGCGCGCGGCGGCGGTCCTGCAGGTAGGTGATCTCGTCGGAGTCCGCACCCGGGTGGAAGTACGGCGGGTTGTACGGGTCCTCGAGCTGGCTGTCGGGGATGTCGAGGTACAGCCGGTCACGGAAGGCCTTGAGGTCCTTCGTGGTCAGCTTCTTCATCTGGTGAGTGGCGTTCTTGCCCTCGAGTGCGTCGATCGTCCAGCCCTTGACGGTCTGGGCGAGGATGACCGTCGGCTGCCCGACGTGCTCGGTCGCGGCCGTGAACGCGGCGTAGACCTTGCGGTAGTCGTGGCCACCGCGCGAGAGGACCTTGATCTCCTCGTCGCTCATTCCGGAGACCATCTTCTTCAGCCGGGGGTCGTCGAAGAAGTTGTTCCGGATGTAGGCGCCGTCCTCGACCAGGTAGGTCTGGAACTGCCCGTCCGGGGTGGTGTTCATCTTGTTGACCAGCGCGCCGTCACGGTCGGCGGCCAGCAGCGGGTCCCAGTCGCGGCCCCACAGCACCTTGATCACGTGCCAACCGGCGCCGAGGAAGTACGACTCGAGCTCCTG
>NZ_CAXTHT010000020.1:0-28422 GCF_964244285.1 uncultured Friedmanniella sp.
GCGACGTCGTCGGTCTTCTTGGCGACCTCCTTGACGAGCTCGGCACCGATCTTCTCGTACGGGTCCTCGAGCTCGATCTCCTTGGCGATGCTGACACCGTCATTGGTGATCGTGGGGGCGCCCCACTTCTTCTCGAGCACGACGTTGCGGCCCTTGGGGCCGAGGGTGACCTTGACGGCGTCGGCGAGGATGTTCATCCCACGCTCGAGTCCGCGGCGGGCCTCAGTGTTGAACTGAATGAGTTTGGGCATGTTCTTCGCGAGTCCTCCCGCGCGCCGGCGGCGGACCGCCGGCTAGATTGGCTGGTTGTCTGCGCCCCACGACGGTGCCCGCGACGGACGACCTCCGAAGAGGTCTCACACGTGTGTGAGGTGGCACTCACGCGAGGAGAGTGCTAACCAATGTTTAGCACTCTCACCTGGTGAGTGCAAACATCCGGCCTGCCGGTCCCGGCCCATCGACCCGTCACGACAGGAGGCCGTCGCCGAAGCGGAAGAGGGGCCCGTCGGTGTCGAAGGGCACATCGCTGCGGCTGGCCTCGACCGCGGCCATCGAGGACGGCAGGTCGAAGGGCAGCCGGCCGCGGGCCTGGGCCGCTCCCAGCAGCACGTCGACCAGGGCATCGTCACTGGCTCCGAAGTCCACCTGCAGGACGGCCGCGGCCCCGGCCAGCTCCGTCAGGACCGCCGGTCGGTCGAGGTAGACCTGCAGCACGGTCGGCACCGCCGCACAGATGGCGACGAGCCGCGTCAGCTCCTCGGCCGGGAAGGCCAGCGAGCCGGCGTGGAAGAAGGACTCGAACTTTCCGGGTCGCGGCTCGAACGGCGCGGCCAGCCGCAGCACGGCCAGGTCCGCCTGGGCCGGGTCGTCCACCGGCGTGCCCAGCCGGGCCGCGGCGACTGGCCCCAGTCCCTCGACGTAGACCCGCTGTCCGGGCGCCAGCGGGAGGGACGCCGGACCCGCAACCACCTGGGTCAGCCGGGTGATCGCCGCCCGCTGGGCTGCCGCGCCCTCCGCGACGAAGTCGGCCCGTCCGACCGTCGCGGCGGCCCGTTCCACGTCCACGAACGGTGCGTCGAACAGGCCCAGCACGAACTTCTCGCGCAGCAGCCGGCGGACCGAGACGTCGACCCGCTCCTCACTCACCCGTCCGGCCCCGACCAGCTGGACGACCAGCTCCGGCGAGCTCTCGCCGCCGAACTGGTCGACCCCGGCGTCGATCGCCAGCTGCACCCGTTCGGCCGGGGTGAGGTGCTCCACGCCCCAGGCACGGGCCGGCATCGGCTCGCCGGCGAAGGTGGAGTCGTTGACCAGGCCCCAGTCGGTGCACACGATGCCGTCGAAACCGAGCTCCTCACGGAGCAGTCCGGCGACCACGTCGGCGTTGAAGCCGAAGCCGACCTCCGGCCAGTCCGTCCCGACGGGCATCCCGTAGTACGGCATCACCTGGGACGTGCCGGCTGCCAGGGCCGCGCGGAACGGAGCGAGGTGGTAGTCCTGCCGACCGCCGGGGTAGACCTGCTCCCGCCCGTACGCGAAGTGCGGGTCCTCCCCGTCGCGCTGCGGACCGCCGCCCGGGAAGTGCTTGGTCATGGTGGCGACCGAGTCGGGGCCGAGCGACTCGCCCTGGAAACCGCGTACGTACGCCACGACCAGGGCCGAGGTCAGCTCGGCGTCCTCCCCGAAGGTCATCCCGATCCGCACCCACCGCGGCTCGGTCGCCAGGTCGATCTGGGGGTGCAGCGCCACCCGGAAGCCACTCGCCACGTACTCGGCGCGGGCGATGTCGGCGAACCGCCGTACCAGGTCGGGATCGCGCAGGGCGGCGAAGCCGAGCGACTCGGGCCACTCCGAGAAGGCCCCGGCCCGGGCGGCGGTGCCCGGGTTGGAGCTGAACGCGTGCCGCGGGTCGGTCGACAGGCTGACCGGGATCCCGAGCGGGGTGGCCCGCGCCGCCTCCTGCAGCCGGTTGTGCCACTCCGCCAGCTCGCGGACGCTGGCCGGCGAACCGAGCAGGTTGAAGTGGTTCATCCGCAGCTCCTGCACCGCAGCCACCGTGGCCGGCCGGCCGATCATGTTCACCGGCCCGGCCAGGCCGCCGCCCTCACCGATCACCACCATGTCGTGGAACATCAGCCCGGCCTTGTCGACCAGAGTCATCCGGGCCAGCAGGTCGGCCACGCGACGGTCGACGGGCAGCCTCGCGTCGCGGTAGGGCTGGTCAGGGGTGTCGGTGTCCATGGGTCTCCCGTCGGCTGGGCTACCGATCCTGCCGTACGCCGGCACCGGTGCGCCGACGGGACCGGGGCCCGCCCAGGCGGCAGACTGACGGCGACCTCCCCGCGCTGGTGAGGCTCGGGTTTGGTCGGGGCGGGTCGCGTCGGGGCGAGGAGGACGGATGGGCCAGGTCGCGCCGCGGCTGCTGCTGGTGGAGGACGACCCCGTGATCGGTGAAGCCACCCAGCTGAACCTCGAGCGGCACGGCTACGCGGTCGTCTGGAGCACCGACGGCCTGGACGCCTGGGACCGCTGGCGCGCCGACGGACCGTTCGACGTCGTGCTCAGCGACCTGATGCTGCCGGGGATCGACGGCGTGACGCTGTGCCGCCGCCTCCGCGAGGTGGCCACCACCCCGTTCGTCCTCGTCTCCGCGCGCACGGACGCGATCGACGTCGTGCTGGGGCTGGAGGCCGGTGCCGACGACTACGTGGTCAAGCCGTTCGACGTGCAGGTGCTGCTGGCCCGGCTGCGCAGCGTGGCCCGACGGGCGGAGCGGCCGGTCGTGACCGCGCCTGATGCCCCGGCAGCCTCGACGATCGAGCGGTTCGGCGACCTCGAGCTCGACCGGGACGCCCTGGAGCTGCGGCGCGACGGCCGCCCGGTGACCCTGACCCGGACCGAGATGCGGCTGTTCCTCGAGCTGGCCGACGCCGCCGGGATGGTGCTGAGCCGGACGACGCTGCTGCAACGGGTGTGGGACTACGGCGAGTGGGCCGAGGACCAGCACCTGGTGAACGTGCACGTGCAGCGGCTGCGAGTCAAGATCGGCGCCGACCGGATCGAGACGGTGCGCGGCTTCGGTTACAAGCTGCGGCGGTGAGCGGGCCGTGACCCGACGGCAGTCGCGGCGCAGCGGCCTCCGGCTTCGGATCGCCGCCACGATCGCTGGGCTGGTGGTCGTCACGGTGGCCGTGCTCGGCGTCGGTGTCCACCTGCTGGTGGTGGAGAACCGGGTGCGGCAGGCGCGGGCCGCGGCCGACGAGCGCCTCCAGGCCGCCCTGCAGATCCGTGCGGCCACCGGACTGCTCAGCTTCGACGCGCGCGTGAACGACCCGTCCGTCCCGGCGGAGCTGCGGTCGGCCGTCGCGCGGGACGGCGCCCGCGCCACCCTCGTGAGCGGCGGCAGCACCCGCCGGATCTGGGCCGCCGGCCGGGCTGGTGATGAGGTCCTCAGCACCGTGACGACGTTCCAGCCGGCGGACGAGGGCGTCCAGGACGTCGACCGCGCCCTGCTGCTGGCCGGGCTGGCCGCCGTGCTGCTCGCCACGGGGGCCGGCGCCCTGTCGGCCAACCGACTGTCGCGTCGCCTTCGGCTGGCGGCGCGGACCGCCCGGACGGTCGCCGACAGCACCGAGCCCACCTCCCGCCCCGCCGGTGACGCCGTCCCCTCGCTCCGCTCGGCCGTCGGTACCGGCCAGGACGAGGTGGGTGACCTCGCGGACGCCGTCGACGCCATGGCGGCCCGGCTGGGCGAGCGGTTGCGGGTCGAGCAGCGCTTCACCGCCGACGTCGCCCACGACCTGCGGACCCCGGTGACCGGTCTGATCGCCGCCGCCGCGCTGCTGGACGACTCGCGCCCGGCCGTGCTCGTCCGCGACCGGGCGGTGGCGCTGTCGACGCTGGTGGAGGAGCTGCTCGAGGTGGCCCGGCTCGACAGCGGCGTGGAGACCGCCGAGCTGGAGCACGTCCGGCTGCCCGAGGTGGTGACCCGCGCCCTCCAGCGGGGCGTGGCCAAGGGCGAGTACACCGCCACCGACGTGACCCTGCAGGTCCGCGGCGCTCCGGTCACGGTGCTCACCGACCCGCGTCGGCTGGAGCGCGTGCTGTCCAACCTCGTCCGGAACGCCCGCCAGCACGGCGCGCCACCGGTGGTGGTGCAGGTCGAGGGACCGCAGCTGGTGGTCCGCGACCACGGTCCTGGCTTCGAGGCCCGGCTGCTGGAGGTGGGGCCGGAGCGCTTCCTCTCGACCCGCCCCGGCCGGGGCGGCGGACACGGGCTGGGCCTGGTGATCGCGGCCGGACAGGCGGTGGTGCTGGGTGCCCCGTTGCGGCTCGGCAACGCCGAGGACGGGGGCGCGCAGGTGGTCCTGCGGCTGCCGGACGGCGGGCCACCCCGGTTCACTGCCACCTCGACCGGCATCGGGCCCGGGACTGGGACGTAGCCGTGACCTCGTGGTGCTGCGACGGAGACGTCGACCTCCTACCGTCAAGACCATGAGCACCCACCGCGTGGTCGTCCGCCGAGCCGCCCCGCTCCTCGCCGCCGGGCTCGCCTGCGGCGCCCTCGTCCTGACCGGCTGCGACAACGGTCTGCAGACCAGCGCGACGGGAGCCGAGGCCACCGCAGCCGCGCCCAGCACCTCGCCCTCGCCGAAGCCGACGGCGGCGACCTCGACCCCGACCTCGACCAGCTCGAAGCCGCCGACAGCCGCCACCACCCCGACCTCGGGCGGCTCGAGCGCGGCGTCACGCTCGGCCGCCCGCTGCACCGTCACGGACCTCTCGGTGGGCGTCCGGGCCGCCGCGGGCGGAGCGGCGGCCGGCAGCAACTACGTCCTGCTCACCTACCGCAACACCGGCGCCGACACGTGCGTGCTGACCGGGTTCCCGGGGGTCTCCTTCGTGGGCCACGGCGACGGCACCCAGCTGGGCGACCCCGCGGTCCGCAACCACGCGAACAGCGCGAGCCCCGTCCGGTTGGTCGCGGGCGCCACCGCCACGTCGCTGCTGCAGATCGCCAACGCCGGCAACTACAGCGCCACCGACTGCGCACCGACCACCGCCGACGGGTTCCGCGTCTACCCACCGGGGTCACGGGCGTCGGTCTTCGTCCGCTTCCCGGCCTCCGCGTGCCAGCGCAGCACCGCCGGCAGCCCCCAGCTGTCCGTCTCCCCGGTCGGGACGTCGGGCTGAGCGTGCCTGGCCGGACGACCCGCCGCAGATCCCGCCCGCCGCAGATCTCGCCCGCCGCAGATCCCGATAGTCGGGGAATGTAGGGGCTCGCTGGGAGGTTGGCCTCGGCATGGTGCAGTCGACGAGTACCCCGACCATCAGCCGGGCCGACGTCGGGCTGCGCTCGGCTCGCGGCCCGATCCTGCTGGCGGTGATGCTGTCGGTCGGTCTGGTGGCCATCGACTCCACCATCCTCGCCACCGCGGTCCCCGCGATCGTCAACGACCTCGGCGGCTTCGCGCAGTTCCCGTGGCTGTTCTCGATCTACCTGCTGGCCCAGGCCGTGACCGTGCCGATCTTCGCCAAGTTCACCGACCTGGTGGGCCGCAAGCCCGTGATGCTGCTGGGCATCGGGCTCTTCGTGCTGGGCTCGGTGCTGTCCGGGTTCGCCTGGTCGATGCCGGCGCTGATCGTCTTCCGGGCGATCCAGGGCTTCGGCGCGGGCGCCGTGCAACCGACCGCGATGACCATCATCGGCGATATCTACTCCCTGGCCGAGCGCGCCAAGGTGCAGGGCTACGTCGCCAGCGTGTGGGCGATCTCCTCGGTGGTCGGTCCCACCCTCGGCGGCGTCTTCGTCGACTTCGTGGACTGGCGCTTCATCTTCTTCGTCAACGTGCCGCTCGGTGCCGTCGCGGCCTGGGTGCTGGCGCGCCGCTTCTCCGAGCAGGTCGAGCGCGCCCCGCACCGCGTCGACTACCCCGGCGCGGGCCTGCTGGCGATCGGCACGTCCCTCGTCGTGCTGGGACTGCTCGAGGGCGGGGTCATCTGGTCCTGGCTCTCGGCGCCGTCGGTGGCCGTGCTGCTCGGCGGTGTCGTCGCGCTGGTCGCCTTCGCCTTCGTGGAGCGGCGGGCGAGCGAGCCGGTCATCCCGCCGTGGGTCTTCCGCAGCCGGCTGCTGAACACCACGAACGTGACCAGCCTGTCGGTCGGCGTGGTGCTGATCGGGCTGACCTCCTACATCCCGCTCTACGTGCAGGGCGTGCTCCACACCAACGCGCTGGTCGCTGGCTTCGCGCTCGCGGCCCTGACCCTCGGGTGGCCCATCGCGGCGTCGCAGGCCGGCCGGATCTACCTGAAGTACGGCTTCCGCACCACGGCGTTGCTGGGCACCACCATCGTGCTGATCGGCATGGGTCTGCTGCTGCTGCTGGCCCCGTCGACCTCGGTCTGGCAGGTGGCCGGCACCTGCTTCGTGGTCGGCCTCGGCATGGGCCTGGTGGCCAGCCCGACCCTGATCGCGGCCCAGTCCGCCGCGGAGTGGAACGTCCGCGGCGTGGTCACCGGGACCAACATGTTCGCCCGCTCGATGGGCAGCGCGGTCGGCATCGCGGTGTTCGGCGCCATCGCCAACGCCGCCCTCGCCAGCCGCAGCGGGGGCAAGGTCTCCGCGACCGCCAGCGCCATCCCGGCCGACGTGCTGCACCCGGCCCTGCACGAGGTCTTCCTCGGCGCGGCCGCCGTGGCCGTGCTGATGCTGCTGGCCGTCACCTTGATGCCCCGTCGCGGGGTGCCCCAGGACACGACCGCCGGTTCCGCTACCGCCGAGTAGCTGGCCGGTACCGCTGACAGAGCTCAGAGGGGATCCGGCAGCTCGTCCAGCCGCTGCATGCTCATCCCGGCGTAGCTGATCCGGTCGGGCCGGTCGGGGTCGCGCTCCACCGGTTCCCCGACCGAGCCGAAGCCCGGGCCCGACTCGATCCGCAGCCGGTCCGGTCCGTCGTCGACCAGCACGTCGGCGCCGTCCAGGGGCGTCCACGAGGTCGGGCTGAGCGCGCGTAGCCGGCCGCCGACCGCGGCCAGGTCGATCACGTGCCACAGGTTCGCGTAGCGGCCGGTCCAGGAGAGGGCGGCTTCCGCGACCGGCACGGCGTCCGGATCGGGCACGGCCCCGGCGAGCAGCTGGGCGACCCCGAGCGCCAGCGGGGTGGCCGGACCGTCGATCGCGTTGGTCAGCACCGACACCACCAGGCCGGTCGTCGGGTCGAGCAGCGTCTTGGTGATGTGTCCGGGGTAGCCGCCCGAGTGGCCGACGAGGGTCTGGTCGTCGACCCGTTCGGTGACCATGCCCCAGCCGTAGCCGACACCCTCGGGCTTGGCCGGGTCGGTGACGTTGGCCAGCCGCTGCTGCAGCCGCTTGCTGCGGTCGGTGAGCAGCCGGTCGTCGCCGAGGGCGTGCGCACCGAAGTAGGTCACCAGGTCCGTCGCCGTCGAGGTGAAGCCGGTCGCCGCGGCCATCGCCCCGGTCGGGACGTGGCCCAGCACCTCCCGCCGGGTCGCACTGGACAGGCCGGAGTGGCCGGCGGCGTAGTCGCCCGCGCGCTCCGTCAGGTAGTCCGCGTCGGTGTCGTCCAGCCCGAGCGGCGCGAGGATCTGGTGGCGGGCCGCGGCGGCGAACGTCTCACCCGTCACCGCCTCGATCACCAGGCCGAGCAGGGAGTAGCCGAGGTTGCTGTACGCAAACCGCTCCCCCGGCTCGGTCTTGAGCCCGCCCGCCACGGTCATCTCGAGCAGCGCGTCGGCGTCGGGGAACGGTCGGGCGAAGCACCAGTGGTCGGCGTCGCGGCCGTCCCGCAGCACGCCCCCAGTGTGCTCGAGCAGCTCGCGGAGCCGGACGCCGGCCAGCGGCCCGTCGGCGAGGGCGGCCAGGTGCTGCCCGACCGGATCGTCGAGGCCCAGCCGTCCCTGCTCCGCCAGCTGCAGCACCAGGGTCGCGGTGAAGGTCTTGGAGTGGGACGCGATCCGGAACAGGTGGTCGGTACGCATCGGCGTCCGCGCGTCCAGGTCGGCGTAGCCGTAGGCGCGGGAGAAGAACGGGCGCCCGCCGACGCCGACCGCCACCTGGGCGCCCGGCGTCCGGGAGTGCCACACCCGGTACGCGACCCAGCGGTCGATCGCGTCGAGGGTGGCGTCGTCCGGGATCGCGTAGTCGGTCACGGACGCCAGTCAACCAGCCGGCGCACCGGCTACGGCTGCGGCTTGGGTGAGAACTCGGCTACCAGTGGCACGACGTCGGCGATGGAGTCGACCACCCGCGTCGGTCGGTAGGGGAAGCGGCTCACGTCGGCCGCGCGGGTGGACCCGGTGAGCACCAGCACGGTCCGGAGCCCCGCCTCGATCCCGGCGATGACGTCGGTGTCCATCCGGTCGCCGACCATGGCGGTCGACTCCGAGTGCGCCTCGATCACGTTGAGGGCCGACCGCATCATCAGCGGGTTGGGCTTGCCCACGAAGTAGGGCGAGACCCCGGTCGCCCGGGTGATCAGCGCGGCCACGGAGCCGGTCGCCGGCAGGGACCCCTCCGCCGACGGGCCGGTGGCGTCCGGGTTGGTGGCGATGAAGCGGGCACCCTGCTCGAT
Source organism: uncultured Friedmanniella sp. (assembly GCF_964244285.1). Lineage (NCBI taxonomy): Bacteria > Bacillati > Actinomycetota > Actinomycetes > Propionibacteriales > Nocardioidaceae > Friedmanniella > uncultured Friedmanniella sp. The sequence continues at coordinate 8,592 of NZ_CAXTHT010000020.1, forward strand.
CAGCCGGATGGCGCGGGTGATGCCCTCGAAGGAGTAGGTGCGGGTCTCGCCCAGCACCACGTAGTCGGGGTCGCGGTCGGTCAGCACGAAGCCGATGTCGTGCAGCGCCGACGTCACGCCCGCCTCACCGATCACGTAGGCCGACCCGCCGGCGCTCTGCTCGGCCAGGAACTGTGCCGTGGCCAGCGCCGACGTCCAGATCGCCTGCTCGGGCACGTCGATGCCGCTGCCCAGCAGCCGGGCCCGCAGGTCCCGGGCGGTGTAGATCGAGTTGTTGGTCAGGACCAGGAACGGACGCCCGTGCTGCTGCAGCGCGGCGATGAACTCCGCACCTCCGGGGAGCGCCTGCTCCTCGTGCACCAGCACGCCGTCCATGTCGGTGAGCCAGCAGGCGACGGGCTTGGCCTCGGTCATGGGTCCAGACTCCCAGCCGCCCGTCGCGTCCGGACGGCGGGTTGACCGCTGTTCCTATCCTGAACGTGATGAGACTTCCCTGGGTGGCCGTTCCGATGGCGATGCTGACCGTGCTCGCCGGCGCGGTCGGTTGCGGCGCAGCAACGGAGTCCTCGCCCGATCCGACGGTCACTTCGTCAGCAACGTTCAGCGCGAGCAGCGCCTCCCCCTCGGGACTACCCACGGCTCAGACTGCGGGTAGTGACGGGCTGACGGTGCGCTACCGCGACGATGCGGGCGCCATCAAGACCGTCCGGGTGGAGGACTTCCCGCACTGACCGGCGCCAGATCCAGGTGATCCATGTCGTGGCGGACATGGCTCGGGGCCCGATCGGCCTTTCCGCCCGGCCACGCCCGGACCGCAGCCTTGAGGGGTAGCGGCGCCGTCGACGTCCCCTCACCGGGACCGGCTCCGCAGAGGAGTGTCATGGTCCTTCACCACCCCCGCAGCCCCTTGGCCCGGAACCCGCTCACCCGCAACCCCCGATCGATCCTGCGCTGGACCCACCTGGTCGTCGGTTCCCTGCTGGCGACCTACGTCTACCTGCCCGTCGGCTCGGCCGACTGGCTGCGCTGGACCCTGATGCTGGTCGGCATCCCGACCGTCAGCGTCACGGGGGTCTGGATGTGGAAGCAGGCCCTGGTGCGGCGCTGGTTCGCCCGCAGGCGAGGCGCCCGCAGCGCGACGTCCGTGCCGGCCGGTTCCTGACGCCGGCGGGGTCGACCATGTACCACCTGATCGTCCGCCGCCAGATCCGGCGGGCCTTTGCCGCCCTCTCCCGCGGTGACGCCGACGCACTGCTCGCCCAGATGGGCCCGGACGTCCACCACCGCTTCCCCGGAGAGCACGCGCTCGGCGGTGAGCGCAGCACCTCCGAGGACGTGGCCCGCTGGCTCGAGCGGCTCTTCCGCCTCTTCCCCGGCCTGACCTTCCGGATCGACGCCCTGGCCGTCTCCGGGCCGCCCTGGGACACCGTCATCGGCGCCGAGTGGACCAACAGCGGCACCCTGCTGGACGGCTCGGGCTACCACAACCGGGGCGCCCACATCCTGCGGCTCCGCTGGGGCAAGCTGACCTCGTTCCACGCCTACCTGGACGACGGCGAGGAGTCGGACGCCGCCCTCGTCCGGCTGGCGGACGCTGGCCTGGCCGAGGCCGCGGCCCCTCCCATCACCAGCAGCTGAGGGACCGGCGGCTCAGTCGAGCACCGAGGAGAGCCGTCGCGCCGCAGCCGCGAGGTCGGGCAGCAAGGGGTTGGGGTCACCGGTGCGCCAGGCCAGCGCGATCGTCGTCGGACCGAGGTCGCTCACCGGAACGGCCGCGATGCCGTAGTCGCGCAGCGCGTCCCCGACCGCCCCGACCAGGTTCAGCCCGAACGCCTGTCCGGCCGCGACCCGTTGCAGGTAGTCCTGGTTCTCCGCGATGGCCCACCGCCGGGCCGGCAACCTGCGGCCCGGCATGTCGGCGGCCGCCCAGTGGTCCTGCCAGACCTGGTCGTCCGACGGCGGGACCGCCCACAGCAGGTCCAGGGCGTCAAGGTCGGCCAGCGTCACGGTCTGCTGCCGGGCGAGGGGGTGGGTGTCGGCGATGATCACGACCCGTCGCTCCCGGAGCAGGGGCAGGTACGACAGCCCCGACGTGGCGAGCGGCGGGTTGACGATCGCGGCGTCGACCAGCCCGGCCGCCAGACCCCCCGAAGGGTCGGTGAAGTCGGTGCGGACCAGGTCGACCGTCGCGTCCGCGTCGGCCTCGAAGCTGCGGACGAGCCGCGCCATCAGCTGGTCCCGGAACGGCACCAACCACCCCAGGCGCAGACGCGTCGGCCGCGACACCCCGAGACTGCGGACCTCGGCCAGCACCGACTCCTCCCGGGCCAGCAGCTCCCGAGCACCGACCTGCAGCCGGGCTCCTGCCGGCGTGAGCTCGACCCGACGGCTCGTCCGGACGAACAGGGCCACTCCGAGGGTGTGCTCGAGACGACGGATCTGCCGCGACAGCGCCGGTTGGTCCAGGCGCAGCTGCGCGGCGGCGCGGGTGAAGTTCAGCTCGTCGGCCACCGCCAGGAAGTACCGCAGCTGGCGCAGCTCCACGTCCTGGGGCACACCCCCAGCCAACACCTTTCTGGCCTCCCGCGCCGCTCTCCGAGCACCCAGGGCTGCCAGACTTCGCAGGTGATCGACGAGCTGCGCGGGCGTCCGGCGCTGGTCGTGCTGGCGGGGGCCGCCGGGTCGGGCAAGTCGACCTGGGCGGCCGCCCGGTTCCGCGCCGTCGAGGTCGTGTCCGCGGACGCGCTGCGGGCCGTGGTCGGTTCCGGTCCGGCCGACCTCGAGGCCTCGGCTGAGGCGTTCGTCCTGCTCGACCAGATCGTGACCGCCCGCCTCGGCCGCGGGCTGACCGCGGTGATCGACACCCTCGGCCTGGACCCGGTGCGCCGGCAGCGCTACCTCAGCGCCGCGCGAGCCGCCGGGATGCCGGCCGCGCTGGTGGTGCTGGACACGCCGGCCGCGCTCTGCCGCAGCCGGAACCGGGCTCGCGACCGACCCGTCCCGGCCTCGGCGCTGACCGAGCAGCTGCGGCGGGTGCGCACGCTGCTGGCAGGAGTCGAGGACGAGGGCTGGGACGTCGTGCAGGTCGAACGCCAGACGGAGTCGCCCGTGGACGCGCCGTCACCAGCCGCCGCACCGGTCGAGGGGCGGCGCAGGGAAGGCCCGCAGGTGATGCTGCAGCTGTCCCGTTTTCCCTGGGGCGCCGACCCGACGGCCTGGCTCCGGGAGATGGCCCTCGCCGCCGAGTCGCTCGGCTTCGCCGGGCTGGCCCTGATGGACCACCTGATCCAGATCCCGCAGGTCGACCGGGCCTGGGAGCCGATCCCGGAGCCGTGGGTCAGCCTCGGCTGGCTGGCTGCCCTGGACACCCGGCTGCAGCTCGGCACCCTGGTCAGCCCGGTGACCTTCCGCGCGCCCGGCGTGCTGGCCAAGGCGGTCGCGACGCTCGACGTGCTCAGCGGCGGCCGCGCCTTCTGCGGGCTGGGCGCCGGCTGGTGGCGTCAGGAGCACCAGGCGTACGGGCTGGACTTCCCGCCCGCCGGCCAACGGCTGGACGAGCTGCAGACCTGCATCGAGACGATGCGCGCGCTCTGGGCGCCCGGCACCAAAGCCCATTCCGGCCCGTACGCCACCCTGCCCGAGACCACCTGCTACCCCCGGCCGGTACACCCGGTGCCCATCCTCGTCGGCGGCTCCGGCGAGCGGCGGACGCTGCGGATCGTGGCCGAACAGGCCGACGGCTGCAACCTACCTTCGGCGGAGCCGGAGCTCGCGCGGCTGATCGGGGTGCTGCACGCGCACTGTGACGCGGTCGGCCGGGACCCGGCGACGGTGAGGATCACCGTGCTGGACGTGGCCGTGCTCGGCCGGGACCGCGACGACGTGGCCGCCCGGGTCGAACGGGGCCGCGGCCGCACCCCCGCCCCGGCCTACGCCGAGCGGCACCACGCGGGCCTGGCCCAGGACCACGCCGAGCGTTACCGCCGGCTGGCCGGGCTGGGTGTCGACACCGTCTTCCTCGCGCTACCGGACCTGCGCGACGCCGATGACCTGGCCCGCTGCGCTCCCCTGCTCGACGCCCTGGGCTGAGCAGAGGCGTGTGAACGGGGTGTTTCAGGCGCGGATGCGGTCGGAGGCCGTCCAGCACCGGACGGCATACTGCTGGGGTGGCCGAGAACCCGACGTCCGAACAAGCCGCTGCGACCGAGCAGCCCACCCTGATCATCCTCTACGGCGGCACCGGTGACCTGGCGAAGCGGCTGGTGCTGCCCGCGTTCTGGGAGCTGTACAGCCGCGGCCTGTTGCCGAAGCGCTGGAAGCTGGTGGGCAACGGTCGTGGTGACGTCTCGCACGAGGACTTCCAGGGCCGTATCCACGCGGCGCTGTCGGAGTTCGCGACGACGCCGGACCCCGAGCACTGGAAGGGTTTTGCCGCGAACGTGCTGTTCGCCGGCGGCGGCTTCCGGCACGACAACCCGGGCACCCTGCTGGACGTGATCGCCCACGCCGAGGCCGATCTGGGGGCCGACCCCACGATCGTGCACTACCTGGCGATCCCGCCGTCGACGTTCGAGCAGACCACCCGGGCGATCAAGGCCCACGACCTGGCCAAGGGCTCCAAGGCGGTGTACGAGAAGCCTTTCGGGACGTCGCTGGCCAGCTTCCACGAGCTCGACGACCTGGTGCACTCGGTCTTCGAGGAGGAGCAGGTCTACCGGATCGACCACTTCCTGGGCAAGGAGGCCACCCAGAACCTGCACCTGGTGCGCTTCAGCAACCGGCTGTTCAACGACACCTGGAGCCGTGAGCACCTGGCCCAGGTGCAGATCGACGTGCCCGAGACCCTGGACATCGCCGACCGCGCCGGCTTCTACGACGAGACGGGCGCCGCCCTGGACATGCTGGTCACCCACCTGTTCCAGGTGGCGGCCGAGGTGGCCATGGAGCCGCCGATCAGCATGGCCGCCGAGGACCTGCAGGCGGCGCGCGAGTCGGTGATCGCCGCCTTCCGCCCGCTGGACCCGGCCGAGGTCGTGCTCGGCCAGTACCGCAGCTACCGCGAGACCGAGGGTGTGCCGGAGGACTCCGACACCGACACCTTCGTGGCGGCGCGGCTGTGGATCGACACCGACCGCTGGCAGGGCGTCCCGTTCCTGCTCCGCACCGGCAAGATGATGACCAGGAGCGCCCAGCGCGTGAGCCTGATCTTCCGTCCCACCGACGGCCCGGTGCACTCCTCCGGCAACAGCACCAACGCGCTGATCTTCGACCTCAAGGGCAACGGGGCCATCGAGATCCAGATGACGGTGAAGAAGCCCGGGCCCGAGCCGCTGCCCGCCGAGAGCTGCAGCACGCTGCACCTGGAGAACGTCTCCGAGGGCTCGATGACCGCCTACACGTCGCTGATCTACGACGTGTTCGCCGGCGACCGGTCGCTGTTCACCAGCTCGGCGGGGCTGGCGGCGGCCTTCGAGGCCTTCGCCCCGCTGCTCGGTGACGAACGACCCAAGGTCGAGCTCTACGACGACAGCAGCTGGGGCCCCCCGGCCGCCACCGCGCTCACCGACGACGTCGGGTGGCTGCTGGGCGGCTGAGCGGCTCCCGTGGGCCGGCTGAGATTTGGCTTCGGCCGCAACGGGTGGGTCATCATGGAGGGCCGGGCCGGGTGCGCGCACCCGTAGGGACCCGGGCCAAAGGAGATGCACCACCGTGGACCAGCCGCTGCTGGACGAACCGGTCGCCTCGCGTGCCGGCGGGCAGGCCGACGAGGCCGAGCGACTACTGGACCAGCTGCCCGACACCGTCACCCTGGCGGCCATCCAGGATGCGCGGGACCGTTTCGCGCCGTTCATGATGGAGTACAAGTTCGGGATCGACGAGATCATGACCAAGATCTCGATCCTCCGCGAAGAGTTTCTCCAGACCCACGCCTACAACCCCATCGAGCACGTGACCTCGCGCGTCAAGTCACCCGAGCGGCTGATGGACAAGATCCAGCGCAAGGGCTGCGAACCGACCTACGCCGCGATCCGCGAGGTGATCACCGACATCGCCGGGGTCCGGGTGGTCTGCAGCTTCGTCTCGGACACGTACCTGTTGTTCGACATGCTCACCAGCCAGTCCGACGTGACGGTGCTGCAGGTGAAGGACTACATCGCCCAGCCGAAGCCGAACGGGTACCAGAGCCTGCACGCGATCCTCGAGGTGCCCGTCTTCCTCTCCGACGGCCCCCGGCCCGTGGTGGTCGAGCTCCAGGTCCGGACCATCGCCATGGACTTCTGGGCCAGCCTGGAGCACAAGATCCACTACAAGTACCGCGACGAGGTCCCGCAGCGGCTGCTCGACCAGCTCACCGAGGCCGCGAACGCGGCGTGGACCCTGGACGCGACCATGGAGGCAGCTGCACCAGGAGGTCCGGGGCCTCGGCGGGCGGCCGACTTCGTCGGCCTGACGCCGCGGGTCACGGCAGCTGGTGCAGCGCCAGGGGCAGCACCGTCGTGGCGCCGGCGTCGGCCAGGAGGGAACCGGCCACCGTCACCGTCCAGCGGCTGCGGATCCGGTCGTCGACCAGCAGCACCGGCCCGTCGAAGCTCATCCCCGGCGTCGACGTGGTGGTCCGCAGCAGGTCTCCGGCGCGGACCGAGGACGCGGAGTCCTCCGCCGGTCGCGGCCCGCTGACGGCGAGAGCCTCGACCAGGGGCAGCCGACCGATCCGGGCCAGGTGCTCGGCGACCGAGCCGACCAGCTGGGGGTAGCTGCGGGAGGGCATGGCCACCACGGCGACCGGCCGTTGCCACGTTTTCGACCAGCGCTTCAGCACCTCGACCATCGCCTCGAGGACGTGCGCGGGGGCCGGGGCGTCGCGCTGCCACAGCCGGGCCAGCTCCTCGGCCCAGGCCGGGTCGTCGGCGAAGGCCAGCGCCCGTCCCTCGGCGAGATAGCCGATGCGACCCTTGCGGTCCGGCAGCCCGGACGGCCAGAGCTTGCGCGGTTCGACGATCACGTCCTGGCCGCGGAAGAAGCGCTGCGCCGCCACCACCACGTCGGCGCTGGGCGCGGCTCCCGGCGGGGGCAGCTGCCCGGTGCAGACCGAACAGCGCCCGCACGGCTGCGGGTCGGGGTCGTCGAGGGCCTGCTGCAGGAACCGCATCAGGCAGCCCTCGCCGTGGGCGTAGGAGCGCATCAGGTCCGCTTCCGCCGCCCGGACCCGACGCAGGGCCGCCCACTTCGCCTCGTCGAAGTACCAGGGGCTGCCGGTGGCCACCCAACCGCCGGCCTGCCGCTTCACGGCGTCGTCCACGGCGAGGATCTTGAGCGTGCTCTCCAGCCGACCGCGGCGGATGCCGGTGGCGGCCTCCAGCGCCGGCACCGACTGTGCCTCACCAGTCAGGACGTCGAGGATCCGCTCCACCTGGTGCTCGTCGGGGATGCCGGCGGTCGCGAAGTACTCCCAGATCCGCTCGTCCTGCTCGGCCGGGACCAGCACCGCCAGGGCGTCGTCCAGCGCCCGGCCGGCCCGGCCGACCTGCTGGTAGTAGGCGACGGGCGAGCCCGGTGAGCCGAGGTGCAGGCAGAAGGCGAGGTCGGGCTTGTCGTAGCCCATCCCCAGGGCGGAGGTGGCGACGAGAGCCTTGACCTGGTTGGCCCGGAGCCGGTCCTCCAGCTCTTCCCGGTTGGGGGTCTGGCCGGAGTACGCCGCCACGTCGTGGCTCTGCTCGGCGAGGAAGGCCGCCACCCGCTGGGTCTCCGCCACCGTCAGCACGTAGATGATCCCCGAGCCGGGCAGGGTGCGCAGCGCCTCGGCCACCCAGGCGTAGCGCTCGAGCACCGTCAGCTCCGGCACCACGGCCAGCCGCAGGGAGGCCCGGGCCAGCGAACCGCGCAGGGTCACGGTGTTCTCGCCCAGCTGGGCGGCGACGTCGGCGGTGACCCGCTCGTTCGCCGTCGCGGTGGTGGCGAGGACCGGCGTACCGGGAGCCAGGGCGAGCAGCGTCCTGGTGAGCCGCTGGTAGTCGGGTCGGAAGTCGAAGCCCCAGTCGGAGACGCAGTGCGCCTCGTCGATCACCAGCAGCCCGACCGAGGCGAGCAGGTCTGGCAGACCCGCCGCGAACGCCGGGTTCGACAGCCGTTCGGGTGAGATGAGCAGCACGTCCAGCGAGCCCTCGCGGATGTCGGTGAGCACCTGCGCCCACTGGTCGAGATTGGTCGAGTTGATGGTCGCCGCCCGCAGCCCCGCCTTCTCGGCGGCGGAGATCTGGTCCCGCATCAGGGCGAGCAGCGGCGAGACCACCAGCGTCGGCCCCGCGCCCTGCTGCCGCAGGGCCGCCGTGGCCGCCCAGTAGACGGCCGACTTGCCCCATCCCGTCGCCTGCACGACCAGCACGTGGCGGTGGTGGTCGACCAGCTCCTCGACGGCGGTGACCTGGTCGCGGCGCGGCTTCGCGTCCGGGCCGGCCATCGTGGCGATGGTGGCCGCGAGGACGTCGCGGGCGCTGCTGCGGGTCGCCGAGGTCATGGGCCCATCCTGCCCGCACCCGACGGCGGACGACGAACCCTCGTGGCTACCTGTGGACGACGGCGCGACACGGGAATTCTGTGGACAACCCGTCGACGAGCGCCGTCGCCCGGGTCGGGAGCGGGCTGGCTAGGGTGCCGCCATGGCCGTCCACTCTCTCAGCGTGATCGTCGACGACGTGCCCGCAGCCGCGGCCTTCCTGCAGGCCGTGATGGGCTGGCGCATCGTGGGTGAGGTTGACGATGGCTTCGCCGAGCTGGACACCGGCGACGCCTCCGTGATGCTCAGCGCGACCGGACCCGTGCCCATGCCGCAGGTGGGCGGGGTGATCCTGCACGACGTCGTCGAGGAGGTCGACGCCGCCGCGGCCCGGGCGACCGCCGCAGGTGGGGTCCTCCTGTACGGACCGGTTGACATGGACTTCGGGATGCGCTCGGCCCTCGTCCAGGGCCCGCACGGACTGGTGCTCGACCTGTGCCGCCCGGTCGATCCGCCACCTGGTCCTGGCGCCTGACCCGTTTCCTCTCGCCTCGCCGTACGCTTCTCGGGTGACGACCTCCCAGCTGTGACCGCGCTCCCCGCGTCCTTGCGCGCAGCCTCGCGTTTCCCAGGAGAGTCATGCCCACCTCTGGACCCACCGTGCGTCCCTACGACCCCACCGACGAGCAGGGCTGGCTACGCTGCCGACTGCTGTCGTTAGTCGACACCTGCTACTACGACGACGTCCACCTCACCAGGACGGTGTTCGACCGACCGTCGGTCCAGCTGGTCGCTGAGCTCGACGAACAGGTCGTCGGCCTCATCGACGTCGAGATCGACGAATCCGCCGCGACCATCAACTCGATTGCCGTCCACCCCGACCACCAGCGACGGGGGATCGCCTCGCGGCTGCTGGCCGCCGCCCTGCAGCAGCTGCGTCCCGACATCGTGAGCATCGACGCCTGGACGCGCGAGGACGCCGGCGCGCTGGCCTGGTACCGCAGCCAGAGGTTCGAGCAGCGGCACCAGTACCTGCACGTCTACCAGGGCTGGGACGAGCCGACCGAGGGCTTCGGCGTCCCCGCCCCGCTGTCCGGACCGGTGACCGCCTTCTGCCACGCGCCGCTGAGCGCTGAGGCCGAGCTGCGCGCCCGCTTCGCTCGCGTCTACGTCTGCACCCAGTTCCTTCGACCACTCGCGGGCGACTGAGCTACCGCGGTGACGGCGTCAACCGGCCCATCCAGTGCACGAAGCGGGTGGTCGGGCTGTCGTCCGGCCCGGACTCGACCACCGGCCCGAACGGGAAGCCGTCCCGCTCGGCCGGGATCGCCCGCTGCGCCGCGCGCAACGCGACGGCGGCAAGCTCCGGGGCAGCCTCACTCGGCTGGCCGGTGGCGGTGGCCAGGTCCCAGCCGTGGGCGACCAGCTCGGGCACGTAGCCGGTCAGGGCGATCGCGCCCGGCACCTCGCCCCAGGGCACGACGACGGACCGGCTGAGGCTCGACTCGTCCGACCAGGCCTGGCGGCCCACCTGGATGCGCTGCTCGAACCCGGCCGCCAGGTCGTCGGGTACCTGCACCCCGTCCCGGGTGACGCTCATCGCGTTGCCGCCCTGACCGACCACCGCGATCCGGTCCGCGACCATGAAGAGGTGGGCCACCAGCTCCCGTACGTCCCAGTCGCCGCAGGGTGTCGGCCGGTCGAGGTGCTCAGGCCGCACCCCTCCTATCAGGGCGAGCATCCAGTCCTGGGCCTGGAACAGGTCGGGGCGGTGGTCGGGCAGGTTCACGGGAGCCTCCTGGGTCGTGGTGTGGTCACGACCTAGCCTCGCGTGCCATACACGACACCATCTGTCAGGTATCCGTGGCAGGCTTCACCATATCCGCGCCGACCGACTGCTGCTGCTCACCGCGCTGCTCAAGCAGCACGGCCGGTTGAGTGCGCGCGAGCTGGCGCGGCGGCTCGAGGTCACCGAGCGCACCGTCCTGCGCGACGTCGAGGCACTGTCGGCGGCGGGCATCCCGGTCTACGCGGAGCGGGGCCGGAACGGCGGCTTCGCCCTGCTGCCGGGCTACAGCCCCGACGCGGCTGCGCTGACTCCGATCGAGGCCGAGGCCCTCTTCCTCGCAGGCGGCCATGCCGCGCTCGAACGGCTGGGACTGGCGGATCCGCTGGCGTCGGCGCTGCGCAAGCTCGCCACCAGCCTGCCGGCCGACCTGGACTCCGCGGTGGTGCGGACCTCCGAGCGGATCCTGATCGAGAGCACCGGCTTCGACCCCCCGGGCCCGGAGCTGGGCCACCTGGACCTCGTGCAGCGGGCAGTGTTCGACGACCTCCGGCTCCGGTTCCGCTACCAGCCCCGCCTGCCCAGCACCCCGGGCGTGCGGACCGTCGACCCGTACGGGCTCGTCGCGGCCGGGCCGACGTGGTACCTGGTCGCCGCCCACCGCGGCCGGCCTCGGACCTACCGGTTGTCGCGGATGAGCGAGGTGGCGGCCCTCAGCACCCCCGCGGTACGACCGGCGGACCTCGACCTCCGGTCCCTGTGGCGAGCGCTACGCGTGGCCTACTCCGACCGGCCGAGCGTGCCGCTGGCGATCCGGACCGAGCCTCGCTGGACGGAGATCCTGCTGTCCTCGCTCAGCAGCCAGCTGAGCGGTCTGGTGGACGTCACGCACGACGGCGGGACGGCTCTGGTCCGCGGCCGCATCTTCACCATCCGCGGCACAGCAGCGGTGCTGGCGGGCTTCGGTACCTTCATCGAGGTGCAGGAGCCGGCCGAGCTGCGCGACTCGTTGCGCGAGCTCGGCCGGGAGCTGTCCGAGCGCTACGCCGCCGCTCAGCCGCCCGCGACCGCCGGGATGATCGAGACCTTGGCGCCCTCAGGAACCGGAGCCTCGAGGCCGCCGACGAACCGCACGTCCTCATCGCCCACGTAGACGTTGACGAAGCGGCGCAGCTGGCCGGCGTCGTCCAGGATGCGGCCGCGGATGCCCTTGTGGTTGGCCTCCAGCGACTCCAGCAGCTCCGCGAGCGTGCCGCCATCGGCGACCACCTCACCGGCCCCGGCGGTGTAGGTGCGCAGGATCGTGGGGATGCGTACCTTTGCGCTCATCCGCGGTACTCCTTCCAGAAGTCGGTGAAAGCCTCGTAGCGAGGCGGGATGGTGGTCTTGGGGCCGACGTGGCCGCTGACCGCGTCGAGGGTCTTGAGCCCGTCGCCGGAGTTGATGATCACCGTCTCGGCACTGGGGTCGAGATGACCGTCGATGATCAACTTCTCGGTCACGCCCAGGGTCACCCCGCCCGCGGTCTCCCCGAAGACACCCTCGGTGCGGGCCAGTCGCTGGATGTTGCGGACCACGGTGTCGTCGTCGACGTCGGCGATCAGGCCGCCGGTGCGGCGCACCACGTCGAGCACGTACGGGCCGTCGGCCGGGTTGCCGATGGCCAGCGACTTGGCGATGGTGTCCGGCTTCACAGGCGGGACGAAGTCAAGATCATTCCGGTACGCCTGGGCGATCGGCGAGCAGCCGGTGGCCTGGGCCCCGAAGATCTTGTACGGCTTGTCCGCCACGAGTCCGAGCTTGATCAACTCGGTGAAGCCCTTGTCGATCTTGGTCAGCTGGGAGCCGGAGGCGACCGGGATCACGACCTGGTCGGGCAGCCGCCAGCCGAGCTGCTCGGCGATCTCGAAGGCCAGCGTCTTCGAGCCCTCGGAGTAGTAGGGGCGGACGTTCACGTTGACGAACGCCCAGCCCTCCTCCTCCGCGGCGATCTCGCTGGCCAGCTTGTTCACGTCGTCGTAGGTGCCCTGGACGGCCACGAGCGTGGTGTCGTAGACCGCTGAGGCGATGATCTTCTGCTGCTCGAGGTTCTCCGGCACGAACACGACCGAGCGGATGCCGGCCCGGGCGGCGGCAGCGGCGACGGCGTTGGCCAGGTTGCCCGTGGACGGGCAGGCCAGCACCTGCAGACCGAGCTCGCGGGCGGCCGAGAGAGCGACGGCGACGACGCGGTCCTTGAACGAGTGGGTCGGGTTGCCCGAGTCGTCCTTCACCCACAGCTGTCGCAGGCCGAGGTCGGCGGCGAGGTTGCCGGCGTCCAGCAGCCGGGTGTAGCCGGGGTCGGTGGAGCGGAAGCTCGCGATGTCGGTGGGGACCGGCAGCAGCGGGGCGTAGCGCCAGATGCTCTTGGGCCCGGCCTCGATCTGCGCGCGGGTGATGGCCGGGAAGTCGTAGCCCACCTCGAGCGGGCCGAAACACTCCAGACACGCGTAGAACGGACCCAGGGGGGACTTCTCGCCGCAAGCGCGGCAGACGAGGTGGGTGGCGTTGCCGAAGGCACCGGGCCGGACGCCGACGGGCGCCTCGAACGAGGTGGCGGCAGGGGTGGCGAGCGCAGTCATAGCCTGGCTTTCTTCATCTGTCCTGGCCGGCGTTCGACCAAGGCGGAGTTGGCACCGTTCCTGCCTCTTGCAGGCGGTTGCCGGGGAGTCAAAGGGCCGTTCCCTCATCCCCTCTGGATGACATAGTTAGCGTAGCGTCGGCCCGCCCGCGGAGGCGCATCGGCGTACCGGATGCTGGGAATCTCGTCCGCTCAGCGAGACGCTGAGCGCGCTACGGTGACCAGATCATGCCTCGCGACCTCCGTCGGTACCAGATCCGTCGGCTCGGCAACTGGGTCAACCTGAGCACGCCGCTCGGCTTGGCCGTGGCCCGGGCGGGCGGCGCTCGCGTGCGTCCCGGACCCCGCGGGCTCTTGCTGGCGGACGGCTACCGTCTCGGTCTCCCGGTGGCCAGCGCCTTCACGGTGGGCAACGTCCTCGTCACTGCCGGCCGGTGGTCGGACTGGCGGGTCGAGCGGCCCAGCCTGCTCGAGCATGAAGAGCGGCACAGCTGGCAGTGGTTCTCCCTGCTCGGACTGCCCTTCCTGCCCGCCTACGCGGTCGCCATGGGCTGGTCGATGCTGCAGACGGGCGACCGTGCCGCCGCCAATGTCTTCGAGCGGCGGGCCGGGCTAGCCCTGGGCGGCTACGAGGAGGCTCCGGTCAGGCCGATCGGACCAGCGCTGAGGGCCGGGCTCGGCCGGCTCAGGAGTCGATCGTGAGATCGATGCCCAGCCGCTTGGCCGAGCGGTTGCGCTGCCGGGTGGCGCGCAGCCGGCGGAGGCGCTTGACCAGCAGCGGATCCTGGGCGAGGGCGGCCTGACTGTCGATCAGCGCGTTCAGCACCTGGTAGTAGCGGGTGGCCGACATCTGGAACTGGTCCCGGATCGCCTGCTCCTTGGCGCCGGCGAACTTCCACCACTGACGCTCGAAGGCGAGGATCTCCGCGTCCCGGACGCTCAGCTCGCCGTCGGGCTGAGGGCTCTCGAGGTGGCTGTTCGAGACACTGACCATGGCGTCATCGTAAGGGCAAATCACACCAGTGTCATTCAAGGCACCACCGAACCTCCCTGCACAGACCGGGCGGCGATGGGCGAGCATGGGCGCCGTGACGAACGCAGACGATCCGCGCATCGGCTGGGGCATCCTCAGCACCGGCCACATCGCCTCGGTGCTCGCGAAAGACCTGGCCCTGCTGCCCGAGGAGGCGGCCCTGGTGGCCGTCGGCTCCCGGTCAACGGACAAGGCCCGGGCCTTCGCCGACCAGTACGGCTTCGAGCGCGGCTACGGCTCGTATGAGGAGCTGGCCGCCGATCCCGACGTGGACGTGGTCTACATCGCCTCCCCGCACCACGACCACTACCCGTCGGCCAAGCTCTGCCTGGAGGCCGGCAAGGCGGTGCTGGTCGAGAAGCCGCTGACCGTCAGCCCGGAGCAGACCGAGGAGCTGATCGCGCTGGCGCAGGACCGCGCCCTGCTGCTGATGGAGGCCATGTGGACGCGGACCCAGCCGCTGATCCGGCGGGCGGCCGAGCTGGTGGCCTCCGGCGAGCTGGGCGAGATCCGGCACGTGGACGCGCAGTTCGGTTTCGCCTTCGACGGCCCCACGACGCACCGGCTGCTCGATCCGGAGCAGGCAGGCGGCGCGATCCTGGACGCAGGCGTCTACCCGGTGCACGCCGTCAACCTGTTCCTGGGCGAGCCGACCGACGTCTTCGCCTGGGGGACGCACGCCTCGACCGGCGTGGACAACCACGCGGCGGCCCTGCTCAGCTTCCCCGAGACCGACGGCCGCGGCCCGGCGACGGCCGCGATCCTGTGCACGCTGAACGCGCAGCTGCCGACCCGGCTGGCCGTCTACTGCACCCAGGGTCGGGTGATGGTCGACTCCTTCTTCATCCGGCCGGAGTCCGTGAGCGTCTACCGCCTCGGCGTCGACGAGCCGGAGGAGCTGGTGACGCAGTGGCCAGGCGGCGGCTACACCTTCCAGGCCCAGGAGGTGATGCGTTGCCTGCGGAACGGTGAGGTGGAGTCGCCGCTGGTGCCCTGGTCGTCCACGCTGGAGGTGGCGCGGACCCTGGAGCGCTGGGAGGCGGCCGTCGACCAGCCCATCGGCTCTCTCAACCCCGCCGAGACCGCGGGCTGAGCCGTGGTCACGCTGATGAGGGGCACCATCCAGCCTTACGCGTGGGGTTCGACGACCTTCCTGCCCGAGCTGCTCGGCACCGAGCCGACCGACGAGCCGCAGGCCGAGCTCTGGCTGGGGGCGCACTCCTCCGCCTCGGCCACGGTCGACGGCCGGCCGCTCGACGAGGTGATCGCGGCGGACCCGGCGGGCGTGGTCGGTGCCGCCGCCGTCGAGGAGTTCGGCCCCGGGCTGCCCTTCCTGCTCAAGGTGCTGGCCATCGCCAAGCCGCTCTCGCTGCAGGCGCACCCCACCCGCGCCCAGGCCGAGCAGGGCTACGCGCGTGAAGAAGCCGCCGGCATCGCGGCCGACGCGTCCGACCGGCTCTACAAGGACGACTGGCCCAAGCCGGAGATGCTGGTCGCCCTGGTGGACAGCGAGGCGCTCTGCGGCTTCCGCAACCCCGAGGCGTCCTACGACCTGTTCGGCCAGCTCGGCGTCCCCGCCGCGACCGCGCTGGTCGCCCCCCTGGTCGACGCCGCCCTCACCCCGGACCGACGGCTGGCCGCGGTGTTCGAGAGCGCCCTGCGGCTGGCCCGCGACGACCTCGGCGTGGTGGCGGACGTCGTCGCCGCGGCGCGCGGGATCGAGGTAGCGGGCGACCTGGGCCTGTTCGCCCGGACGGCTCGCGAGCTCGGGGAGCACTACCCCGACAACCCCGGTGTCCTCGCCGCTCTGCTGATGAACCGGGTGTCGGTGCGGCCCGGCCAGGCGGTCTTCCTGCCGGCCGGCAACCTGCACGCCTACCTGCACGGGGCCGGCGTGGAGATCATGGCCAACTCCGACAACGTCATGCGCGGCGGCTTGACCCCCAAGCACGTCGACGCGGACGAGCTGCTGGCGATCCTCGACTTCACCCCCGGCTTCCCCGGCTACGTCGAACCGGTCGAGGAGTCCCCTGGCTGCTGGCGCTACCCCACCCCGGCTCCCGAGTTCGCCCTGTGGCGGCTCGAGCCGGACGGGTCTCCCGTCGAGGCGCCGGGTACGGGATCCGGCCGGGTCCTCCTGGTCACCGAAGGATCGGTCGACGTCGGCGGACTGACACTGACCCGCGGCCAGGCGGCCTTCGCCTCGGCTGGGGAGAAGTTGAGGCTGGACGGCACCGGAACGGCATTCGTCGCGGGTCCCGGCGTTCACGCGCCCTGAGCTCGTCGAAGGCCTCGAAGAGGTTGCGCTGGTCCTGACCGGATGATCACGCTCAGCGGGGGTGCGGCGACCTCCACAACCAGCCCCCGTAGGGTCGAACGCATGTCCCCCGCACCGGCGGAACCGCTCGTCTCCCTCCGCGGCGTCCAGAAGCACTACGGCGCGGTCCAGGCGTTGACCGACATCGACCTGGACGTGGCGCCGGGCGAGGTGGTCGTCGTCATCGGCCCGTCCGGCTCCGGCAAGTCGACGCTCTGCCGCTGCATCAACCGCCTCGAGACCATCTCCGGCGGACAGATCACCATCGACGGCCAGCCCCTGCCGAACGAGGGTCGCGAGCTGGCCCGGCTGCGCGCCGAGGTCGGGATGGTGTTCCAGTCCTTCAACCTCTTCGGCCACAAGAACGTGCTGGAGAACATCACCATGGCGCCGGTGAACGTCGCCAAGGTCAACCGGGCCGAGGCGCAGCAGCGGGCGCGCGAACTGCTGGACCGGGTCGGCCTGGCCGACAAGGAGACGGCGATGCCGGCGCAGCTCTCCGGCGGCCAGCAGCAGCGGATCGCCATCGCTCGGGCCCTGGCCATGCGGCCGAAGCTGATGCTCTTCGACGAGCCCACGTCCGCGCTCGACCCGGAGATGATCAACGAGGTGCTGGCCGTGATGGTCGAGCTGGCGGCCGAGGGGATGACCATGGTGGTCGTCACCCACGAGATGGGCTTCGCCCGCCAAGCCGCCAACCGCGTCATCTTCATGGACGCCGGCCGGATCGTCGAGACGGGTACCCCGCAGGAGTTCTTCGACCACCCGCAGACCGATCGAGCCCGCGACTTCTTGTCCAAGGTGCTCACCCACTGAGCGCCTGACCTGCTCGACCTCCCACACCCCAAGGAATCCCCCGTGACCACGTCTCACCTCTCCTTCACCGCCGACAGCACGCGTCGTTTCTCCCGCCGCACCTTCGGCGCCTCCGCCGGCCTCGCCGCACTCTCCCTGGCCGCCCTCTCGGCCTGCGGCAACGACACCAGCGCCCTGAGCACCAACAAGACCGACGTCAGCGGCTACGACGCGATCATCGCCGCGGGCCCGACCGCCGACGCGGCCACCGTCGACGGCAACGCCTGGGCCAAGAAGATCAAGGACCGCGGCACGCTCAACACCGGCGGTTCAGACTCGGGCCCGCTGTTCTCGATCAAGGACCCGGCGACGGGCAAGCTGACCGGCTTCGACGCCGGACTCGCGCAGCTGCTCTCGCACTACATCACCGGCAAGGCCGACGGCCCGATCCAGCTGACCATCACCACCGTCGACACCCGCGAGACCCTGATCGAGAACGGCACGGTCGACACCGTCGTCGCCACCTACTCGATCACCCCCGCGCGGGCCAAGAAGGTGGCGTTCGCCGGGCCGTACTACCGCTCGGGTGACGCGGTCATGGTCAAGTCCGACAACACGACGATCAACTCGGTCAAGGACCTGGACGGGAAGAAGGTCGCCACCCAGCAGGGCTCCACCACCGCGGACCGGATCGCGAAGGACGCGCCAGGTGCCAAGGTGAGCCTGTTCCCCGACGACGCCCAGTGCCTGGCGGCCCTCAAGACCAACCGCGTCGACGCGTACGTGATCGACCAGAGCATCCTGATCTCCAACGCCAGTGCCGACACGACGCTCAAGGTGGTCGGGGAGCCCTTCTCCGACGACTACTACGGGATCGGCGTCACCCGCGACGACGCCCAGGCGAAGACCTTCGTCAACGACTGGCTGACCAAGATCGAGGCTGACGGCACCTGGGCCAAGCTCTGGAAGGCGACGGTCGGCACCGTCGTGTCCGGCGAGGCACCGACGCCGCCGAAGCTCGGCTCGGCGGACGGCTCCTGACTCACCCGCTCCAACCCAGGAGGACCCGGCATGAGGAGTCGCGCGTGATCAGCGTCCTGACCGACAACCTCGGTGCACTCTGGCACGGCGTCCTGACCACGCTGGCCATCACCGCCCTGGCCTTCGTCAGCGCGGTGGTGGTCGGGATCGTGGTGGCGGTGTTCCGGGTCAGCCCGATCCCGCCGCTGCGGGCCCTGGGCGCGGTGTACGTCGAGCTGTTCCGCAACATCCCGCTGCTCAGCCTGCTGATCCTGGTGGCCTACGGGCTGCCCTACGTCGGCGTCAGCTTCTCGCTGTTCACGACCGCGGTGATCTGCCTGGCGGCGGTGTCGGCGGCGTTCGCCTGCGAGACGGTGCGCGCCGGCATCAACGGGGTCAGCGTCGGCCAGGCCGAGGCGGCGCGGGCGCTGGGGATGACGTTCACGCAGTCCCTAGTGCGGGTGATCCTGCCGCAGGCGCTCCGGACGATGGTGCAGCCGCTGGTCAACATCTTTATCGGCGTGGCGCTGGGCTCGTCGCTGGCCGCCGCGGTCTCGGTCGGCGAGCTCACCTACGCCGCGCAGCAGGTCGGCAACAAGACGGCGGAGTCGATGCTGCTGTTCCTCATCTCGGCCGTGGTCTACATCGTCATCGCCCTGCTGGGCGGCGGCGCCGGCTCGGTTCTCGAGCGGCGGCTGGCGGTTCAGCGGTGAACGCCGCCTCTCGAGTCCTCTTCGACGAGCCCGGACCGCGGGGACGTCGGCGGATCGCCATCGGCACCGTGGTGATCAGTGTCTTGATCTTGCTCGTCCTCTTCCTGGGCTTCCGGACCCTGAACGCCAGCGGCGAGCTCGCCTACGCCAAGTGGAAGCCCTTCTGGCAGCAGTGGGCGGTCAAGTTCCTGCTCGAGGGGCTGAAGGGGACGCTGCTGGTCACCCTGGCCTCGGGGCTGGTCTCGTTCCCGGCCGGAGCGCTGCTGGGCGTCGGGCGCGCCGGGCGCAACCCGGTGGTCAAGGCGCTCTGCACCGCCTACATCGAGATCTTCCGCTCCGTCCCGACGCTGCTGCTGGTCTACGTGTTCCTGTTCGCCTTGCCGGGCGTGGGGCTCAACGTGAGCATCTTCTGGAAGCTCACCGTGCCGATCATCCTGATCAACTCCGCGGTCATCGCCGAGATCGTCCGCGCCGGCATCCGCTCGCTCGACCGCGGCCAGAGCGAGGCCGCGCTGGCCCTGGGCATGACCACGGCGAAGACGATGCGGCTCGTGGTGCTGCCCCAGGCCGTCCGGCTGGTGATCCCCACCCTGGTCACCCAGCTCGTCGCGCTGCTCAAGGACTCCACCCTCGGCTACGTGGTCAGCTACCCCGAGCTGATGAAGCAGGCCAACAACCTGGCCAACAACACCAAGCTGCTGCTGCAGGCCTTCGTGGTCGTGAGCGCCGTCTACGTGGTGATCAACTTCGCCCTGACCCGCCTGGCCACCTACCTGGAGCACCGCATCCGGACCCGCCCCCGGGCCCGGCCTGGTGCCGGGGCTGGTCCGTCGGCTCCTCTGGGCGACCCTGGCGCCGACGCTCTGGCGCACGACCTGCCCGCCGCCCTGGCTCCCCGCTAGACTGCCCACTCCCTTGCTGGCGTGGCGCAATTGGTAGCGCACCTGTCTTGTAAACAGGCGGTTGTCGGTTCGAGTCCGACCGTCAGCTCCCCGGCTTTGTATGCCTTCGGGTGATGGTTGACATGGCTGCTGCGGTTGATGTTTTACATGG
>NZ_CAXTHT010000021.1:0-21478 GCF_964244285.1 uncultured Friedmanniella sp.
GGACAAGATCGTCGTCAACCGGGCCCGCCGGATCCAGCAGTTCCTCAGCCAGAACACCTACATGGCCGAGAAGTTCACCAACATCGAGGGCTCGACGGTGCCTCTCACCCAGACCATCGAGGCGTTCCAGATGATCTGCCGCGGCGACGTCGACCACATCGCCGAGCAGGCCTTCTTCAACGTGGGCGGCATGGACATGGTCGAAGAGCGCTGGGCCCAGCTGCAGAAGGAGCAGTGACCTGATGGCCGAGCCGATGCAGGTCGAGGTGGTCTCGGCCGACCGCGTGGTGTGGTCGGGGAAGTCCACCAACATCATCGCCAAGACGGTGGACGGCGAGATCGGCATCCTGCCCGGCCACTCGCCGGTGCTCGGGGTGCTCGAGCCCAGCGCGGTCGTGATCTTCTGCGACAGCGGCACCCGTGAGGTCGTGGCCGTGGACGGCGGGTTCATCTCCGTCGCCCAGGGCCGGGTCTCGATCCTCAGCGAGTACGCCCGGCTGGCCAGCGAGGTCACCGTCCGCGACGCCGAGCACCAGCTCTCCGAGGCCCAGGCGAAGCTCGACAGCGGCGACTTCAGCGACGCCGACAAGCAGCAGTTCGACCGTGCCACCGCTCAACTTCGTGCGGCGGAAAAAGCACAGTAGGGTCACTGCTACGCGGCGTGACGCCCGGTCGCCGCGGAACTGGTGAGGTAGTTGGGGACCGATGATGCACGGCGCGGTAGAGGTGGCGGAGCTGATCGGCGCGCTCCTCGTGCTGGCCGGCCTCAGCCTCGTCGTCCTGGCCGGTCGTCGTCGCTGGCTGGCTCGCCAGGGCGGCACCTTCGAGTGCAGCCTGCGGCTCAACAGCGCCACGCCGGGATCCGGCTGGGTGCTCGGGGTCGGGCGCTACCACGACGGCATGCTGCAGTGGTTCCGCTTCTTCTCCTACGCCTGGCGGCCGCGCAAGGAGTTCCTCCGCTCGGCCGTCCGGGTGCTGGAGACGCGTGACCCGACGGTGTCGGAAGCGGTGGCGCTGTACGCCGAGCAGCGGATCGTGAGCTTTGAGGTCGTGGGCGCCGACGAGGCCAACGAGCAGTGGGACCTGGCCATGAGCGCCGGTTCGATGACCGGCCTGCTCAGCTGGCTCGAGGCCGCGCCGCCCGGGCTCAATCGCCTGCACTGAGAGACCGGTCTGCTGAGGCTCAGCCGGTCTTCGGGGCGTCCTGGACCGAGAGCAGCTGGGTGGCGAGGCCGTCCATCAGCTGCTGGTCGGCGGTGTTGTCGTAGGCCCCCGTGCCGGAGTCGTAGCGGTACTGCCAGCTGACGGTGTTGGAGAGCCGGAGCAGGTGCACCACGTACCGGCCCTGGCTGGCCGCGCGCTCCAGGCGGTAGGCGACCTGGTCGTGCGTCCGCTTACCCGTGACCACGGGGACGTCGTGCAGCGTGCCGCCGGACTCCGGAAGTCGCCGGTCCAGGCTCGCGGGGGCGACGAAGGTGATGCTGGAACCCTGGCCCTCGCAGGCCGGCCGGGCGTCGACCACCCGCTGGTACGCCGCGGCAGCCGCGTCGTCGTCGGGGTAGCGGACGGTGAACAGCGAGATGGACGCCGAGCCCTGGTTGAGCCAGTAGGTCGACACCCCGTCGAGGCCGCCCGCCGCCCACTGGTTGGACACGGTGGTGTCGAACAGTGCCGCGCAGGTCGGCGGGGTGAAGCTCAGCGGCGGGTCGGTGAACTTGGACGGGTCGATCGTCGAGACGTCGTTCGTGCCGTCGGAGCGGACCATCCCGGTGTAGGCGCCCTGCAGCTGGACCAGCGTGAAGTCCGGCGGCGGTCGCAGCCGTTGCCAGACGACGATCCCCGCCCCCGCGAGCAGGGCGAGGACCAGCAGCAGGACCAGCGCGAGGAGCAGCCGGCGGTTGACCGGTCTCGGGGCGAAGGCGAGGACGTCCGAGCCGCTCTCGACCTCTGTCGTCGCCATGCAGGCAGACTAGCCGTGCGGGTGAAGGACGGCGGCCGTTCGGGCCCGGGCCCGGGCCGGGAGCGGCTCAGGCCTGCTCGTCCTCGACGGCCTGCGGTCGCCGACGGCGGCGGCGACCGGACTCGAAGTCGGCGCGGCTCACCTGGTTGCGCTGACCTCCGGGGACCCAGAGCACGTCGCCCTCGCGTCCGTTCACCACCCGGATCACGATGAAGAGCAGGTCGGAGAGCCGGTTGAGGTAGGTGACGGCGAGGGCGTTGATGCCGCCGGCGCCCGCCTCCTCCGTCACGGCCTCGACGCCGTACAGCTCGACGGCCGCCCAGGCTGCCCGCTCCGCCCGCCGGGCCACCGTACGCGCCACGTGCAGGTGCGCGGCGGCCAGCGACCCGCCGGGCAGGATGAAGGAGGTCAGGGCCGGCAACGGGTCGGAGTACTCGTCGCACCAGTCCTCGAGCCGGTCGATGTAGTCCTGGGTGATCCGCAGCGGCTCCCAGGTGGGGTCGGGACGCAGCGGGTTGGACAGGTCGGCCCCGAGGTCGAACATCTCGTTCTGCAGGGTCCGCAGCAGGGTCGCCACCCCCTCAGGCAGCTGCTCGGTCGCCAGAGCGACGCCGAGTGCGGAGTTGGCTTCGTCGACGTCCCCGTACGCCTCGAGGCGGGGATCGGTCTTGCGGACGAGGGACATGTCCGACAGGCGGGTCGAGCCGCCGTCGCCGGTCCGGGTGTAGATACGGGTGAGGCGGACCATGGGCCCAGCCTACGCAGTGCTGCGCGGCTCCCGGCCCGCGCGATGAGGCTGTGGCAGGCTGACCGGGTGTTCCGACCCCCCGCTGCCGCGACCCTCGCGCTGTCCGCCGCCTGCCTCCTCGGACTGAGCGGTTGTGGCCAGGCGGCCGTCCCTGCGACGACCCCCGCTCCTGTCGCGGCCAGCGGCACCGTGACCTGTGCCTACGCCGCGGCGGGCCAGGCGGCCAAGGCGGCCAAGGCGCCGCCCACCACCGGTGTCCCCGCGACGGGCACGGTCGCCTACACGCTGGCCCTGACCGGCGGCAAGGTGACGATCACGATGGACCGGGCCAAGGCACCGTGCACGGTGAACTCCTTCGCCTCGCTGGCCGACCAGGGCTACTTCAACGGCACCCGCTGCCACCGGCTGGTCGACTCCGGGATCTTCGTGTTGCAGTGCGGCGACCCCTCAGGCACCGGCTCGGGCGGACCGGGCTACTCCTTCGCCAACGAGACGACGGGCAAGGAGTCCTACACCTCCGGCGTGGTCGCGATGGCCAACGCGGGCCCCGACACGAACGGGTCGCAGTTCTTCCTCGTCTGGTCGGACTCGACGGCTCTGGACGCCACGCCCAGCTACACGATCTTCGGGCACATGGACACCGCGTCCCGCGACGTCGTGGCGCAGCTGGCCGGCGAGGGCGAGGACGGCAGCAACGGGGACGGCGACGGCAAGCCCAACAACCCGAGCGAGATCAGCACGGTCACCAAGGGCTGAGGTCGCTCAGTCGTTCGGGCCCTCGTAGGGCTCGTGGCGCTTCGGCTTCAGGTTGAGCAGGTAGTAGAGCAGCATCAGCAGACCGACGGCGAAGAAGCCGCCGACCAGGTCCGAGGCGATCCCCGAGCTCTGCTGAGGGTACTCCGGCTGCGGCGAGGCGGTCGCGTCCAGCGGCAGCAGCAACGGTGCCCAGCCGACCAGCCAACCCACGGCGTACGGCACCAGGGCCATGGTCGACTCCTCAGATCACTCAGTGGTGCGGGCTCCCGGCGGTGCAGGTGCCCGGCGCGCCGGGCGGTCCTGCCGCGGCCAGGTGGCGACTCTAGTCCGCGACTGTCGGTCCGCGGCGGCGCACCGCACCTCTTCGGCACGGCCCTGGCCGGTGGATGCACGCCGAGCCCGGGCAGCGCGGGGGCCCGGTTCAGGGTGCGAGGAAGCGGCGCAGCACGCCGGTGAAGACCGCGGGCTGGTCGGCGTGCACCCAGTGTCCGGCTCCCTTGACGGTCACCGCCTGCACCCGCGGGAAGAGCGCGCGCATGGCCGGGGCGTACTCGGGCCGGACGTAGTCCGAACGGCCGCCGGCCAGCCAGAGCACCGGACCCGGGTAGGGCGCCGCCTCGAACGGTGAGGCGGCGAGGTCGGGCCAGTCGGCCACGTCCGCCAGCTCGTCACCCAGCAGGCGCAGGTTCATCTGCCAGCGCCACTGGTCGCCGTCGCGGCGCAGGTTCTGCAGCAGGAAGCCACGGATGACGGGGTCCGGCGCGTAGGCCTGCAGGGTCGCGTCGGCGGCGGCCCGGTCGCGCAGGGTGCTCAAGTCGACCGCGCGCATCCCGGCGACGTAGGTGCCGAAGCTGCTCATCCCGGTGGTCGCGACCGGCGAGACGTCGACCACGCCGAGCCGGGCCACCAGGTCGCGGTGCAGCAGGGCCAACGCCATCGCCACCTTACCGCCCATCGAGTGCCCGACCACCGCGTACGGTTCGCCACCACCCTCGGCCCGGAGGTGCCGCGCCACCGTTCCGGCCATCTCGGGGTAGGAGAAGGAGGTCGACCAGGGGGATCGGCCGTGGTCGGGCAGGTCCAGCAGCGTGACCCGCGCACCGAGGGCCAGCTCCCGCGCGACCGTGGTGAAGTTCTTCCCCTGCCCGAACAGGCCGTGCAGCAACACGAGCCGCGGACCGCTCTCGCCGAGACGGGTGGCGAAGAGGCCGGCGGTCACGGCCGTCGCTGCCAGCAGGCGGTGTGCCAGTGCCGACGCTCCGCGAGCCCGGAAGCCGAGCTCCAGGACGGCTCGGCCGGCCAGACCACGACGTGCGGAGTGCCGGCCGGAACCACCTGGTCGCAGCCGGGGCACCGGTAGGACTTCACTGCTGAGGCTCCCGGGACGCTGCGGACGACCCAGCGGCCGTCCCGCTTGGTGGTGGCGGACGCGTGCCCGGAGCCGAGCGGCCGGGCCGGCCGGGAGTGCTTGCTCGGCCGACGGCCGGGGGGGCGGGGCATCAGCGTCCGGCCGTCAGAGATGAGCCGCGCGCAGGGCGTGCAGCGCCAGGTCGGGGTCGGCGGCGGCCGCGAGCTGCTCGAGCAGCCGGGCCGGTCGGTAGCCCGGCTCGGCCGTCTCCGCGAAGACCTGCTGCTGCACGGCGAGCGCCCGGACCGGTCCGAGCGCCGCCAGCTGGTCGAACGGCCGCGGCATCCGGCAGCCCAGCGACATCCCCGTGTCAACCGTCGCCGGGCTGGCGTAACGAACCCCGACCATGGTCAGAGCGTCGTTCAGGTAGGGCACCAGCAGGGCCTCCGGCAGCTCGGCGGCCCGCGACGCGGCGGGCGGCGGGACCACCCCGGGCGCGTCCGTCGTGGTCGACCCGTCGTAGGTGTAGAAGCCGCGGCCGGTCTTGCGGCCGAGCAGCCCGGCCTCGACCAGCGAGCTGAGCAGCGGGGCGGGCAGGAAGCGCCGCTCGCCGAACTGCCCGTACATCCGCTGCAGCACGTTGACGGTCACGTCCAGCCCGACCAGGTCGAGCAGGGCCAGCGGGCCCATCGGCATCCCCGCACCGACCAGGGCGGCATCGATCTCCGCCCGGGTGCCGTAGCCGCGCTCGTACCAGGTGGCGGCCGCGTTCAGGTAGCCGATCAGCAGCCCGTTGACCACGAAGCCGGCCCGGTCGGCGCAGGCGATGGTCGTCTTGCCCAGCCCGGCCAGGATCTCCCGGACCCGCTCGAGGGTGCCGGTCGAGGTGAGCACGGTGGAGATGACCTCCACCAGCGGCTGGACCGGTGCGGGGTTGAAGAAGTGCACGCCGACGACGCGGCTCGGATCCGAGGTCGAGGCCGCCAGCGCCGTCACGGACAGCGACGAGGTGTTGGTCGCCAGCACCGCGTCCGGGCCGAGCACGGCGTCCAGCCGGGCGAAGACGCTGCGCTTCAGCTCGGGCAGCTCAGGGACCGCCTCGACGACCAGCTCGCAGCCGGCCAGGGCGTCGATGCCGGTCCGGTAGGAGATCCGCTGCCGGACCACGGCACCCTCGCCCTCGGCCAGCTTGCCCCGCGACTCCGCGTAGGCGGTGGAGGTCTGGATCCGCCCCTCGGCCCGGGCGAGGGCCTCCGGCTGCTCCTCGACCCCGGTGACCGACCAGCCGCCGCGGGCCAGCACCTCGGCGATCCCGGCCCCCATCGTGCCGAGCCCGACCACTCCGGCCCGGCCTGCTCCCTCGGTGCTGTCGGCCACAGCGGAAGTCTGCCATGCGGCACTGACGCGTCCGGGTGCCGCGGCCGGTAGGTTGACCGGGTGCGTCTGGTGGTGGCTCGTTGTCAGGTCGACTACGCCGGAAAGCTGACGGCCCACCTGCCGATGGCGCTGCGGCTGATCCTGGTCAAGGCGGACGGGTCGGTCTCGGTGCACGCCGACGACCGGGCGTACAAGCCCCTGAACTGGATGAGCCCGCCCTGCACGCTGGTCGAGGTGGTCACGCCGGCCGCCGGGGATGCGGCCGTCGGCCTCGAGCCGCTGGCCGCGCGCTGGGAGGTCCGCGGACGCGACGGCGACACTCTGCAGATCTCGATCGCCGAGGTGCTGCACGACTCCTCCCACGAGCTCGGGGTCGACCCGGGGCTGCAGAAGGACGGCGTCGAGGCGCACCTGCAGGCCCTGCTGGCCGCGCACCCGGAGACGTTCGGCGCCGGCTGGTCGCTGGTCCGACGCGAGCACATGACGCCGATCGGACCCGTCGACCTGCTCTGCCGGGACGGGTCCGGAGCCTACGTGGCCGTCGAGATCAAGCGCCGGGGCGAGATCGACGGGGTCGAACAGCTCACCCGCTACCTCGAGCTGATGCGGCGCGACCCGCTGCTCGGGGGCGTCCACGGCGTGTTCGCCGCCCAGCAGATCAAGCCGCAGGCCCGCGTGCTGGCGCTGGACCGGGGGATCACCTGCGTCACCGTCGACTACGACCTGCTGCGCGGGATGGACGACCCGACGACGCGCCTCTTCTGACCCCTCGCTGGTTTTCCGGGCCGCTGCTCAGGACGCCCGGGCCGTCGCCGCCTCGGCTTCTTCGGTGCTCTCGGAGGTCGTCGAGGTGTCGTCGACGTCCGGGACGGTGGCCACGGGCTGGTTGCCCTCGTCCAGGTCGAGCTCGGGGACCTCGGGCATGCTCTCGGCGGTCTCGACCGCCAGCGCGCTCAGCGAGGCGAGCTGGCTGAGCATCGCCTGCTTGCGCCGGGTCAGCAGCTCCTGCTCCTGGCGCAGCTGACGGCGACGCCAGGCGAACTCCTGCCGGGAGCGCTCCTCCAGGGTGGCCG
This sequence comes from uncultured Friedmanniella sp., assembly GCF_964244285.1. Classification (NCBI taxonomy): domain Bacteria; kingdom Bacillati; phylum Actinomycetota; class Actinomycetes; order Propionibacteriales; family Nocardioidaceae; genus Friedmanniella; species uncultured Friedmanniella sp. The sequence goes on from NZ_CAXTHT010000021.1 coordinate 7,263, forward strand.
CCTGCTGGCGCGCCCGGGCCACCAGCTGCGCGGCCTCGACTCCGGCCTCGCTGCGCAGCCGCTCCGCCTCGTCCAGCGACGCCGCCCGCAGCCGTCCGGCCTCCTCGGACTGGGCGCTCAGGTGCGCGGCGGACTCGGCGTGCATCCGGCTCGAGTCCGCCAGGGTCTGCTCGATCCGGCCACGGAGCTCCGCCGCCTCGGTGGCGAGACCGGCCAGCAGCTGCTCGCGTTCGGCCGCCGTCTGCTGACGGAGGTTCAGGGCCGCGTGCTCGGCCTCGGCGAGCACCGTGCTGGCCTGCAGTCCGGCGGACTCCACAGCCGTGTGGGCGTTGTTCTCCGCCTCGGCCCGGATCGCCGCAGCCTGGAGGCGGGCCGCGGCCCGGAGCTGCTCGGCCTCGGTCCGGGCACCGCCCAGCAGGGCGTCGGTCTCGCGCGCCGTGTGGTCCTTCAACGCCGCCAGCCGGGCCAGCTCGGCCGATCGCAGCTCGTCCAGCTCGGTCGCCACGGAGTCACGTCGGCGCTGCACCTGCTGCTCGGTCTGCTCGGCCAGCCGATCGACGTCGGCGGTGGCCCGCGACGTGAGGTCGCGCGCCTGCTCCTCGGCGATCCGAAGGATCTCCTGCGCCCGGCCACCCAGCCCGGAGTAGTCGGCGGTGGGCGGCTCGGCCGGACCGGAAGCGGCGGCCGGGGAGCCCTGCTGGAGCTGGGCGTAGTGGGTCGCCAGCGTCTCGTAGGAGTGCCGCAGCTCGGTGATCTCGCGGTGGGCGCTGCGGGCGAACTCGTCGACGGCCGCGCGGTCGTAGCCGCGTCGGACGACGGGAAAGCCGTAGTCGGCCGCGCCGCCGGCGTTCTCGGGCGCGCCGGAGGCAGGGGTGCTCACGATTTCTTGCTCCTGGGGGTCAGCGCTTGTGGTCGGCGGCGGGCCGCGAGAGGTGTTCGGTACCTGCCGGGGGCAGGTCAGCCGTGGAGACCAGGATGGTGGCGTCGCCGTCGACCGCCGGCTCGTCGACCTCGTCCTCAGGCTCGTCGACCGTCGGCTCGTTGACCACAGGCTTGTTGACCACCGTCGCGTCGGGATCGGTTGCCTCGACCTCCGGCTGGTCCAGCGGTGCCGGGGGGAGGTCGGCGGCCGCGACCATGATCGTGGCCTCGCCGTCCAGCTCCGGCTCGGCCATGCTGTCGGTCCCGGTCTCGGTCTCGGTCTCGGGCCCGGCCTGGTCCGACGTCTCCTCCGTACGGTCCCCGGCACCACGGTCCCCGGCGCCAGTGTCGTCGCTGTCGCCCTCGTCGTAGTCCTCGAGCTCGGGGAACGAGGAAGCCGTCTGCTCGGCCAGGGCGGACAGGCTGGCCAGCTGGCTGAGGACGGCCTGCTTGCGCTGGCCGAGCAGCTCGGTCTCGCGGCGCAGCTGCTGCTTGCGCCAGGAGAACTCCTTCTGGGTGCGCTGGCGGAGGTCGAGGGCGTCCTGCTCCGCGGCACGGACCCGCGTCTGGGCGTCCTGGGCGGCCTGGGCGCGGGTCGCCTCCGCCTCGGCCAGTGCCTCGGCCCGGATCCGCGCGGCCTCGGCCAGGTCGGCCTCCAGCCGGGCGGCGGCTTCGGCGTGGTGCTCGGTCGCCTCGTGCAGCACGGCGGCGGTCTGGCCGACCGCCTCCTCGTGGACCTGCCGCAGCTCCACGAGGGCCTGCTCACGGTCTCCGGCGATCTGCTCGCGGGTCTGGGCCACCTCGTGCTCGACGGTGCGGCGCAGGCTCTCGGTGTCCAGGTAGGCGGTCTGACGGACGGCCTGGGCCTCGTGCTCGCTCTCGCGGCGCAGCGCGTCGGCCTGCCGGTGGGCCGCGTCGACCAGGGCGGCGGCCTCGGCCTTGGCCTGCTCGGACTGGGCCTGCAACTGGTCCTGCAGCCGCGCCCGCAGCTGGTCGACCTCCGCGACCCCAGAGGCCTTCAGACCGTCACCGTCGCGGGCGGCGCGGCCGCGGATGCCGTCGGCCTCGCGGCGGGCCAGCTCCTTGACCCGCTCGGCGTCGGCGTTGGCCCGCTCCGTCAGGTCGCGGGCCTGCTCCTGAGCCAGCCGCAGGATCTCGCTCGCGCGGCCACCCAGGTTGGCGTAGTCGATGTCCGCCGGGTCGACCTTGCCGGCCCGCTCGAGCTGCTCGCCGAGGGACCCGACGCGTTGGTGCAGCTCGGCGGCCTGTCGACGGGTGGCCACCAGGGCGCCCTCGATCGTGCGCACGTACTCATCCACCGCGGACCGCTCGTAGCCTCGCAGCGCGGTCGGAAAGCTGCCGGCCGCGCTGGCGGTGTCGTCGAACAGACCCAGGCCGTTGTCCTCAGCTGAGCTCACGAGATTCCTCTCCTTGGCGATGAGGTCCGGGAGCGGGTTCCACCAGCTCGACCAGCACCCCGCCGGCGTCGTGCGGGTGGACGAAGTTCACCAGGGACTGTCGGGTCCCCGGCCTCGGGACATCATAGAGCAGTCGCAAGCCCCGTTCCCGCAGCCGAGCGCTCGCCAGCACGACGTCGGAGACCTCGTACGCGAGCTGCTGCAGACCCGGACCGGAGCGCGCCAGAAAGCGCGCGATGGGGGACTCCGGGGTGAGCGCCGCCAGCAGCTGGACCTGCGTGCCGCCCTCGGCCCCTGGTACGGCGAGCATGGCCTCGGCCACGTCGGCGTCCAGGTTCTCCTCGCGGTGGACGAGCACCAGCCCGAGCACCTCGGTGTGGAAGGCGATCGCCGCGTCGAGGTCGGCCACCGCCACCCCGACGTGGTCGATGGCCCGGAGCAGACCGTCCTCGGAGAGCCCTGCAGCCACGGCATCCATGGCCCCAGGGTGCCAGACTGGGCCGCCTGGCGAAGGCGGCGGAAGGAACATCGATGGCCGGAAGTGGAAGGGCACCCCGCTGAACGACGCGCTGACGGCCCTGCTCGCCGGGGTGCGGCAGGGTCGGCCCCGCTCCGTCGGCCGACTGGTGACCCTGATCGAGAACGCCTCGCCGGCGCTGCCGGAGATCACGGCCGCCCTGTCCCGGCTGCCGGGCGAGGCCTACGTGGTCGGGTTGACCGGCCCGCCCGGAGTGGGCAAGTCGACGACCGCGGCCGCCCTGGTCGCGGTGCTCCGGGCTCAGGGCCAGCGCGTCGGCGTGCTGGCCGTCGACCCGACCTCGCCGTTCAGCGGGGGCGCCGTGCTGGGTGACCGCGTCCGGATGCAGCAGCACGCGCTCGACCCCGAGGTGCACATCCGTTCCATGGCCACCCGCGGTCACCTGGGCGGGCTCGCGGTGGCGGCCGCCCAGGCCCTGCGGGTGCTGGCCGCCGCCGGCTGCACCACCGTCGTCGTCGAGACGGTCGGGGTGGGCCAGTCCGAGGTCGACGTGGCCGCCCTGGCCGACGTGACGGTGGTGCTGCTGGCGCCCGGGATGGGCGACGGCGTGCAGGCGGCGAAGGCCGGCATCCTCGAGGTGGCGGACGTGCTGGTGGTCAACAAGGCCGACCGCGACGGCACCCGGGCCGTGGTCCGCGAGCTGCGGAACGCCCTGGCCCTGACCCCCCGTCCCGAGGGGGTCTGGCATCCGCCGGTGCTGACCACCGTGGCGAGTGAGGGGACCGGAGTGGCCGAGCTGGTCGCGGCCCTCGACCGCTTCCGGGCCGGAGCCGTGGCGAGCGGGGAGGCGGGGCGCCGACGCGGGGAGCGGGCCCGACGTGAGGTCGAGGGTCTGGCGCTCGCCCTGCTGCAGGACCGGCTGCAGACGACGGCCGGTCACTCTCTGGACCAGCTCGCCGAGGCCGTCCGTGACGGCCGGACCGACCCGTACGCCGCGGCCGCGGCCCTGGTCGCGGAGCTGCTGGCCTGACCCGGGTGCGGTCGCTGCGGCGTGGCAGGTGGCCGACGGGCGCGCGCTGGGGTAGACAGAGCACGGTCGGTGAGCCAGGTCCCACCGATTGAGTGTGCCGACTGATGAGTGTGCCGACCGACCGTGCCACCCGGACCGAGAGCCGACGCGAACACCAGCCTGACGACCGTGCAGCCCGACAACCATGCAGCCCGACAACAACGCAGAGGGGGGACGTCCGACGTGAAGTGGACCAAGAAGGTCATCTTCATCCTGGTCGTGGGCTTCTGCCTGTTCTACCTGATCCAGCAGCCCGAGGGGGCAGCTCAGGCCGTACGGACGGTCGCCGGAGCGCTCGAGCGCGTGTTCCAGGCCGTCGTCACCTTCTTCACCTCGCTAGCCGCCTGAGCGTGCCCGGGCTGGTCGACTGGCTCGACCCGCACGTCGAGCGGTACCTGCTGTTGAGCGAGGACGAGTACATCGTCCAGGAGGTCTACAAGCACTGGATGGCGAGCATCGCCGCCTGGCTGCGGCTGGCGGTGGCCGTGCCGGTGCTGGTGAGCTCGTGGGCGTCGGAGCCGCCGCTGTTCTGGGTCCTGCTGCTGGTGTCCTCGGCCGTCGCGCTGCAGGCCCTCTACTCGATCGCCGACGAGTACCGCGACCGTTTCGTCATCACCAACCAGCGCGTCTTCCGGGTGCACGGCACCCTGTCGGTGCAGCGGGCCAGCGTGCCCCTCGGACGGCTGCTCGACATCACGGTCAAGAAGCCGTTCGTCGGCCGGATCTTCAACTACGGTCACTTCGTGTTCGAGTCCGCCGCCCAGGTCCAGGGTCTGAGCGAGGTCCGGTTCGTACGGGACATCGACGCCCGGGACCGCACGCTGCAGGAGACGATGCAGCGCGCCGGGCTGCGGGCGACCGCGCCCCAGCTCGCGGACGACGGCACGTGAGCGCGCCCCGGCGCCCGCTCGCCTTCGACCCGGTGGCCGAGGCGTCCCGGCTGTGGGCCGAGCGGTGGGGCGAGACGCCCCGGATGCGCGCCGTCACCTCGCTGATGCGGGTGCACCAGCTGGTGCTGACCGAGTTGGACGAGCTGCTGCGGCCGCTCGGGCTGACCTTCGCCCGCTACGAGGTCCTGGTGCTGCTCTCGTTCTCGCGCCGGGGGTCCTTGCCGCTGGGCCGGATCGGCGAGCGGCTGCAGGTGCACGCCACCTCGGTCACGCCCCTGGTCAAGCGGCTGGAGGCGGCGGAGCTGCTGCGGCGGACGCCGCACCCCGAAGACGGGCGGGCCGTGCTGGCCTCGATCACCCCGCAGGGACGGGCGGTGATGGAGCAGGCCACCGAGCTGATCGTCGGTGCGCGCTTCGCGCTGGGGGCGCTGAGCGAGGAGCAGTGCGACGAGCTGACGGACCTGCTCACCACCCCCCGCACCGCCGCCGGCGACTTCTAGGGCGTGGCCAGACCGCAGGTCCGGGTGCTCGCGGTGGCCGACACGGACTCCTACCTCAAGTGGAGCGTGGCCACCCTGGCCGGGCTGCCCGCCGGCTGGACCCGGCGGCAGATCGTCCTCCGTAACGCCGTGATGCCCTCCCGGGGCCAGGTCGTGGCCGCCGGCGCCGGCGAGGCTGCCGTGCTCGGCGTCGCCGGGCTGGCGCGGCTGGTGGCCCGCGAACGTCCCGACGTCCTGCTGCTGGCCTGTACCGGACCCGTGCTGGCGACCCTCACCGCGCTGCCGCCGCTGCGGGGGCCCGACCGGCCCGTGCTGCTGACCGGGCTGCCGGGGATCAGCTACCCGGCCTCAGCGCGCGCCCTGGAGCTGCGGCGGGCCTGCGACCTGCTCGTGGTGCACAGCCGACGGGAGCGCGCGGCGTTCGCGGGCCTGGTGGCCGCGAGTCCCGGACCGGCGATCGGGCTGGCGCGGCTGCCCTTTCTGCCGGATCCGCCCGCCCTGGCCCTCGCACCCGATCCCGCAGCGGTGGGGACGGGCACGATGGCGCCGCTGGTCTTCGCCGCCCAGGCCCAGGTGCCGCTCGAGCGGGCCGACCGGGAGGCGGTCCTGCGCGCGCTGGCCGCGGCATCGCCCGCACTGGTCAAGCTGCGAGCCGGCGCGGGTGAGCAGCAGACCCACCACGAGACCCACCCCTACGACGTGCTCTGGGCCGGTCTGGTGGCGCGCGGGGAGGTGGCGCCGGAGTCGGTGACCTTCTCCACCGGGGCGATGCGCGACGCGCTGGCCCACGGGCGTGGGCTCGTCACCGTCTCGTCGACGGCCGCCCTGGAGGCGATCGCCCTGGGGCTGCCCCTGCTGGTCCTCGACGACTTCGGCGTCTCCGCCGAGCTCGTCAACCTGGTCTTCGCCGGCTCGGGTTGCACCGGCAGCATGGCGAGCCTGGCCCGCGAGGGACTGCGTCGGCCGGACCCGGGCTGGCTCGGCGACAACTACTTCCACCCCGAGGAGGAGTCCGACTGGCTGGTCCGGCTGAACGGGCTGGTCGAGCTGCGGACCGCCGGTCGGCTACCTCGGCCGCCGGCGTCGCCCCGGGCCGGTCCCGCGGCCGTGGTCAGGCAGTACCTGCGGCTGTCGGTGTCCGTTGGTCAGCGGCGCGTCCTGGCTCGCGCGTCCGCCCCGCTCCGAGCACTCGGTCACAGAGCTCGCGGACGGCTCCCTGGCCGCCGCGCTCGCGCAGCACCAGCCGTGCCGCCGCCCGCACCTCCGGCCGGGCGTCCGACACCGCCGCCGGCCAGCCGACCACCGCCATCGGGGCGAGGTCGTTGACGTCGTTGCCGAGGTAGACCACGCGGGCCGGGTCCAGCTCGTGCTCGGCCAGCCAGCGGGTCAGCGCCGTGGCCTTGTCGTCGACGCCCTGGCGCACCTCGACGCCCAGCTTGGCCGCACGGGCGCCCACCACCGGGTGCCGCTCCTTGGACAGGATGAGCAGCCGGTAGCCCGCCTCCCGCAGGCGCGCCAGGCCCAGCCCGTCCGCCCGGCTGACCCGGACCAGCTCGCTGCCGTCGGCCCCCACGTACGCCGCGTCGTCGGTGTGCACACCGTCGAAGTCCGTGACCACAGCGTCGACGTCGAGATCAGCCTCGAGCAGGTCGGGCCCGCCGCCGATCAGCCCGTCGACCAGCGGCGCCAGGGCGTCGGCCATGGCCAGCTCGAGAGCCGTGTCGATCTCCAGCGCGGTGTGCTCGGCCACCTCGACGACCGCCGTCCGGCCGAAGAAGCGCATCCCCGCCCGGCGGAACCCGGCGGTGTCCATCGCGTAGAAGGCACCCGTCTCCCGGTAGTCGGGCTCCCGGTCCTGCCGGCGCGGACGGTAGGCGGCGTCGTGGTTGACCCCGACCGCCTGCTTCGCCATGTCTGAACCCCCGGGCCTTGAACCCCCGGGCCTTGAACCCCCGGGCCCTGAACCCCCGGGCCCTGAACCCCCGGGCCCTGAACCCGCGGGCACGCGCCAGAGGAACTCATAGGTCGGCACGGCCGCAAAGGCCGAGTCGGCGCCGCCGCCGGCGACCAGCTCGACGGCGGCGTCCAGGTCGACGGGGCTCACGAACGGGCTCGTGCACTGGACGAACAGCAGCACCTGCGGGTCGGCGTCCAGGCTGTCGAGGGCGTGCACCAGCGCCGACTCCGAGGTGGCGGTGTCGCCGGCGAGGGCGGCCGGTCGGCGGACCACCCAGGCCCCGGCTCCGGCCGCCGCGGCCGCGATGGCGTCGTCGTCGGTGGAGACGACCACCTCCTCGACCGAGCGTGCGGCCCGGCAGGCCCGGACGGCCCGGACCACCAGGGGCACGCCGCCAACCGTCCGAAGGTTCTTGCCCGGCACTCCCTTGGAGCCTCCGCGGGCGGGGATCACCGCGAGCGCACGGGCCGGGCGGCGGTCTGAGGACGCAGCTGTCACGGCCCCGACGGTAGGCGGGCCGGCTGACACCGTCGTGAACAGCAGGTGTCGGCGCGGGGCGGCGGGGGGATTCGCTGCGGTTTCGGGGCGTTATGAATCCGTTGCGGTCCGACGGGACAAAAACTTGATTCTGGTTCGTTTCCCTGCCTACAGTCGGCCCCAGTACAACGCATTCACAGGGCCCGGGGGGTCCACTTTCCTGCTCCGAAGAATGGGCCAGGGAAATCACCTTCCGAACGACACGCGGCCCTGTCAGCGGGCGTCTCGTGGTGGCCCGCTGGAGAGCGACATGGTGCGCACGACCGTGCGGCGTGGCACGCCGCTCGGCCTGACGGAGCGGATCCGACGACCGACCGCCTCGGTCGTGGTCCTCACTCTGCTGTCGGCCGCGCTGGCCGTCGGGATCCCCGTAGCGGTGCCGACGCCGGCTCTGGCGGCCCAGTCCACCTGCACCCCGGACGCCGGCTTCAACAACTGCGTCACCTTCACCTCCAGCGGCGCCGCCCAGTCCTTCGTCGTCCCGGCCGGCATCACCTCGGTGTCGATCAAGGCCTGGGGCGCGGGCGGCGGCGGGGCCAACACCGCGTACTTCAACGGTGAGTCCGGCGGCGGGGCGGGCGGCTACGCGACCGGCACGCTCGCGGTCACCCCCGGTGCCAGCCTGGGCGTCGTCGTCGGCGGCGGTGGCAAGGTCGGCACGGCCGGCGGGACCGCGGCCTACGGCGGCGGCGGCGCGGGAGGCTCGAGCGCGAACACCAGCCAGTACGGGCGTGGCTCCGGCGGCGGCGGCTACTCGGGTGTCTTCACCTCCACCACCATCAGCCAGGCCAACGCCGCGTTGGTGGCGGGCGGCGGCGGCGGCGCCTCACCCGGTGCCGACTCCCCGGCCGGGGCGCAGCCCTACGCCGGCGGTGGCGGCGGGACGACCGGGGGTCAGGACGCCCAGCCCACCCAGTCCGGCCGCGGCGGCACCGCGACCGCGGGTGGCGCGGCCGCCACGGGAACGAGCGTCTGCACGAGCGGCTCCACGACGGCCGGAGCGGCGCTGGCCGGCGGCAACGGCGGCGACACCCCGGCCGTCGCGGTCAACCCGAGCGAGGGCGGTGGCGCCGGCGGTGGCGGCTACTACGGCGGCGGCGGCGGCAAGTGCCAGAACGGGAACACCGGCGCCGTCATCCAGAACGGCTCCGGTGGCGGCGGCTCCAGCTACGTCGGTGGGGTGAGTGGCGGTGCCACCACGGCCGGCGGCAACGCGGCGTTCGGTACGCCCGGCACCGGGGGCGCCGCTCCTCAGACCGCTCAGGCCCAGTACACCGGGACGGTCGCGGCGGGCGGCGGGGTCACCGCCAGCGACGCCACCGCCAACGGTGGCGACGGTCTGGTCGTGCTGCAGTACAGCGCCCAGCCCCTGTCCTGCGTCAACGGGACCGTCTTCACCCTCGGCGCCACCGGCGAGGTCTTCACGGTCAACACCACGACCGCCGCGCGGGTGCTGGCCGGCACCTTCGCCGCGAGCACCGCCCCGGCCACCGGCTACAACGGCCTGGCGGTCACGAACGACGGCACCGCGGCCTTCACCGTGCAGCAGGGCTTCACCAGCGGGTCACCGATCCTGGTGTACCGGTACAACTTCCTCACCGGCGTCACCACCGCCTACTCCCTCGGCAACTCCACGGTCACCGGAACCGGAGCCGTCGGCGGTGCCCTGAACCCGGCGACGGGCATCTACTACATCTACTACTCGACCGGCTCGGGCGCTTTCGACCTCTACGCGTTCAACACCAACACCAACACCGCCATCGGCCGCGTCGGGAACGTCACCGGCTTCAGCACCACCGGCGGCAACGGCGACATCGCCTTCGACAGCCAGGGCCGGCTCTACGCGCTGGCATCGGGCACCACGACCGGCACGACCCCGCTGGGGCTGCTCAACCAGACGGTGCCGGCCACGGCCGGCTCGGCGGCGCTGACGGTGTCGGTCGTCGCCAACATCGCCACCGGCTCGTCCTTCAACGGCATGACCTTCGACGAGGACGGCTACCTCTACCTGACCACCAACACCACCGCGCCGGGGGTGCTCTACAAGTTCGACCCGAACTCCGGTACCGCGATCGGTAGCGCGGCCACACTCACCGGTGCGGGGACGGCCAACACCGTCGACGCCGCCGACTGCGACTACAACCCGGTGCTCTCGCTGCAGGCCAACGTGACCGGCCGGGTGAACGCGACCGACCAGTTCGCCCTGGCCATCACCGGCAACGGCGTCTCGACCGGCAACTCCGGCACCACCACCGGCACCGACACCGGGGTCCAGAACAGCGCGGCCGAGGTGGCCGGCCCGATCCCGACGGTCAGCGGGCGCACCTACACCGTGACCCAGACCGCCTCCGGCGGCACGAGCCTCAGCCAGTACGCGACGACGCTCTCCTGCGTCGACACCGCCAACAGCAACCAGGTCCTCACCACCACGGCCTCCGGCGGCGGCTACACCGTGACCGTCCCCACCGGGGGCGCGAACCCGCGCAACGTGGTCTGTACCTTCACCGACACCCCGCTGACCTCGACCCTCACCCTGGCCAAGACGGCCAGCCGCGCCTCGGTGACCGCGGCGGGCCAGACGGTGACCTACAGCTACCTGATCACCAACACCGGCACGGCGACCGTGACCGGCGTGGCCGTCACCGAGACCGGGTTCACCGGCACCGGGACCGCCCCCGCGCCGACCTGTCCCGCCGGGGCGGCCTCGCTGGCCCCGGGCGCCTCGGTCACCTGCACCGCGACCTACACCACCACCCAGGCCGACGTGGACGGCACGTCGTTCCGCAACACCGCCCGGGCCACCGGCAGCTCGATCGTCGGGGCCGCGACCTCCAACACCGACGGCGTGACGGTGACGGCGAACCCGTCCTCGTCGCTGTCCCTGACCAAGACCGCGGGTACCCCGACCGACGCCAACACCAACGGTCGGGTCGACGCCGGGGACCGGATCGGCTACTCCTTCGCGGTCACCAACACCGGCACCAGCACGATCAGCACCGTGGCCATCGTCGACGCCAAGGTGGGAGCCACCACCTGCCCGGCCACCACGCTGGCCCCGGGGGCGAGCACCACCTGCACCACCACCACCGCCTACACGATCACCCAGGCTGACGTGAACGCCGGGAACGTCGCCAACAGCGCCACCGCGACCGGCCGTAACGGTGCCGGCACCACGGTGACCTCCAACACCTCGACCACCTCCACCACCACCTCGACGGTGGCCACGCTGACCCTGGCCAAGTCGGCGGGCGCCTCGACCGACGTCAACGGCAACGGCCGGGTGGACGCCGGGGACCGGATCCCCTACAGCTTCCTGGTCACCAACACCGGCGCGGTGACCCTCAGCGGCGTGGCCATCACCGACGCCAAGGTGGGCGCGACGAGCTGCCCGTCGACCACGCTGGCCCCTGGCGCCTCGACCACGTGCACGACGACCGCGGCCTACCCGATCACCCAGGCCGACGTGGACGCCGGTGCGGTCACCAACACCGCGACCGCCACCGGCCAGAACCCCGGCGGCACGACGGTGACGTCGAACGCCTCCTCGACCGCGACCTCCACCAACGCCATCATCACGCTGAGCCTGACCAAGACCGCCGGCACACCGACCGACGTCAACGGCAACAGCCGCGTCGACGTGGGGGACCGGATCGCCTACTCCTTCACGATCACCAACACCGGAGCCGTCACGGTGACCGGTGCCGCCGTCGTCGACGCCAAGGTCGGCGCGGTCACCTGCAACCGGACCACCCTGGCTCCGGGTCAGGCCGCCACCTGTGCCGTGGCCGCCGCCTACACGATCACGCAGGCCGACGTGAACGCCGGAGCGGTGGCCAACACCGCTTCGGCCACGGGAACCGGCCCGGCCAACCAGGCCGCGACCTCCAACGCCGCCTCGACGTCCACGCCCACCACCACGGTGTCGACCCTGCAGCTGAACAAGTCGGCGGGCACGCCGACCGACGTCAACACCAACGGACGGACCGACGCCGGCGACCGGGTGCCGTACACGTTCACGGTCACCAACACCGGCACGGTGACCATCACCGGCCTCGCCGTGGCGGACAGCAAGACCACCGCCACCTGCGCGGCCACCACGCTGGGGCAGGGGGCGAGCACGACCTGCACCGCGACCTACACGATCACCCAGGCCGACGTGGACGCGGGCACCGTCACCAACACAGCAACGGTCACCGGCCGTAACCCGGCGAACACGGTCGTCACCTCCAACTCCGACTCGACCGCCCTGCAGACCAGCAATGTCGCGACGATCACGCTGGCCAAGACCGCGGGCACGCCGACCGACGTGAACGCCAACGGCCGCGTCGACGCCGGCGACCGGATCCCGTACAGCTTCCTGGTCACCAACACCGGCTCGGTGACGCTGCGCTCGGTCGCGGTGACCGACTCGAAGCTGACCGGGGCCATCACGTGCACGGCGACCACTCTCGCCCCGGGTGCCACCACCACCTGCACCCCGGCCGCGCCGTACACGATCACCCAGGCCGACGTCGACGCCGGCAACGTGGTGAACACCGCCACGGTCACCAGCCGGGACCCGAACTCCGTCGCCGTCACCTCGAGCCCCGCCAGCACGACCACGACGACCTCGAGCGCCGCGACCGCGACCCTGGCCAAGTCGGCAGGGACCCCGACCGACGTCAACGCCAACGGCCGGGTCGACGCCGGCGATCGCATCGCCTACTCGTTCCTCGTCACCAACACGGGCGCCCAGACGCTGACCACGCTGGCGATCGTGGACGCCAAGGTCGGCGCCACGACCTGCCCCGCCACGACCCTGGCGCCGGGGGCCAGCACCACGTGCACCACGACGGCGGCCTACACGATCACCCAGGCCGACGTGAACAGCGGCTCCGTCACCAACACCGCGACCGCGACCACCCGCAACCCGGCCGGTACCACCGTCACCACGAACGCATCCTCGACCGCCACGCCGACCTCCACCGTGGCCACGCTCAGCCTGACCAAGAGCGCCGGCACGCCGACCGACGCCAACAGCAACGGCCGGGTGGACGCCGGGGACCGGGTCGCCTACACGTTCGCCGTCACCAACACCGGCGTCGTCACCCTCACCACCGTCGCCGTCGTGGACGCCAAGCTCTCGGGAGGGGGCGTGGCCACGAGCTGCCCGGCCACCACCCTGGCGCCGGGGGCCTCGACCACGTGTTCCACGACCAGCGGCTACGTGATCACCCAGGCCGACGTGGACGCGGGGGCGGTGAGCAACACCGCGACGGCGACCTCGAAGAACCCCGGCGGCACCACCGTCACCTCGAACGCGTCCTCCACCGCGGTCCAGACCTCCTCCGCAGCCACCCTCAGCCTGACCAAGTCGGCCAGCACGCCCACCGACGTCAACGCCGACGGCCGGGTCGACGTCGGGGACCGGATCAGCTACTCGTTCCTCGTCACCAACACCGGGTCGCTGACGGTGTCGACGCTCGCGATCTCGGACGCGAAGGTGGGGGCCACCAGCTGCCCGGCCACCACGCTGGCCCCGGGCGCCTCGACCACCTGCGCCACGACGGCCCCGTACGTGATCACCCAGGCCGACGTGAACGCGGGTACCGTCGCCAACACCGCCACCGCGACCGGCCGCAACCCCTCGAACGGCCTCGTCACCTCGAACGCCGCGAGCACGGCGACGCCGACCTCGACCCTGGCCGCGCTCGCCCTGACCAAGACCGCCGGCACCCCGGTGGACGCCAACAGCAACGGCCGGGTCGACGCCGGGGACAAGATCTCGTACGCGTTCGGGGTGACCAACACCGGCGACCAGACGCTGACCACGGTGGCGATCGTCGACGCGAAGTTGTCAGGAGGGGGGGCCGGCGCGCCCAGCTGTGCCGCGACCACGTTGGCCCCGGGGGCGAGCACCACCTGTACGACCGCGGCGGCCTACACCGTGACCCAGGCCGACGTGGACGCCGGCGCGGTGACCAACACCGCGACCGCGACGTCGAGGAACCCGGCGAACGGGACCGTCACCTCGAACGCGGCCGCGACGTCCACGCCGACCTCGACCACCTCGACGCTGAGCCTGACCAAGACCGCCGGCACCCCCGTCGACAGCAACAGCAACGGCCGCGTCGACACCGGGGACCGGATCGGCTACTCGTTCGCGGTCACCAACACCGGAGCCCAGACGATCACCAACGTGGCGATCGTGGACGCGAAGGTGGGCGCGACCACCTGCTCCGCGACGTCCCTGGCGCCGGGGGCCAGCACCGCCTGCACCACGACCGCGGCCTACACGATCACCCAGGCCGACGTGGACGCCGGCACCGTCGCCAACACCGCGACGGCCACCGGGCGCAACCCGGCCGGCGCCACGATCACCTCCAACGCCTCCTCGACGGCCACCCCGACCACGACCCTGGCCACGCTGAGCCTGACCAAGACCGCGGGGACGCCGACCGACGTCA
>NZ_CAXTHT010000022.1:0-17553 GCF_964244285.1 uncultured Friedmanniella sp.
AGTGTCAAGGATCAAGCGGAGTAGGTCCGTCAAGGATCACCCGAAGCTGAACAGCCCTACCAGACCCGTGACATGCGGGTCGCCGTGTACCGCGTGTCGCGCCGAGTCGAGGGAGAATCGCGCCTTCCGCACGGTCCCAGGGTCCATCCGCAGGGCTGACGGGTGGTACTGCTGGGGCCTGCGAGGCAAAGAGCGGGCCTCTGCCCCCGCGCGTGGGTTCCGAGTGCCGAACGCGCGAGGCAGCAGGTCCCGGCGTCGAGGTCACCGGAAGGGGTTTACCGTCACCGGGGAGCGCGACCTCGCGGTGACCGTCCGCCGCTGAGCGTGCGCCACGCGGGGGAGGCGCCGCCGAGGGTGGGGGCGCTACTCAGCGGGTGGTCGTGGCCCGCAGGCGGCCGTGCATCCCCTGCATCGCGGTGACGGGGGGCAGGAACGTCTTCGGCATCTTGCACACCACGGTGTAGGCCGTGTCCACCGCGTTGGCGACCGGGGTGAGCACCGTCTGGGTGACCAGCTGGTAGGAGTCCATCACGGAGATCTCGAGCAGCTCGCTCATCCACCGCACCATCTCGAGGTGGGCGATCCGGAACGCGTCCTCCAGGGGCCTGGCCGACCCGGTGGTCATCCAGAAGTCGTCGTCCTCGATCCGCGGCCAGTCGGTGTAGGTGCCCCTCAGCAGCTCGACGATGATCACGGAGTCCATCGCGCACTCGATGGCCACCCCGCAGGTCTCGCCCTCGGACTGCCGCGCGTGGCCGTCACCGAAGCTGAGGAGCGCCCCTTCGACGTTGACGCCGAGGTACACCGTGCTGCCGCGCCGAATCTCCCGGCTGTCCATGTTCCCGCCCCAGCGTCCCGGAGCCAGCGACGAGCGGACCTCGTGCAGGGGCGGGGCCACCCCGACCGTCCCGTGCATCGGGTCGAGCGGCAGGTCCAGGGTCAGGTTGCTCTGCTGGGCCTGGTAGCGGACCGTGCCGCCGGGGACGTCGAGCTCGTAGAACCAGGACAGCTCAGGCAGCGGCGGCTGCAGGGTGGCGGTCTCGGGCGTGGAGGTCAGGGCGCCGAAGAAGGGCACGGTGGCGCTCACGCCCCAGGCGCCACGGGGGACGATGTCGACGAAGTGCACGGCGACCGAGTCGCCGGGCTGAGCGCCCTCGACGAAGAACGGGCCGGTCTGCGGGTTGAGGAAGCGGCTGTCGACCACCTGCGACGGCAGCTGTCCGGGCGTGCTGAGCGCGCCGGCGAACGCGTCCCGCGTCCGCGTGGAGATGACGGTGCCGGGCACGACCGACGCCACAGGTGCCGCGCCACCGAAGGTGTAGAGCAGCGAGCTCGCCGGGGCTTCCTCGTCGATCTCGAAGTCCAGGCTCGGCGGGGTGGCCATCTCGTCTCCTTCTCACTCGTCGCTCGTGGGCGCGGACGACCACACCAGGTCAGGCTCTCACCCTCGTTCGGGCCAGGCCCGGCTCCCGTCAGGGTGCGTCGAAGACGGCCACGGTGCGCGCCGGCACGCTGAAGGTTCCGGTCGCGGTGTCGTGGTGGGCGGTCTTGACGATCGCGTCGGTACCGTTCGCCTGCAGCCGGTCGAGGCGGTAGTGGCGTCCGGCCGTACCGGCCACCGTCTGGTCGGTAGCGGTGTCTCCGGCGTTGAAGACGACCACCATGCCCGTCGACGACGGGTCGACGTTCCTTCCGGCGGTGTCGTCGATCCGCATGACGATCACTCCGGGCGTCTGGTCGGGTCCACCGTTCGGGAAGGTCAGCTTCTGCTTGATCAACTTCGCCGATCCGAGCCGCAGCAGGGGTCGGGCCTTTCTGATCTCCAGCAGGGTCTGGGACTGCGCCTCGGCGGTGGCGAGATCGGCCGGGCTGGGCTTGAGGGCCGCGTTGGCCAGCAGTGGCTGCGCGAAGGACCACTTGGCGTCGGAGCTGACGGGCAGTCCGCGGCCGAAGCCGTTGGTGGTGAGCGACGGGTCCCAGACGTTGAACCAGTCACCGGAGTCGTAGCTGTTGGGCTCGAAGGACTTGCTGCGCAGCGCGTCGCTGCCGGTCTGCCAGAACGAGACGCCCTGGGAGAACGCGGTGGTCGACAGCGCCACGGTCTGCATCCGGATCCGGTCGGGCATCGAGGTCGAGACGGGCAGCTTGTAGGTCAGGCCGTCGAAGAGGGTCTCGTTGTCGTGCGCGTCGACGTAGTTGATCACCTCCTGCGGCTGGCTGGCGTAGCCCGCCGGCTGGCCGTTGTAGTCGACCTGGGAGCCCGTGACCCGGGCGCCCGTCCGGTCGGTGAACGCGTAGTCCTTGAGGTTTCCGGCCAGACCGACCTTGATCAGGTCACTCGACTGCAGCAGCCGCGCCTTCTGCTCCTGCGCCGTGCCGTTGGCGGGGTCGCCGTTCGGGTCGGTGTAGAGACCGTTGCCGAAGCCCTGGATCCGCGGGTCGGTGTCGAACGGTGAGCCGCCCCGGACCGCGTCGCGGATCCGGTCGTTGAAGGTACCGATCCCGGTCCCGGCCATGTTGGCCTGCGTCGCCTGGACGAAGAGCGCGTTCTGGGCAACCTCACCGAAGTCCCAGCCCTCGCCGTAGAGGTAGATGGCCCGGCCGTCGACGCCGTCCCTTCTGACCGTCAGCTGGTCGAGGCGGTGCCGGAGCTCGACCATCGTGGCCTTGGGTTGGTGACCCATCAGGTCGAAGCGGAACCCGTCGACCTTGTACTCCGTGGCCCACGTCAGCACCGAGTCGATCATGAGCTTGCCCATCATCGTGTGCTCGGTGGCGGTGTTCGCGCAGCAGGTCGAGGTGGTGACCTTGCCGCTCGCGTCGAGCCGGTGGTAGTAGCCCGGCACGATGCGGTCCAGGTCGTTGCGGCCGGTCTGGCCGGAGTCGGTGGTGTGGTTGTAGACCATGTCCATCACCACCCGCTGGCCGTTGCCGTTGATCGCCTTGACCATGTCGCGGAACTCTCGCGTCCGGGCCGAGCCGTTCGGCTTCGTCGAGTAGGAGCCTTCCGGGGTGGTGTAGTGCAGCGGGTCGTAGCCCCAGTTGAAGCCGTCCTGGCTGAGAGTGGGTTTGACGCAGGCCTGCTGCTGGTCGCTGTCAGGGGGCAGGGCGGGCAGGTCGCAGTCCGGCGTGGCCCACGTCGACTTGTCCTCGTTCACGGTGGACATGTCGGCCAGGGGCAGCAGGTGGACCGTCGTCATCCCCGCCTTCGCCAGGCCCCGGAGGTAGCCGACCGCCTTGCTCGAGGAGTCGGTGAACGCCTCGTAGGTGCCGCGGTCAGCCGCCGGTACCGTCGGGTCGCTGATCGAGAAGTCGCGCAGGTGCAGCTCGGTGATGGCCTGGTCGACGGGCTTGGCCAGCCGGGGCTTCTTCAGCGTCGACCACCCCTTCGGCTTGAGCCGCTTCGCGTTCAGGTCGACCATCAGGCTGCGGACGCTGTTGCGGGACAGGCCGACGCTGTACGGGTCGGTGACCAGGTTGGTCTCCACGCGCCCGGTCTCCGGGACGAAGACCCTCACCTCGTAGAGGTAGAAGCGGTTCCGCCACCACTCGGGACCGCGCACCGACCAGACTCCGCTGCCCGAGCGGCCGAGCGGAACGGTGTCCACCGGGGCCGAGCTCCTGCCCGAGGTGTAGACGTGCACCGAGACCGACGTCGCGGTCGGGGCCCACAGAGCCAAGGTGGGGCGGGACCGCTTCCAGCTCAGCCCGAGTCTCTTGCTGCTCGCCGCGGCGTAGACGTCGTCGAGCACGCCCGGGATCTGCAGCCCCGCGCCGGCCACGGGCGCGCCGTCCCCGTCCAGCGCGACCACCGCGACCTGCCCGCGGAGCAGGGACCTGACCTTCGCCCGGGACACCCCTTTCAGCCGCAGGGCCCCGAGCCCCGCCTGTCCCGGGAACGTCGCCTTCAGCGTGGCGGGCAGGCCCGAGGGCACGTAGGTCAGCGGGTAGGCGGTACCGCCCGTCACGCCCGTCGCGGTGACCTTCAGCCCGCCGCGCGGAGCCGCGTAGAGGGCGTACGTGGCCGCACGGGGATCGGCCCCGAGATCCCAGGCGAGGTAGTGGCGCGAGAGCCAGTAGGCCGTGGGGGTGGTGAGGGAGGGCAGGCCGCCCGTGGCCGAGACGGAGAGGACGTGGCTGGTGGAGTCGTAGCTGAAGGTGGTGGGGGTGTTGTCCTTGCCGACGCTGAACGCGATGTTGGCGCCGTTCGGCTGCCCTCCTGCGCCGTAGTTCACGTCGAAGCTGAGGCCGAGGGTGGCCTTGACCTCGTAGTCACCGGCCGGGATGGCGGTGGTCGTGAACGTGTAGACGCCGTCGCCGTCCACGTCCTGCAGCCAGGACCGCAGGCAGTCCGGTGACCAGTCGGCGGCGCAGCCGAGCTCGCTCTGGAAGCTGCCGGCTGCCGTCACGACGGGCGCCGTCACGTCCGCGGTCACCCAGTGCGTGGCGCTGTCGTAGTAGAAGGTGACGGTGGCGCCACCCGGCGGCACCACGACCGGGATGTTGGCCCCGCCCGGCTCGGCGTGCAGGCCGTAGTTCACGTCGAAGGACTTGTCGATCGCCGCCTTGTACTCATACGACCCGGCCGGCAGCACGAGCGCCACCGACCAGACGTCGTCGGCACGCCGGCTCAGCTGCAGCTGGACGCAGTCGGGCTGCCAGTCGGCCGTGCAGCCGACGTCGGACCCGAACGTGCCGGGCACCGAGACGGCGTCCGGCTGCGGGTCGGCCGCCGCCGCCCTCGGGAGCGTGACCACGAGCTGCGCCACCAGGGACAGCAGGACCACCAGGACGTAGCGACGGGCACGAGAGGTCATCGACTCTCCTCATCGAGAAGTCAGCAGCCGGCTTCGACAGCTACCCGGGCCGCGTGATGGGCCCATCCTGGTGACCGCGCGGCCGGTTGGCAACCACCAGCCTCGATGCCCAGGCCGGCTCCGCGTCCGCCGATCCGGTGCCACTCAGCCCAGCGGGTAGCCGACGAAGGCGAACCGCCGGCCGTCGGGGGCCCAGCTGTTGACGTTCAGCGTTCCCTGGCCGCCGACGAGCCGGTACGTCTGGCGCGGGGTGGCCCAGTCGTCGGTCGAGACGACCTTGACCTCCACGTCGAGGTCCGCGGGGTGGCCGAGGGTGCCGGCCGGGAAGCTGATCGAGGTGGCGTGGCGGCCGTCGGGGGAGAGGTGGGGGAACCAGTCGACCGTCTCGCTGCTGACGAGGCGTTCGAGCGGACCGCCGCCGTCGGGGAGCCGGGCCAGCTGGGCGTGGCCGGGCACGGTGGTGAAGCTTTCGGTGTTGACGTACAGCCAGTCGCCGTCGGGCGACCACTCCGGTCCGTCCAGGTGGCCGTCGCCGGTGTCCAGCAGCGTGGTCGGACCGAACGGCTCCATCACCGCCAGCCGGCCCGGCTGTCCGAAGTCGGTGAGGCGGACGTAGGCGAGCCGGGTGCCATCGGGGGAGATGCCGTGCAGGAAATGCCACACCCCGTCCTCGGAGGTGACCCGCTCGACCTCGCCGCCGATGAGCGCACCGCGGTAGATGTGGCCGTCCGCGGCGGACAGGTAGACCTGGCCGCCGTCGGGGCTGAGCACGTGGTCGTTGTTGATCTCGGGCAGCCCGGCGTGGGGCACCGGCACCAGCCCGGGATTGCTGCCCTCGAGGTCGAGCCGCCAGAGCCGGCCGTGCCCGTTCAGGAACAGCGAGCCGCCGTCGGCCGACCAGTTCGGCGCCTCGACCAGCGTCTCGGAGGTCTCGAGCACCAGCTCGGGCTCGGCCAGGTCCGGGCCGCCGACCCACACCTGAGCACGTTGCCCCGCGCGCAAGGTGCGGTACCGGACCGGGGTCTCCTGCTCGGACCGCAGGTCAGCGTCGGTCACGGACAACCTCCGTCAGGTCAGTCGTTCGGTCAGATGGGGGCCGGCACGCGGGCCGCGCGTCAGCCGTCGGCAGTCTCCTCCAGCCCCCTCGTCGGCGTCGCACCGGCCTCGTGGCCGGCGAGGCGACGCGGCGCCGCCCGCCCGCGCACGGACGTGCTGCGCAAGACTGCGGGTATGACATCGCTGGACCCTCCCGTACCTGGGCCGGTGACCGGCTCGCGGTACGTCGTCATCGGCGCGGGGCTGGCCGGGGCCGCGACCGCCTGGCACCTGGCGCGGGACGGCCACGAGGTCACCCTGGTCGAGCGGACCCGGCCGGCCGCGACCGACGGCAGCTCGCACGGGTCGGCGCGGATCTTCCGCTACGGCTACACCGACCGCCTCTACGCCGAGCTGGTCGTCCGGTCCCGAGCCGGCTTCGACGAGCTGGAGGCCCTCGTCGGCCGGCAGCTGATCACTCCGACCGGCTCGGTCGACTTCGGTGAGGAGCGCGACCCGCGAGCCCTGGCCGCGGTGCTGGCCGGACTGGGCGTCGAGCACGAGCTGCTTCCCCGAGCTCAGGCGCAGCACCGGTTCCCGCAGCTGGCCCCGGACACCGACGTGCTCTGGCACCCCGGTGCCGGGGTGATCGACGCCGAGGGCACGGTTCAGGCCATGGTCGACCTCGCCGTCGGTGCCGGCGCCCAGCTGGCCACCGACTGGCCGGTGGCCGAGGTCCGCAGGGTCGGCTCCGGCTACCGCCTCCTCAGCGAGGACGGCCGCACGATCGACGCCGAACGGGTCGTGGTGGCGGCCGGGGGCTGGCTGCCGACCCTGCTGCCGCGGCTGCCGCTGCCGGCGGGCTTCCGGTCGGGACTGCCGCCGCTGGAGGTCAGCCAGGAGAACGCGTACCACTTCCCCTACCGGGACACTCCTGAGCAGAGCTGGCCGACGTCGATCCACGGGAGCGCCGCCATCCAGACCTACACGCTGCCCGGCGGGCGGGACGCGCAGTTCCGTGGTCAGAAGGTCGCCGAGTTCAACGCCGGCCTCAAGCTGAGCACCGCCGCCCACCAGACCGGCGTGATCGACCCCGCGAACCGGGCGCGGGTGATCGCCTACGTCGAGCAGTACCTGCCCGGGCTGGTGCCGGAGCCGTACGCGCAGACGACCTGCCTGTTCACCAACACCCCGACCGAGGACTTCGTCATCGACGGGGTGGACGGCATCACCATCGTGTCGGCCTGCTCGGGTCATGGCGCGAAGTTCGCGCCCGTGACCGGTGAGCTCGCGGCCGCGGTGGCCACCGGCGACGGCGCCCGCGTCCCCGACCGGTTCCGGCTCGGCGCGGCCAAGGCACCGGTCCGTGCCTGACCCGGGGACCGCTCTCAGGTCGACCTCGGTCCCGCAGCTGCTGGCCGAGATCGCCGACGTCGGCACCGACCCGGTCCGCGGCGGCTACAGCCGACCGGTCTACGGCGCCGCCGAGTCCGACCTGCGGGAGTGGTTCACCGAGCACGCCGGCCGCCGCGGCCTGGACGTCGAGACCGACCGGAACGGCATCATCTGGGCCTGGTGGAACCCGCGGCGGCTGCCGCTGCAGAACGCGGTGGTCACCGGCAGCCACCTCGACTCCGTGCCCGGCGGCGGCGCGTTCGACGGCCCGCTCGGGGTGGCGTCCGCGCTGGCCGCCGTCGACCGGCTGACCGCGTCAGGCATCCGGCCGACCCGGCCGTTGGCCGTCGCGGTGTTCCCGGAGGAGGAAGGGTCGCGGTTCGGGATCGCCTGTCTCGGGTCGCGGCTCCTCACCGGCACCCTGGACCCGGCCAGGGCGGCCCGGCTGACCGACGCCGACGGCACCACCTTCGCCGAGGCGGTCTCCCGGCACGGCCTCGACGCCGACCACCTGGGCCGCGACGAGGAGGCGCTGCGCCGGATCGGGTTGTTCGTCGAGCTGCACGTGGAGCAGGGCCGCGGGCTGGTCGACCTGGACCAGCCGGTGGCGGTCGCGTCCTCGGTGCTGGCCCATGGCCGGTGGCGGCTGAGTGTCTTCGGCGAGGGCAACCACGCCGGCGCCACCTCGATGAGTGACCGCCGCGACCCGATGGTGGCTGCGGCCGCCGTCATCGGCGCGGCCCGCGACGTCGCCCGCAGTCGGCCCGGGGCCCGGGCCACCGTCGGCCGGCTGGTGCCCGTGCCGGGCGGCACCAACGTGATCGCCTCCCGGGTGGACCTGTGGCTGGACGCCCGGCACCCCGACGACGTGGCCACGGCCGCCCTGGTGGCGGCGATCGGCGAACGCGCCACCGCTGTCGCTGCGGAGGAGGGCTGCACGGTCACCCTGACCGAGGAGTCGCTCAGTCCCGCCGTCCGGTTCGACGTGCCGCTGCGGGACCGGCTCACGGGCGTCCTCCCGACGGCACCGCTGCTGGCCACCGGCGCCGGTCACGACGCCGGCGTCCTGGCCACCGAGGTCCCCACGGCGATGCTCTTCGTCCGTAACCCCACCGGGGTGTCGCACTCACCCGCCGAGCACGTCGAGGACGCCGACACCGACCTCGGCGCCGAAGCGTTGGCCCGGGTGTTGCACGACCTGCTCGGGCCCGGGGGCGAGCGGCTCACCGGGCAAGGACCGGCGGATGGATGAGGCGGACGAGGTCCGGTACGGCGTGTTCCTGGTGCCCGACGCCCGCACCAGCGCGGCGGTCACCGACGTCACCCGGTACGTCAAGGCCCAGTTCGGTCTGGTCTCGGCGCACCGGTTCCCGCCGCACCTGACGCTGGTCGGCAGCCTGCCCCTGGCCGTCGACGAGGCCGACCTGGTGGCCACCGTCGGCGTCGTGGCGGCGGACCACCAGCCGGTCCGGCTGGTCAACCGGGGGGTGCGGTTACTTGCCGGCTCGGCGCTGGTCTACGAGGTCCACCACGGCCGCGACGGGAAGCCCAACCGTCCCCTGGTCGACCTCGCCGCCGACGTCGACGCCGCGGTGCGACCGCTGCTGCGGCCCACCGTGCTGCTACCGGCCGACGTGCACGACCGGCTGGACTGGCGTGGGCACCTGTCCCTGGCCAGCCACGAGCTGTTCGAGCGCGCCGACCTCCGCGACGAGGTGGCCGAGTTCATCGAGCAGCTGGCCGTGCCGTATCCCGAGATCTCCGTCGCCACCCGGGTCGCCGTCTACCGGCAGCACCACCCCGACTGGTCGGACGGCTGGTGGACCGGCTTCCGGTGGGAGCACGTCCGCTCGTTCGGCCTGGGTGAGGGGGTCAGCGCACGCCCAGGTAGGGGTCGGCCCAGGCGCTGATGATCTGCGCGGCGCGCTTGGCCTGCTTGCCCCGGGTCAGCAGATGGTCGGCACCCTCGAGGGAGATGAAGCTCCGCGGGTGCCGGGCGGTCCGGAAGATCTGGCTCGCGTTCGCGATGCCGACGGTGTTGTCGGTGGGGGAGTGCATCACCAGCAGGGCCCGGCGCAACGTCCGGATCTGCTCGGCGAGGTCGGCCGCCCGGACGTCCTCGATGAAGTTGCGGCGCAGGGTCAGCGCCTTGCCGCCGATCGGGAACGGGGCCTCCCCGTGCGCCAGGGCGACCTCGACCAGCGCGTCGTAGTTGTGCTCGACGTGGGCGGGCTGAAAGGGCGCGCCGATGCTGGCCACGGCGCGCACGCCGGGGGTCAGGTGGGCGGCGGCGATCACGGCCGCGCCGCCGAAGGAGTGGCCGACGAGCAGCTCGACCTCGCGGCCGGTGGAGTTCATGAAGGCGACGGCCTGCGCGGTGTCCTGGACCTTGTGCGAGAAGGACCCGTCCCCCCAGTCACCCTCGGAGTCGCCCAGCCCGAGGTTGTCGAACCGCAGCATCGCAATCCCCTCGTGGGCCAGCTGGCGACAGATCCGGCTGGCCGCGGGCGAGTCCTTGCCGAGGGTGAAACCGTGGGAGAAGACGCCCCAGCCGCGGACCGGCCCGTGCGGGTGGTCGATCACCCCGGAGAGCCTCGGCCCGGAGGAGCTGGCGAACCAGATGCGCTCCTTGGTGCTGCCGGAGGTCGGGGGCGGGGCCTCGAGGGGTGCCGACCGGACTTCTGGACCATTCGCCATAGTGGCCTCACCCTAGAGGACCCTGTGAGGTCGGTCTCGAACCCAGCCAGCGGTCTGGCCGGCGCTGCCGAGACTCAGCCCCGGGCGGCCGAGCGCCGACATTGCAGCAGCAGGCCGGCGCCCCGCGCGCAGCGAACCTGGCCGGGATGACGAAGTCGTGCGGCAGGCCGACCGAGGCGACACCGAGGCTGCCCACCACGCCGCTTGGCGTGGCGTCGGTGGTCAGCGCGCTCAGGAGCACCCCGGACGTCAGGCCGGCGCCGTCGAGGCACGTGAGCCGGCCGGAGATCAGCCAGGCAGCATGGAGGGCGTGGCAGCGGAGCGAGCAGGTCGGCAGCTCCAGGCGGTGGGCCGACTCCAGGCCCTGCTGGAGGAGCACGGCATCCACAGCTGGCTCTTCGGTGGCTGGGCGGTCGACTTCCACGCGGGCCGCGTCACCCGCGATCACGACGACATCGACCTCGCCGTCTGGCGGACGGATCTGGGCCGGCTGGACGGCCTGCTCCGCAGTGAGGGCTGGACTCATCACCCCGAACCTGACGAGGACGGCTACACCGGCTACGAGCGTGCGGGCCTCCGGGTCGAGGTCGCGTTCCTCGCCGTCGACGAGGAGGGCATCGTGCACACACCGCTGGCCGACGGACGAGGCGACTGGCCGGTCGGCTCGTTCGGTGACGACGTCGCCGAGGTGGGCGGCGTGCGCGCCCGGGTCGTAAGCCGGGCGTCCCTGATCGAGGACAAGTCCGGGCCGCGCGACGACCCTGCTGCCGCAGCCAAGGACCGCGCGGATGTCGCGACTCTGACCGCACTCGGGTGAAGCATCAGGAGCCGAAGTCGGCGAAGCCCAGAGCCAGCACGGTGGTCCGGCAACGTCCCACCTGACGCGGCCGCCGCCCCGAGGACCCCAGGCTCAGGACTCGGTCATCCGCGCCGTCCGGTACGGGCTGATCCCGAGCGCCAACGCCACCAGGGCGAAACCCACGGCGGCCGCGCCGAGCACCGGGCGGAAGCCCAGGACGTCGCCGAGTGCGCCACCCAGCGGCGCGCCGACCACGATCATGGCGCGGTTGAAGGACCGCCTGGTCGCGTTCGAGCGACCCTGCAGGTGGTCGGGCGTCACGGACTGCCAGTAGCCCATCTCGTTGGCGTTCTGGGCGCCCATCGTCGCTCCCAGCAGCAGCTGCCCGAGCCCGAACACGCACCACCCGAGCCAGGACGCCGGGCTCGACGCCATCACGCCCCACGCGACGGCGGTGCCGCCGATGCAGGCGACGACGACCGGCCCGACCCCGAAGCGCAGCCCGAGCCGGGTGGCCAGCAGGCTGCCGACCAGTGCACCGACGCCGCCGACGGCGAGGGCGACGCCGAGGCCGAAGGCGTTCAGACCCAGGGTCAGCAGCGCGAACGGCACCAGCACGGCGCCGCCGGCGGCGCTGCAGACGAACCAGGCGTGGGTGGCCAGCGTGTACGGGGTCAGCACCGGGTGCCGGTAGACCCAGCGCAGACCCTCGAGCGCCTCGGTGCCCACGCCCCGGGTCGAGAGCGGACGGGAGGGCGGCTCCACGGACGGAATGCGCATCAGCAGGACCGCCGAGACGGCGAAGGAGGCGGCGTCGACCAGCACGGCGACCGGGGCGGTGACCAGCGAGACCAGGCCGCCGGCCAGGGCGGGACCAGCGGTCTGGGCCACGGCGGCGCTCTGGTCGAGCCGGGCGTTGGCCCGCACGATCAGTCCCGGGGGCACGAGGCTCGGCACCCAGGACTGGTCGGCGGCGTCGTTGAGCAGGGACAGCAGCCCGAACACCGCCAGGAAGGCCATCAGCAGCACCAGGGTGAGGTGACCGGTGAGCGCGAGCAGCGGGATGGCCACCAGCAGCACCGCCCGGCCGAGATCGGTCCCGATCAGCAGCGGTCGACGGCGGACCCGGTCCACCAACACCCCCGCCACCAGGCCGAACAGCAGGTACGGCAGCCAGCGGGCCGCGTTCACCAGCCCCACGCCCGTGGACCCCTCGTGCAGCGTCACCACTACCAGGACCTGGACCGCCAGGGCGGTGACGGCGCTGCCGAATCCCGAGATCGTGGAGGCGGTCCAGAACGCGGCGAAGCCCGGGACGTCCCGTAGCCGGCGCGCCGTCATGGCCTCAGTCGACCAGGATCGCGGCTCGCCAGCGCCGTCGACTGGCCAGCGCGACGAGGGCGGCTGCCGCGGCGAACGTCGCGGCACCGGCGAAGGAGAAGCCGAGTCCGCGGGCGTCGATGACCACGCCGGCGAGCGCCGTCCCGAGAGCGGCGCCGGTGGTGTTGGACGCGGAGAGGAACGCCTGCGCCTCGTTCAGCCGGTGGGCGGGTGAGAGCTGGTCGAGCAGGTTCTGCTGCATGATCAACGTCGGCGCGATGCTCGCCCCGGTGCAGAACAGCAGCGGGAACACCGCCCACAGCGGGACCTCGGGCAGCGACATCAGCCCGGCCATCGCTGCGAGCAGCACCGCGAAGGCGGTGAGCAGCACCGGCACCGCCTGCCGCTCGTCGAAGGACCACCGACGCGCCCCGTAGACCAGGCCGCCGGCCGCACTGCCGCTCGCGATCGCGGTGAACAGCAGGCCGACCCGGTCGGTCCCGCCGAGCAGCACCCCCGCGGTCGCCGCCATCGACGTGTCGAGCTGGCCGAACCCGACGCTCAGCGTCGCCATCACCAGCAGCAGGGCCACCACCCCGGGCGCGGTCACGGCCGACCGCCGCGCGCCCGTGCCCGCGTCGCCCGTGCCCGCATCACCCGGGAGGCCCGGCCGCCGACCCGGGGCCGAGAGCCGGGCGGCGTCGGTCCGGCAGTAGGCCAGGGTCCCGGTCGCGAGCGTCGCCGCGGTGACCAGCAGCGGAACCACCGGCGGCGTCACCGCCAGCAGCAGGGACAACAGCAGCGGGCCGCCGACGAAGATCAGCTCGACCGACGTCGCGTCCAGGGCGAAGGCCACCCGCCGGGACTCCCGGTCGGGGAAGATCACCCGCCAGGCCGACCGCAGGGCCGGACTCATCGGCGGGTAGCTGAAGCCGGCCAGCGTGGCCAGCGCGACGAGCACCCCGGGCGGCGCGGTCCCGACCCCCGCCAGGGCCAGGCCCGCCAGCAGCAGGGCGCTGGCCGAGGCGGTCGGCACCAGCACCCGGACCTGGCCGAAGCGGTCCATCAGCCGTCCCCAGACGGGCGTCCCCAGCGCGCTGCCGACGGCGTAGGCGCCGGTGACCACGCCGGCCAGGCTGTAGGTGCCACGGGAGCCCTGGATCAGCAGCAGGATGCCGATCGGGGCCATGGCCATCGAGAGCCGACCCACCACGATCGCGAGGAACGGGCTACGGGCCGGCGGGTGCCCGAGCAGTCTCAGGTAGGAGGTGAGACCCCGGCCGAGGTCGACCTGGGGAGGGGAGGCGGGCACTGGACCCAGCCTGCCACACCGTGCGACCCCTCCTCGCGGATCGAGGGTCGGCCCGAGGTCAGCGGGCGGCCCGCACCTGGTTGTTGCGTGGCTGGTGGGTCAGCTCGGCGCGACCGAGGGACTCCAGCAGTGGCGGCAGGTACATCCCGAAGCGGCCGCGGTAGCCGTTGCGCAGGCCGTACCAGCCGCCGACCGGGTTGTCGGCCGAGCGTGCCCACGCCTCGACGCTGCCGGCGGGCGGCTCCTTCTTCTCATCGGCCGCCCCCAGGTCGACCCAGTCGCCCTGCTCGACGAGCCAGGCGTGCAGGTCCTCGACCGCGCTGAGGTGGTAGCGCAGCGTGGTGGATCCGACCTGGCAGACCAGGACGGGCGGGTCCGCGGCTCGGTCGGCGTACATGGTGTAGCTCGAGCTGCCCGGCGCCGTGGTCAGCTCCCACGGCTCGTCCTTGGTGCCTGCACCGCTCACGGCTGCCTCCTGTCGACGAGGGCGACATCGCCCTGTTCGTCTCTAGCAGGATGGCGGTGCTGCGGCAAGGTGAACCGGACGAGCAGGGCCGCCACGAGCAGGGCCACGCCGAGCAGCAGGGTGGTCGAGGCGAGCAGGTTCTGGCCCCAGCTCCAGGTGAGCTCGACGTCGGCACCGTTGGGTAGCCGCCGGAACGGCGAGGCGACGACCCAGCCGACGAACAGCCAGCCCAGCGCGGTGAACCAGCCGGGCAGCCGGGGCAGGCCGGGGGCCCGACGGGCCAGCGACAGGGCCAGCGGCACCACCCAGACGAAATGGTGCAGCCACGACACGGGCGAGGCCAGCAGGCTGGCGACGCCGCAGAGGTTGACCGCCATCATCACGTCGCCGGCCCGGTGCCACCGGACGGCTGCCCAGACCCCGACCACGGCGACCACTGCGCACAGCAGCAGACCGCCCGCCGCGGCGGCGGAGCCGAGCCCGAAGACCCGCACCACGTCGGCCATCGCCGACTGGTTCGTGTAGTAGATGATGCTGTGCCCCAGGCCCGTGTCCCCGTGGGCCAGCCGGGACCAGAAGCCCAGCGAGGCGGCCGGCGCGACCACCGCGCTGACCAGGGTGACGGCCAGGCCGGTCAGCACCGCCGCGACGAAGGCGCGGGTCCGGCGGACGGCCAGCAGGTAGACCACGAAGATGGCCGGGGTGAGCTTGACCGCCGCGGCCAGCGCCGTCAGGCTGCCTTCGGGCAGCAGCCGGCCACCGTCGCGACCGAGCCGCAGCACCCGCGGTCCGGGCACCAGGTCGAGCACGACCAGCGCGACGAGGAAGATGCCGAGCTGACCGAAGGCCAGCGTCTCCACCACCGGTTCCACGAACCAGACGCATCCCGTCCCCAGCAGGCTCAGCGCCCAGCCGTGCATGCCGAAGCGGTGCAGCACCGCCAGCAGCGCGAGCACCCCGGCGACGGTCCAGCCGACCTGGGCAAGCCACGCGGGCAGCAGTGCCAGCGGGACGGCGAGCACGGCGGCGAACGGCGGGTAGAGGAACTGCAGCGAGCCCGGCAGGGCGTAGAAGTCGCCGCCCCGCAGCAGCACCCGACCGGCGCTGCGGTAGACCTCGAGGTCGACCATGACCGGGTGCCACGGCCGGAAGGTGCCGCCGCCGAAGGTGGTCGCGGCGACGTACAGGCCGACAAGGACCGGACCGAGGCAGATGAGGACGCCGCGCAGGACCCGCGGCAGCTCCGGAGCGCGGCTCACGGGGTCGGCAGCGGCAGCGGGGCTAAAGACGCGCCGGCCGCGGCCCAGGCGGCGATGGTGCGGCCGACGCCGGACCGGTCGTTGCCGGGGACGACCCGGTAGGACCCGGTGAGCAGGGAGGGGTGCGCGTTGGCCACGACGTGCGGCATCCCGGCCCAGGTGAGCATGTCCACATCATTGGGCATGTCGCCGAAGGCCGCCACGTCCGCCCGCTCGACGCCCAGCCGGCGGCAGCAGCGCTCCAGCATCGAGGCCTTGCTGACCCCGGGCCCGCTGATCTCCACCAGCGCGAAGCCGGTGGTCACGCTGTGGGTGACGGTGAGGGTGTCGCCGACGACGGCGAGGACGGCCGCCAGCAGCTCGTCGGCGCTGCGGGTCCGGTCCTGGACGAGCATCTTGACGCAGTCCTCGCGCGCGGCCAGCTCCTCGGCCGGCGCGGCGAAGATGTCGGCTGCGGTGGCACTGCCGCGGCGTAGCGTCCGGTACCCCGGGTCGTGGCCGAACCGCGAGCCGGACTCCACCGCGAAGCCGGCGTCGGGGGCGACCGCCCGGATGGCGCGGACGGCCGCCACCGCCGCGCTCGGCGGCAGGCAGACGCGGTCGATCAGCTGGTCGGCGCCGAGGTCGTAGAGCACGGCCCCGTTGCTGGCGATGACCGTCGGGTGGGCACCCGGGAGGTCACGGATCACGTCCAGCCAGCGGACGGGCCGGCCGGTGGCGAACAGCACCAGGATGCCGGCGCGCTGGGCGGCGAGGACTGCGGCCCGGTTCTCGTCGCTGACCGTGCCGTCGGGGGAGAGGAACGTGCCGTCGAGGTCGGTCACCACCAGCCGGGGGATCTCGGGGCGTGGGGCACCCGCCGTCCTGGTGCTCATTACAGCCTCGAGCGCGGCGACGGGCTCGCGTTGGGTGAGCCACTCTGCCCCGGCGTCGGCTGGCCGCCACCGGATTCGGTCCCCGACGGTGAGGGTGAGGGTGAGCCCGAGCCGGAGTTCGAGGGTGACGGGGAGGCCGAGCCCGACGGTGACCCTGAACCGGACGGTGACGGTGAGGGTGAGCCCGGTGACGGCGAACCGGACTGCGGGGAGGCTGAGCTGGAGGCCGGCGGCGGGCTGCCCGAGCCGCCGGTCGGGGGCGGCGGGGTCTGGGGTGGCTGGTGGCGGAAGATGAGGATGGCGATCAGCACGGCGAGGGCCGCGAGCAGCAGCATCAGCAGCCAGGACACCAGGATCGTGCGCCAGCCGGCGCGGTCGTAGCGACCCGGCCAGGGCAGCGGCCACAGCCGGGCCAGACCTGGCTTGACCCGGTCGATCCAGTAGTGCTGGTAGTCGGGACCCGCCGCAGCACCCTGGGGCGGCAGGCTGGCGATCTGGACCTCGTCGAGCACCCGGGAGGCGACCCCGACGACAGCGGGTGAGCCGTCCCAGGCCAGTGCCGCCCACGGTGCGACGAGCCGGTCGTCGGGCGCGACCGGGCCCTCGTCGTCCGACCGGTACGCGCGGCCGAGACGTCCCGAGTCCTGCCCGTGGCCACCGCGGGCGATCACGGCGTCGATGTGCATGCCGTTGACGACGCCGGCGAGCCGGTCCCGGGCTGCCGCGTCCGCCGTCGCGCCCTCGGACAGCAGGATCAGGACGGCCGAGCGGCCCGCGTCGTCGTGGGCGGTGAAGGCGACGCCGGCGGGGGTGGCCATGAGGCGGGCGTCGAGCCAGAAGTCGGAGATCTTCGGCGGGTCCTCGGGCAGCAGCGGGCTCACCGGGACGTAGGGCACCTCGCCCGGCTGCTCTCCCGCACCCGGTGGGGGCGCGGGCGGCTCGGGCGTCGACATCGGTTCCCATCAGATCACACCAGACGACTCGGGACCGGCCGTCGCGCCGCGGTCGACGGCGTCGCAGAAGTCTAGACGGCGCAGCTGGAACGGCCCCACCTCTCCTGCGGCCTGCCGCCCCTGGTTGGGACCGTCTGCGAGAATGGCTCGGGTCTGCACCCGGCGGCCACCCCCCGCAAGCCCCCGGAGCATCGGAACGCAAGAGGAGCAGTTGAGTGAGCAGTCCGACCTACGGTCACCCCGGCTCGTCCCTGGCGGAGAGCCAGAACGGCCAGAGCGCTCCGGCCGCGCTGTCCACCGAACAGGCCTCACGCCTGCTCAAGGACGCCATCGCCGGTGTGCAGCGGGTGATCGTCGGCCAGGAGTCGATGGTCGAGCAGCTGATGGTCGGGCTGCTGGCGGGAGGCCACTGCCTGCTCGAGGGCGTGCCGGGTGTGGCCAAGACGCTGGCGGTCCGCAGCTTCGCCACCGTGGTGGGCGGCGACTTCGCCCGGCTCCAGTTCACCCCGGACCTCGTGCCCTCCGACATCGTCGGCACCCGGATCTACAAGGCCAGCCAGGAGACGTTCGACGTCGAGCTGGGCCCGATCTTCGTCAACTTCGTGCTGGCGGACGAGATCAACCG
>NZ_CAXTHT010000023.1:0-16807 GCF_964244285.1 uncultured Friedmanniella sp.
AGGGCATCGGCCTGCGGGCCATGGCGCAGCGCGACCCGCTGGTGGAGTACCAGCGCGAGGGTGGCGACATGTTCAAGGTGATGATGGGCGCCTTCATGGAGGAGGTCGTCGGTTTCGTCTTCCACCTCGAGGTCGAAATCGAGCAGGCGCCGGCCGCGTCCGTGGGCGTCGTGACCGGACAGGACGGCCGGGCGGTGCAGATCGGCGCCGGGGCGAACGGGACCCGCCACGGGGTCGGGACCAACGGGCACGATCACGGGCCGCTGGTGGAGTCGGGTCCCGATCCGGACGACTTCGGTGTCGCGGTGCACGCCGTCGACGGTGACGAGGTGCCCGAGGAGGCCGAGGAGCTGGTCGCGCTGGAGTCGGAGCCGGTCGGCTCTGTCGACTCTGTCAGCCCTGACAGCCCTGACGACGCGCCGGTGGCGCGGCCGCAGGTCAAGGCCAAGGGTCTGGCGCCCGCCCGGGGGCGCACGCTGACCTACTCGGCGCCGGACGAGGACGGTTCGGTCAAGACGGCCGGCGCCCCGGCCGGAGTCGACGACGTCTACGCCGGGGTCGGCCGGAACGCTCCGTGCCCGTGCGGGTCCGGGAAGAAGTTCAAGATGTGCCACGGCCGGTCGGGCGGCTGAGCCGGATCTGATCCCCTAGCGTCGCCGCATGGCGAGGTGGAGGTTGAGGCGCAGGGGACGCGTGCTGGCCGCAGGGGCGGTGGTGCTCGTCCTGGCCGGCGGAGGCGTGGCCCTGGCGGCCGGCGGTGGTAGCGATCACCCGGCCGCCGGGTCGACCGCCTCGACCGCCCCGTCCGGGACGCCGTCGAGCCCGCCCAAGCCGACGCCCGAGGCCACGCCGAAGCCGAAGCCGAAGCCGACCGACCCGCTGACCGGCGGCAAGGTCGACTCCGGCGAGGTGCTGGCGGTCAAGGTGGAGAACATCGGCCTCGCCCGGCCGCAGGTCGGCCTCAACCAGGCCGACATCGTCTTCGCCGAGCAGGTCGAGGGTGCTCAGACCCGGCTCGTCGCCGTCTACCACACGCGGTTCCCGAAGCGGCTGGGTCCGGTCCGGAGCGCGCGCAGCACCGACGCCCAGCTGCTGCCGCTGTTCGGTCGGCCGGGCCTGGTCTACTCGGGCGCGAACACCAAGGTGCAGCGCACGATCGACAAGGCCTCGATCCTCCCGATCTTCGTCGACCGCCGCGACCAGCGACGGGTCGCCCCGCACAACGTCTTCGTCGACCTGCGGTCCATCGCCGCCAGGAAGAAGGCCGGGGCGGCCCGGTCGATCGGCTGGACCTTCGCCGCCGGCACGCCCTCGGGCGGCCGCAAGGAGCAGCACCCCACCTCGAAGGTCGGCCACGACACCTTCCGCTTCGACTACGCCAGCGGCCGCTACACCGTCCGCTGGAACGGGCAGCGCTACGTCGACGGCGACTCGGGTGCGGTGACCAGGGCCGACAACGTCGTCGTGCTGCACGTCCACGACCACGCCGACGGCAACCACGACGTCCTCGGCTCGGCATCGGTGATGTCGGACACCGTCGGCGAGGGCGCGGTGAGCGTCTACCGGGACGGCCGCCGCTTCCGCGGCACCTGGTCCCGGTCGTCCGCGGGAGCCGTCATGCGCCTCCGCGACCGCGACGGCCGGGACATCCCCCTCGCCCCCGGCCAGACCTGGGTCACCCTCCAGGGCTGACGTCCCCCTAGGCGTGTCGACCCGCGCCCTGAGCCTGTCGAAGGATCAGAGGGGTGGCAGCCGGACCCCGAAGCCGGCGGTGGCCAGCCGCAGCAGCACGGGCCCGGGACGCAGGATCTCGGCGATCTTGGCGCTGGCCAGGACCTCCAGCTCGCCTATCCGAGTCCGGTAGTCCCCGGGTCCTCGCAGTCGCGCCTCGTGCAGAGCCCCGACGTTCTCCCAGACCTTGCCCCGCGCCTCGGCCAGGAAGCGTCGCGAGCCGTAGCGGTTGGCGGGGCCCAGGACCCGGTCGACGAGCCGGCGCGCCCCGCCCAGTGCCTGGTCCTCGGCGGCCACCCGGCCGCTGAGGATCTCGTCGATCCGGTCGTGGTCGCGGACCCGGGCCGCCAGCAGCTCGGCGTCGTCGAAGTCGGCCGGGCCGATCACGTCCAGCATCGCCTGCGGCAGGTCGTAGTTGATGTGGGCGTTCATCGCCACCAGCAGGTGCCCCAGCGGGTGGACGTCCGGGGCCACGGAGAAGGCGAGCCGCCACGGCCGCGTGGGAGTGCTGCCCAGGCGGTCGGCGTCCAGGGCGTCGAGGTAGTAGCGACCGAAGACGGCCGTCCAGCGGGCCACCCAGGCACCGTCGAGGAAGAAGCCTCCGTCCAGCGCGGTGCCGACCGCCTCGGTCGTGCGGCGGTAGGTGGCCAGGAATGGAGCCCGGTGGGACTCGTCGGCGGCCAGCCCGGCCAGCCGCGCGTCCAGCTCGCCGACGAGCCCGGCGATGGCGGTCGAGGTCACCCGACCAGTGTTTCCCACGACCGAAACGCGTGGGTTGTCCACAGATCCTCCCCGCGACCTGGCGTGGGGCCGGCGCCAAGCTGCAGGCTCGGAGCACCACCCGAGAACGGAGCACCGATGACCGCAGCCCTCGTCGCTCTGCTGGCCGACAGCCGGCCACCGGCCGAGCGCTGGCAGGCCACGCCGCTCGTGCCGGCCGGGCCGACCCAGCCGACCCTCGACCTGCGTCCGCCGTCGGCGCCGGTGGTGCTGCTCCCGGCCGACGACCTGGCCGAGCACACCGTCCCCGGCCTGCCCGACGCCCAGGCCTGGAGCGTCGCGCTGGCCACCCGGCTGCTGGAGGTGCTGACCGGCCATCGCGCGGTGGGCCAGCTCAGCCGCTGGCTGAGCGAGGACGTGCTGACCGGCCTGGCGGAGCAGCTGCCGCGGGTGCGGGTGCCGGGCGCGGCGCGGCAGCCGGTGCGGCTGCAGTCGGTCCGGCTGCAGTACCCGCGGACCGGTGCGGTCGAGGTCAGCGTGCACGCGCGTCCCGGACGGGCCTCACTGGCCTGCGCCTTCCGGCTGGAGGCCCAGCCGTCCCGGTGGCTCTGCACCGCCCTGGACCTGGGACCCGGTGGGCGTCCGGGGGACCCGGACCCGACATGATGTCGGGGTGGACCGGGAGATTCTGACCTACGACCTGTTCGGCCAGGGCATCCGCGAGCTGGCCCAGACGGTCGCCGACAGCGACTTCGCCCCCGACATCCTGCTCGCCATCGCCCGTGGCGGTCTGGTTCCGGCCGGCGCCCTCGCGTACGCGCTGGACTGCAAGAACCTGTTCACGATCAGCGTCGAGTTCTACACCGGCATCGACTCCCGGCTGGACGTGCCGGTGATGCTGCCGCCCTTCCTGGATGCCAGCGACCTCGACGAGGCCAAGGTGCTCGTCGTCGACGACGTCGCCGACACCGGCAAGACCCTCGAGCTGGTGCACGAGTTCTGCGGCGGTCATGTCGCCGAGGTACGCACCGCCGTGCTGTACGAGAAGCCCCGCTCCATCATCAAGGCCGATTTCGTCTGGCGCCGGACCGACCGCTGGATCAACTTCCCCTGGTCGACCGAGCCGCCCGTCACGCCCCGCCGCGACGTACGCGACGCCTGAGGCCGGTAAGCGCGGCGGGCTGCTAGACGACCAGCGAGCTCTGGATCGAGTAGTGGGCCGCGTGGTACAGGTGGCGGCCGAACTCGACGAACTGACCCACGTCGTCGTAGGCGATCCGGTCCACGGTCAGGCAGGCGGCCGGGGTCTCCTCGTCGAGCAGCTGGGCCTCGCCCTCGGTCATCAGCCGGGCGGAGATCCGTTGGTGGGCGATCTTGAGGTTCACCCCGAGCGAGCGCAGGCAGGTGTAGAGGCCGCGACGCATCAGCTCGGCCTCGTTGAGCTGGAAGTGCGCGGGCAGGTAGTTGGTCAGCACGGCCAGCGGCACGTCGTCGGCCAGTCGCAGCCGGCGGATCTTGATGAACTCGCGGTCGGTGACCTCGGCCGCGTCGATGGCGTCGCGCACGTCGCTGTCCAGCTCGCCGACCGAGAACTCCAGCAGCTGCGTGCTGGGCCGCTTGCCGGCCTTGGCCAGGTCCTCGTTGAGGCTGCTCAACCGCTCGTCGCGACGGAACTGGGAGCGTACGACCTGCGTCCCCACGCCGCGCTTGCGGACCAGCAGGCCCTTCTTGACCAGCTCCTGGATGGCCTGCCGGGCCGTCGGCCGGGAGAGACCCAGCCGGCTGGTCAGCGACAGCTCGTTCTCCAGCCGGTCTCCGGGGGCGAGGATGCCCGTCGAGATCGCGTGCTCGATGGCCTGGGAAAGCTGGTGGTAGAGCGGCACGGGGGAGTTGCGGTCGAGCGTGATGTCCAGCTCGCGCATCGTCGCTGACTCCACCATGGACGAACTATAGGTCGTATGTCCGGGAGACGTCAGATTGTCCGCACAACCGCTGTGAGAGCGTCGTCGGTTCCAGCCGGCCGTCAGGGCGAGAACAGCAGCACGAGGCCGGCGCAGGTGTACCCGACCATGACCACCAGCATCGGCCACTGACCACGCAGGGCGGACCGCTCCGGCAACAGCGTGACGGCCTTCTCGTGGGCAGCGACGATCCCGAGCACGTGACCGGCCACGATGGCCACAGCCTGGACGGTCGCGACCACCGTCGGGTGGTCGAAGATGCCGGAGTCCACCGTCAGGTGGGCGGTGCCGAGGGCGTTCCAGCCCCGGCCCAGTGGGTCCGACAGCAGCACCGCGGTGTGCTGGCCCTCCACCACGAGCAGGGTGAAGTAGTGCGCCACCGCGTAGCCGACCACGATAGGGACCACCGAGCCCGCCATCCGCCGTGGGTAGGCCCGGGCGGGCAGGTCGCCGAAGCGGCCCATCCAGGCGGCGGCGAGGCTGAAGCTGACCGCGACGATGACGATCATGACGACCAGGCCGCCGCCGGCCCAGACCACGGTGACGACCGAGGAGCTCTGCACGGTCTGGATCCACCAGGAGAGGTTGGCGAAGCTGTCGAAGGCCGTGCTGCCGAGCAGGGCCGCCACCACGCCGACGGCGCCCGGCGGCGGACGCCAGGCCGTCAGTCCGGCCAGCGGGTTGACGAGGGTGACCATGCCGTCGAGGCGGCGGAACGGCGAGAGCTGCGCGACGCCGGTGCCGTAGGCCTCGAACGGGTCCGCCGCGCCGATCCAGCGTGAGCCGAACAGGATGGCGCCCAGGACCGCCAGCACGAACCAGGCCAGGGCCCAGACCCGCAGCACGGCGAGCGTCGTCCGGTCCGGCTGGACCAGCTCCAGCCAGGCGAAGCCGACCAGTCCGACGGCGGCCGGCCACACCCCGACCCGGGACGGCAGCACCAGCAGTCCGACGTCAGGGTCGACCCGCGCCAGGGCGCAGAGCAGCCGGTGGACGGTCCGTAGCGGGTTGGCGACCCGCCAGACCGGTCCCAGCAGCAGCGAGACCGGGACCAGTCCGACCCACAGCCACACGTAGACGAAGCCGAACACCGGGTTGGTCAGCAGGTCGCGGCCCAGCATCAGCGCCAGCGCCACCCAGGCGTAGAGGGCCAGCACGAGCACCCTCAGCACGACGCGCGTGGCCGGGGAGTCCACCAGCCGGGTCAGACCCGCCAGTGGCACCCCGGCCAAGGTGCGGTAGCGCGGTCGGCGCCAGGCCAGCAGCAGCACGGCGAACGAGACGGCCAGCGCCGCCGCCGCGCCGACGAGGAGGAACGAGAACGGCAGCGGCAGGTCGTGCCGGGACGCGATCCCGTGCAGGGGGACGAGCACCGGGCCCTAGCCGACCACTAGCGGACGTTCAGGATGGCGATGATCTTGCCGGTGCCGTGCGACTCGACCTCGAAGCTGCCCGGCGTGGTCAGGGTGAAGCCTCCCGTCGCCGGTTGGCCGGCCTTGACCTCGAGCTCGTAGCCGTCGCCGCCGGTGTGGGCGTGCACCTCGTCGTCCACGTCGGAGGTGATGTTCTCGACCACCCGCTGACCGACCTTGGCGTCGATCTTCTGCCCGCTGGGGCTGACCTTGCCGCCGGCGATGGTGATGTCCAGGGTGATGGTGTCGGCGGGCGCGGTCGTACTGGTCCCGGGCGCGCTGGTCCCGGGGCTCTGCGACGGGGCCGTCCCGGGATCGGTGCTGCTGCCACCGCAGCCCGCGAGGGCCAGCGTCAGCAGCACCGCCAGCCCGGCGGTGTGGGTGCGGTGCCGGATCGTCATCCTCGGTTCACTCTCCTGGGTCCTCATCGTCGGCGTCCACGGTAGTGCGGCGGGGCCGGTAATACGGTGAGGTGGTGATGGTCTTCGTCCCGATGCCGTTCTCCGCCGCCGTCGTCCTGCGCGGTGGGCGGGGGCCGAGCGTGCTCCAGGGCTTCGCGGCCACTCCGTCCCTGCTCGCCGGCTTGGGCTCCGACGCGGGCGACGAAGCCGACTACGCGGCCTTGAACGCCGCGGGCGTCGCCGCCCTGGAGGGTCTGACGGGACCCCGCCGGCTCATCCTGGCCGTCGAGGCCGCGGCGCAGCAGGTCCTCGACGCGCGCACGGAGCTCGGCGAGGTCCGGGTCGAGGCGGTGCGCTGGGATCAGGTGCGGGCCCTCTTCGCCGACGGGCCGGAGGCGGCGCCGGCCGTGGCCGCCGCGGCTGAGGCAGCCGCCGGGGTGGCCCTGGACCGGGTCCTGGAGCTGCCCGCGGTCGTCGAGCTCGGCGAGACCATCGACCTGCTCTGGTACGCCACCGGCGAGCTCGACGACCTCGGCTGAGAAACCCCGTCGTGGCCAGGTGTGACGCCGAGCACCGTCGGGCAGACTAGGCCCATGCCACGTTCCATCTGGAAAGGCGCGATCTCCTTCGGCCTGGTCACCATCCCGGTCAAGCTGTACTCCGCGACCGAGGAGAAGGACATCAGCTTCCGGCAGGTGCACTCCTCCGACGGCGGTCGGATCAAGTACAAGCGCGTCTGCGAGCTGGACGGCGACGAGATCCCGTACGCCGACATCGCCAAGGGCTACGAGATGGCCGACGGGCGGATGGTGATCCTCGACAAGGAGGACTTCGACCAGCTGCCGCTGGCCACCACCAAGTCCGTCGAGGTGGTCCAGTTCGTGGGCGCGGAGGAGGTCGACCCGACCTACTTCAACAAGACCTACTTCTTGCAGGCCGACGGCCCGGGGGTGAAGCCGTACGTCCTGCTGCGCGACGCCCTGACGGCTAGCGAGCAGTGCGCCGTGGTCAAGGTGGCGCTCCGCTCGCGTGAGGCGCTGGCGCTGATCCGTCCCAAGGACGGCGTGCTCGTGATGCACACCATGCTCTGGCCGGACGAGCTACGCGACGGCGCCTTCGCCGCCCCGCCCGAGAGTGTCACGGTCTCCAGCGCGGAGGTCACGATGGCCCAGTCCTTCATCGACGCCCTCTCGGGCGACTTCGCCCCCGAGGACTTCACCGACTCCTACCGTGAGGCGGTGGAGTCGCTGGTGCAGAGCAAGGCCGAGGGCGTGACGATGCCGGAGGAGGCGGAGGCGCCGAAGGAGGCCGAGGTCGTCGACCTCGTCGCCGCCCTCCGTGCCTCGGTCGAAGCGGCCAAGAAGCGTCGCGCCTCGGCCGAGCAGGCCAAGACCGGCTGAGGTGGCGGAGCGTTTGCACTGCGGTGGCGGGGGCGCGGCCGCCGAGGCCTGCGGCGTGAGCGCACGTCAGGGGGCGCCGAGTACCCTCAGCGGCCCAGATGTGCAAGACTGAATGCGCTGTAAAGGTCTTGTGTCGTGGTACGTGCTACGTCCTTAGAATCTTGCGTGGGCGTTGGCACGGGTCCAACGTCTGACAGCACTCGAGAGCCGTGAAGTGCGGCCTCGACATCGCTAGGAGATGTTTCATGGCACAGGGAACCGTCAAGTGGTTCAACGGCGAAAAGGGCTTCGGCTTCATTGAGGTTGACGGGGGTGGCCCCGACGTCTTCGTGCACTACAGCGCGATCGAGTCGACCGGCTTCCGTTCCCTCGACGAGGGCCAGCGTGTCGAGTTCGACACGACCCAGGGCCCCAAGGGACCGCAGGCCGACAAGGTCCGCTCCATCTGATCCCACCTTCTGATGCTGGTCAGCCCCCGGGCTGACCGGTCAGAACTCACGAACCGCTGAGAAGCGACATCATC
Organism: uncultured Friedmanniella sp.; assembly: GCF_964244285.1. Classification (NCBI taxonomy): domain Bacteria; kingdom Bacillati; phylum Actinomycetota; class Actinomycetes; order Propionibacteriales; family Nocardioidaceae; genus Friedmanniella; species uncultured Friedmanniella sp. The sequence goes on from NZ_CAXTHT010000023.1 coordinate 8,149, forward strand.
CTGGCTCCCCAGGACGTCGTCTCTCAGCGGTTCGTGCGTTCTCGGAGGTTCACGCCTCCACCTCAGAGCCAGCGGCGGTGCTTGAACACCCGGTAGAGGATGAAGCCCATCACGAGCATCGCCGCCAGGGCGAGCGGGTAACCGAGACGCCAGGCGAGTTCGGGCATGTGCTGGAAGTTCATCCCGTAGATGGTGCCCACCAGCGTGGGAGCGAAGAGGATCGCCGCCCAGCTGGAGATCCGTTTCACCTGCTCGTTCTGGTCCAGGCTGGTCTGGGTGAGGGACCGCATCTCGTCGTTCTGCCGCTGGCCCACGAGCGTGGCGTGCACGCTCAACGCGTTCTGCAGCAGAGCCCGGAGCGCATCCACGCGCTCGACGATCCGCAGCACGTGGTCGGCCACGTCCCGCAGCAGCCGCTTCAGCTCCACGTCGAGGGTCTTGCCTCCGGGATCGTTCTCGAGCGCGGTGAGCATCTCGACGAGGGGCCGGGTCGCCCGCTGGAAGTGGATGACCTCCCGGGTGAGCTCGTAGATCCGTCGGGTCACCGCCGGGTCGCCGGTGAACAGCTGGTCCTCGATCTCGTCGACGTCGTTCTGCAGCCCCGTGACCACGGGGACGTACTCGTCGACGACCTGGTCCAGGATCGCGTAGAGCACCGCCTCCGGGCCGAGGCAGAGCAGGTCGCGGCTCTTCTCGAGCCGGGCGCGCGCCCGGGCCAGGTCGGGGGACTCCGCGTGCCGGATGGTCACCACGAAGTCGGCGCCCACGAAGACGTGCAGCTCGCCGAACTCGACCTTCTCGGTGGCGTCGACGTAGCGGGCCGGCCTCAGCACGGCGAAGAGCAGGTCGCCGTAGTGCTCGAGCTTGGGACGCTGATGTGCCGCGATCGCGTCCTCGACGGCGAGCGGGTGCATGGCGAACTCGGTCGCGACCGCTTGGATCTCCTCCGGGGTCGGGCGGTAGAGGCCGATCCAGGCCATGCCGTTCCGCTCCCGGAGCAGCTCGAAGGTCTCGTCCAGGTTGTCCGGGCTGTCCGACCGCCGGCCGTCGACGTAGATCGCGTTGTCCACCAGGCCCGGACGCGGCCCGAGGTCGTCGCCCGGACCGACCTGCTCCAGCTCCACCGCCGTTGCTCTCGCCGGTCCTCAGCGAGCCAGCCAGCGGTTCCCGACGTCCTGCTGGGTCTGGAAGCCGGCCAGCACGGTCGGTGCCGTCGACTGCTCGAGCTTCTTGCCCAGCAGGGGGATGGCGACCTTCAGCTCACCGGTCAACGCCACGACCGTTCCCGGGCCGCCGGCGCCGAGGGTGATCCGCCCTCGCATGGTGACGGGCTGGCCCTTGACGCTCATCGTCAGCTCACCGGTCCGCTGGCCGTCCGCGGCACCGCTCCAGACCGTCTGCTCGGTGACGGTCAGCTCCGCCCCGGTGAACCGGGCCACCGCGTCGGGAGCGGGGAAGGTGCGCGTGGTGTTGGTGCTCGACCCGTTGACCGTGGCCTCGTAGCGGGTCGACTCGGTGGCCTGGCACACCTCCACCAGGTAGGCCTGGTCGGTCAGCATCGCGTACACGTCCTGGGGTGCGGCGGCGAACTCGAGCCGCGTGGTGATGTCCATGCGCCCATGATGACAGCGCCGCCCGAGCCGCGCCGGTCGCCGCTGCGGACAGGTTCTGGCCGCGGCGATGTCCTAAGGTCGAACCGTCAGGCACAACGAGGTGCGGCGACGCAGTGAGGACGGATCGACGTGGTGGTAGCAGAACCGGTGGTGCTGGTGACCGACGCCCAGCAGGAGGAGCAGAAGGTCTCGAAGGTGGCCGAGGTCGCTGCTGCAGGCGCTGCCGTGGCCGCGTCCCTGAAGACCGATCCGGCCCAGGTGAGTGAGTTCCTCACCCACTACTTCCGGCACGTGGACGCCGGCGACGTCGAGGCCCGGACGGTGCCCGACCTGCTGGGTCTGGTCGAGAGCCACTACCGGGCCGCGCTGCGGCGCCCGGCCGGAGAGTCCGTCGTCGCCTCGCGGACGCCCGGTCGGGCCGACGGCTGGACCGCGGGCGGGGCGACGGTGGTGCAGGTCGTCACCGACGACCAGCCCTTCCTGGTCGACTCGGTCACCATGGAGGTGCTCCGGCAGGGCTGGAGCGTCCGCGAGGTCTTCCACCCCCAATTCCTGGTACGTCGCGACGAGGCCGGCAACCTGCTCAGCGTCGTCCGCGGTGACGCCCGGGCCGAGCCGGGCGTCCAGGCCGAGTCCTGGATGCACCTGGAGATCCTGCCGCCCGCCCGTCCGGACGACCCGGACCGGCTGCTGCCCGACCTGGAGCGGGGCCTGCGCGAGGTGCTCACCCTCGTTCGCGACACCGTCGAGGACTGGCAGGAGATGCGCACCCGTGCTGTGGCCGTGGCCGACTCGCTGGCCGGCCCGGGCGAGGGGTCCGACCCCGACCAGGTGGTCGCGAACGGCGGACCGACGCGGTTGGGCGAGGCCGCGCTGGCCCGGGAGCTGCTCGGCTGGCTGAACACCGACCACTTCACCTACCTCGGCTACCGCGAGTACCGCCTCGTCGGCCGCACCGCCGGGCAGCCGGGCCGCTACGAGCTGGTACCGGGTACCGGTCTGGGAATCCTGCGCGGCGACGTCGACGACCCCGATGCGTTCGGCGCCCTGCCGGCGGTGGACGACACCGTCTCGCTGATGGTCATCACCAAGGACAACTGGCGCTCCCGGGTCCACCGACCGGCCTACCTGGACTACATCGGGCTGCGGACCTTCGACGCCGACGGTGAGGTCGTGGCCGAGCGTCGGTTCCTCGGCCTGTTCTCCTCCTCGGCCTACTCCGAGAGCGTGGCGCGGGTGCCGGTGCTGCGTCAGAAGGCGGCCGCGGTACTGGCTCGGTCCGGTTACGACGAGCACAGCCACGGCGGCAAGGCCGTGCTGGACGTCCTCGAGACCTACCCCCGCGACGAGCTGTTCCAGACCCCGGTCGGTGAGCTGGCGGTCACGGTGGAGAAGATCGCGCACCTCAAGGAGCGCCGCCAGGTGCGGATGTTCGTCCGCGCCGACCCCTACGGCCGCTACCTCAGCTGCCTGGTCTACCTGCCCCGGGACCGCTACACCACCGCGGTCCGGCGGCGGATGGAGGACCTGCTGCTGCGCCGGCTGGGCGGGGCGACCACCGACTACACGGCCCGCGTCACCGAGTCGGTGCTGGCCCGGCTGCACGTCGTCACCCGGATGCCGTTGGGTCGGCCGCTCGGGGCCGTCGACGTCGGCCAGCTCGAGCGCGAGCTGACCGCCACCACCCGTTCCTGGGACGACGAGTTCGCCGACCTGCTGGCCTCCAGCGACGCCGCCGAGCGGCTGAGCGCCATGGCCGGTGCCCTGCCGGAGTCCTACAAGGAGGACTACGACGCGGCGCAGGCCCTCGACGACCTGGCCGCGCTCGACGCCCTGAGCGGGCCGGCGGCCATGTCGATGACCGTGCACGCCCCCGTCCGGGCCGACGACGAGGCCGACCTGCGGTTGAAGATCTTCCGCCGGGACGCCTCGATGTCGCTGTCCCGGATCCTGCCGCACCTGAGCCTGCTCGGCGTCGACGTGATCGACGAGCGGCCCTACGAGCTGGCCCTGCGTCACGAACGCGCGTTCGTCTACGACTTCGGCCTGACCGTGCCGGGCGGGCGGGCGGCCGTGGGCCGTGACTGGCGGGCGGACGCGCGGGACCGCTTCCTGACCGCGTTCGCCGCCTCCTACGAGGGGGACAGCGAGTCCGACGGCTACAACGCCCTGGTGCTGGGGGCCGGACTGACCTGGCGCCAGGTCAGCCTGCTCCGGGCCGTCGGCCGCTACCTGCAGCAGGCCGGCAGCACCTACTCGCAGGCCTACCTCGCCTCCGCGCTGACCGCCAACCCACGCCTGGCGGCCCGCCTGGTGGCGCTCTTCGAGACCAAGTTCGACCCGGCCACCCCGCCCGGTGACAGCAGCAGGGCCGAACGGGTCGAGGCCCTGACCGGCGAGATCACCACCGCGCTGGACGAGGTGGCCAGCCTCGACCACGACCGGATCGTCCGCTCGTACCTGGCCGTGCTCGCCGCCGCCTCCCGGACCAACTACTTCGTGCCCGAGCGGCCGGCGCTGGCGATCAAGCTGCGGCCCCGGGAGGTCCCGGACCTGCCCGAGCCGCGGCCCGAGTTCGAGATCTACGTCTACTCACCCCGGGTCGAGGGCGTGCACCTGCGCTTCGGTGCCGTGGCCCGGGGCGGATTGCGCTGGTCCGACCGGGCGGAGGACTTCCGTACCGAGGTGCTCGGCCTGGTCAAGGCGCAGATGGTGAAGAACACCGTGATCGTCCCGGTCGGCGCCAAGGGCGGCTTCTACCCCCGCCGGCTGCCCGACCCCACGGTCGACCGCGAGGCCTGGTTCGCCGAAGGCACGGCCTGCTACCAGATCTTCATCGAGAGCCTGCTGGACGTCACCGACAACCTGGTCGACGGCGTGGTCAGCACCCCCGCCGGCGTGCTGCGGCACGACGGTGACGACCCGTATTTGGTGGTGGCCGCCGACAAGGGCACCGCCACCTTCTCCGACACCGCCAACGCCATCTCGATCGGCCGCGGCTTCTGGCTGGGCGACGCGTTCGCCTCCGGCGGCTCGGCGGGCTATGACCACAAGGCGATGGGCATCACCGCCCGCGGCGCCTGGGCCTCGGTCACCCGGCACTTCCGCGAGCTCGGTCTCGACGTCGCCTCGGAGGACTTCAGCTGCGTGGGGATCGGGGACATGAGCGGCGACGTCTTCGGCAACGGGATGCTGCTCAGCCACCACATCCGGCTGGTGGCGGCGTTCGACCACCGGCACATCTTCCTCGATCCGGACCCCGACCCCGAGCGCAGCTGGGCCGAGCGGGAGCGGCTGTTCGCGCTGCCGAGGTCGAGCTGGGCCGACTACGACACGCACCTGATCTCGGCCGGCGGTGGCGTCTGGCCGCGGACGCTGAAGTCGATCCCGGTCGGGCCGCGGCTGCGGGAGCTGCTGGGGCTGGCGGCCGACGTCACGGCGTTGGCCCCGACCGCACTGATCAACGCCTGCCTGCGGGCGCCGGTGGACCTGCTCTGGAACGGCGGCATCGGCACCTACGTGAAGTCGGCGGCCGAGGCCAACGCCCAGGTGGGGGACAAGGCCAACGACGCGCTCCGCGTCGACGGGGCCCAGCTGCGGGCCCGGGTCGTCGGCGAGGGCGGCAACCTCGGGCTGACCCAGCGGGGCCGGATCGAGTACGCGACCAGAGGCGGGCCCCAGTCCACAGGTGGCCGGATCAACACCGACTTCGTCGACAACTCCGCCGGCGTCGACACCTCCGACCACGAGGTGAACATCAAGATCCTGCTGGCGCCGGAGGTGGCGGCGGGGCGGCTGACGCTGCCGGAGCGCGACGCGCTGCTCGCCTCCATGACCGACGACGTCGCCGAGCACGTGCTGGCCCACAACGAGTCGCAGAACCTGGCCCTGGCCAACGCCGAGCACCAGGCCTACTCGATGGCCGGGGTGCACGAGGACTGGATGGCCCGGCTGGAGGATCAGGGGTTGCTGGACCGTGAGCTGGAGTTCCTGCCCAGCGAGGACGAGCTCGAGCTGCGGCGCAGCGCCAAGCGTGGCCTCACCGCCCCCGAGCTCAGCACGCTGTTGGCCTACACCAAGATCGTGCTGGAGTCCGAGCTCGACGACTCGGCCCTGCCCGAGGAGGAGTACCTGGCCGGCGACCTGGTTGACTACTTCCCCGAGGCACTGCGTCGGACCTACGCCGAGCAGATGCGAAGCCACCGCCTGCACCGCGAGATCGTCACCACGGTCGCGGTCAACCGGTTCGTCGACTCCGCCGGCATCACCTGCTTCCACCGGATCTCGATGGAGACCGGCGCCGGCGCGGCCGACATCGTGCTGGCCCACGTCGCCGCCCGGGTCATCTTCGACGCCGACGCGCTGGAGGCCGCCGTCGCCGCGCTCGACCACCAGGTGGAGGCGCAGACCCAGACGGTGCTGCGGCTGGAGCTGCGGACCCTGGTCGAGCGGGCGACGCGCTGGCTGGTGAGCCGGCGGCGTCCGGTGGACGTCCGGGCTCTGGTCGACGAGCTGGCCGAGGGCGTCGGACGGATCCGGGCCGCCCTGCCCGAGCTGCTGCCGACCCGCGAACGCGAGGCCCTGGACGCGCGGCTGGCCCGCTACCGCAAGGCCGGCGTGCCCGAGGAGCTCGCGCTGGCCGTCGCCGCCCTGCCGCCCGCGTACGGGGCCCTGACCATCGTCCAGACCGCGGAGCGGGACTCCCGCGACCTGCTCGAGGTGGCCGGGGTGCACCTGGCCCTCAGTGCGCGGCTGGGGCTGGACCGGCTGCTGGGCCGGATCATCGAGCTGCCGCGGACCGACCGCTGGCAGACGATGGCCCGGGCCGCGCTGCGTGACGACCTGCACGCCGTGCACGCCGCCCTCACCGCCCAGGCCCTGACCCACCTCGACCAGCCGGGCGAGGACCCCGCGCACGCGCTGGCGGAGTGGGAGACCTCGGTACCCGGGGCGGCCGAGGCGATCCGGACGCTGCGGTCGATCTGCGCCGGCCGGCCCGACCTGGCCCGGATGTCGGTGGGCCTGAGGGTCGCGCGGGGGCTGCTGCCGCAGGCCGGCTGACGGCAGTGCGGGGACCCGGCCGGCGGTCGTGGTAGGTCTGGAGGATGCGGATCGACCTCCACACCCACTCCTCGGTCTCCGACGGGACCGACACCCCGACCGAGCTGGTCGGCCAGGCCGCCCGGGCCGGCCTCGACGTGGTGGCCCTGACCGACCACGACACCTTCGACGGCCTGGACGACGCCGTGGCCGAGGGCGGGCGGCTCGGCGTGGACGTCGTTCGCGGGCTCGAGCTCTCGTGCGAGCGGCAGGGCAGCAGCGTGCACCTGCTTGCCTACGGCGCCGACCCGGCCGACCCGGCGCTGGCCGAGGAGCTGGACCGGGTCCGCGAGGGACGGCAGGGCCGGGTGGCCGGGGTGCTGGCGAAGCTCGCCGCGCTCGGTGCCCCGGTGAGTGAGGCGGCGGTGATGCGTCAGGTGGGGGACAGTCCCTCGGTCGGCCGCCCGCACATTGCCGACGCCCTCGTCGAGGCCGGTCACGTACGTGACCGGACCGAGGCCTTCGACCGCTACCTCGCCGACGGCGGTCCCGCGCACGTCTCCCGCTACGCCCTGGACCTGGTACGCGGCATCGACCTCGTGCACGCGGCCGGCGGGGTGGCCGTGATCGCCCACCCGTGGGGCCGCGGCCGGGCGAGGACCTTGCCGCCGGAGCTGCTGGCCACGCTGGCGGCCGACCACCACCTCGACGGGATCGAGGTCGACCACCAGGACCACGACCGCGACACCCGCCGTCGACTGCGCAGGCTGACCGTGCGCCTCGGCCTGCTGGCCACCGGGTCGAGCGACTACCACGGGACCGGCAAGACCGACCACGATCTCGGCTGCAACACCACCGACCCGGAGGTCCTGGCCGAGATCCGGTCCCGGCTGGCCGTCCCCTGAGCCACGTCGCTCAGGAGATGGTGTCCAGCTCGGCCAGGTCCTCGGCGGAGAGCGTCACCCCGGCGGTGCCCAGGTTCTCCTCCAGGTGCGTGACCGAGGAGGTGCCGGGGATGAGCAGGACGTTCGGCGCGTGCTGCAGCAGCCAGGCCAGGCCCACCTGGGCGGGCGTGGCGCCGTGCCGCTCGGCGACCGCCTTGACCTGCGGCTGGTCGGCCACCTTGGGCATCCCGGGAAAGGCCGAGCCGAGGGGGAAGAACGGCACGAACGCGATCTCCTCGGCGACGCAGCGCTGCAGCAGCTCCTCGTGGGTGCGGTCGAGGATGCTGTACGCGTTCTGGACACAGACGATGTCCATCTGCCCCAGCGCGGTGTCCAGCTGCTCGAGGGTCACGCTGGACAGCCCGATCCCGGCGATGAGTCCCTCGTCCTGCATGGCGAGCATCTCGGCCAGCTGGTCCTCCAGCGGCGGCGGGGTGTAGTGGGGCACCGGGTCGGTGATGCGGAGGTTGACCGCGGCCAGCTGCTCGACCCCCAGGCTCCGCAGGTTGGCGTGCACGTCCTCGCGCAGCTCGGCCGGCAGCTGCGCGGGCGGCCAGCCACCCTTGGCGTCTCGACGGGCCCCCACCTTGGACACCAGGGCGAGGCCCTCGGGATAGGGATGCAGCGCCTCGCGGATCAGCTCGTTGGCCACGTCGGGCCCGTAGAACTGGGCGGTGTCGATGTGGTCGACGCCGAGCTCGACGGCGCGGCGCAGCACCGCGACCGCCGCGTCCCGGTCGCGCGGCGGACCCATCACGCCGCGGCCGGGCAGCTGCATCGCGCCGAAGCCGATCCGGTGCACCGTCAGTGCGCCGAGGTCGTAGGTGTCTGAGCTGGAGGTGTCGGGTTGGGCAGAGGTGGTGGAGTCGGCCATGTCCCGACCGTAGCCGCTGGGCCCCAGGGGACAGCGTGCGCATGCCCTGGGCGATCGGGCACGGGGTCTGACCAGGCGCGGTAGTCTTCCTCCGTCCCTCGACGACGAGGGTCCGTAACGCCCCGCTCTGGGGCCACACCATCGGGGGTTGGGGTGACGACGAAGATTCTTCGGCGCTGGTTGGCGCT
>NZ_CAXTHT010000024.1:0-13012 GCF_964244285.1 uncultured Friedmanniella sp.
TAGCTCGCTGGGCTCATAACCCAGAGGTCACAGGTTCAAATCCTGTCCCCGCTACCCGTAGGCGAACGGCCTCTGACTAGGTAACCCACTAGTCAGAGGCCGTTTCGCTGTTCGCCCGCCCCCACCGGCACGGGCCAGGTGCTCACCTGTCGCCCCTGCCGATCCGTCCCTCCGCGCCGGTGGCCCGTCTGCCCCCGGTTGGACCGAGGCTCATCGGGTAGACCTGAGCCAGGTAGTCGCGGCTCAGGTCTACCCGATGTCGGTCAGGAGGTCGCGTTCACGATCCGGATGTCGCGCCGGGCGCCGCCGTCGAGAGCGGCCAGGGCCTCCTGGTAGGCCGGGCTGTCGTAGGCGGCGCGGGCCGCGTCGACGGAGTCGAAGACGATGAGCACGGTACGGGTGGCCTCGCCAGCCTCGTAGGTCTGCTCGGGCAGGCCTCGGGCGACGAACGTCCCGCCCGACGCCTCCAGCGCGGGCCCGGCAAGCCGCGCGTACGCGTCGACCTTGGCCTGGTCGAAGATCTCCCGGTAAACGCTGAGCCAGTATGCCGTCATGGTGCCATTCTGTCCGACCGCTGCAGATGAGGCACCAGAGCCGACGGCCTGAGCGCCAGCCATGGCGTCCACGACCAGTACGTGAGGGTGCTTCTCCCGCCTCAGCAACCCGGCGGCGCTGATTGCCTCGACCCGGCAGACGACTGACCGGGGGGCGCGGGACGCCTTGTCGGCTGCGCGTGCTGCGCCGGTCGACCTGCCGGCTCACACCTCCAGGAGCTGGGGAAGGTCGATGTCCACGACACCGATGCTGTAGTCGAGCCAGTCCCTGTGGGTCACGGTCTCGGCGTGTCGGTAGTCGTTGTCGGCGCGAACGTAGACCTCGAGCGTCCTGGAGGCCGTGTTGAGGTTCCAGTAGTGATCGACGCCGAGACTGGCAAGGCTGTGCTGGCGCCTGGGCACATCGCGGTCCTCGACCGTGCCTGGACAGCCGCTGATGTCGACGCAGAGGACGGGGATGTCGAGTCGATGAAGGCCAGCGTCAGCTCTGACGGCGATGTCGAGGGGCACCGAGGTGGTGCCGGCGGTACAGGTGGACGAGTCGGTGACGAACCATCCGGCGGGAGTCGCGTTGCTGAGAAGCTGGATCAGCGTCACCCGGACGCGGTGGTGGCGGGCCGTCTCCGCGTCGAGAGCGGTCGAGGTGGGCGGCCAGGGGGCCGGCGCGGCGATGCGAGCGCTCATTCGGTACGGAGCCCGTCGGGACTGACGGCGTCCAGGAGCCATGGGCGGACCAACCGAGCGGCGGCACGAGCGGCGACCTCGATGAGACCCAGCAGGAGCAGCAGCACCGCGGCCGCGGTGAGGAGGAGCGCGGGCAGGCTCGGGTCGTCGACACTCCACGGATAGGTCACGGCTGCGATCGCAGCGGTGCCGACGACGAGTCCCCACGTGGCGGCGGGTCGAGCGAGGAGGCGGGCCTCGACGACGAGCGAGCGGTGCAGAACGTCGAGCGGGGCTCCGGCCGCGGCAAGGGACGCTGTCGAGCGGCGGTGCTCCGACAACGTCTCGACGCCGTGGGTGGCAAGGGCGAGCACGACGAACGTGAGCACCACCAGCAACGCCAGCGCCACCAGGGCGAGTGAGATCACGAAGAAGAACTGCAACCCGCCGCCGGTCACCACGTCGACCAGGACGTCGGCGGCACCGGCGGCGACCAGACCGACAACGGCGACAGGGGCCACGGCGCGGCCCGCAGCCCACGGGTCGGCGTCTGCACGGGCGCCGGCGAGCAGCTGCTCGACGGTGCCCGCCCGCTCGGACGCCCGTCGGCCGGCCCGGGCGGCGATCCAGGGGCCGCTCAGCAGTAGTCCCACGGCGGCCAGCCCGACCCCGGCCACGACGACAACAGTGTGCTGAAGCAGTGGGATGGCGACCGCGAACGCAACGGCGAGCAGCAGCAGCGGCCATGGGCGTGGGCGTCGCGACCAGGCGCGGCGGCTGAGGGCGTGCGCCGAGGTGACGACGTCGCGCGACACCATCCAGCCGACCACACCACACGCCACTGCGACGAGGACGACGACGAGCACCCCCTGAGCCAGGGTGGGAGCGACCGTCACGGGCACGAACCCGCCGCTCATGCGAATCGGGTTGAAGAATCCGTTGTCCACCGTGCGGGTGCCGCCGAACAGGAGGCGCAGCAACGCATAGATCGCCGGACCCAGCACAGCGGCCCCCGCCAGGGCGGGGACGACCAGCTCCGCGGAGGACAGCAGCCGAACCTGCGTGGGCGTCGCGCCGACGACACGCAGGACCGCAAGACGGCGCAGCCGTGCCGTGGTACCGAGCCGGAGCAGCTGGTAGAGCAGCAGGAGCACCGGCGCGGTGAGCAAGAGCAGGGCCAACACCACACCGGGGCGTAACCCCGAGTCGCTGAGCAAGGGAAACAGGTACTCCTCGACCTCGTCCGGCAGGCGCAGCACAGCCACGGCCAGCAGCAGGAGCGCGGCGACCAGCCCGGCGCATCCGGCAACGCCCACGAGCCGGCGAGGGCGCTGGCCCCGGACGAGCAGCAGCACCAGCACGTTCACGATGCACCCGGACCGAACGCGCTGACGGAGGTCGTGCATCCATCGGCGAGGACGACCTCGCGGTCGGCGAAGGCGGCGACGGTGTTGTCGTGCGTGACCAGCACCACCGACATCCCCTCGTGCCGAGCAGTGTCGAGGACGAGCTCCAGCACCTGCTGCGTCCCGGCCGAGTCGAGCGCGCCCGTAGGTTCGTCGGCGAACACGATGCGCGGCCCGGTCACCAGGGCCCGCGCCAGCGCCACCCGCTGAAGCTCACCGCCAGACAGCTGCCCAGGGCGGGCCAGGGCCAGCTCGGCAACGCCGAAGCGTTCGAGCCACATCCGGGCCGCCGAGCGAGCGTCACGGCGCGGCCGTCCGTCCAGGAGCAGGGGCAGGGCGACGTTGTCGTCAACGGTGAGCTCGGGCAGGAGCTGCCCGAACTGCAGAACGAGGCCGAACTCGCGGCGCCGCAGCAGCGACCGCTCGGCCTCCGACAGCCGGTCGACGCGAACGCCGTCGAAGCTCACCTCCCCACTGTCGGGGCGCAGCACCCCGGCGAGGCAGAGCATCAACGTCGACTTCCCGCTGCCCGAACGACCTGTGACCGCCACGATCTCCCCCGCTGAGAGGTCGAACCAGGCAGCGTCCAGGGCGCTGGTCCGGTCGTAGGCCTTCCGAAGGTTTCGCCCACTCAGCAACGGCTCACTCATCGCTGGCTCCTCCGCTCGTGCCGTCAGAAGGTGAATGGTCGTGCGCTGCAACCGAAGTGGAGTAGATCGCCCGGGAGGGCGGACGGTGAGCCGCCACGCTGGTGGACGTCGCCGTCTCGATCCAGCGGAGATCGGCGTCGAGATGGTTGATGGCGTAGTCGATCCCCAGGCGTGCCGACGGGTCCTCCGTCTGGATCCTCGTCCGGACCAGCTCTCGCATGCGGCTCAGATGGACCGCGCGCTGGCGCTGCAGGAAGCCGGCCGAGTCCGCGCCCAGATGAAGAGCGATGATCGCCTTCCGAGCCAGCTCGCCGGCCGGATACGGCCCGGCGGGCTCGGTGGTCGCCAGCCAGTCATCCAGGACGTCCCGTCCGGCCTCGGTGATCACGTACACCGTCCTCTCGGGACCGCCTTCCTGAGTCACCTCGGCGACCTCGACCAGCTCGTCACGTTGCAGCCGGCTCAACGTCGCGTACACCTGCGCGAACGGCAGCGGCTTCGAGCCCTCGAACCGCCGGTCCAGCCGTGACTTCAAGTCATACCCGTGCACCGGACCCTCCTCGAGGAGTCCGAGGAATAGATGCGACAGCGCCATGCCGGGACAATACACCAGATGACTAGTCAAGGTGAGTAGTCAGATGATGTCCTCGCACGGGGACCGGCCGCTGACGTGCTCACGGCCGCGGTCCGACTCGAGATCGGTACCGTCAGTGGTGGACGCAGCGAGGGATCGGTTCGCCGACTCGACTCCCTGGGCCGGTGCAGGTCCAACCGACCGCGGCGCCCGGTGGGCAGGAGCCCGCTCCCACGGGGTCGCTGGCCCGCATCGAGGCTCCCGATCCGGTCGTCCACGCCTTCGTCACTGAGGTCGACCGACGACAGCGGATGGAGGCAGCAGCGGCGGTCGCGCTCGGCTATCGGGAGGGATCGCGCTTCCTCCGTGGCGGTCGGGTGGAAGACCAGCCCACGAAGAACGCAGGAACGAGACTTCGGAACAGGCCATCGACCAGAGCGCCGCCGCTGATCGGTGAGCCGGGACGACCCCAAGCGATGTGCAGCAGCGCACCGAGGACCATCATCGTGACCAGAGCCAGCGAGAAGGCGCACCAGAAACGGAGTCGTCTGACCCGCAGGGGGTAGGGGCTGGGCTCCTCGTCAGGGCCGAACCAGGTGCCTTCGCTCTTGGCCCTCGCCACCCGCGCTTCCCACTCCGTCAGCGGCCGGTCGTCAGTCAACGCGGCATCCTCGCTTCCACCTCAGGAGATTCTCGTGAGGCGCCAGCTCAGGTGAACGCGAGAGTGGCCAGGCATGACCGCGAGCCCGACCGCCCAGATACTCGGAGGACACTGACCGGTCAAGGACTCTTCACGATCTCCACCGCTTGGTTGACGACCTGGGTCACGCCCCACAACACGGCCAGACCAGCACCGGCAACGCCACCCAAGACGAAGCATCCGACCGCGACCATCGCCGGGAACTGCGCCCTCAGCAGCAGGGCCTGGTCAGCACCAGGAACTGCATCAGAGTGAGCCTGGAAGGCCGCTATCAAGCCTGCGATCACGGTGACGACCAAGCTGACCACGAACACGCGCGCCGCTAACACCATGGCTCACGATAGGCCCTCATGGCTCGGCATTGTCGTTCACGTTGGCTGACGGCGCGCGCCCGGCTGGTTAGCCTCCCGGCGTGTAACGCGAGCATCATTCACACGTTGTGGCTGGCCGTCGTCATCACTTCTGGACCGAATGGCTCTGGAAGCTGGCGGAGGACCTGCCGGTCCGGGACATCCTCATCGACGACATCGCCGAGTTCGATCAGGACTGCTGGTTCCGGGGTCGAGCTCACGGCCGTGAGATTCGTCGCTGACCCGCCACCGGACTGGGTCACCGACGACGCCTGAGGAGCGAGGCGCGTACCCGCCGTTGGTCGACGTGAGTGTCCGCAGGGCCGGCCGCGAGGGATGACCGGCCGCGAGGGAGTTCAGTTGAGCGCGCGCGTGCCCTCGGGCAGGGTGCCGCCACCGAGGACGGCGGTCGCCCCATCCTGCAGCGCAGTCAGGGCGACGCGCTGGGTGAAGGGGCCGGTGGAGACGCGGGCGACGCCAAGATCCTGCAGCTCACGGGTGGGCAGCGAGACGCCGGGAACGCTGATGACGCTCAGCTTCTGCGGTCCGAGCGCGTCGGCCACGGTCTGGATCTCGTCGCGGCTGACCAGCCCCGGCACGAAGACCACGGGGGCCCCGGCGGCCAGGAACGCCCGGCCCCGCTCGATCGCCTCGTCCAGCACCTGCACCCGCGGCCGGTCGCCGGCGAGCACCACCGCGTCGGTCCGCGCGTTCAGCACGAAGTCGATGCCGGCGTCGCGGCCGGCCGCGAGCACGGCCTCGACGGCGGCGACGGCCTCGTCGAGGGGCTTGAGCCGGTCCTCGAGGTTGCCACCGACCACGCCGGCCTCGATCGCTCGACGGGCCGTCTCACCGGCGTCGCCGTAACCGGCCTCGAAGTCCATGGTCACCGGGACGTCGACCGCGTCGACGATGCGGCGGACCATGTCGAGGTGCAGCTCCAGGGGGATGTTCTCGCCGTCCTCGTAGCCGAAGGTCGCGGCGATCGAGTGGCTGGCGGTCGCCAGGGCGCGGACGCCGGGCAGCGCCGCGACGGCCCGCGCGGAGATGACGTCCCACACGTTCGCCAGGACGAGGATCTCCGGCGCGGTGTGGAGGTCGAGCAGCGTTCGGGCCCGGGCAGAGAGGTTGGTCACGCCGGGTCCAACCGGTGAGAGCGGGCGGACATTCCGCTCTCGGCGGATCTACCCCGTCGAGGGCAGACACGCCTCCGTCGGCGTACTACGGTCCACTCATGACGACGGTGGTGCCGTTCCGCCGGCGGCCGGACCCCGAGCCGCTGTGGCGCGAGGTGGTGGGAGCCCAGCTCCGCGAGGAACGGCGGCGGCGCGGCGAGCGGATCGCCGATGTCGCCGAGCGGGCCGGAGTCTCCCCGCAGTACCTCTCCGAGATCGAGCGCGGCCGCAAGGACCCGTCCTCGGAGGTTCTCGCTGCCCTGGCCGGTGCCCTGAACCTGCGGGTCCTGGACCTGACCCAGCGTTCGTCCGGCCGGCTATCGGTCCTCAGGGTCACCGGAGGCCGCCCGACCGGCCCGGTCGCCCTCGCTGCCTGGGTGGCGACGGCCGCGGCCGCCTGATCACGTACCTCGGTAGGGCAACACGAGGTCGACCACCCCGTAGCGGACCGCCGCCTGCGCATCGAGCACGAGGTCCCGCTGGGTGTCGTCCCGAACCTGCGCAGCACTGCGCCCGGTGTGGGCGGCGAGGATCTCTTCCTGCAGTGCGCGGACCCGGGCCACCTCGTCGGCCTCCAGGATCAGGTCGGGGACCGTCCCGCGCCCCTCGGCGGCGGGAGCGTGGATGAGCACCCGGCCGTGGGGCAGGATGCTGCGCCGACCGGGCGTCCCACCGGCCAGCAGCAGCGCGGCGGTCGCCGCCGCCTGACCAACGCACGTGGTCTCCACCGGCGGGCCGATGAACTGCATCGCGTCGTAGATCGCGAGCGTGGCCGGGACCGAGCCGCCGGGTGAGTTGAGGTAGAGCGCCACCGGGGCCTCGGCGTTCTCGTTCTCCAGATGCAGCAGCTGGGCGATGACCGCGTTGGCCACGCCGTCGTCGATCCCGGTGCCGAGGTAGACGATGCGCTCGGCGAGCAGCCGGCTGTAGACGTCGACCGTCCGCTCGCCGCGGGTGGTCTGCAGCGTGACGTAGGGGATGGTGTAGCTGGTCATCGCGCGACCGCCACCCCGACTGGCCGGCGCCGGCCGGGCAGCACGTCGTCGAGCCCGCTGATGACCGCGTCGACGAAGCCGTACGCTCGCGCCTCCTCGGCGGTGAACCACCGGTCGCGCTGCGAGTCGCGCTCGATCCGTTCGACGGGCTGCCCCGTGTCGGCGGCGATCAGGCCGAGGACGGTGTCGCGCGTGTGGCGCAGGTCGTCGGCCTGGATGGCGATGTCCATCGCGGAGCCACCGATGCCCGCCGACCCCTGATGCAACAGCACCTTCGCGTGCGGCATGCACCACCGCTTGCCCCGAGTACCGGCCGAGAGCAGGAACTGCCCGGCACTGTAGGCCATGCCGATGTTGATCGTGGCGACGTCGTTGGGGATCGTGAGCATGCAGTCACGGATGGCGAGCATCCCGGGCACCGAGCCGCCGGGAGAGTTGATCAGCAGGTGGATGTCGGCGACCGGGTCTTCTGCGGCGAGCAACAGGAGGGCGTGGCAGAGCCGGTTGCTGTTGTGCTGCTCGAGCGGCTCGCCCAGCACGAGGGTGCGCCGCTCCAGCAGCAGCTGGTAGAGACCCCGGTCGAGGGCGGACTGTGGGTCGGTGGTGTCGTCGTCGCTCATGCGGACCAGCCTGCGAGCATGGTGGGCGCCAGCCCAGGCCGCGCTGCCTCCAGCAGCGCTGCCCTGAGCAGCGTGGCCGCGTGGCCGCCTGGGCGGGGCACCCCGGCTGGGTCAAACCTGCTGCGTCCGACCCCGTGCCCCCGACCCCGTGCCCCCGAACCCGGCCACCCCGCCAGGCTCCCCCGGCTGTTGCATGATCCACTGGACGGCACCGCTCGACGAGTGCCTGTACGTGAGTTCCGACGAAAAGAGCACCATGGCCATCAGACCGATCCGGCTCTTCGGCGATCCGATCCTGCGGCAGAAGGCCGCGCCCGTCATCGACTTCGACAAGGAGCTGCGCGACCTGGTCCGGGACCTCTCCGAGACCATGATCGACGCGAACGGCGGTGGGATCGCGGCACCGCAGATCGGCGTGAGCCTGCGGGTGTTCACCTACGTCGTGGAGGGCGAGATCGGCCACGTGGTCAATCCACTGGTTCAGGTGGTCGGAGACGAGGAGCAGGTCGGTCAGGAAGGCTGCCTCTCGATCCCCGGCCTTCCCTTCGATTGCCGCCGCCACCTGCAGGTCCTCACCACGGGCTTCACGATGCATGGCGAACCGCTGCGGGTCGAGGGGCACGGACGGCTCTCGGTCATCATCGAGCACGAGACCGACCATCTCGATGGCATCCTGTTCGTCGACCGGCTCGACCCGCGAACGCGGGAGGCGGCCGAAGCCGCGATCCGGGAGGCCGAGTGGAGCGGAGGCGTGGTGCCCGAGATCCGCTACAGCCCGCACGCGCCGCTCCGCGCCGGGAGCACCGCCCGGTCGTAGCGGCCCGTCGTGGCGCCGCAGGACGCGATGAGCTGCTCAGGCGCAGCCGAGCGGTTGGATCACACGCGGCCACACCGCGACCGAGGAAGGGGTCCCGACGTAGGCGCGACTGTGGTCCGGAGCCAGCCACACGTGCCGTCCGTCGCGCTCGTAGCGGGTGTCGCGGGTCTTGGCAGGCAGGACGCCGGCCGCGGCGTACGGGACGGCGAAGTAGTCGGGGTAGAGCTCTGGGTCCGGATGCTCGACGTAGGACTCGCCGTCGTTCAGGTCGCCCCCGTTCAGGCTCAGGAAGACCATGTCCTGCCAGCCGCAGTGTTCCGGACCGCGGCTCGACGACACCTGGCTGGTGGGAAGGCGCCTCCCCGAGGGGTCGGTCCACACCGCGAGGCCCTGGGCCTCAGCCAGGGCCGGCGGCAGCTCCGCCCAGTCGCAGCGGGCCCACGACTCGGCGTGCCAGCCCACGTCTCCCCCGACAGCAGGGCCACGGTGCACGATGACCGCCTGCCTGACCCGCCCGTCGACCACGAAGGTGTAGAGCACCCGGTCGGCCTCGCGCCGCGCCTCGTGCAGGCCGCTGGTCGCGCCCCGGTTCGGTGCACGGAGCTCTCGCTTCAGAGCGGCGGCCGGGCTGCGGCTGACCGTGTCCTCGTAGGGAGGGTGCACGGAGTCTCCGACGGGCGGCCCGTCGCAGTCGACCACCCGACCGGCGGCACCACTCCGGTCGGCGTCCTCGTCCTCGGGCGCCGCCGTGACCTCGACGGACAACGGACCTTCGTAGGGCGTGGCCTGCGGGACGGCGTCCACCACGACGCCGCGGCCACACGCGGTGAGCAGCAACCCCGCCACGAGGCCGACGGCGACCGCTTTCATCGGCTGAACACCTTGGCCCAGACGGCGGCGGTGTGGTCGTCGTAGTAGCGGGTGAACCCGCAGGCCGACGGCTGCCATCCACCGTTCGACCGGGACCCGCTCAGCAGCAGCCGCGTGTCCACGGCGTAACGCGGTGGTTCGTCCTCGCTCTCGGCTCGCGGACTCGGCAGCCGGACCTCGAGCGAGTCGCCCGAGCCGCCTCGGAACCAGGTATGCACGGCGAGGTCGACCGTCACGGTCCCGCTCCCGCCGCCGATCCTGGTGACGGTGGCGTCCGCGGCCCACTCTCGTTGCCCGAGGGTCTGGGGGGTGTAGCCGACGGCGCAGCTCTGCGCCAGACCGCCTGTGTCGGCGCGCAGCGCGCCCGTCGGTGGTGCGGCCGCCGCTCCGCTGGCGTCGGCACCACCAGCCGACGACGGGCCGGCGCCGATGTGGATGCCGACGCCGACGACGGCCACCACACCTGCGATCGCCAGCGCAGCGAGACCCCTCCGACGCTGCGCACGCTGGCGCAGCCGACCCCGGACCGCCGCCACCGGCTCCTCGGCGGGAACCCTTGGGCGGGCCAGCTCGGCGTAGGCCGAGGTGAACGCCTTGTCATCTCCCATGGTCATCAGGTCTCCTCGAGGTGTCTGGTCGGGGCGGCACTTCGGAGCCGCGCAAGGCCACGAGAGAGGTGGCTACGCGCCGTCCCGGGCTGGCAGCGCAGCTCCCGGGCGATCGCGGCGACGTCCAGGTCGTCGAGGTAGCGCAGGGCCAACGCCGTCCGCTGGTGTGGAGAGAGACCGTGCAGCGCCTCGACCAGCCAGGCCTCGGGGCCGTCCTCGGGCGGAGGTACGGACCCCGGCGGAGCGAGTCGCTGACGGAGCCCCAGGTCCCGTCGCAGCCGCCGGACCCGGTCGACGTTGAGCCGGGTCATGACCCGGCTCGCGTAAGCAGCCGGGTCCTCGATCCGCTCCCAGCGCTCACCGATCCGCACCAACGTCTCCTGGACCAGATCCCAGGCGTCATGCGGGTCGGCGGTCAGAGCGCGGGCGCGACCGAGCAGCGACGGAGTCGTCTGGGCGACGAACTCCTCGAACGGCTCCCACTGCATCCGGCCCCCTCCTGCGGGTATGACGCTGGCACAGCCTCGAGCGTTGAGGGCGAGACCCAACCTTCTTGGCAGGGCTCCCCAGGCGGAGTGGAACTGGGGCCCCGCGGCAGGGCCGACCGCCGGCTACGAGTAGCCGTCAGGTCCACCCCGTCCGATTCTTCGAGCACCACCGTCCACGAGGACCGCGCGCCGGCGAGCGCTTCCGACCAGCCAAGGCCAGTCCCACAGCGTCAGGCCGACGCCACCACGGGCACATCCGTACCGCGGCTGCGAACCTCCTCGACGCCCCGGTTGGCCAGCTGGTCCGCGGCCTCGTTGCCCGGGTCGCCCGAGTGGCCCTTGACCCAGACCCAGGTGATCGTGTGGCGGGCGACCTCCTCGTCGAGCGAGCGCCAGAGGTCCTCGTTCTTCACCGGCTTCTTGGCCGAGGTCTTCCAGCCGTTCCGCTTCCAGCCCGGGAGCCACTGGTTGAGGCCGTTCATCACGTAGGTGGAGTCGACGTGCAGCTGCACCTCGCACGGCTTCGTGAGCGCCCGGAGTGCCTCGATCACCGCTGTCAGCTCCATCCGGTTGTTGGTGGTCACCCGCTCGCCGCCGTAGAGCTCTCGCTGGTGGCCGCCCGCCCGCAGCAGGGCTCCCCAGCCGCCCACGCCGGGGTTGCCCTTGCAGGCTCCGTCACTCCAGATCTCGACCGCGTCCACCCGCCGATCATCCCAGGTGCCCCGCTTCTCAGCCGCGACCGGCACCGCGCTCCCGACGGGATTCCGGAGCGGAACGGCCGCCGCACCCAGCAGCAGCCCGCCGCCGGGAGATCTGGTTCGCCTCGGTCTCCGAGGTGGCGGACGAGCCGGCACTTCGGGCAGAGTGCGTTCGTGGCTCTGGCGCCGGTGACCGTCTACACCCTCATCGGCCCCGACGGGACGGCTGTGCGAAGCCACCGACCCGGCAAGCTCGGCGGCCACCGGACCAGCCGTGTCTACGGGCTCCTCGACTGTCCGGCCGCGCTGCGGGCGCTCGCCCACGGCGGATACGTACGCGATCGCGTGTTCTTCGCCGACGAGCAGACCGCCGTCGCCGCTGGTTTCCGGCCCTGCGGTGCCTGTCTGCCCGAGCAGTACCGCCACTGGAAAGCCGGCACGCACCCTTCGGCCGTTCCCAGCGGTGATGGCTCGGACCAACTCGCGAGTGCCCGCCGGTAAGGGTGGTTGTCGCTGAACTACGGGCCGACCTTCGTGTCGCTCTGGAAGGTGGCCGCAGCGAGGCAGGCCAGGCCGAGGACGGCGGCGACGGTCCTGCCGGTGTGGACCCTGTCCCAGCGGTCTCTCAGTTCTTGCCAGCCGGGCGGTGGGTCTTCTGGCGACCACGTCAGGACCTGGGCGTTGATCGGCAGCTCGACTGCGCCCGTCAAGGCGAGGGCCGTGAGCTGAGCGGCAAGGCCGCCCGCTGTGAGCGCCCACGCTGGTGAGCGACGCTCACCAGCGGTCAGAGCCAACACCAAGACGTTCCCGGCGGCTGCACCTGGTAGCAGAGTCCCCATGACCGGCCGGAGGTTGCGCACCGTTGCCTGCTGCATCTCGATATAGGTGGCGGCCGTGAAGTCCCTGGTCGAGGGGCCCAAGCTGGTCTTGGTCCCGAAGAGCACACCGGTGGAAAGAGCCGCCAGCATCAGGCTGGAGTACCGCGCGATCGTCGTGCCAAAGGTCATGAGGCGATCTTCGCTGACGCGGAGCTGGCTGACCATGTCGACGACCTGTGACCCGATGGCGAGGCGCACAGGCGCGACTCACCGGGAACCCGGCTCCGGGACCCGCCTTGACCCGCCGCACCTGGTCGGACCATGTGCGAGCGTCAGCTCAGTCCAGGTAGTCGCGCAGGACCTGCGAACGCGAGGGGTGCCGCAGCTTGCTCATGGTCTTCGACTCGATCTGGCGGATCCGCTCGCGGGTGACCCCGTAGACCTTGCCGATCTCGTCGAGGGTCTTGGGCTGGCCGTCGGTCAGGCCGAAACGCATCGAGACGACGCCGGCCTCACGCTCGCTCAGGGTGTCGAGGACGTCGTGCAGCTGCTCCTGCAGGAGGGTGAAGCTCACCGCATCCGCCGGGACGACCGCCTCGGAGTCCTCGATCAGGTCCCCGAACTCGGAGTCGCCGTCCTCGCCGAGCGGTGTGTGCAGGGAGATCGGCTCGCGGCCGTACTTCTGCACCTCGACGACCTTCTCCGGCGTCATGTCGAGCTCTTTGGCGAGCTCCTCCGGGGTGGGCTCGCGGCCCAGGTCCTGCAGCATCTGACGCTGTACCCGGGCGAGCTTGTTGATGACCTCGACCATGTGCACCGGGATGCGGATGGTGCGGGCCTGGTCGGCCATGGCGCGGGTGATGGCCTGACGAATCCACCAGGTCGCGTACGTGGAGAACTTGTAGCCCTTGGTGTAGTCGAACTTCTCGACCGCACGGATCAGGCCCAGGTTGCCCTCCTGGATCAGGTCCAGGAAGAGCATGCCGCGGCCGGTGTAGCGCTTGGCCAGGCTGACGACCAGACGCA
>NZ_CAXTHT010000025.1:0-7079 GCF_964244285.1 uncultured Friedmanniella sp.
GCTCCTGGAACTCCTTCCTCTGGCCGCTGCTGATCGGCCAGGACCGCGACTTCCGCACGGTGCAGGTGGCCCTGAGCCAGTTCATGTCCTCGCAGCGGATCGACATGCCCCAGCTCTTCGTCGGCGCCGCCGTGGCCATCCTGCCCGTGCTGGGCGTGTTCCTGTTCCTGCAGCGCTACCTGGTGCAGGGCGTCGAGCGCTCCGGCATCGACTGACGTCCGGCAGGGTCCTCGACAGCCGGGGGCAGCCGCATCCGTGTCGCTTCTTGACACCCCCTGGGGCGCTTCGTACATTTCCCACACATTCGTCCGTGCTCGGGGTCGACTCAGGAGATCGATGTCGCTCCCGCCTGCCCGCCCCGTCCGCCGTCGCACCCTGCTGGGCAGCGGCATCGCCGTCGGCGCCCTGGTCCCGCTGGCCACCGTCACCACCCCGGCGGGCGCAGCCACCCACCAGCGACTGGCCACCGCCTCGGGCGACAAGCCCGCGGTCGCACGAGCTGTCCGGTTCCTGGCCGCCGTCACCGACGCGCACCACACCACCGGTCCACGACTGGCCCAGAGCTACTGCGACGGCTCGGGCCTGGACGACATCGCCTTCGTCTACGACAACGCACTCGCGCTGATCGCCCTGCTCGCGGCCGGCGACGTGAGGCACGCCCGGGCCATCGGTGACGCCCTGCTGTTCGCGCAGAGCCACGACGAGACCTTCACCGACTCGCGACTGCGTCAGGCGTATCACGCGGACACCTTCGTCAACGGCGCCGGTACGGAGAAGGAGACGGCCCACTTCGGCTGGGAGTTCGGGCTGGTCGGGACCGCCGTCGGCGACATGGCCTGGGCGGGCATCGCGCTGGCCCAGCTGGCCCGCAAGACCGGAGTGGCGGCGTACCGGCAGGGCACGCTGGCCATCGGCCGGTGGATCCACGAGAACACCTACTCCGACGACGGCCTGGGCGGCTACACCTTCGGGGAGACCGCCGACCTGACCGAGCACAAGTCCACCGAGCACAACATCGACGTCTACGCCTACTTCCGGCTGCTGGCCAAGCTCACCGGCGACAGCACCTGGACCGCCCGTGCGGCCCACGCGTGGGCGTTCGTCACCAGGGTCTGGAACGCCGACGACGGCTACTTCTGGACCGGCTCCGACGACGGCACGAAGATCAACCAGACGCCGGCACAGCGACCGCTCGACGTCCAGACCTGGTCGTGGCTCGCGGCGGCCAAGCCGGGCTACGCCGCGGCCCTGGACTGGGCGGCCGGCAACCTCGCCACCACCGACACCCCGGTGCGGGCCAACTCCGCCCTCACCGGCCACCAGAGCGTCCGCGGGGTGGCGTTCGCCAGCGGCTCCCTGACCACCGACACGGAGACGACGATCGGCAACCTCGACTACACCCCGAAGCCGGACGACTGTGCCGTCTGGTTCGAGGGCTCCGCCCAGCTGACGGTCGCCCTGCGCGACCGGGGGCACGCGGGCGACGCCGCCGCGGCCGCCGACCTGCTCACCCAGCTGCGGTTCGCCCAGCGTGAGCTCGGTCGCGGACAGGTCTTCGGTGGCGCCCGGGTGGAGGGGGGGATCGTCGCGGCGTCCTCGCCGATGGACACCGGGTTCCAGTTCGGCTACTTCGCGAACCTGCACGTCGGGGCGACCGCCTGGTACGTCTTCGCCGCGACCGGCACGAACCCGTACTGGTATCTCTGACCTGTGATGTCTCTCATGCCCGGCTTGACCAATCCACCGGAATGGTCCTCATCACCACCGGCACCACAGGTCTGATACCAGTAGCCGGACGCCTGGGTCGGCTCTGCCGGTCAGGAGCGTCGAGCTCGGGCTTGATACCAGTTCCCGCCCCTCAGGTCGGGAGGGCTGCTCCCTATTCTTCCGGTGCGGTTCGGTGACGGCGATTTCCCGTCAATGGTGATTTCTCCGGCCCGATTACGCCGTAAACTCATTCCCAGGCACCGGTAGCGGTGCAGATCCACCGCCCGCACCAGGGCGGTGTGGAGCTCGCCAGATGCTGGCGGTCTTCTCGGGGGCAGGTCCACACCAGGTGTGCAGCGCGTCCCCTTGGCAGTGTTGCCGCGCACGTAGCGGACCGCCTCCCTGCGCGCCCCACCTCCCCTCGGGACCCGAACCGGTCCGCGACGGTGGTGCGGCGCGTCCCGGGTCGGCACGTCGTGCACCCTTCCCGCCGACGCGAGACCCGTGGAGACCATGTCCCGACCGAAGCACGACTACGCCCGCGTGGACCGCCACGTACCCCGCACCCGGCGGGCCGAGACGGCCAACCCGTACCCGCCCGTCCTCATCCTGATCACCCTGGTCGCCACCCTGGGGATCCTGCGCTACGCCGCCTTCCTGCTCACGCCGGGCAACCGTGGCAACCTGCTCCCCTACCTGCTGGTGGTGACGGCCGAGCTGATCCTGGTCGCCCACGCCCTGCTGTCGGGATGGACGATCCTCACCGGCACCAAGGGCCCGCGCGACTTCCCGTTCTACGAGGCCAAGACCGGTCTCTTCGACCGCAAGGCGATCAAGGCCGCGGGGCTGAAGAACCGCCCCGAGCTCTGGCCGATCGTGATGGACGGCCGCGAGATCACCGTCGACGTCTTCATCCCCGTGTACGGGGAGGACCCCGCCGTCATCCGTCGCACCGCGGCCGCGGCCGTGGCGCTCCAGGGCCGGCACCGTACCTGGATCCTCGACGACGGCCGGTCCGAGGAGGTCAAGGCCCTGGCGGCCGAGCTCGGCTGCTTCTACATCCGCAGGCTGAGCGGCGGCGGCGCGAAGGCCGGCAACATCAACCACGCCCTCTCCATCGCCAAGGGCGAGCTGTTCTGCGTCTTCGACGCCGACTTCGTGCCCAAGCCGAACTTCCTGGTCGAGACCGTCCCGTTCTTCGTCGACGAGCACGTCGCGTTCGTCCAGACGCCGCAGGTCTACGGCAACCTCCGCTCGATGATCGCCCGCGGCGCCGGCTACATGCAGACCGTCTTCTACAAGTTCGTGCAGAGCGGCCGCAACCACTTCAACGCCGCCTTCTGCGTCGGCACCAACGTGATCTACCGTCGCGCCGCCGTCGACGACGTCGGCGGGATCTACACCGACTCCAAGTCCGAGGACGTCTGGACCTCGCTGATGCTGCACGAGCGCGGCTGGCGGACCATCTACATCCCGACCGAGCTCGCCGTCGGCGACGCGCCCGAGACGATCGAGGCCTACACCAAGCAGCAGCTGCGCTGGGCGACCGGCGGCTTCGAGATCATGCTGACCCACAATCCGCTGAGCCCGCGGCACAAGCTGACCATGGACCAGCGGCTGATGTACCTGGTCACCGCGACCCACTACCTGACCGGGATCGCGCCCGGGCTCCTGCTGCTGGTGCCGCCGCTGGAGATCTTCTTCGACCTGCGGCCGGTCAACCTCGACATCAGCCTCACCACGTGGGCGATCTACTACGCCGGCTTCTACCTGATGCAGATCCTGCTGGCCTTCTACACCCTCGGCTCGTTCCGTTGGGAGGTGCTGATGCTGGCCGCCGTGTCCTTTCCGATCTACCTGCAGGCGCTGTTCAACGCCTTCGTCGGGAAAGAGCAGAAGTGGCACGTGACGGGGGGCAAGAACAAGCCCGAGTCACCGTTCAACTTCATCATTCCGCAGGTGCTGACCTTCGTTTTCCTGGCCCTCACCTCCGTCGTCGCCATCTGGCGCGACATCGACAACAGCCAGCTGACCCTGGCCACCGGTTGGAACGTCACGAACACCCTGATCCTCGCCGTCTTCATGGTGGTGGCGTTCAAGGAGTCGACACGCAGCCGCCGGGAGCACCGGGCCGTGACCGTCAACGCGCCCGTGACCTCGATCCCTGAGGTGGCCGCCACGCCCGAGCCGGTGTCGACCGGCGACGGCTGGCTCTGGCACCCCGTCCCCTCGCCCACCGTCGACCGCGACGACCTCGTCCTCGCCCGGCGCGCCCAGAAGGAAGTTCTCGCATGACGATTCTGGCCGGTCGCGCTCCCCGCTCCGCGGTCCTGAGCTCCCCCCGATCTCACTCGTGCGTCCCGATGTCGGGCGACGGCGTTCTCCGCCGCGCCAGCCGGACGCGTCACCCGACATCCCTCCTCATTCCCGAGAGGCTCTGCTCATGACCTGGACCAACCGACTCCGGCTGAGTGCCGGACTGCTCGCCGTCATCGCGCTCGTCGCCGCCCTGACGGTCGTGTTCAACCAGCGCCAGCACCAGGCCCAGAGCCTGACCGCCACCGTCAGCACCAACTCCTACGACGTCGGAGCCGGCTACGGCGGCACCGTGGTCAAGCAGTACGTCGAGGAGAACGACATCGTCGCGGTCGGCGACAAGCTCTTCACCATGCAGAGCCCGGCGCTCTCCCAGGACGTGGCCAACAAGGTCAAGGTCACGAGCACCGAGGCCTACAACGTGAGCACCAAGAAGGGCACGATCACCTACAAGGCGACCGTGGCCGGCCAGGTCGAGCAGCTCGGCGCCCGGCTGGGCACCACGCTGACCGGCGGGCAGCCGTTCGCCAAGATCACCGTCACCGGCTCACAGTTCGTGCAGGCGCAGTTCCTGCTCACCCCGCGCGACTACGAGCGGGTCCAGGTCGGTGCAGCGGTCTCGATCCTGCTGCCCGACAACGACAAGGTCGAGGGCACCGTCAGCACCATCAAGGTCTCGACCCAGCAGGGCAACGCCGCTGCCGACATCCGCGTCGACAGCCCGGACCTGGCGGACCCCGACCTGAGCACCCTCACCCGGACCGGCACTCCGGTCGTCGCCACCGTGCAGCTGCGCGACGACGGCCCGCTGGCCGGCACCCACGACGCCGCCTTCGCCTTCCTCCGGCAGATCGGCCTGCAGTGACCGCTCGGCGGCGCGCCGGCCTGCGGAGGCCCGTCCTCGAGCTGGCCGTCGCCTTCGCGGTCGCCCTGGGCGCGGTGGGCTGCAGCTCCCAGCCCGGCCCGACCCCGGGCGGCAGCACCTCCGCCCCGACCGGCAGCTCGGGGGCGGTGCTGCCCGCCGACCAGGTGCGACCGCTGGTCGACGGTGTCGCGCACCGCACCGTCAAGCCCCTGGCGACCACCCGGCTGGCGGCGGGCCTGGTGCCGCCGACCAACCGGTGGTTCTCGGGTCTGGTCTTCGGTGACCAACCGCAGCCGGTCTTCCCGCTACCCCTGTCGTTCGGCCTCTCCGCCTCGGGCTACCAGCTCGGCCTGCCCCGGGTGACCGCGACGGCCAAGACGGTCACCGGCGGTTTCCAGCCGGACCTGGCGGTCGACGCCGGTGCCGCGTCCTCCCGCGTCAGCGCCTACGACACCGCCACGGTGACCCTGGATCAGCTCGACGGCGGCGGTACGACGATCAGCCGGACCGTCCTCGCCGAGGGCTCGCCCTTCGTCTCCACCACCGCGGTCCGCGCCGGCTCGCTGACGGTGCCGTTGGCGTTCACCCGCTCGGGTGAGGTCTGGACCGCCACCGTCGGGCCGACCCACTACGGCCTCGTCGTGCACGGCGGGTCGTCGGTGGCGTCCTCGGGCGCCACCACCACCGTCACGCTGCCGAAGGACGCGACCGCCACCTGGTTCGCCGTCCCGGACGGCGGCTCGGCCGAAGCCCTGGGAGCACTCGCCTCCCCGGTCACCGGCAGTGCTCTGAGCTACCGGGTCGGAACGGACCAGGTCAGCACCACCGTCTCGTACCGGTCCGCCGGCGACACCGCCGTGGCGATCCTCCCGCACCAGAAGCGTGGGCTGGCCGCCGGCACCTCTTGCGACCTCGGCACGTACGCCAGCATCTACGGCACGATGACGCTCTGCACGGTCACCGACCTGACCTGGGACAGCCCGACCACCACCGCACCGAGCCAGCTCGACCTGACCGGCCTGCGCGACGACGAGCGAGCCGAGCTCCGCGACCAGGTCACGTCCGACGTCAAGGCCACGCCCGCCTTCCCGGCCGACACCTACTACGGCGGCAAGGCGCTCTACCGGGCGGCCATGCTCTACCAGCTGGCCCGACAGGTGGGCGCGGACCAGGCCGCGGCCGACATCAGGTCGCGGCTGACCACCACCATGGCGCAGTGGACCGACCCGCAAGGCTGCACGACGCGCTCGTCGTTCTGCTTCGTCTACGACGAGGCGGCCCACGGCCTGGTGGGGCTGACCCCGTCCTTCGGCTCGGACGAGTTCAACGACCACCACTTCCACTACGGCTACTTCCTCTACACCGCCGGGGTGCTGGCCGCGGACGACCCCGACCTGGCGCAGAAGTACGCCCCGGTGATGAACCTGCTGGCCGCCGATCTGGCCTCGGCCGGCGGCAACGGGCTCTTCCCCGACCAGCGGGTCTTCGACGCCTACGCCGGGCACTCCTGGGCCTCGGGCACCGCACCCTTCGCGGACGGGAACAACCAGGAGTCCAGCTCCGAGGCCGTCACCGCCTGGACGGGGCTGAGCCTGTGGGCCGCCGCCAGCGGCAACGAGGCGCTGCGGACCGAGGCGACCTGGCTGGCCTCCGCCGAGGCCGAGTCGGCGACCACCTACTGGACCGACGTCGACCGAGCCGACCCGGCGTTGAAGGGCTACGGGCACCAGATCGTGTCGCTGAACTGGGGCGGCAAGCGCGACTACGGCACCTGGTTCTCCGCCGAGCCGGCGGCGATCCTGGGCATCCAGCTGATCCCGATGAGCCCGGCCGCGGGCTACCTGGCCGGCGACCCGAAACAGATCGACGCCAACGTCGCTGAAGCAACGGGAGGAGCGGACGCGACGGGCGGCAGGTTCGACCAGCACTTCGGTGACTACCTGCTGATGTACTCCGCCCTGGCCGGGGAGAGCCAGCGCACCGCCGCCCTGGCCAAGGCCCGGACCCTGGACTCTCAGTGGATCGACGACGGCGACAGCCGGTCCTACCTGCTGGCCTGGCTGATGTCGGCCCGTTCCTGAACCACCGAGGAGTCAGTCCTTGGTTGGCTGGGTGGTGGCGAGCGCGGCCACGAAGGCCTCCTGGGGGACCTCGACGCGGCCGACCATCTTCATCCGCTTCTTGCCCTCCT
>NZ_CAXTHT010000026.1:0-6158 GCF_964244285.1 uncultured Friedmanniella sp.
GGCCACGTTCGTGGCCTTCTCGATGTCGTTGCTGGCTCCGGTGGTCGGGTCGTGGAAGACGAGCTCCTCGGCCGCCCGGCCGCCCATCATGTACGCCAGCTGGTCGAGCAGCTCGGCGCGGGTGTTGGAGTACTTGTCGTTCTCGGGCAGCACCATCGTGTAGCCCAGCGCCCGGCCGCGCGGCAGGATCGTCACCTTCTGGACCGGGTCGGTGCCGGGCAGCGCCGCCGCGACCAGGGCGTGGCCACCCTCGTGGTAGGCGGTGACCAGCTTCTCCTTCTCGTTCATCAGCCGGCTGCGCTTCTGCGGCCCGGCGATGACGCGGTCGATGGCCTCGTCCATGTACTCGTTGCTGATCACGCGGGCGTTCTGCCGGGCGGTCAGCAGCGCGGCCTCGTTGAGCACGTTGGCCAGATCGGCGCCGGTGAAGCCGGGCGTCCGGCGGGCGACGGCGGTCAGGTCGACCTCGGGGGCGACGGGCTTGCCCTCGGAGTGCACCTTGAGGATCGCCAGCCGGCCCTTCATGTCGGGCGCCTCGACGGCGATCTGGCGGTCGAAGCGGCCCGGACGCAGCAGAGCGGGGTCGAGCACGTCGGGCCGGTTCGTGGCCGCGATCAGGATCACGCCGCCGCGGACGTCGAAGCCGTCCATCTCGACCAGCAGCTGGTTCAGCGTCTGCTCGCGCTCGTCGTGGCCGCCGCCCATCCCGGCGCCGCGGTGCCGGCCGACGGCGTCGATCTCGTCAATGAAGACGATCGCGGGGGCGTTCTCCTTGGCCTGCTCGAACAGGTCGCGCACCCGGCTGGCGCCGACGCCGACGAACATCTCGACGAAGTCAGAACCGGAGATGGAGAAGAAGGGGACGCCCGCCTCGCCGGCGACCGCACGCGCGAGCAGCGTCTTGCCGGTACCGGGAGGGCCGTAGAGCAGCACGCCCTTGGGGATCTTCGCCCCGACGGCCTGGAACTTCGCCGGCTCGGCCAGGAACTCCTTGATCTCCTCGAGCTCCTCGATGGCCTCCTCACAGCCGGCCACGTCACCGAAGGTCGTCTTGGGCGTGTCCTTGTTGGCCACCTTCGCCTTGGACTTGCCGAACTGCATCACCCGGCTGCCGCCGCCCTGCACGGAGTTCAGCAGGAAGAAGAAGAGGACACCGATGATGATGAACGGGATCAGGGTGCCGAGCAGGGAGGAGAAGAACCCGGGCGTCGGGTTCGTGCCCTGCCAGCTCACCAGCGTCTTGTCAGCGACCCGCTGGTTGAGCCTCTCGATGAGGGCCTCGCTCTGGTTGCCGACCCAGACCGCCTTGTACTTCGTGGAGGTCGGGTCCGCCATGGTGACGCGGATCTCCTGCTCACCGTCGATCAGCTCGACCTCTTTCAGCGGGTCGGTGCCGTTGATGATCGTCACGACCTGGCTGGTGGGCACGTCGCTGTAGCCGCCGCTCAGCGATCCGCTGGCGTTGATCAGCCCGCCGATCGCGATCACGGCCAGCAGGATGTAAAAGATCGGGCTACGCAGTACGCGTTTGAAGTTCATGACCTGCCTAGGAGTCGGGGGCACATCTCGGCCCTCTAACGCTCAAGGCTAGCGGTGGAGAGCAATTTGTCGCCGCTCGCGCTCGGACGGGGCCTGAAGATGCTGTCTTCCTCCTCGCCCGGTGCCGACGAAAAGCGTGTCGACCCCGGCCTCGTCGTCCAGAGCATCGGGCCCCGTCCTACCCGACGCTCGCGCGGGTGGCGTTGGTCGCGTCAGCTGTAAACGTGGGGGGCCAGGGTGCCGACGCTGGTGAGGTTGCGGTAGTGGCCGTTGTAGTCCAGGCCGTAGCCGACCACGAACTCGTTGGGGATGTCGAAGCCGACGTAGCCGACCTCGACGCTGTTCTGGGCGGCCTCGGGCTTGCGGAAGGCGGTCATGATCTTGAGGCTGGCGGGGCTGCGCGAGAGCAGGTTGCTGACCAGGTAGGAGAGAGTGAGCCCGGTGTCGATGATGTCCTCGACCACGAGCACGTGCACGCCGGTGATGTCGGTGCTGAGGTCCTTGAGGATCCGCACCACGCCCGAGGACTGGGTGCCCGAGCCGTAGGAGGAGACCGCCATCCAGTCCATCCGGCAGTGGATGGTGAGAGCGCGGGACAGGTCGGCCATCACCATCACCGCGCCGTTGAGGACGCCGACCAGCAGCAGGTCCTGACCGGCGTAGTCGCGGTCGATCTCCAGCGCCAGCTCACGGATCCGGGTCCCCACCTCTTCCTTGCTGTAGAGCACGCGGGTGAGGTCGCCGGAGAGCTGGGTGTCATCCACGGCCGACAGCCTGCCACAGCAGCCGACCCTGGTGACGGGCCACCGTGCCCCGGGGGACGTGGACCGCACGCTGTCCGTGCCAGTCCTGCACCAGGGCCTCCACGGCCAGGACGTGGTCGAGCTGCAGGTCCTCGGAGCCGTGGCGGGCGAGCCAGCGGCGCAGCACCCGCCGCCGCAGCGCAGCGGGCAGCGCGGCCAGCTCGGCGCAGCCGAGGGTGTCCGTACCCGGGTCGGCGTCCGCGGCGAGCGCATCCAGCAGGTCGGCGTCGTCCCGGGCGAGCGCGGCCGTCCGGGCGAGCGCGGCGGCCACCCCCGGTCCCAGCTCGTCCTCGAGCACCGGCAGCACCCGGCGCCGGACCCGGACCCGGGCATAGGCCGGGTCGTCGTTGTGGGGGTCGGACCACGGTTCGAGGCCCAGCTCGGCGCACGTCGCCACGGTGACCGCACGGTCGAGCCCGAGCAGCGGTCGCAGGTAGGGACCGGTCCGGGGGGCCATCCCGGCCAACGACCGACTGCCCGACCCTCGGGCCAGACCCAGCAGCACCGTCTCCGCCTGGTCGTCCCGGGTGTGCCCGAGCAGCACCGTCGCCGGTCCACCCGCGACGGCGGCCGACTCGGCGTCCAGGGCCGCGTAGCGACTGCGGCGCGCGGCAGCCTCCGGACCGGACCCGTCGTGGGGGTCGACGCGGACCTGCACCTGCCGCACGTCGGCGACGCCGAGGCCGAGGCCGAGGCCAGTGACGGTGGCCGCCGCCCGGGCGGCCACGGCCGCCGAGCCCGGCTGCAGCCCGTGGTCCACCACGACCACCGTGTGCGGCAGCCCCCGCCGGGACGCGGCGTGCTGGGCGCCGACGACCAGGGCGAGGGAGTCAGGTCCGCCGGAACAGGCCGTCACCAACGCCGTGTCGGTTCCGTCCAGCGCCGCCGCCACCGCCTGCACGACCTGCAGCGTCGCCGGGCCGAGCGCGCGCCGGGCCACGGTCGCGGCTCAGGCCGGAACGCGGGCG
Source organism: uncultured Friedmanniella sp. (assembly GCF_964244285.1). Taxonomy (NCBI): domain Bacteria; kingdom Bacillati; phylum Actinomycetota; class Actinomycetes; order Propionibacteriales; family Nocardioidaceae; genus Friedmanniella; species uncultured Friedmanniella sp. Next base: position 3,311 of record NZ_CAXTHT010000026.1, read on the forward strand.
AGCCAGCGCTCGGGCTGGGCGATCTCGTCCCGGGTGGGCAGCGTCTCGGGCGCGGTCCAGACCTGGTTCAGACCGGCCATCCCGACCTCGTCGATCACGGCGCGACAGAAGCGTGCGCCGTCGCGGTACTGACGCATCTTCGCGTCCAGCCCCAGCAGCCGGCGGATGACCTTGTCGAAGCCCTGGCCCTGGCGGCGGACGGTGAACCGGCGCCGGATCTCGGCCACCGAGGGCACGACCGACGGGCCGACGCTGTCCATCACCACGTCGGCGTGGCCCTCCAGTAGCGACATCACCGCGGTGATCCGGTCGACCGTCTCGCGCTGCGCGGGAATCTGCACGAGGTCGACGATGGAGAGCTCCTCGCCGTTGCGGAGCGCGGCCAGCAGCCGCTTGGCGCCGTCACCCAGCAGCTGCACCAACGCGGTCGAGTCCAGCTCGGCCGCGTCGACGACCGAGGCGATCTGGGAGTTCAGGTGCTCGCGCAGCCAGGGCACGGCGGTGAACTGGACCCGGTGGGTCTCCTCGTGCAGGCAGACCCAGAGCCGGAAGTCGGCCGGGTCCACCCCCAGCTCGCGCTCGGCGGCCACGATGTTCGGCGCCATCAGCAGCAGACGGCCGCCCGGGGCACCGGGAGCACCCGGGTAGAAGGGGTCGAACTGCCCGAGCACCTTGGGCGCGAGGTAGCTGAGCAGCAGCCCGACCTCCGCCCCGGTCACCCGGGACCCCAGGGCGCTGCCGCCCGAACCCGGCTGGAGCTTGGCCGCGGCCTTCTCCTCCAGCGGCGTCAGGACCGATCGGAAAGCGTCGAGGTTGGCCGAGATCCAGCCCGGCCGGTCGACGACCAGGACCGGAGCGGTGGCGCTGGGGACCGGCAGGCCGGTCACGTCGACGACGTAGGCCTCGGCCCGTACGGCGGCCCGACGCAGCGACGACACCGCCTCGGCGGCGCCGGACGCTGAGATGGACGGGCCCCGTTTGACCAGCCGCGTCGCCGTGCTGCGGGCGACCTCCCAGTCGACCATGGCGGGTCCGCTGGGGGCCGTGTCCGAGGACGTCATGCTGCGACTGTATGCGCGTCCGTGTGCTGCCTCAGCAGCCGCAGCGGCTGAGGGCGGCTCCGACTCGGTCCAGCCAGACCTGCGCGACGTAGTCGTTCTTGGCGTCGTTCACCACGAAGGCGAACGCGAGCTGGCTGCCGTCGGCGGTCCGCAGGTAGCCGGCGAGCGCGTGCACCTCCGACAGCGTGCCCGTCTTGGCCCGCACCACACCGCGGCCGACCTCGGTGTCGTCGTCGCCGTAACGCCGCCGGAGGCTGCCTTCCACCCCCGCGACGGGCAGGCCGGTCAGCACCCCGCGCAGCTCCGGGTGCGTCGGGCTGGCGGCCGCCCGCAGCACCGCCACCAGCAGGTCCGCCGGCACCTTCGTCTGCCGGGCCAGCCCGCTGCCGTCGTTGATCGTGGCCGAGGAGTCCCAGACGCCCAGCTTGGTCAGCCGCGCCTTGACGGCCCGGACCCCGGCGGCCGAGCTCCCCGCGTGGTGCGAGGCCAGGGCCACCTGCCGGAACAGCACCTCGGCCGCGTCGTTGTCGCTGGCCAGCAGCAGCTGCTGGACGATCTGCTCCAACGGTGCGGAGCGGACCTGGGCGACCCGGGTGGCCGACTTCGGCGCCCGGCCCGCCGACACTGAGGTGACGCTCACCCCATGCCTCTTCAGGGCCTTGGCGAACGTCGTGGCCGCGTCGAGCGCCGGGTTGCTCACCCGCGGGCCAGGGGAGCCGCCCGTCGCACGACCCTCGTCCGCCCAGAGCGCGGAGACCGGCGTCACCTGGTCGGCGTAGGTGTCGGGCCAGTGGCTGTTCCAGGCGGGCCCGGAGAAGAGGGAGGCGTCGTAGCGGAGGCTGACCTTCGTGGTCCCGGCCCGGCGCAGCTCGGCGGCGCTGGTCGTCGCCAGCGCGGCGAGGGAGGCACGGCCCGGGTGTTCGGGGTCGGCCTTCGCGCCCAGGTACGGGTCACCGCCGCCGACGAGCACCACCCGGTGCTTGCCGGAGCGCACCACCGACGTCGTGAACTCGTGCTCTGGTCCCAGCAGGGACAGCGCGGCCGTGGTGGTCAGCAGCTTCATGGTCGAGGCGGGGATGTACGGGGTGGAGGCCCGGTGGGAGTACAACACCTTGCCCGTGGACAGGTCGGCGACCTCCCCGCTGTAGGAGCCGCCCATCCCCGCGATGGACACGGCCCGCACCTGGGCCGCCACCTTCGCCGCCGACGCGACCCGACTCTTACCGGCCGCGGCCAGCACCGGCGAGGGCAGGTCATCGGCCGTCGCGCGCGGAGACGGAGTGGTCGAGCGGCGAGGCGTCGCGGGCGCGTCCAGGGCGCCCGGACTGATCGTCGAGGCGCCGCCGTCGACCCACAGGCCCGAGGCGTAGAGCCCGTGCTCGGCCGTGGCGCGGAAGAATCCGGTGACCGAACCGACCACCACACCGGCCACCACCAGCATCGCCACCAGGGCGATACCGAACCTCCGGACACCGGACAGGGCGCTCACTCCTCCACGCTAAGGTGACCCTGGCTCGCCACAACAGCCCGGCCGAGCGTAGCCCCAGGAGGTTTCCGCGTGACTGCACCCAACGCCGAGAAGGACTCCGTGCCCTTCAGTGGCATGACGTTCGACGTCACCGTGGAGATCCCGAAAGGTCAGAAGAACAAGTACGAGGTCGACCACGACACGGGCCGGATCCGGCTGGACCGTACCCTCTTCACCTCCACGACCTACCCGGCCGACTACGGGTTCATCGAGGGCACGCTCGGCCAGGACGGCGACCCGCTGGACGCTCTGGTCATGG